>JBGYXG010000108.1:0-181734 GCA_041842465.1 Candidatus Limimorpha sp.
AGCTTCATGCACCGTGTCGCCGCCACCGAGATGCCGAGACTTGCCGGCTACCCATGGCTTATGGATTATTACGTGAAACTGCATCCGGGTTAAGAACCGCCGTATGCGGAACCGCACGTACGGTGGTGTGAGAGGACGGAAAATGAAGTAGGAGGAAAACTGCTTCATTTTCCTCCTACTCGATTGGAAAATGCGTAGATTTGCCGTTGAGACGTGGTTGAGACGCCACATTGTGATGTCTCAACCACGTCTCAACAGAGTTTAACCAATAATCTAACCACGATAAATTATGACGGATAAATTCAGAAACAAATACCGCATTCCTTCGGCTCGGGCACCATGGCACGATTACAATGGTGGCGCGTATTTCATCACGATATGTACATGCCATCACCTGCATTATTTGGGTGAAATCGTTGATGACGGGGACGGCAATTTCAGGATAGTTTTGTCAGAAATCGGAAGATATGCGGAGGAATGTATTGGGAAAATGGAATCATTGCATAATGACATTAAGGTTCCGTTGTTTCAAATCATGCCTAACCATATTCATTTGATAATCATTGTTGAAAGACCATTTATTGAGACATCTTTTGTGGACTCCTTTGTGTCATCCTTTGTGGAGACGCCACATTGTGACGTCTCCACAAGGAATGACACAAAGGATGAAAAACCCGATGATGACAAAATGAAAAATGTCCAAATGCAGGCAATTGCCAATCAGTGCGGTCGTTTGTCACATGTCATTTCGCGGTTTAAATATGCTGTCACTAAATTTGCCAGAGCAAACAGTATTCCATTCGAATGACAGACCCGTTTCCATGACCATATTATCCGGAACAATGATGAATGGAATGGCATTACACGATATATTAAAAACAATGTGCCGAAATGGGGAAAGGATAAATTGAACAGTAAAATCGGTTGAGATCAACCGATCCTTTTTTTATCTTTGCCCAATAATCAATAATCAAATCCATTTATTATCAAATATTATCGAAATCATCAACAGAATGAAGAAGGTTACGATTTCTATTTTAATGGTGTTTAGTGTTTTATTTCTGAATCCATTTGCCTTGAGAGCCGAAAACGGCACCGAAAATGATCCTTTTTTAATCAACGACAAGGCGGACTTGATTGCTTTTCAGCAAGGCGTCAACAGTGCCGCGAGCTTTGAATACCATGGTGGAACGGTGAATGTCGATGCCGAGGGACAGTTTTTCAAGCTCACTGCCGACATTTATTTCAATGACATGGCTTTTGATGAAAACGGAGGATGGGAAGGCAATGCGGAACCCGACATCTGGCACGCCATCGGTTTTTTTGATGAGGAAACCTTTGAGGGCACCTGTTTCAAGGGGGTGTTTGACGGTGACGGCCATGCGATTTTCGGATTGTATTTCAATGATTCAAACGTGGACAATGTGGGGCTATTCGGGGAAATTGACGATGCCACGGTGAAAAATCTCCGTGTTTCCAACGCCTATTTCTGTGGCAAGATATATGTAGGCGGCATTGCCGGAATGTTGGAGAGTGATTCTAAAATCACGAACTGTGTTTTCGACGGTTATGTCCGTGGCGCTAACAAGGTAGGCGGCATTGCAGGCTTGATTTGGACGGCGGAGGTGAGTCAGTGCATGAACTTGGGGACGGTTTTCGCTACCGAAGTGGGCGGCGGCGTAGTCGGTTTTGTCAGGGAAAACTCCACCATACATTATTGTTTCAATGCTGGGAAAGCGGAGGGAACAGGCTATATTGGAGGCATCTGCGGTTATTTGGATGGCTCTAATGCCGAATCGAATGTAAGCGTGGGTGTGGTAAAGGGAACAACCAATACTGGTGCTGTCATTGGCGGTGAGATTTTCTCCACCTTCTTGGAGTGTTATTATGACAAGCAACTTTGTACAAGTCCGCTTGGCGTGGGTAACCACGAGGAGACCGCAGACCAGGGATTGCTGACAAGTGCAGTGACGAACGGCACCTTGTTGAATAATGCCAACTGGAAAGAGGCGGCGGGAAGATACCCTGTTCCGTCGGGAATGGTATCGGGAGGTGCGCTCGAAGAGGCTGTGATCGTCGCATCTTTTCCGGTTTTCCTTTCGGAGAACAACCCCGTCAATGGGAATTACGAAACCGTGGATCGCGTTTATTCTAAGTTCTCGATAGGCACACAAAACGATGTGCAATGGGAAAGTCTTGCGGGGCATTTGACCATCCAGGGTAATGAGGTGAGCTTTACTGAGAGTAACGTGCGTGACACGCCTGTTGTCTCGAAGAATACCGCTCGGAAGCAGATCGCGCTGTTCCTTGATTTCAAACCCGACAATGTATCTGAAAATCAGGTTATTTCCGTAAAGGTGTTTCCCAATCCTGCATCGGATGTTGTGACCGTAAAAGCCAAGGGATTGCAACAAGTGACCTTGTTCAATACTTCAGGACAAACGCTGCTTGAAGGAGTTCGGCAGGATGAGGTCTTTTCCATAGATGTGCGGCAGCTTACTCCGGGAGCCTATCTGTTGCAAATCGTGACGGATGACGGTGTCGCCGTGCGGAAAATCATCAAGGCGAAAGGTTGAATCGAACGTTGAGCCGCCGTTGTTTCAACGGCGGCTCAACGGCAAAAAAAGTAGTCGGCAAAACCTTATCTTCAAAAAATAATGACTATCTTTGGCGACAATTTTCTTGAAATCAACCCTATTATTATTTTATCTATCAACCAATGAAAAAGTTATATCTTACATCAATGCTATTATTAGCTGGCATCGTGTCGTTTGCCCAGACAGTCGAGTCCATCTATCATTTTACCCAGCCTGTCATGCGTGAGATCGAGGGCTATGAACAAATCGATTTTGAAGGCTGTATGCAGTCGGCATTGGCAGGGCAGCCCTCTTTGCCTTGGCAGCATGTCAGTTTGATGCTGCCTCAGGGTCAGGAAGCGGTTTCCATCGAAGTAGTGCTGTCTGATTTCGCCGAAATAGAAGGAAACCATCAGCTTTATCCTTACCAGCCGGCACGTGCCTATTCCATGCCCGAACGCAATGGGTTTGTGAAAGACGAAGCCCTGTACCAATCGCGTCAGTCTTATCCTGTGACGAACTACGGCAGACTCACCACGTATTACTTGAACGGTATCGGTTTTGCCTTTTCCGCATTTACCCCTGTGCAATATGTCCCTGTCAGCGGAAAAGTGATGTTTGCCCGCACGGCAAAAGTCATCGTGAATACCACTGCAAGCAGGACCGACAACAGCCGTATGCTTTGGGTGACGCCCAATCATGCGAATAGAGCCAAGAGTTTGGCACAGAACCCAGAGATGCTGGACGGCTATTCCTACGGAAACAGGACAGAAAGTGTGTATGACCTGTTGGTCATCACAACGGAACAATATGTGGCTTCTTTTGATGCCTATAAGCAATTTTATGAAGAA
Source organism: Candidatus Limimorpha sp. (assembly GCA_041842465.1). Lineage (GTDB taxonomy): Bacteria > Bacteroidota > Bacteroidia > Bacteroidales > F082 > Limimorpha. The sequence goes on from JBGYXG010000108.1 coordinate 3,428, forward strand.
AGAGGCTTGATCACCAAGGTCGTTTCTTTGGAAAGTGTCCTTGCGGATACCGAAGGTCGCGACGATCAGGAGAAAATACGCACCTACATTAAAAACGAGTATGAAAGCAATGGCATCATCATGGTGCTGCTGGGTGGCGACGTGGGACTGATTCCATATCGTGGTTTCTATTGCTCTGTACAGTCAAGCATGTTGCAAGTTGACAATAACATTCCCGCCGACTTGTACTATTGCGCTCTCGATGGTACTTGGAACGACAACAACAACAGCAAGTGGGGCGAGATTGGCGAGGACGACCTGTTGCCCGAAGTCGGCATAGGCAGAATGTGTTTTAACAATGCTACCGAGTTGCAAAACATGATGCACAAGACCTTCACCTACCAGACAACACCGGTGCTGGGTGAGTTTAGAAAAGTGACCATGGGTGGTGAACATCTTTACGATGACCCTGTCAGCAACGGAAGCCAATATCTGGAACTGTTGATTGGCGAACACAGCGATAATGGCTATACCACCATCGGAATCCCTGAAAATTACAGCTTCACGCGTTTGTATGAAGAGGAAGGGAATTGGAGTTCCGATGCCTTGATGGATGCCATCAACCAGGGCACGCAGTATGTGCATCACGATGGCCACGCCAATACCGATTATGTCGCCGGCTGGTTTACTAGTTCCATCAATGACGATAACTTCAGCGGAGCGAACGGCATCGATCACAATTACACTTTCTTCCATACCAGTGGTTGCATCTGCGGCGACTTCTCAAGCAGTTGCATCTTGGAAAAGATGACACAAATCTCTAATTTTGCTGTCGCCGTTTTGGGTAACTCGCGTTATGGCTGGTTCAACGAAGGTCAGACTGAAGGACCTGCCATCCATCTTCACCGCGAGACCGAAGATGCTTACTACCATGAGTGTATTCCTTATTCCGGCATGGCACTTAGCGAAGCCAAGATACAAACCGCTCCTTGGGTGAACGCTCCCGGACAGTGGGAGGAAGGTGCCCTGCGCTGGAACTTCTACGACCTTAACCTGATGGGTGATGTGGCGGTGAGCCCATGGCATGACGAGCCTTTCGATCCTCAGATTTCCTACCAAACGGAACTACTTGTCGGAACTACCGGCACGCAAGTGACGGTCACCAATGCCAATGGTGACGGCCTTTATAATTTCCGTTGCGGTATCTTTATGGATGGAGAACGCATCGGCTTTGCCACCACCAATGCCAATGGCGTAGCCGACATTACTTTTAATGCCGCCATTGCAACGGTTGGAGAGTTCTCCCTTATTGTCACTGGTAGTGATGCGCGCCCCAAGACCTTGGCGGGATCATTTGTGCCTTCCAACTGTGCTTTTGTGGTGTATGATGAATTTCAGATTAACGATGGTCCCAACGGCAACCAGCAGGCTGATTTCGGCGAGACCTTGAGTTTGAATGTCCGTTTGAAAAATGTGGGTACAGTCAACGCTAGCAATGTGACAGCCACCCTCTCCACTGATTCACCCTATGTCACCATTACTGATGCTACCGAGAACATAGCTTCTTTACCGGCATCGCAGAATATCATGTTGGAAAACGCCTTTGCCTTGACCGTGAGCGATGTCGTGCCCAACAACATCATGATACCGTTTACAATAACCTGTACCGATGGTTCCGACACTTGGGTGAGTCGCTTCAACATGAAAGCCTTTGCTCCTGAGCTTGTCTTTGAATCCATTTCGATGGACATCACGCAAGGTAATGGCGACGCCATTTTTGATCCTGGGGAGACTGCCGTGGTGCATTTTTCCATCAAAAATGTGGGTGGAAGTGCGGCTCCTGCCACCTTATTCGATGTGTATTGCTCCGCACCCGAGATCGCCTATGCCCAGAATCATTTCTCCTGTGGTAATATTGCTGTGGGACAGACTTATACGGCCGATTTCGAGTTTACGGTTAACGCTTCTTCGCCAATAGGTATTGCCTACCAGTTGCTCATGGCAATGTATTGCGGCAGGTATTCATTTGCGGGCGATTACATTTTCTCGGTGGGAACACTGACCGAAGACTTTGAAACAGGCGATTTCTCGAAGTTCGAATGGACTTTTGAGCAAGCGGCCTGGATTATCGATGATCAAGCTCATACCGGCGCCTATTGTGCTCGTTCCGGACAAATTGGAAACGACCAATCAAGCAGTCTCATGATCACCATCGACATTGCCTCCGACGGAGAAATCAGTTTCTGGAGAAAGGTATCTTCCGAAGGAACGTACGATAAGCTGTGTTTTTATGTGGACGGAATAGAAACCGGCAATTGGTCGGGAGTGCAGGACTGGGGGAAGGTGGAGTATCCCATCAAAGCCGGAAGGCATACCCTTGAATGGAAATACGCCAAGGACTTCATGATGGCGTCAGGGGAAGACTGCGCTTGGATTGACGATGTTACTTTCCCACCCGCCAGCATCGTTTGGAAAGTGGAGAGCAAGGTCGCCGACAACAACGCAGTGTATCCGAATCCGAACAACGGCAGATTCAGGCTGAATCTGAGCGATGCCCGTAGCACCGTAACCGTTTTCAATGATATGGGACAGGTGGTGATTTCGCAGGAAGTGGAAGGACAAACCGCTGAGTTTAACATTGAAGGCTTGGCTTCGGGGCTGTACTTTGTCAAGGTGATGTCGGTCACGACCAACGAAACCCATAAGTTTGTCAAGAAGTAAACTGTTGAGATATTGTTGAGCCGTGCCGTTGAGCCGTCACATTGTGGCGTCTCAACGGCACGGCTCAACGGTATCAAGCAAAAGAGACCGTCTCCGAGGCGGTCTCTTTTTAGGTATTGTCAGGTAGTGTTATCAAGCTGGCATTATTGTACCACTACCTTCTTTGTCACCACTTTCCCACCGATAAGGTTCACCAAGTATAGTCCCGAGGGAAGGTCGCTGACATCGATTGTGGTTTGTTTGTCCATCACAAAGTTACGCACCTCCACGCCTTGGGCGTTGAGGATATGAACGCAGATTTTCCCTTTCCCGTAGTCGGTGCTGATGTTCATCTGGTGGTTGACGGGGTTGGGGGTGATGCTGACGTGGAACGGGTCTTCCTTGCTTTCAGGATAGGTCTGCACGTGGGTCAGCACCTCTTCGTTATTGCTGTAGCTCACCACTTTACCCGAAACGCGCAGAATGGGGTTGTCGGCGGCGGAACACTGCACGCAGGTCTGTCCGTTAACGCAGTCGGGGTGGTTGGGGTGGCAGAGGTCTAAGTAGGTAGGGTCGAACTGGTAGAACAATTCGGCGTGACCCGCCGACAGGTATTCGCTCAAATCAAAATCCCACACCATGGCGATGCTTCCGGGGCACCATCCGGAGCGGTCGTAGATCCACGTGCCGTTTTGGGGCTGGCAGCCTGCGGGATTAGGGTTGCAGGTGCGCCATAGGTGCTGGTCGAACTTGCTGACATTGTTAACCTTTACATGGTGTGTGGCTTCGTAAAACTCTGCCGCGTTGCCGGTGTTGTTGGCGTTGTTGACACCGCTGCTCCAGTTATGGCCCGTGGTGATGAGCTTTAAGCTGGCTTTCTGGGCATTGTCGGGAAAATGGAAATTAACCGCAGGAACAGGCTGTTGGTTGGCATAGTCTCCGAAGTCATACGCGCCAAACCATAGCTCGTTCATGTCGATGTATTTGTATTCCGGCGTGCCTTTGGTCATCGCAAAGGAGAGGGTGGGATTGTAGCCGTCACCAGTCCAAGTCTGGAAATAGACTTCAAATTCCACAAGTCCTTGCAGCACCGAGGTGTAGTCGGTCACATCCAAGTTGTCTTCACATTCCACACCGAAAGGCGTGATATAACGGTAAAGCTCCACCCATTCGCCACGGTAATTTTTCACACGGCAGTAGCCCACACGGTCGTAGGTGTCGCAGATCCCTACGCAACTGTGGATGTAGTGCATGGCAATGTTGTTGAAGGCATTCACGTGCGATGGGAAAGCGTATTCGCCATAGTTGGTCTGTTGGGCGGGGGTGACAACCAAATCGCCGTGCATGGCGGTGACTTCAACATTATCGTAGCTGTTGGTGACTTCAAAAGTGTTGGACACTTGTGTGGTTTTGCCGCCCGACTGCGTGATGCTGGCGGTCATGTTAAAGGTGCCGTAGCTCGACGGAGTCCATGTAGTATACCAGTATCCGTTTGCCGGATCGTCGGGATATTCCGTCTCCAGCGAAAGTGTTTGTCCGTCCACGCTACAGGTGACGCTTTCAAATTTGATGATGTCACCATGTTCTACATGAGCACTGAGGACCAATAGGATGGGGTTTTCCAAATTCGGCATGTAAACCTTGGTGCCTTCATACGGACGGCGTATGGTGATTTGCGGCGTAAACTGTTCGGGATCGACCACTTCAAAAGTCCGTGTCACCGAAGGGGCAGGCTGCCATTGCGTGCCGTCGCCCGGCTGACTGGCTTTCACTTTTACAGTACCGGGAGTGCCGTTGAGGGTGAGAATATTACCCGAAAGCGTGGCAGGACCCTGCAACAGCTCGAAAGTTACGGGCAGCCCTGATGTGGCTGAGGCTTGCAGTGTGAAGGGGTCGTTGAAGGCCAACTGATCGGGGATATTGGCAAACTCGATGAATTGCGACGATAACCCTGCCGGGATATGGCGCACTACAAGGTTGTCGTAGCCTGCTTGGCTGCTGTTGAGGAAGAAGATGCCGTCCCACTTGGCAGGGTCGAAGCGGTCGCCGGAACCTGGGGTGAGACCGGCATTCAGACCTTGTATTTCGGGGACAGGCTGGAACTCGCCCGTGCAGCCGTGGTCGGCAAACAGGGTGACACTGCCGGCATGGTTGTTGGCTTCGAGGTCGATCATGATTTTCCAACGTGTCCAGCCGTCATAGTCATAGTCGAAATCAACAGGCAGGGTGTTGTTAGGCAGCACGATGCCGTTGATAAACATTTCGCGCGGGTCAATTCCCGTCGTGGCGAAGTAAATGCCGCCGTCCTGTGAGGGAAGGTTGGGGTTGGGACGGGTGGTTTCGTAATACATGGGCGGCAGCACCACGCCGTCGCCATCGGCATCGTAACCGACACCGAACACAGTGCCCCACCAGTTGCGCAACACGTCCATTTCTATTTCTATGGTGCCACCAGCCGAAAAGTCGAACTGGAAATTGGCGGTGGATTTATGTGTGGCAATCTCGCCGAAATTGGTGTTGGCGTTGTCGAAAAACACGCCCATGCTCTCGTCGGCAGTGGTGGAACCCGGTCCGCCCACGAAAGCGGTTTTCAACTGTCCGCCACCGGCACTGTGGGCACGGACCACCCAATTGTCCTGCCCGTTCAGCGGAGCATTTTCAGTATAGCCGTTGAAGTTGATGGAAGCCTCGGTTTGAGCCAGAACCGCTCCCATCATTAGCAAGCTGATTATCAATAAGCTGAATCTTTTCATAATAGTAGGTTTTGATGGTTATTGTATCATGATTTTCTGTGTAATGACAGTGCCTCCTAACATTTTAAGCATATACACGCCCGAAGGAAGGTCGCTGACATCGATGCTGCGTGATTTGTCCACGGTGAAGTTGCGCACGATTTGTCCCTGCATGTTGATGAGCAGCACGCAAAGTTTACCTTTGTCGTAGTCGGTGGTGATGGTCAGTTCGTCCTTGGCAGGATTGGGGAAGGCATGTGCAGTGAAAGCCGGTTTGAAATCGGGTAACGGGGTCACGCTCCAGAAAACGTCGTCGTCGTTGCTATAGCTTACCACCTTTCCCGAAACCCGCAACAAGGGGTTGTCGGGGTCGTCGCAATGTGGGCAGGAGTTTTGTCCGTCGATGCAGTCGGGATGGTTGGGGTGGCAGAGGTCCAAGTAGGTCGGGTCGAACTGATAGAACAGATCGGCTTGACCGGCAGGCAGGTATTCGCTTAAATCGAAGTCCCACACCATGGCGATGCTTCCGGGGCACCATCCGGCGCGGTCGTAGATCCACGTGCCGTTTTGGGGTTGGCATCCTGCGGGATTAGGGTTGCAGGTGCGCCACAGGTGCTGGTCGTATTTGTTTTGCCCGTTGATACGGATGTGGTGCGTGGCTTCGTAGAACTCGGCAGCGTTGCCGGTGTTGAAGGCCGAGCCGCCGCTCAAGCTGCTGCTCCAGTTATGACCCGTCGTGGTGAGTTTCAACTTGGCAGCTTGCGCCTTGTCGCTAAAGAGATAATGCACCTGAGGCACAGGGAATTGATTTTTGTAATCTCCGAAACTGTAGGTGTCATACCAGATTTCATCGACATCGGCATAGAGATAATTGGGCGTTCCTTTTGTGTAGGTCAGGGTCAGGATGGGATTGAAACCTTCTCCGTTCCATGTCTCGAAATAGTACTCAAATTCCACGTAACCCTGTAATAATGAGGTGTAGTCGGTGACATCGACATCGTCTTGACATTCCACGCCAAAGGGAGAAATGTAGCGGAACAGCTCCACCCATTCACCCCTATAGTTGCGAATCCTGATGCCACCGATCCGGTCGTAAGTGTCGCAATGTCCGTTCACGCAACGGTGGTCGTAATGTGCCTTGATGTTGTTGAAGGCTCCCACGTGCGAAGGAAGGACGTATTCTCCTTTTACCGACATCTGCGTAGGAGAGCAAACGAGGTCGCCATTGAGCGTAACCACGTCTAAGCTGTTGTCAATCTGGTTGGTGACTTCAAAGTTATTGTTGAAAGTGTACACATGGTCGCCGCTTGTGGTGACGGAAACTGTCATATTGTAGGAGCCGAAAGCCGAAGGGGTCCATGTGCCGGAGAAATAGCCGTTTTCGGCATTGTCGGGATAATAGGTTTGGAGGTGGATGTCTTGTCCGTCAACCGTACATTTGACATCGGTAAACTTGATGACTTCGGGGTGCGCAATGTAGGCACTGACGACCAGCATCATGGGATGGAGCTGGTTCATATAGACCTTGGTGCCTTGGTATGGACGGCGGATGGTGACCGTGGGCGTGTAGGCTGCAGCATCGACCACCTCGAAGGTTTTGATGACATCGGGTGCCGGAAGCCAGGTGCTGTTGCCTGCCTGTGTAGCCTTGACCTTGACCATGCCCGCAACACCTGTCAGCGTGAGAATGTTGCCGGATAGCGTGGCGGGGCCTTCCAATAGCTCAAAGGAGACGGGCAGTCCCGAAGTGGCTGTGGCGGTCAGGGTGATGGGTGCGTTGAAAGTGAGCTGGTTGGGAATGTCTTCCATGTTGATGTACTGCACGTTGCCATCAGGCATCTGGCGGACGAGGATGTTGTCGAAGCCTCCCGTCCCACCTTGGCAGTGGAAGAAGATGCCGTCCCAGACTCGGTAGTCAAGGCTATTGCCCGAACCGGGAGTAAGCCCCATGTTGATTTCAGTCAGGTCAGAGATTTGAATCCAGTCGCCCCAGCCTTTGGCAGTGAAGTCTTTTACAAAAACGGTGACGGAACCTGCTCCGTTAAATGCAGAAAAGTCGAACGACAGCTTGTAGTGCGCCCAGCCTTCTTGGCGGTAGGCAGTGGTAACGATGTCCGTTCCGTTGGGAAGGTGCAGGTTGGGGTGGTTGTCGTTTCCGCTTCCTGCAACACGGAGGTAAACGCCGCCATCGCCTTCCGTCATGCCTTCTAAGATGTTGTTGTCGTCGTCGGCATCGAAGCCCACTCCCACATAATCGCCCCACCATGCGGGAACGAGATCGAACTCGAGATCCATGATGCCACCGTTCTGGAAGTTGAAATTGAAGTTGTCGGAGGCTTTTCTCGTGGCAGTACGTCCTACGCCGGGACCGCCATAAGGATAGAAAACCGCAATCGATTCGTCGGGAGCAATCAGGGTCCCGCTGGTATAATCGACGTCAAAGTCTTGCGAAGACCCTGCCGTCTGATAATGCGTTGACCAGCCGTCCTGACCGTTCAGGCACTGGGTTCCGGTAGTCAGGGTGTTGAAGTTGTAGAGATGCTCCACTTGTGCAAATCCTGCCGTTGTCAACGAGGCAAGAAGGATAAGTAGGGTCAGTTTTTTCATAGCTATTGTATTTTGTTGTTATTCAATTGTTTGTTGATTATTCTGGTGCGGTCTTGGTCATCCACCACATTGGTGTTTTGCGGGTGTCGCCCATACTCATATTCGAGGTTTGCGTGGTGTAGTTGTCGTAGTTGTATTCGATTTCGGTCTGTGGATATTCCATGCGGAACGAAGTCAGCTTGGCGTGATAGGTCGTAGTCGGCGTTTGCCAGGTGCGGCGAGCCAAGGCCCAAGCCTCCCAAGGCTGACGGAACAGGTTCAGCCAGCGTTGCTGGTAAATCAGGCGCAGATAGGCCTCGGCGGAATAGTCAAAGCCGCTGTTCTGATACACAGCATGGTTCATTACGTTGGAAGCCATGTTGTTGCAATACGACCAAACGTCGAGCGACCCGATATACGAACTGTATTGCGGATAGAGGTATGTCCAACGTGCCGTGTTGACAGGCATCTGTGTCCAAAACAGGAAAGACTGGTTAATGGCTTGGAAAATGGCGTTGTCGAGTTCCATTCCGCTTAACGTAATGCCGCCTATGCCTCTGGATCCGATTTCCGCTTTCATCAGCAGGATATCGGAATAGGTGATGAGGATTTGCGGAACAAATTTTTCGTCACGGGTCAGGTAATAGTTGAATGGAGAGAAGATGCACGAAGGTCCTTTGAAGGTGTAGTTGGCATCGCGTGTCATCGCATACGGTGAGCCACCTTCGATAGGGGTGGTCTCGGTGCGGATTTGCGGATAAGCCCTCCAAGCACCGTCGGGGAAACTGTCAGTCTTATGGTTGGTGTCGAAAAACAGGAAGGCGCGGTAGTCGTAGATGCCGCTGCCGTTCATGTCGTTGGTGGCGGAAAGACAGCTCCATGCCGTTTCACCCATGCGCAGGTTCTTGTGCTCGCGGAACGACCAGTTCATGTCCCAACTGGTGCCTAAAAGACTGGGCCATAAACAGATGCCGCCTCCTGTGGCGATGCCGCCGGAAGAATTGAGAATGCTGTAGTTGAAGTTGTAGGCAGCCACCAGCAACGGTGTGGCAAACTCGGGGTCTTTGTCATACATGCGAAGGCCGTGACGCAAAATCAAGGCGTTGGCAAATTCGGCCCATTGCGTATAGTTGTTACTGAACAGCACATCGTAGGGCATTTTGTAAAAAACGTTGCCGTCGGCAGTGGTTTCGGCGTTGTTCAGCAACACGTCACGCGCCCAGACTAATTCTTCTAACAGCGTTTTGTAGATGCTTTCCTGACTGTCCCATTTGGGCTTCATGTAGGCCTGTGTGTCGGCACCTTGCCAAATCTTTCCAGCCTCGGAATAAGGGATATCGCCAAAAATGTCGGTCACCTTGAAAGTTTTATAGGCTTTCAGCACAATGAGTTGAGCGCGGGCTTTGTCGCTATAGGCGGCATCGCCTTTGTCGCTGTCTTGCATGTCGAAGCGGCGTTCTATCTCGCGGATGTTCGACAGCGAATGGTAGTAATTGGTCCACACTGCCGCCGTTCCTATGGAGGAGTTGCCCCAAGCATCGGAGGTCAAGGCGCCGAGTTCGGTTTCGGGATAGAAAATCTCGTTGCTCAGGTAGAACATTTCGTTGGAAGGCTGTTGCAATGAACTGAAGACCCCGTTGAAAAGGGCTTCAATGGTGGTTCCCGTCGGACTGAACGGATCTTGGTTCATGTCTTCAAAACCTTTGGTGCAGGCAGTGAGACCCAAAGCGAACAACAGGGATGTGATGATGATATTTCTCTTCATGATGATATGCTTTTGAAATTATAAACCGACCTTAAGTGAAAACATGATGGAGCGGGTACCGGGGTAGGAGGCGTATTCCAGTCCTTGGGCGTTTCCCGACCCTTGCGTGCCTTCGGGGTTGATGTTGTCGGGAAGGGTTTTGTAGATGTAGAACAAGTCGCGTCCCACCAACGAGATAGAGGCGTTTTGGAACAGCTTTTGTTTTTCAAGGAGCTTCTTCGGGAAGTCATAGGTGAGTGCGATCTCACGCATCTTTACCCAAGTGTTGTTGACGATGCCGGGGGTGGTGAGGTAATTGCCCCAGCCGCCGAAGTTCGGCATGTATTTGTAGTAATAGTGCACGCTGTGGTCGTTCTTGACGGTCTCGCCCGTGGTGGTGTTGATACAGACACCGGGCAGTATTACGCCGTAGTTGCCCAACAGGTTGTCATTGGCGTCATAGAGAGGCAGACCGTTGCCGTCGCGTTCGTAGAGGGTGGCAAGGCTTTGTCCCGTCTGCATACCCACTACGTAGGATCCGCAGTAGATTTGTCCACCTAACTTGGCGTCAATCAGGGCGTAAAGCGACAGGTTCTTATAGGAAGCCCTCAGGTTGATGCCGCCCGTCATCCACGGTGCACAGTTGCCCACAGGCACGCGGTTGTTGGTCTTCAGGTATTCCGTGCCTTGCTCGTTGAGCAGGGGCAAGGGCTTGCCGTTGTCATCGTAGAAAGGTCCGATAACGGAACCGTCGGCCATCTTGTAGGAATACACATAGTCCCATCCGTAGATGGTGCCGTACTCTTCACCTTCGGCGACGGCGATGGCGGGACCGTTCGATCCCCATATTTCCGACAGCAGATACATGTCGGAACCAGCCAAATCGACGATGCGGTTTTTGTTGCGGGCGAAGTTCAACCCGATCTGAACAGCGTGGTCTTTGCCTTGCGTGATGTCGTAGGTCATGATGGCTTCAATGCCTTTGTTGGTGACCACGCCGGTGTTGATGGTGACATAACCGGCACCCGAAGAGGAGGCCAGCGGAGAGGATAGAATCTGATCCCAAGAATAGATGTCGTAATAGGTGAAGTCCATGTTGAAACGGGCACCCAGACCCAAGTCGAATCCCAGCTCATAGGAACGCTGGCGTTGCGGCTTCAACTCCAACGGAGGCACAGTGGCGGGGAGTGTGGCGGAAAGCTGGTTGCCGAATGACCCTGTGTTGTAGGTATAGGTCAACTGATACGGCTCGGTATCGCTGGCGGTACGCGCCCACGAAGCTCTGATTTTCAAGAAATTGACAATGCCCCAATTCGTCTTGTTGAATGCCGATGTGGGGACGAAACTCAATGTGGTGGACGGATAGAAATAGCTGTTGTTCGTAATGGGAAGGGTCGATGACCAGTCGTTGCGACCCGTAATGTCCAGAAACAGGAAGTTGCTGTAGCTCAAGTTAAAGAAGGCATACAGGGAGTTCACCTGCTTTTCCCAGCGCGACTCGCCCAAAACACGTTCTTCGGCGGATGTATAGTTGAAGATGGTATAGAGATGGGCATAAGACCACACGCCCGAAGCTCCGTTCAAACCTTCCGAATAACCGTGATAGCGTTCGCCACCGAAAGAGAGTTTGGTGTTGAACTTGGTGCCGAAGATTTTTTCCTTGTAAGCGGTGAGCAAAAAATCCATGTCGCGGGTGATGGACGAAGACTTGCTCTTGGAGTAATAACCGCCTGCCATTCCGTCGATGGTGGTGGGTTTGTGCTTGGTGGTGTAGCTGTCGTTGTTCCAATCCAAGGCGACTTTGGCGGTGGCGTTCAGCCAAGGCGTGATGTCGTAAATCAAGCGGATGGATCCGTAGAGCTTGTCGCGGTCCAAGGTCGTGTTGTTGTTGTAAAACGACCAGAAGGTGTTCGTGTAGATGTAATTGAACGGATACGACCCCCATTCGGTCATGGTGCCGTCGGGTTGCTCGTAAGTGGTGCTTTCAATGCCTTTCCAACTGCGCGGCCAGCAATACAGCAAGCCTTTGTTGAAGTTACTGTACGATTCGCCGATGATGGGTGAGTTGAGGCGGTAGTAGTCCAAATAGTTGACCGCCACGTCTAATTTGATCTTATCCGACACGTTGATGAGCGACCCCACATTGACGGTCGTTTGCCGCAGGTTGCAGTTGTCGATGATGGCATCGGTGCGCGAGTCGGTGAAGGAAACGCGGATGGAACCGAAATCGCCGGCATTTTGGAACGAAATGTTGTTATTCATCGTGTGACCGTTGTGATACAGCATGCTGAGATTGTCGGGTTGGGGCGAATACTGTCGGACTTTGCCATCCCACCACAGTACGTTCTCGCCGTTCATTTCGGGTCCCCACGACACGGATCCGCCGTAATAGCCGAAGGTGGTGTTGGTAGGTTCGCCTTCCGGGCCGTTGTCCACGCTGTAAATGCCCGGATATTCATATACGGGATAGCCGTATTCGGCTTCCGAACCTTCGATCAGCTTAAGCTGGGGACGGGCGAAGGAAATGGGGCCGCCTGCGCCGTATTTGTTTTGTACGGTGCGAAACATGTAGGGCTGCGTAATCTTGTAACTGGAGGAATACGTGATGCCTAATCCCTTTTGCTTCAGCCCTTTCTTGGTGGTGATGAGCAACACGCCGTTGCCGCCGCGTGAACCGTACAAGGCTGCTGCGGTAGGACCTTTCAGGATGTTGATGTCCTCAATGTCCTCTTGGTTGATGTTGTTCAGCGCGGTACCCCAGTCGCGGCCGCCGCTCCAGTCGGTGACACCGCCTTCGTTGGTCATGGGGACACCATCCACAACGATCAGGGGCTGGTTGTCGCCGAAGATGCTGTTGTTGCCGCGGATGACAATGCGCGATGCGCTGCCGTCCACGCCGGTGGGATTGATGATCTGAACACCCGCCGAACGTCCGCTCAAGGCACTGATGACACTTCCTGAGCCGGATTTGGCCACCATGTCGCCTCCAATTTCCTCGGTGGCATAGCCCAACTCGCGCTTTTGACGCTTGATGCCCAAAGCGGTCACCACAACATCGTCCAACAATTGTGCATCCGACTGTAAGGTGACGTTGATTTTAGTCTTGCCATTGATGGACATTTCAATGGTTTTGTAACCCATATAACTGAAAATCAACGTTCCTTTAGGATCTGCGCTGAGGGAATAGTTTCCGTCCAAGTCGGAAATGGCTCCTTGGGTTGTTCCCTTGATTTGTATGGTGACTCCGGGTAATCCTTTTCCGTCGTCACCCGAAATGACTTTTCCCGTAACAGTGACGGCTTGCGCCCATGCCAGCATCGGCATGAACAACGGAATCAGTAAGAGTAGTAGCTTTGGTTTTTGCTTCATAATGAGTGATTTAAGTGGCAAAACATGGATAGATCCTTTGAACTGAAGTTCATATTTGGAACAAAGGTATTGTTTTTTTTGAAATAGTCTGCTGCTTGTAATAAAAAAAACTTGGTGAAAAGGATGGCGATACTACGTCTGCACAAGACCTCAGGGCATGGTTTTTGTGTACTTTTGCAGGTAAATTTTGCATGTAGATATGAAGAAAAGAGGTTTGCGTCTTGCGCTGATCATAGTTGCGCTTTTGACACTGGCAGGTGGGGTGGCGTTGCTGGTGCGCAGTAGGCATGACACGTCCGAACAACCTATGTCTCCTACTGAAAAACCTGCAAAACCCATTATGCACGATGAAAATGCCGAAGTCGCCCTGTGGCTGCCTGTGTTGCCGGCACCTTCTGTTTATTTGGGCGATATGGATGGAAAAGAGTATGCAGTCTTTGTTGAGACAAGCGACGAGCACGAACTGAAAGGTCATTATCTGAGTTTGGATTACGATCAGTCCGATACGATAGCCTTTCGTTTAGAGGCTTTGTCGCATCGTATCCGCTATCAAGATGGACAATTGGATAAAACGCTTAAATTCAAGACTTTGAATGTTAATGCGGATTCCATTATCGGACGCATGAAGACAGGACTTTTCTCCAAAATGTCTTTTCAATTCAAGCCATATCGCAAACCTTCTTATTGTGATCATGAAAACGGACGCTACCGATCCCGCATATTCGAGGTGGATGAGATCCCTGATATTCCATTTGCCGATGTACAAGGCTATTGGTCGGAACTTGACGTGTCGGACAATGCGTTGGGCGATCAGTTGAAAATGTTGCGCAATACCTTGGAAATGCGGAAGCTGTCGTTGAAAATGGATATTTACGAGCCGCATGGCGACACGTTGGAATGGCGGCCGTTGGTGATGCTGATACACGGTGGCGCATTTTATATTGGAACCCGAAAATCACCCGCCGTACAGGCTTGGTGCCGTCACCTTGCCTCGTTGGGCTATGTGGCTGCATCCATCGATTACCGCATGGGGTTCCTCCCCTCTTATTCCGGCATAGAGAGGGCGGGCTATCGCGCCATTCAGGATGCCCATGCTGCTATGCGTTATCTTGTAGAGAATCAGAGAGTTTACAGGATAGACACCAGCATGATGTTCATCGGAGGCAGCAGCGCGGGCGCCATCACTTCGCTCAATCTGGCCTATATGACCAACAGCACCCGCCCCGAAACGTCGCGCCGTGGCTTCATGCGCGACGATCTTGGAGGCATAGAGAGCAACGGCAACGATTTGCGACATACTTTTTCTGTCAAAGGAGTGGTGGATATGTGGGGAGCACTCTCCGACCTCACATTGCTTGAGAATGCCCGTACACCCATTCTCGCTTTTCATGGCGACCGTGACGATGTGGTTCCTTACGGCTACGATTATCCGTTTGAGGCGGCAGGAAGAGCGCAAAAGGCGTTTTTCAACAAGATGTGCGGTTCTTCGTGCATTGTCAAACGTGCCTTGGAATTGGGTATTGATGCACGTCTGTTCACATTCAGCGGTTACAAGCACTCGCCCCATGTGAATGCCGATGGAAGCCTGAATGAGAATTTCAATTTCATCCGTGACACGATGAGTGCGTTTTTCAAACATGTTTTGCTCCCGCAGGAACCGGCCTTGTTCGGTGAAGAGGGATATTTCGCAGTAAGCTGTCCTTCGCCCGTTGACAGCCTTTGCTGGAAGGCGGATGGCGGTCTGATCACCAAAACGGAAAAGGGGGGTGCCCGGGTGGTGTGGATCAGCAATGCTCCGCAACACAGCATCAGCGTTTCCGGTCTGCTGCCGCGTGGCATAGGATTTACCAAGTGTAAGGAAATCCATTTGTATTGAAGGAAAATCCCTTACCTTTGCGGCAATTTGAAAATCCCTTGGTAGCATGGATAAAAAAGAACTTCGTGCCCGTATCAAACTGCTGAAGAAACAGCATACCAAAGCACAACTACAGGAACAGTCCGATTTGATTCTCAGTAAATTGGAACGGCATCCCGATTTTATCCGTGCCGGTATCGTCATGATGTACAACGCCCTTCCCGACGAAGTGCAAACCCAAGGCTTTCTGGAGCGTTGGCATCTGAAAAAGCGCATCATGCTCCCTACCGTGTTGGGTGATGACATCATCCCCGTGGAATATGCCAAGGATACGGACTTTGCTGTTGGGGATTTCAATATCCTTGAACCGCAAAACGAACCCTACCAAGGCACTTTCGACCTGATCATTGTTCCAGGGGTAGCTTTCGACCGTAATGGGAATCGCATCGGGCGTGGAAAGGGCTATTACGACCGTTTTTTATCGCAACATCTCGGGGTAAAGCGTATCGGCATCTGCTTTGATTTTCAATTGGTTGCAGAGGTGCCGACCGAGCCTTTGGATATCAGGATGGACGAGGTAATCAGTTTGTAAAAGAGCTTGTCAAGCAAGCCCCAACTGCGTAATCAATCCGTACCTGACACTGTCATTCTGCACTTTCAAAAAACAGCTTCTTATTTTGAACTTGTTTTAGCAATCTTGGCCTTGCCATATTTGCAAACATTACAGTTGCCCATGTTGAAAGGCTCGCCTTCTTTCAACAAAACATGCCCGAATTGTTGCAAGGTGTCGGGAAAATGATCCATCCACATGTCTCGAATGACGTAGATGTTGTCTTTTTCAAAAACCATATCGACAATTTCTTGGCTTCTAACCCCACATCCGTCGCAGGGAGTCGCTTTAATGTGTTCGGGGTCGGGGCACGAGGTAATATAGGAATTCCAGAAATCAGCGATGATTCCGACTTCTCCAAGTTGTGTAAATTCTCCGACAATATCAGCCATGGGGCGTAGTGTTTTGGGTTCCACATATTTCATCGTGTATATGGGGCTTATTGCGCCAAGCACGGCCAGCACCAGCACGCTGTAGCGAAGCGTTTTTGGACATCGTTTCTCGGCTTGGTCCAAAGTCAACAGAACGAACATGGAAAAGGAAATATAGGTGGCGACAAAATACCATCTTCCCATTCCATTGGCCAGCACCCACGAGGAAGCAAGCATTGCCGCAAAAACGACCACAGCATCCGCCAGGAAAAAAGCGGACCATTTATTGGAAAACAAATGGACTGGCAGTCGTTTTTTGACGATAAAAAACGCGAAAGCAAAAACGAAAAGTAGTGTCAAATAGAAGTATAGGCTCACCAGTGATTCGTCCGTTCCGAAAGTAAGGTCTTTCCATAAGGCTTCCCATAACAGCAGCATGGCGTTTTTTAGTTCATGGAAGCCGTTGATGGACAGGTAATGCGCTGTCTTGGTAGTGGCAAAAGATTTCGCATACCTTACAAACAAGTAACAAGCGGTTGTCCCGATGAAAAAATAAGGCAGAATGGCTTTGTCAAATCTCAGGTTTTTGTGTTTCAAAATATGAAATAGAGCTAAAGTACCGAGCAAAACGGCAATGGAGACCATGGATAAGTCGGACACCCAGACAGTCGTGGACAACACCATCGTAATGAAGAGCAGCAGGAGATGTTTGACAACCCATTTTGATGCTGCTTTTTTTTCGAGCAAAGTGATTAGAAATAGGGAGAATCCCAACAAACTGTATTGAACGCCGATAGGAAAACGCAAAAGGTCAATGTATCTTTGAACGGGAAGAAACCAAATGACAGCCAGAATGATTTTGTAATATTTCGACTTTATCAGACTTGATAGACCCCAATAGCCAAGGATTAGCAGGAGATAGTTTGACAAAGAGACGGCAACTAATGCGGAACAATGGAACAGCTTGATAAACAATTGGCTGATCAATGGTATGAGCGTTCCTCCCCGGTCTTGTCCCCAGCAGTAGAAGTCGTCCGGCAGTTTGTAATAATGTGCCATCAGGACATTTAACGCATCATCGGAGTTCAACAATGGGTAATATCTTGAAGAATAAAGGAAAAAGGAGAGCAGTATGATTGTCAGCAGCAGTAGATAGTATGGAATCGGCCGGTATTTCATCCTACAAAGTTACAGTTGCGTCCTCAATTATTCTGTTCTATTTGTTTTTGCAGTATTTTGATAGTCTGAAGCATGGACAAGCCGGAAAATACTATTTCAGCTTGTCCATGAATTTCTCGCCGTCCACAATGAAGCGTTCATGACGACCTTCGCCAACGAGGATGTCTCCGTCGAAGCATCTCACCTCAAATACCAAGCGTCGCCGATCCACTTCGATGAGTTTCGCTTCGCAAAGGATGGTGGCACCAACCGGACTGGCTTTCAGGTGGCTGATGTCCACCTTGGTGCCGACGGTGGTGTTGCCTTCGCCGAGTTTTCCGCTGACACACATCAGGCTGGTTTTTTCCATGAGGGCGATCATGGCGGGTGTGGCAAACACTTCCAAAGCCCCAGAACCATACACGGCGGCCGTGTCTTGACGGGTCACCTCCATCTTTTCTTCGTGGGATAGCCCGATGCCAATTTCAGTTTCCATAATGTCAAAATTGAAAGTTCATGCTGATGTTCACGATGATGTCGGGATGTAGCGATTTAGCGACAGGACAGGTTTCGGCAGCTTTCCAAAGCATGGTCTGCTGCTTTTGGGTATAGTCGCGAGGCGGAAAATTGAAAACGATGTCGATTTGTCCGATACGTCTGGGGTCGGCGGCCATGGTTTTCTTCACTTCGTAGCCGGTGCCGTCGATGTTGAAATTGTGCGCTTGTGCGGTGACTCCCATAATGGTCATCATGCAGGCGGCCAAAGCACCGCAAACAAGGTCGGTGGGCGAAAAGGATTCTCCCTTCCCGTGGTTGTCGGTAGGCGCATCGGTCAATAGGGTGTTTTTCGACTGAAGGTGGGTCAACTCGTTGCGTAGCCCGCCTTGATAAGTTCCTTTGATGGTTGCTGTCATGGTATATCGATGTACTATTGTTATTTCAGAAGTTCTAAAATCTGTCCCGCCAAACGGCTGGTTCCCACGCGGAACAGGTCTTTGTTGAGCCAGGTATCGCCGAGAATGTCTTTCACCAGATAATAGTAGGTGAGGGCGTCGTCAATGACTTTCATGCCGCCGGCAGGCTTGAACCCTACTTTTTTACCTGTTGCTTCGTAATGTTCCCTGATGGTGTCGATCATGACGATGGCAGCCAGCGGCGTGGCGGCTACCGGCACCTTCCCCGTGGAGGTCTTGATGAAATCGGCTCCGGCCAAGATGGCGATTTCGCTGGCTTTACGAATGTTTTCGACGGTTTTCAGCTCGCCGGTCTCCAAAATGACCTTCAGGCGTGCCTGTCCGCAGGTTTCCTTGACGGTCTTGATTTCTTTGAACACCTCTTCGTATCTCCCTGCCAGAAAAGTGCCGCGTGAAATCACCATGTCGATTTCATCGGCACCTTCGTTCACGCAATATTCCACTTCCTTGACTTTCAAGTTAAAAGGCATCTGCCCCGAAGGGAAGGCGCAAGCTACGGTGGCTACTTTTATGCCGCTGCCGGCAAGCAAATGCTTGGCTTGCTTCACAAAGGGACTGTAGATGCAAATGGCGGGAACGGAAAGATGCGGGGCTTGTTGCTGAAAAGCGAGGGCCTGGACGCAAAACGACTTGATTTTCTCTTCGTTGTCAAAGGCCTCCAAGGTGGTGAAGTCAATGCTTCGAAAGACGGTGGCAAGGTCTTCCTGTGGCTTGGAAGCTTGCTTTTGGCGGCGAAGAATTTCTGCAATGCGTTCGTTCAGCGTTTGCTCGGAATGAGGGTACGGTTGGAATGACATGGCGATAGAATTTGATGCAAAAATAGCGTTATAATTCCATACTGGCAAAGACGAATAGGCTTTTTTGTGAAAATAGATCGCACAGGAAACGTTTTTATTTCGGTAGTGGTGATCTGTCTTCATTATTAGTCGTATTTTTGCCGTATAAAATGAAAATCATATCTTTCTCCGATTGCTGCAATGTATTTCTTTCAATACCTAAAACGTTATATTTTAATCTTCATTACTTTTCTTTTAGAAAAGCGATGCGTTTCCCGGTAATTGTTTCGCATCGTACTTATTTGAGGGAGTTGGGAGGCAAGGTGGTTTTGCCTGATAATATGCCCATGGCATCGGTGAGAATAGGTTTCGGCGATGTGGGGCATTATGACCGCAAACGCTCGCGTAGCATCTGGCAAGTGAGCGGGGAAGTGCATTTCGCCGGAAAGGCATTCATTGGTCATGGCAGTAAGATTTCCGTTCGGGGTAAGTTGTTTTTGGGAGAGGATTTTAATATTACCGCTGAAAGCACCATTATTTGTGCCCATGAGATTTCTTTTGGAAAGAACTGTTTGCTAAGTTGGGACATATTGGTGATGGATACGGACGAACATCCCATTTGTGACAAATGGGGCGATCGGATTAATGCCGATGCGCCTATTGTTATTGGTAATCATGTTTGGGTGGGGTGTAAATGTACAATCCTGAAGAAGACACAACTCCCCGACAACACAATAATCGCAGCAGGTTCCCTGTTAAGGTCGGCTTTTGTGGCAGAGAATCAGATCATCGGAGGGAATCCGGTCAAGGTGTTGAAAAGTGAAGTGAACTGGCGTATGAAATAACAAACCAATTCATGGGGATGGATTGGACTGATCACTTTCGGATGTCAGACCATCAATGGATGTTTTCGATAACCTGGCAGAGCCGTTCGAGGATTTCCGGAATGCTTCCTACACCATTGACGGCATGTAGCTTTCCTTTTTTCCGGTAGAAGTCGAGGACAGGTTTGGTCTTGGCATCGTATTCCACAAAACGGTGTTTGATGGAGTCGATGTTGTCGTCGGCACGTCCGCTGGTCTTGCCACGTTCCAACATGCGCTCGATGAGCAGGTTTTCGGGCACTTCCAAACTCAGCACCCCGGTAAGCTCTATATGGAATTTCTGCATCATATCGTCTAAAATCTCGGCTTGTTTCACCGTGCGCGGGTAACCGTCAAACAGAAATCCGGCGGCATTGGGGGTGTCGGCCAATCTTTTTTCGATGATTTGTGCGACGATTTCGTCAGAAACAAGGTTGCCTTTGCTGATAAGGTCTTTCACCTGCAAGCCGATTTCAGTTTCCGCAGCGATTTCCTCACGGAGAATCTGTCCGGTGGAGATATAGGCGAGGTGGTATTTTTCGCGAAGGAACTCCGATTGTGTCCCTTTGCCGGCTCCCGGAGGGCCAAATAATATGATATTGAGCATGATGTGTAAGGTTATGATAGAGAATCGGGAAACCGTAGTTCTCCAATTGCAGAATCGGATTAGTCTTCTATGATTTTATAGATGTCGGGGAAGTTGCGCCCGTGCTGGTTGTAGTCGAGACCGTAGCCGACAATGAACTCATTGGAAATATCCATGGCTTTGTAGTCGATGGGGTAGCTGTATTGGAACGACTTCGGCTTGAAAAACAGGGTGGCGATGCGCACATCCGTAGCTTCGAGAGCTTTCAGCTTCTCGATGGTGTATTTCATGGTGTGGCCGGTATCGACAATGTCTTCCACAATCACGACGTTGCGGCCTTTCAGCGAATGGTCGAGACCGATAAGCTCGCGGACGACACTGGTCGTTTCGGTGCCCGAATACGAAGAAAGTTTCACAAACGAGATCTCACATTCTATGGTGAGCCGCTTGAACAGTTCGGAGGCAAACATGAAAGCGCCATTCAGCACCACAAGAAACAAAGGATTTTTACCATCCATGTCAGTATTGATACGGCGAGCCACCGTTTCGATGGCTTCTTCTATGCGTTGCTGCGGAATATACAGCCCAAATTCTTTGTTTAATACCTTTACCGTTTTCATTGTCAATGTGTTGTGGTTGTACTTGTTGGTGGTTTATGAACTTACAAATATACAAATTCAAATGGCTCGAAAAAGAATATGGGTAAAATTTGACGGAAGAAGGGGATTAATGGGTGTCGGAAACATAAATTATTGGAGGATTTCGATGGCTTTCCGTGCAACTCCATGGAAGAAAACACTATTTTTGCGTAAAATTTTCGGTTATGAATCCAGTTGTAAGCATCATTATGGGAAGCACATCCGATCTTCCCGTATTGGAAAAGGCGGCGCATTTTCTCGACGAGATGGAAATCCCTTTCGAGATGAATGCGTTGAGCGCCCATCGCACCCCTGAACAGGTTGAGGCTTTTGCCCGTGGCGCCAAAGGTCGTGGCATCAAGGTCATTATTGCTGCCGCAGGCATGGCGGCGCATTTGCCCGGCGTTATTGCAGCCATGACCCCATTGCCGGTGATTGGCATTCCTGTGAAATCATCGTTGGAAGGCATGGACGCCTTGCTGGCCATCGTTCAAATGCCCCCCGGCATTCCCGTTGCCACTGTGGGGATTAATGGAGCATTGAATGCCGGCATACTTGCCGCACAGATTCTTGCCGTGGGCGATGTCGATATGGCAAAGAAAGTGGAGGATTACAAGGAAGGCCTCAAAAAGAAAATCACCAAGGCCAATGGGGAGCTGAAAGAGGTGAAGTACCGGTTCAAAACAAATTGATTTTAGGGCTCTGATGAGCAAATAGCTGTCGGACAGATGATTACATTCAATTCGGGAGGTCAGTCCGTTTGCTTGAAAATCAACGTGCTCATCTGATCTTTTTCAAACACTTTGTTCGCCGCTTCGAGAATGGCATTGGCATCGACGGCTTCGATGAGCCGGACAATGTCCGACAGGTATTCGATGTCTTCATCCATAAGTACGGAACGCACGGTGGAAAGCAATTCGTTCATGCCCGATTCGTAGCCCAGCACCACCTGCCCGATGAGTTGTTGCTTGGCATGGAACAGTTGCAACGTGCCGAGCTTCTGCTGCATCAGTTTGTCCAATTCTTTGTAAACCAGCTTGATAGCTCTGTCTAACGAATCGGGGTCAATGCCCATGTAAATGCTGATCAGGCCGATGTCGGAGTAGGCATTGTATTGCGATTCTATGGTATAGGCGAAGCCGTATTTCTCGCGGATGTTGAGGCTGAGACGTGAGTTCATGGCGGGACCGCCCAAAATGTTGTTGAGCAAAATATAGGGCATTTTTTGCGGATGGTTGTATCGGGGTGCAATACCGCCTATCATGCAGTGGCTAAGGTGGTTGTTGCGTTCAATGACGACCTGCTGGGGACGGTAGGACTCGAAAGGGCTGCGCTTGTTGTGGATGAGACGTG
The DNA here is from genome assembly GCA_041842465.1 of Candidatus Limimorpha sp. Classification (GTDB taxonomy): domain Bacteria; phylum Bacteroidota; class Bacteroidia; order Bacteroidales; family F082; genus Limimorpha. The sequence continues at coordinate 25,722 of JBGYXG010000108.1, forward strand.
TCGGCTCATCGCCAAAATAGCGGGTCGCCAACTTCACAAAATCTTCAAATCGGATGTCGCCGATGCTGCCGATGACCATCTGGTCGGTGCTGTAGTTGTATTGCCTGAATGTCAGAATGTCGTTGCGGGAGAACGACTTCACCAACTCGGTGGTGCCCAGTATGTTGCGGCCTAACGGATGGTCGGCGAACACTACGTCTTCAAAAATATCGTAAATCCCTTCGGCGGGCGAGTCGAGGTAGGAGTTGATTTCGTCGAGGATGACTTCTTTTTCCTTTTCTAATTCGTTGGCAGGGAATGTGGAGTGAAAGGCGATATCGGCAAACAGATTGAGGCTGCGTTTGTAATAGGGTTTCAAAAACGAAGCCTGAATGCAGGTCTCTTCCTTGGTGGTGTAGGCGTTCAAGTCGCCCCCAACGTTGTCGAGGCAACTGAGAATGTGATAGGCCTTGCGGTTTTCCGTGCCTTTGAAAATCATGTGTTCCACGCAGTGGGCGAGACCGTTTTCCGTTGACAGTTCGTCGCGGGAACCCGTTCCCATTAATAGCACCAAATGCGCGATTTCTCCTTTTTTCTCTCTGTGTATCAGTCGAATGCCGTTAGGAAAGGTGTAGGTCTTGTAGATGTTTTCATCCATGATTCATTATCGCCAAAATCGGCTGCAAAAGTAGCCATTTTCAATCAATTATGATTTGTTGGGCGCGAAAAGGCATTTGTCTCTTTCCAAAGGTATCTGTTGCCGAAAAAGCATTATCTTTGCAAAACTGTAGCAATAATGGGCTGCGGATTGCGTTAATAGGAAGAAGATGAGAAATACAATGAAAAAAACGATACTTCTCTTCGGCATGTTTTTGTTGATGTCGGTTTCAGTGCAGGTTTCCGCTCAGAATAAGGTGCGTAACATTAAAGAAGCCCCTGTGTCTTCGCTGATGTTTGAGGCGACCTATGCCTTGCAGTTTCCGGCACTCGACACGAAAACGATATACGGTTTCAATAGCACCATTGGGGGAAGTGTCGATTACAAAACCGATGAAAACTGGCTGTTCAAGCTGAACGGCAATTTCATTTTCGGCAACAAGCTGAAAGGCGACCGCCGGCAAATCCTTGGCGAAGGCATCACTACCGAACATGGTGAACTGATTGGAAGCGACGGCATGTTGTCCAGACTGGCCATCAGCCAGCGCGGCTTCCATTTTCAAGGCGAAATGGGCAAAATGTTTCCGTATAAGCCGAATCCGAACAGCGGTTTTTATGTGTTGGGCGGTGTGGGATATTTGCTCAACCGTATCCGTATTGAAGACCAGTTCACGTCGGCCTATCCCATTCTTGAGGACTACCGTTTCGGCTACGACCGTATGCGCGGCGGCTTTGCCTGCCATGGAGAAGCGGGCTATATGGTGATGAGCAACTCGCGCATTCTCAACTTTTCGCTTGCTTTGGAGGTGACGTATGCAAGAACGCGCGACTTGCGCGACTATGATTTTCGGGTGTTCTTCGACGAACATGGCGTTCCGCATCCCGTGGGACGAACGGATCCCGACAAACATTACAACGACATGTATTTTGGCATTCGCCTCGGATGGATGATCCCGACCTATCAGCGTCAGCCGGATCAGTATTACTATAACTAAGCATTGATTTACAGAGATATGCGCTTTCTTTACACTTTTGCAATCCGTGCTTATTCCTTGGGTGTCCGTGTGGCATCGTGGTGGGGCAATGCAAAAGCGCGTCAATGGGTGGAGGGCCGGAAACGGCTTCCCGAAGCCAAGCCTGACGGAGCGCGTTGGATATGGTTTCATGCCGCCTCATTAGGCGAGTTTGAACAGGGGAGACCTGTCATGGAAAAAATCAAGGAAAAAATCCCGCAGTACAAGATAGTGCTTTCCTTTTTTTCCCCTTCGGGTTATGAAATCAGAAAAGACTATGATTGGGCCGATGAGGTATGCTATCTCCCGTCCGACACGCTTCGGAACGCCCGTCGCTGGCTGAAACGGCACGATATTGTTGCGGCATTTTTTATCAAGTACGAGTTTTGGTTCAACTACATGAAAGCGTTGCACGACAAGCATATCCCATTGTTTTACATTTCGGTTCTCTTAAAGCCCGATCAGTATTTCTTCAAATGGTATGGCGGATGGTTTCGTAAACAACTGCATCATGTGACGCATTTTTACGCACAGGACAAGGCTACCGCCAAATTGCTGGAAGGCTTGGGCTTGAAAAATACGACCGTGTGCGGCGATACGCGTTTCGACCGCGTGGCCGCCATTGCCAAACAAACAAAGCGCTTCCCCGAAGTTGAGGCTTTTCTGAAAGGACGAAAGTGCATCATTGCCGGCAGCTCATGGCAACCCGACGAGAAACTCTTAGCCGCCTATTTGCCCCAACTGCCCGATAATTATTGTTTGATTCTGGCGCCTCATGATATTGGAGCGGCACATCTCGCCCAAATCAAGGCATGGTTTCCCGATAGCGTTTTGTATTCTGAAAACGACTTCAAAAAAGATTCTAAAGTGTTGGTTGTAAATACGATAGGAATACTGTCCCAATTGTACCAATATGCACGTTTCGTTTATATCGGCGGAGGTTTTGGCGTGAATATCCACAACATTCAGGAGCCGGTGACGTTCGGATGTCCGGTTGTCTTCGGTCCCAAATACAAGAACTTTAAGGAAGCCGTGGACTTGGTGATTGACGAGGGCGCTTTCACCATTGGTTGTCAGAACGATCTGAACGAAATCTTCGACCGCTTGATTAGTGACGAACGGTTTTACTTCAAGGCGTCGTCGGTCTGTGTCGATTACTTAAATTCCCAAGTCGGGGCTACCAAAGTCATTTTGCAAGATATGGCAAGGGTGTTGTCGCAGAACACAACCCGTATAGATTATGGAAAGGGAGTGAGAATCGAATGATTTTGACGCCATTGACCGATACTTTTTATTGCCTGAATTTCTTTCAACCTGAATATTGTCAAAAACTATGAATACAACCATTCTTCTTCAAAACAATCCCGATGTCAGGGCAAAGGTATTGCTCATTCGCAGCGCGTGCGATGTGGCCTCTTTATCGCTGTCGGAGGCGGAAAAGGATTATGTTTCGCAAAGTCTTGAGTCGTCACCCAAGAAAGTGGTGGTGCTCAACAACTACGTTTCCTTGCTTTTTATCTGTCAGCTTGACTCGAACGAGGCGATGCCCTCCTGTTTGGAGACTTATCGGAAAAACGGAGCTTTCATCACCAAGACATTGAATGAGCATAAAATGGAGGCTGTCGGGGTGGAGGGTTCTGCTGAAACGCCCGATGTGGTTTTGGCCTTGCTCGAAGGCATGGTGCTCGCCAATTACCAGTTTTTGAAATATAAGTCTGTCAAGAAAAGAAATTCCCTGCAAAGCATCTATTGGGCAGCAGGAATGGTCGCTGAAGATGCGCTGCTTCGTTGCCAAGCCGCTATGGAGGCGGTTTGCTGGGCGCGTGATTTGGTGAACGAGCCGGTCAACCATCTGAATGCCGTAGATTTATCAGAGATGATGAGCCAAGCGATATGTGAGGCGGGCGGGAAAGCAGAGGTGCTTGACCTGAAACAGATTGAGGCACTGAAAATGGGAGGCTTGCTGGCAGTGAATGCGGGAAGCGTCGATCCGCCCACATTTTCCATTCTCGAATGGAAGCCTGAACAGACGCGTAGTAAAAAGCCTGTCGTTTTGGTTGGAAAAGGCATTGTGTATGACAGCGGTGGCTATAATCTGAAGACAGGGACCTTTATGGCTACCATGAAGCACGATATGGCCGGAGCCGCTGTGGTGGCCGCCACGGTGCTGGCAGCAGCCAGAGCCAAACTGCCCGTACATCTCATTGCCTTAGTGCCTGCTACCGATAATCGGTTGCATGGCAATGCGCATGTGCCAGACGATGTCATCACCATGTTCGACGGCACGACGGTGGAAATCGTCAATACCGATGCGGAAGGTCGTCTTGTGCTCGCTGATGCGCTGGCCTTTGCCAAACGCTATGATCCGATGGTGGTGTTTGATTTTGCCACGCTGACGGGTGCCGCCAAGCGTGCCATCGGCCCCAATGCTTCGGTGGTGATGGGAAACAATGCCGATGCGGTGTATGCCGAAATAGAGCGTTGCGGATTTGAAACACAAGAGCGTGTTGTCCGATTCCCGCTATGGGACGATTACCGAAAACAAATCAAGTCGGATATTGCGGATATTCGTAATTCTGGCGGTGCCGAGGCCGGTGCCATTACCGCAGGGAAGTTCCTCGAACATTTCATCGATTATCCTTGGCTGCATTTCGATATTGCCGGTACCGCCTTTTCCGATAAAGGTTCCGACTATTGTGTGCCGGGAGGGACGGGTGTCGGGGTTCGCTTGATGATGCGCTATCTGTCGCGTTTCTGACTTGCTGTTACAAGCAAGGCAGAGCCGTATCTATGTATTATCTATATTTTTCCATTGCTGTCCGGTAAACATATCTAAGATGTTGATAGTCAAAGTGGTTTGGTATGACAAGCCCTCTCTTTGAAATGTTGACTTAACAATTTGTTATTCAATATGTTGCGAATGCCTCTGTGATTTTTACCGGACAGCAATAATATTTTTCGGCAATTTTCTTGTTTTTCTTGTTGAGAAGGTCTAATTTTGAAATTTTATTATTGGCATGACCTTAACACTCTAAAAAACAAGACTATGCAGACTTCTAATTCCAAAGAAAGACCGGTCAGGATAGGCATTGCGCATGGTGACATTAATGGCATCGGTTACGAAATCATGTTGAAAGCCTTTCAGGATCCTCGCTTGCTGTCTATATGCACCCCGATACTTTACGGACAGTCGAAAGTGCTTTCCTATTACAAAAAGAACTTTTCCATCAGCGATTTCAATTATTCTTTGACACGGGATGCCCGTCAGGCTTGGCCCAACAAGTTCAATATCATTAATATCACCGAAGATGAGCTGAAGATTGAGCCTGGTGTTCCAAGTGCATTGGCGGGGAAGATGTCGGTGCTGTCGTTGAAGCGGGCGGCTGATGATTTACAGTACGGACATATCGATGCCTTGGTGTCGCTGCCGGTACACTTGCCGAGTTTCAAGTCGGAGGCATTTGAGTACAGTAGTCCTGTTGCTTTTTTGTCTTCTTTTTGTGGTGTAAAGTCGCCGTTGCGGATGTTTTTGAGCGACCGGTTGCGCATAGGTGTTGCCACGGATAGGGTTGGTCTCAAAACGGCCGTTGAATCCCTTAGTAGAGAAATATTGCATCTTAAAGTGAATCAGCTTGTTGATAGCATGAAGACGGATTTTGGCATTGCTTCGCCTAAGGTTGCCGTTCTAGGGCTAAATCCTGAAATGGAGGAACAATCCAATGCCGAGGAAAGCTCCATCATAGCTCCTGTCGTCAAGGAAATGTGTCGTGATGGATACACTGTTTTCGGTCCTTTTGCGGCGGATGACTTTTTCAACACGGATGCTTGGAAACGCTACGATGCGGTGCTTGCGATGTATTACGATCAAGCCTTGATGCCTTTCCGATTTTTGTCGGTGAACGGAGGTTGTATGTACTTGGCGGGTTTGCCCGTTGTTTGCGTGGCACCCGACCATGGCGTGCGTTACGACGTCGCCAATCAAGACAAGGCTTCCCCCGATTCGTTCCGCCAGGCGTTGTATCAAGCGCTGGATATTGTGAACCGACGTAGAATGCAGTAACGCCATTTGCTTTATTGGGGTGGATTAATAAGAAAAGGAGGCTTTCGGCCTCCTCCTTTTCCTATTTGCAATTCGTGGCAAATTGATTATCTGACAACGAATTTCTTTGTTTCTTGGAAACCGTTAGCAGTGACTGTGACGAAATAAACGCCGCTGGTCAAGTTGCTAATGTTGATGTTGCGGGTGTTGACACCGGTGCTCAAGGCTGATACGCTCTGATCCAGCACTTTCTGTCCCGTGATGTTGTAAACGGTCACGTTCATGTCAGAAGCCTGCGAAGCGTTCACATCGATGTAGAGCACATTCTGAGCAGGATTCGGGTAAACATTGACCGAATTCATAGGATTGACTACTTTGTTGACGTTCCATCCCGTAGGATTAGGAGTAACCTTGACAGCATAGATGATATTGTCAGTTGCTGTAGTTTGAGCTGAATTAGTGTTGAGGAATAAATCAAGTTGTGTGTCGGCTGAATAGTAAACCCAGAATGAACCGTTTTTACCATTGGCACATGCTGTGGTGTAATAAACCTCGTCACTTGAGTGAGCGAAATCGGCGCTTAGATTTTCAACATCGTCAAACCATGTGCCGGTATGGTCTTTGTAGGTCATGTAGGCACTTCTGTAGTAGAAGTTTAGTGCAGATTCTGTGCGTGATTCTGAAAGAACACTATAGATGATGGCGATATTTCCCATTTCATCAACTGAAATGCCAGGGAGAGTGGATATGCCAAGCGTTCTGTAGCTCACGGATGTACCATTGTTCCAAAGCTCTGTATAATCAACTTGTCCGTCTCCATTTTCATCGGGCCATCCGAACAAATGCAAGTGGCTGTTTCCGTCAGCTTCTGCAAGAGCAAGCAAACGTTCGTCCTTAAGGGTGTTGCTCACACCGTTGGTGCCGTTGTTCGACCATTCGGGATGATTGGCGTCTCCGCTCCAGCTTCCAAACAGGGGAATTTCGTGACCACCCTGTTCGTTGACATATTCCGAGTTCCAGTAAACGATGGCGTCGGTATAGGGCCAGTAAGTATAGTAACCAGCACCACTTTCAGGTTTTGGGGCAAAACGGCCTAAGCCAAAAACCACATGGACTACGCCGTTGTTATCAATGGCGATAGATGCAGAATTGTCGCAGCACCAAATGGTGTCAGTATCAGGGGTAATGGCTGTTTGATTCCAGTCGAGTGCGTGCTCGTAAGGGAATGGAGACACGATTTGTTTTTCCCAGGTTTCGCCGTTGTCATGAGAAATGATGTAGAAAAGATCGTAATTCATGCTGGTGAAAAGAATGGCAACATTGTCGCCATTGGTAGCGATAATGTAATCATCAGCTCCAATGCCTTTTCTGTACATGCCTTCCACATCCACTTGAGGAGGATAGGCAGGGTTTGAGAATGTTGTACCGCCATCGGTGGAACGGGAATAGAAAACATAGTTGTCTTTATTTTCGTCTTGTTCTCCCATAACGAGATGCACATACTGTCCGTTGCCGCTGGAAGCGATTCTTGGCCAAGCATTGCCGAAGTTGCCGACGGTTTCCCATTCGCCTTCGCCTTTGGTGGCTCTCTTGTAAACATTGACACCGGAAGCATGGGAGGCTAAAATTTCACCGTTGCCGACGGGTGCAATGGTCGGCCATCCCGAACGTTCGGATTCAACTCTTTCGGAAGGTTCTTCTCCGAAAGCTTCGCCATTGAAATAGTTGTAGCCCGTTCCGCGGTCAGGCCAATTAGCTTCGTTCAAGCCCCATGTGGCGACAACAGCAGCCGTTCCGTCAGGCCATACAGCAATGCGATTGCCGATGGAAGAGTTGGACTGCAAGTCATACTTGGTTGTCATGGTGTTGTACTCGGTAAAGGCTCTGCCGCTTCTTGCAATGGAAGCCTTGGGAAGTACTTCTGTGTTTTCGAAACTCATGGGCTGAGTGGCAGTTTCTTTGATGTTGTTCATTACACGTGTGTGAACAGAGGCTTGGTTTACAATCGCGCTCTTCTTTACTGGGCTTTTTTGTGCAAACCCTGTCATCCCTATTGCAAGAATGACCGATAAGAATAAAACTTTCTTCATGATGAATGTTTTTAATAGTGATTAATTGTTATTAGTTGGATTCAAATAGTTTATTTCAGATTGCAAACATAACAATTATTTTGAGACAATGGTTGATTTTGTGTTTTTTTATTGAAGGTTTTTTTTTCATCCCGTTTGTGCGTTTCTTTATAGGCTTATTTTTCAAAGTATTAAGTAGGACGTCAAAATTAAACTGAAAAATGACACGGAACTTTTACGATGACCACTTTCACATAATGGTACAAGTTGACTACCTTGACAGAAGCGGTCATGGTCACGAGTCACGGTCACGCAGCTTCAAGTCCTATGTGTAAACTAAAAATAGCTCATCTCTATATTATGCCCCTCCCATGTTGTTTCTTGTTTCCATCGTATTTTCAGGTAAAAGTGACGTGGAATGCTGAAAAGTAGTATCTTTATGCCCTTAAAATTAGAGCGATATGAAGCAGTTGGTTCTTCCTTTCTTCTTGTTACTGTTGTTTTCAACATGTAAAGCGCAAAATGATGCCGACACGTTATTACTTCCTGCCGACTTTGTCGATCCGTTTATCGGTACGGGAGGCCACGGTCATACCTTTCCGGGTGCTACGCTTCCCTTCGGCATGGTGCAACTGAGTCCCGATACGCGCATGAATAGCTGGGACGGCTGTTCGGGTTACCATACTTCCGATAGCACCATCATCGGTTTCAGCCATACCCATCTCAGCGGAACGGGTTGCAGCGACTATGGCGATTTCCGCTTTATGCCGCTGACAGGTGAAGTTAAGTTTGACAAAGGAGAGGAGGCGGATGCCCGGTCTGGCTATAGGTCGGCATTTCGGCATGAGGACGAAACGGCAAAAGCCGGATATTATTCGGTGTTGCTGAAGGATTACGGCATTTTGGCGGAACTGACTTCGGGACGACGTGTCGCCATGCACCGTTACACCTATAATATTAATGAGCCGGCTCATGTCTTGCTCGACTTGGTGGAAGGCGTTGACGATGAGCATGTCTATGAGTCGTTTCTGCGTGTGGAAAATGATCATGCCGTTAGCGGCTATCGCCGGACAAAGGATTGGGCAAACGACCAGAGACTGTATTTCTATGCCGAGTTCTCGAAACCATTCAAGGCTCATACTATTATTAATGAAGGTGAAGCCGTACAGGAATCCTATGCCGAAAGCGACCGCATCAAGGCTGTATTCGACTTTGATACCGATTGGGGAGAGCCTATCGTGATGCGTATTGCGCTTTCGCCTGTCGATGTGGAGGGCGCCAAAAACAACTTGAAAGCCGAATTGGAGGATGGTGACTTTGACTTTGACGCATTGGCGCAAAAGGCCTTCGAAAGCTGGAATGCCGAATTGAAACGTTATGAAGTGAAAGGAGGGGGTGAGGCCGACAAGACCGTGTTTTACACTGCAATATACCATGCAATGCTTGCCCCCAACCTTTTTTCGGATGCCGATGGTCGTTACAGGGCGCATGATATGCAGATCCATCAGTCCGAACGTCCTGTTTATACGGTTTTTTCGTTGTGGGACACCTTCCGCAGCTTGCATCCGCTTTTCAACCTGATGCAGCGTGACCGTACGCTCGACTTTATCTCCACTTTCATTGACAATGCCAAAACCGGCGGCGGTCTGCTTCCTGTGTGGGAATTGGCGGCCTGCGAAACCAACTGTATGATCGGCTACCACGCCGTTCCAGTCATTGCCGATGCCTATTTCTGTGGCATCCGCGGATTCGACACCGAGCAGGCGTTGCAATACATGGTGACCAGCGCCGATGCTGACCTGTTTGGCCGCAAGGCTTTCCGGGAACTGGGTTTTATTCCTACCGATGTGGAAGGCGAGTCGGTGTCGAGAACCTTGGAATACGCCTACGACGACTGGTGCATTGCACGCATGGCGGAGGATATGGGAAAAACCGATATCGCCAACGACTTTTATCGTCGCGCCCAGGCTTATAAGAATATCTATAATACTGAAAATCAGTTTTTCCAAGGCAGACGCAACGGCGGGTTTATGACGCCTTTCGATCCTGCACAGGTGAATTTCACATTGACGGAAGCCAACTCGTGGCAATATGGTTTCTTTGTCCCGCACGATGTCAATAACCACATCGAAATGATGGGAGGGCGAGAGGCTTATGAAGCGCGGCTGGATGCATTGTTCAATGCCGCTTCCGACCTGACAGGACGCGTGCAGCCCGACATCACGGGGCTGATCGGTCAGTATGCACATGGCAACGAACCCAGTCACAACACGATTTACATGTACAATTTTGTTGGAAAACCGCATAAGACGCAGCAATACGTGAAGCAGGTCATGGACGCTTTCTATTCCGATGAACGTGACGGCTACAGCGGCAACGAGGATTGCGGTCAGATGTCGGCGTGGGCGGTGTTTTCGGCCATGGGCTTCTATCCCGCCACCCCGGCTTCCGGCTATTATGTGCTGGGACTGCCGCGATTTGAGCGGGTGACCCTGCATCTTGAAAACGGGAAGCAGTTTGTGGTCAAGGCAAAGCATTTCGAACCGAAAAATACATTTGTCAAGTCGGTGAAACTCAATGGGAAAAAGTTGGAACGCAGTTTTGTTTATTTCGACGAGATCTGGAATGGCGGCGAATTGGAATTTGCCATGACCGACCAGCCGAACTCGACATGGGCGACCCGGCCTGAAAATTGTCCCGTGCAACGCATCGAGCGTGACAACATTGTCGTTGTTCCGACCATCAATGGGGCGTCCGATACGTTTTTCGACAGCTTGATGATTACCTTGTCGCATCCTGTCAAAGGTATGCCGATTCATTTTACCTGCGATGGCGCCACGCCGGATGAGAACAGTCCCGTTTATTCGGATCCGTTCTATATCAAAACCACTACCACCATTCAGGCGGCGGCTTGTCGGGAAGGGAAATGGAGCAAAGCAATTGCAACGACATTCCACCATATGGATGCCAAACATGCCGTAAGGCTTGAAAGTCCGTATAACAGCCAATACCAAGCAGGCGGCGACATTGCTTTGATCGACCATCAGCGAGGCGGTGGTAATTTCAGGACAGGGACCTGGCAGGGTTACTATGGCGTGGATTTGATAGCCACTGTCGATTTGGGTGAAGTGCAGCCTGTTCACCGTTTGGCAGGTAGTTTCTTGCAGGAGCAGGCTTCGTGGATTTTCATGCCCAAGGAAGTCGAGTTTTTTGTTTCTGACGACGGCAAGAACTTCCGTAGCATCGGCAAGGTGCAGAACAGGATTCCGGAAACGGCCGAAGGAGCAATGACACAGGAGTTGGAAGCACGATGCCATTGTAATGCCCGTTATGTGAAAATGATAGCCAAAACAATAGGCATTTGCCCCGATTGGCATGTGGGCGCAGGCAGTAAGGCGTGGATATTTTGTGATGAGTTCATCATTGAATAGCCGTATCGATGCTTTCATTGTCGCATGAGGCACATTATGATCCGTAAATACACTATCTTTGCAGTATAAATATTAAAGAAAGTATGAAACCATCTATTGTCATCTTGGCAGGTGGCGGTCCGGCCCCTGGGATTAACACGGTGATCAGCACCGTGGCGAAAACCTTTTTAAAAGGCGGTTATCGTGTCATTGGTCTGAACGAAGGCTACAAGTATCTTTTCAAGGAAAATCCGGTCACCATCGACATGGATTTCCTGTATGCCGATTCCATCATGAAACAGGGAGGATCAGCCTTGCGCATGAGCCGTTATAAGCCCAAAGACGAGGAGTTCAACACAAAGTTCTTCATCGACAACAACGTGAAACTGCTTGTCACCATCGGCGGCGACGACACGGCCTCGACAGCCAACAGGATTTCCAAGTTCCTGATGAGCAACAACGTGAAGATTCAGAATATCCACGTTCCCAAGACCATTGATAACGACTTGCCTTTGCCCGAGGGCAGCCCGACGTTCGGCTACTATTCGGCAAAAGATGCCGCTGTGCATTTGGTGCAGACGATTTATGAAGATGCCCGCACGAGCGGCAACTGGTTTGTGGTTTCGGCCATGGGACGTGAGGCGGGGCACTTGGCTTTTGGAATTACTTCGGCCTGTCACTGCCCGATGGTGGTCATTCCCGAAATGTTTAGCAAGACGGAAGTTACTTTTGAGGCTATTATCAATCTGATTGTCAGTGCTGTTGTGAAACGGAAGATCTTGGGTGTGGGTTATGGTGTGGCTATCATCAGCGAGGGCGTGTTCCATTTCATGTCGGATGCAGAAATTGAAAAATCGGGTGTGGCGTTCAGTTACGACGATCACGGCCATCCGGAATTGGGAAATGTAAGCAAAGCACACATTTTCAATCTGTTGCTGCAACAGCGATTGAAAATCCTCGGTATCAACGTGAAAAGCCGTCCTGTCGAAATCGGCTATGGCATTCGTTGTGTCGCGCCGAACGGCTACGACTTGACCTATTGCTCGCTGCTGGGCTATGGCGTGAAGAAACTCTTCGATCAGGGCGTGACGGGAGCCATGGTGACGGCCAATCCGATGGGCGAAATCAAGCCTTTGTACCTAAAGGATGTTGAAGATGAAAACGGTAAGATACACCCGCGCCTTGTCAATCTGAGCGGTCCTAAAACCGACCTGATTTTCAATGAGGGCTTGCAATATATCACGCCAGCCGATTATGAGGAAGCTCGCAGTTATCTGCCCAACCCCGAACAGTATGATTTCAAGAAGATCCTGAAATGGTAAAATCCTAAAGTTTGACTGCTTTCTGATAGACAGGATGTTCAAGATGTCGATAACACAAAAGCGCACCGAAAGTGCGCTTTTGTGTTGAAAAGATAAAGGAACCGAATCCTTATCGGATATGGCTTGCATGTTTGGTGTAAGTACCGTAGTTTGTTTCGATTTGGATCATATAGAGACCCGAATCGAGGCTGCTCATGTCGATATGGGTTTGGTTGCCGCTTGCCTCTTGATCGATCAAAGTCTGCCCCATGAGGTTCATGACTTTAATGTGTCTCAAACCGTTTACCTCGATGTATAGTGTTCCTTGTACCGGATTGGGATAGACACGTGCCCGAGCGGCTGCATGTTCACTGTTTGCGGTAACAGTGAGCATCACATAAAGGTTGGATGGATTTTCGGCAGCATGGGCAGGTGACGATTCGCAGACCTCTCCGTTTTCTTCATGGACGGCTTTCACCTGGTAGTAATAAGTGCCGGCTTGTACTGCATCAAAATAAGAATAATGCACAGTGCCATTGACATAATCGACCTGTCCGATGGCTGTGTAGCTGTTGCCGTCAGTCGAACGATAGACATTGAACCGTGTCACATTGCCGCTATTTGAAGGTTTGTCCCACTCAACAAGGGAGCCGAACTCGGTGTCGTTGTTAAAGACATAGCTGGCTTTGAGTTGCAATGGAGCACCGCAGGAAATTTGTCCGTTGCAATTGTTATTGTACGAGAACAGCAACCCCTTGTTCAATTCATCCGGTGAGGAAAACAGTTCGTTGCCTTCCGCATCGTTAATGGTGAAAGAGATTTCATCATCAGTATCGTAGGCCTCTTGGCTGTGGAACCATCCTGAGTTCCAGATGAAATTCAGGTTGCCTTTCAGCAATGCAACGGTTTGCGTTTCGTGGGCACCTTCTTTCATGGTGACGATTCCGATGCGGTTGCCATTGGCGTCAGTCACCGAGATAGAGGCACCTTTCCATCCGTCACTGCCTTCATCGTTTAGGTTGAAGACGATGTCGCATTTCTCGCCAACGAGGATGTCGGCGTAAACGGGAAGGCTTTCCAAATCGCCGCTTTTCACATAGACGGAATACTGGTACATGCGGCTTTGGGGAACATTGTCGGTAAAGCTCATCGTCCCTCCGATTTGAGCATTGGTGAAGGTGGCTACTGTCATGAAATTACGACGCACGATAACCGAATCAATGGCAGTCAAGGGTTGGCCGTTCAGGTTGTTGGCCGGGTTGGTCCAAGTGATATTGACGCCGTCGAAACTGCTGTTTTCTTCCAAGGTGAGGTTGCTTATGCGTTGTGGACGTGAGAAATAGTCTTCCGATGCCGGGAAGCAGTTGGTGATGGCTGAATTGCTCTGGTTGAAGGCGTACTTCGTCGTGTTGAGCGCACCGATGGCGCAAAAGGCATCGTCGCGGCTTCCCCAGCCCCAGTTGAAGTGAAACATGTTGTTTTCGTCATAACCGTCGCACACAAAGGCATGACCTCCTGCACCGCCGTCGTCGCTGCCGCTGTAATACATGGGGCGACCGGCGTCCAATTCCGTCTTGAGCATTTCACCCCACTCTTCGTTGGAAAGCATCCATTTGTCTTGTAATGTGCAATTGGAATACTTGAAAAAAGAAGTCATGGCGTAGGGTACCATGAACGAAAAGGCACCGCTGCCATTGGGGCTGTACATCATTTCGACGGCAATGCCGCAATGGTGCTGAAGCTGGGCGATATAGAAGATTTCCTCATCGGTACTGGTGGAGTCGAGAAAGGTTGGCATCAACTCGAAGTGATAATGGGTCTCACCGAAGTTGGCGGTCTGTGTAGGATAGGAGGGGTAGCCCATTCCCGATTCGCCAGGGGTATAGCTGTGCGATCCGCTGCCTTGCATCGGATGTCCCCAGAAACGCATCACCTGAGCCATGGCGCAGGCCACGCAACCCGAATAGACGTGGTTTCCCGAACCCGCCGTGTCATAAGGACATTGGCTGTTGTAATAGATGTTCTGGTTCCAGGTGGTCTCCATCAGCGGTCCAACGCTGCGCAAACTGCGGGAGGGATAGATTTGTCCTGTTTCAGAAACCGACTTCCATTCTGCGACAATATCGGGTGTCGCTGTAAGACGATGCGCCCTGATGTATTCGATTTCCTCTTGGTAGGCGGCGATTTGCAGGTTGAAACCTTCTGCAATGTCGCTGGCGTCAAAAGATCCTTTCAAAGAATAGGCAAGAACGGGTTTCACACGGTTGTCGGCAGCCATGATGATGAAACCGCCGCCTTCAACATTGAAAGCAAAAAGATCGTCCTGGCCTCTTGTCGAACTAAAGGTATGGACAAGGTTAAGGTTGAGATGGGACTTGTTTGCTCCTAATGTGGTGTTTTTTAAGAATTTGAGAGCAAGATTCCGGGCTGTAATCTGATCAACAGGTTTGGCTTGCAACGGTCCGAAGCATAAAGCGAGGACAATGATGAACAAATAAACTTTCTTCATATTATGATGTTGTATAGGGATACAAAATAAAGTCGCAAAGTTACTTAAACCTAAGAAATATAGGTTGAAGAATGGACATTTTTTTTGACGGCAGAATCAGCTGCGGTATCAATTACTTTGTTAATTCTTTGGCTATCATGTTGTTGAGTTCCTTTGCCGCATCGATCAACAAACTGTTGTCATTGGGGAAGGGAAGTTGCTTTTCTTTGAGAAGCAGCAATGTTTGCTCGGAACAGGCTTCCCGGTCGCCTTCAATGGTGGCAAAGTTATGTTTGAAGCTCGATGTGACCTCAAAAGGAACGATGGTGCGAATGTGGCCTTTGTCGATGTCGTAATATTCGATTTGTCCCTTAATGGTCATGCTCTTGCTTTGTGTCTGATCAGTGACTTTCACTGTTTTGCCATTGTTTTTTTCTTCAAAAGTAACGGCATCGAGGCGTTCGGGGGTCCAGCTTTTGTTCAGCAGCTTGATGCGGACGATAAGGTCATAGTCGGTTTTACGTTGTTTGGAGAGATCGATGGGGCAGCTTGCTTTTTCCAATTCGTTGGCGTCGAATTGGAGCACGGTGGCAGCGAAATCTTGCGGTACGGGGACGCGGTATGGGTTTTCGAAACGCAGAAGCGCATGTTCGGCTTGGTGCAGCATCGATTTGGTTCTGAGTTCCTGCAAGTGTTTGTTTTGCGGGTTGGTGCGCGAAAGCTGTTCAATCAGCTTGTCGGCTTCTTTGGCGTCGCTCTTGTTGCCGCTGTTGAGCAGTATGTCCGATTTTGCCACAAGATAGCTCTCGGCTTTATTGCGTGCCGCCGACAACTCGTCATCTAAGTCAAGGGAGGCATAGCCAATGCCTTGCTTGATGTTTTCGGGGAAGCAGTCAAGGGCGTCGTTGCGACCCTTCATGCTCGCATAGCGTTGGTAGATTTCGGGCCATGCCTCCGGTTTGCCGCTTGCTTTCAAGGTTTGAATGCGCTCGTGGTCGATCTGGTTGGCTTTATGAAAGGAGCTGGCAACGAGGTTGACCTGGTTGGGGCGGGTATGGCCGGAACAGATGCGTGGCGACAGTTTCTGAACAACTTGGTCATAAGATCCTGCTTCGTAAAGTTTTTTGTAGGAGGTGCAGGCAGTCAATGAAAGGCATAAGGCCAAAAAGGGTAACAGTTTCGTGTATTTCATAGTGCGGTATTTATTGGCTGTATATAAGTAATCGAACAAATTTCGCACCAAAAATGACTTCTTCGGCATTTTTTTTTGTTTTCACATTGAAATAGGGTGTTTTCTTTCTGTTAAAGGGATGGCGGTGAATGTGCCGGATGGTTTTTGCCGTTATTTCGGCTTGCAATGGCATGATGGTGCGTTAATTGCTCAAAATGTGTTACTTTTGCCTGCAACAAAGCAAGTTGTTATGGAAAAGACAGAAGCATTGAAAAGCCGTTTCGACACGTTTTTGCACCAATGTGATTTTTCGGGGAAGCCTACCGAACTGTATGCCCCCATTGACTACACCGTGAGACAAAAGGGCAAGCGTTTGCGCCCCATGTTGTGCCTGTTGGGCTGTGATTTGTTCGGCGGCAGCATTGATAATGCCTTGTGGCCGGCACTGGCGTTAGAAGTATTTCACAATTTCACGTTGATACACGACGATATCATGGATCAGGCTCCTTTGCGACGTGGCATGGAGACGGTCTATCAGAAATGGTCGCCTAATGTGGCCATTCTTTCGGGCGATGCCATGCTCGCTATGGCGTTTCAACTCGTGATGAGAACGCCGAATGCCGTTGATGCGGCCAACTTGCTTGGCAAAGTGGCACGTGAAGTGTGCGAAGGACAGCAGCTTGATCTGAATTTTGAAACAAGCAGCCAAGTTACCATAGATGCCTATCTGGAGATGATTCGACTGAAGACTGCCGTGCTGCTTGCCACGAGCCTGCAAATGGGAGCCTTAGTGGCCAATGCCGATACTGTCAACATCATGGCTCTTTACAAATTTGGGATTGCTGTAGGAATGGCGTTCCAACTGCAAGACGATTTGCTGGACTGCTATGGCGATGTGCAGGTGTTCGGAAAGGTTACCGGAGGGGATATCGCAGAAAACAAAAAAAACTGTCTTCTCCTGAAAGCCTTGGAATTGGCTTCGGATGAAGACGAGGAAAGGTTGGAATATCTGTTCTCGGATCATTTGAGAATGGATTTGTCTGAAAAAATCACCGAAGTGAAACGGATCTACGACAAACTGCATGTCAGAGAGGCGGTTGAGAGCCGGATGGAAGAGTATTACCACGAAGCAGAAGCCAGCCTCGATGCTGTCAGAGTTCCTGAAGAACGCAAAGTCGCTCTCAAACATTATGTGACGCAACTTTCGGGAAGAGTGCGATAAGGTCAATCGCCGTTTCCGTTTATTGATTTGAAAAACCAGTATTGCAATACACTTTGAAAATGAAGATGCAAAAGATTTTACCATTGTTAGTTTTATCATGGATTTCAGTTTTGTTTTTCGGAAGCTGTGAACCGGTTTCGAATCATTCCGAAACCGATGCAAGGAGTTTTGATCCCATGTCGAATTTTCCGGACCCTGACACCGTTTGCCTGGATTTCGACATGGTCAATGTGGTGAATAGCGGTTTGGTGCTGCCTTCGGAACGCCAATGTGAGGAAGCCTCTTTCGTTTTCAAGTTCAAGGGAGAAAAGGGCAAGTTCTACAAGATTTTCTATCAGAACGATAGTTATGGTTTTTCTAATGACGATAGCCTGAGTTGCGAAAATTTCTATGGAAGTTGGGAAGATGTTGCGATAGGGTTTAAACCGATTGAGAATGCAGGTGTTGTAGTCGATTCGTTCCGTATTGTCGGGAATCCGAGAAATGAAAAGAAATTCTATGGTGCCGATGTCGCAAAGAACAGTTATAGCCAGGAAGCCATAGATGGGATTGTTGAAGCCATACGGAACACACCGGAATGGTATGCAGGAATTGTGGAAAAAGCCAAGAAAAACAACTGTACTGTCGAACGGCAGTTGTATCTTGATGCTGCTTGGGTCATTGCCGATAGAAGGAACGTCGGGGAGTGCAATAATCGTTGGAAACGCAATCCGCGTGTCGGCTGTTATTCGTTTTTACTAGTGGTGTGCGATGAGGCGGCTCTCGGCGCCCTCCCTGACTATATTCAGTATATTGATAAAACCGACGATCAGGGTGGTTTTGTCAATCCGATCGCTTTTTTCTTGACCCGAGAGTTGTCGGGTGTTCAGGTTATTCCGAGTAGCCGTATTTTGAAAACGAGAGCGGTGATTACCCCAAAGCAAGGCGTGTTTATCAATGAGTTGAATGCTCATACCGATAACTATGGCATCGATAGTACGAAACTTCTCGGCAACTCCGACAATTTGTACGGTAATGCGCTGTTTGAGCAGTTCCTAAGTCATGTCAGCAAACAGTTTACATTGCGAAATATTCCTGTTATCCAGGATGTCGTAGGAGGAGAACGCCCTTATACACGGGCGGAATATGAGGCCAACAAGACCCGATTCGACAGTGCGGAGCTGTTGAACGATTATCCAGTGGTCTCCAACTGCTTTGGACGAACCGTAAAGGTGGACGATGGCGGAGAGAGCATCAAGTTGATCAATCCCGGCAACCATGATCCTAATGACCTCAGGAAGGAGTCGACAGGCATTAGGACACGGGTGGGGTTTACCTATGGCAAGTTCAGGGGAAAAATCAAATTTCCGGTCATGTTGAATGAGGAAAACATTTGGAACGGACTGACCTATGCCTTCTGGCTGATTTATCAGGACGGGCATTCGTGGAATAACAGAAGGACGAGCACGGCGGGAGGTGGCTATATCGATAAAGGCGACGACTCGCCGAATCCGGTGAGAAAACCTGATAACAGTTATTCTGAAATCGATATAGAAATCGTCAAGGCTTCTCGTTATTGGCCTTCCCAGTATTACAAAGGGAGCGATAAGAACAGTAAGGTGGAGGATGGCACGCAGAGCGGCGATGTGATGTTTTGCTGTACGAACTGGGACTTGGCGGCACCCGAACCTGTAAAGTTTTCGGAAGGCATCACAAGGATACCTTATCGGGAATCGACTTTCGAGGCCATGCGTTGGTCAAAACTCTACAAGGCGTTGACTACGAAAGAAGCCATGAGCAATGCTGTCTTTAAAGAACCCTATTATTACTATGAGATTGAGTGGAGACCCAAGGAGATCATCTGGCGTTTAGGTGCTTCCCCTGAACGGATGAAAGTGATGGGATACATGAACGACATGTACACAAGCATTCCAAACAACCAGATGTTGTGCATAGTTACTCAGGAATACCATTATTCCGAATGGTGGCCGCCGGTCGTTTTTTGGCAGGGATTGATACCTTACAATTTGAGCGATATCGAAGGCAAAGTGTTTGAGATTGTGGTTGAATGAATTATTAGAATCGCTTCATTGTGATTTTTAGGGGTTATACAAAACAAGACACGTATGTGTTAAAAGGCTTTGCAATTCTCAGCATAGTCTTGCATAACTATTTTCACTGGTTGTTTCCTTCTCTGGGTGAGAATGAATTTGACTTTTCCCCATTGCGAGTGATGGGATTTTTTCAACAGATGGCCCAATATCCTCGAGAGTCTATCAATGTTCTATTTAGTTATTTCGGACATTATGGTGTGCAGATTTTTATATTTCTAAGTGGATTTGGGCTGGCTGTTTCCATGAAGAATCGTCCGAAAACATGGGAGTCGTTTGTGCTTTATCGCTTGAAAAAGCTATACCCATTGCTGTTGACAGGGGTGGTTGTGTTGTTTTTTGGCACAATCCTCATGCAAGAAAGGTTGATAAGCGGTTATGAGTGGAAAGAAATCGGATATAAGTTGCTGTTGATACATACCCTGTTGCCTGATTCCGGATTGAGCATCAATGGCCCATGGTGGTTTTTTGGTTTGATTTTCCAATTGTATCTGCTCTTTCCATTGCTTTTCAAATGGATTAAAAAAAGCGGATGGAAAGCCTTTGCTTTTCTTTGTCTTTTTAGTTATGGGCTGATCTTTGTGTTCTGCGGTTTTTTGAACGAATCCGTTGCCAGAATGTTCATGCAGAATGCCATTGCACATCTTCCTGAATTTTGTTTTGGTGTCCTGTTGGCATTTAATAGAGAAAAGAAAATCGGTGTTGTATGGCTTTTTATGGCTGTCGTGGTGTTCGTTTTAGGTAATTTTTTCTCAATATTCTACCCTTTTACATTCCTGTCGCTCGCAGTGATTGTGGTATTTGCTTATCAAGGGAT
This sequence comes from Candidatus Limimorpha sp., assembly GCA_041842465.1. Classification (GTDB taxonomy): domain Bacteria; phylum Bacteroidota; class Bacteroidia; order Bacteroidales; family F082; genus Limimorpha. Next base: position 45,978 of record JBGYXG010000108.1, read on the forward strand.
GAAATCGATTCCAATACGGAAAGGACATGTAAGCCGCTTTCTGGTTTATGCGGGAGAGCTTTCCATGGTCCTTTTTGCCATTCATGGATTTTTCAGAATGCCATTGATCAATTTGGGGCAAAGCATTAATGGGGCTTGGTGGCATTTCTTATCTGGACTCTTTTACTTGATTGTGATATGGGCGGTTGCATTGGTCTCAAAAAAAATGTATGATTTCCAGTGTGTCCAGTTGGATAGGATTCGGATCAGGGAAGGGCGCTTCACCCATAATCTTGGTCGGGCTTTTCAATTGGTGCTGGTTTTTTTTGTCGGAGTATTGGTCTATTTTATTGTTCAGGGTAATAAAAAGCTCGACAATGAACTTCCTCCAACGGAACAATGTGCGGAATCTGTGGTTGTTGACCAACAAGTCGAGTGGGTGCCATTAACCTTAACCTCTTTTGATAAGCGGTATGTTGCATTGAGTGTCAAAGGCGTGTTTGATGTTTGCAGTTTGGACACGCTGTCTCCATTGCCTCAATTGGTTTTGGATATCCCCAATGTAATGTGGGCGGCAATAGATATTCCAGATGTTTATAATACTACTGTATCGAAACAATTCGATTTTACATATAGCTGTTTGATTCCGTTTATTAAGAATACGAAAGGGAAAACACTGAAAATATTTTTATGGAACAAACAAAATGGTGTGGTAAGAATTGAAAATGCACAAGTAATGGCATTTTATTAATGGATGACAATATTTGAATCACAATAAGAAATGAATAGCGAAAAGATGCAATCATGGAGTAGGGGCTTTATGGCTTTTATGTTTTGGATGCTGTTATTTGGCCTTGCGGTCAGGTTTTTCGAGGCAGGTCTTTTAGGTTATTATCGGGGATTGTTCTGGAAACAACTGTCGCTGTGCATGAAGGGCTTTTGCTACGATGTGTTGCTTTTTAGCAAAGTGGCATTGGTTCTGTGCGTGCTGTATTTGATAATACATCACTTCTCGTCCGGTGCGGCGAAATGGACTTTTCGGGTTGTTGGCTCTTTGTTGTTACTGGTTTCCAATGCAATGGTCATGTATTTTGTGTCGGCTTCCATCCCGCTGGACAAGGTCTTTTTTGACTATTCCATCAAGGAAGTGATTTACATTTCGCAATCGACAGGTGCTTTTGTGTGGTGGGGCTATGTGGGTCTTTTGCTGATACCTGCTTTGTTTTTCATCGTGTCAGGCAATGAAATGAGAAGGGTTAAGCCCATGCTGTTCATTTGGTTGGTGTTGGCTGTAGTTGGTTTTTTTGTGAATGGGGTTCCTGCATGGACATGCAATAATCGCGAGGAGAAATATACAGTGTGTAACAAGCAAGAGTTCTTTTGGAGGAGCTTGTTCAAAAAAGAAGCCCGTTTTTCGCGTTTCAATGAAAAGGATATTGAAAGCCAACGCGGTCGTGTCGAAGATTTCCAGTCGAATTTTCCTGAAAATGAATTTGTTGACTTCCGTTATCCCTTTGCGCATATCGACAAGTCTCCAGATGTGCTTTCCGAATATTTCGATATGAATCCGGAGCAAAAGCCGAATTTCGTTTTCATCATCACCGAAGGCTTAAGCCGTGAGTTTAGCGGCTATAACAGCCGTTTCCCTTCCGCCACGCCTTTTTTGGATTCCTTGGCTGAACAGGGACTGAATTGGCTTAACTGCATGTCGTCGTCACAACGGACGATAGCCGTCCTGCCATCCGTTTTCGGCAGCCTTCCATTTGGCAAGCGTGGATTCATGCAGTCGCCGAACAGCCCTCGGTTCCAATCTTTAGTTAATATCTTGAAAGACAATGGCTATGTAACTTCATTCTTTTATGGAGGATGGGTTTGTTTTGACGACATGTGTTATTTCCTGAATGATTTGGGCATTGATAACTATCTGCCCGATCACAGTTCTTTTCCTGAAGATGTGCAATCCACGTGGGGTTTGTATGACGAAACCATGTTTTCTGAAGCACTCAAGATGGTCGCAGACCAGGGCGTTTCGCCTCGCCTTGACATCTATCTGACCCTGACCACGCACGACCCTTTCGATTATCCTGATAAGGAACATTACACGAAGGTTTATTCTGATAAATTGGTGCAATACCATCAGGAACACAACATTCCGCAGTACCAATACGAGCAATATGCCTCCTACTTATATTACGATGACTGTCTGAGAAAATTCCTGACCGATTATCGTTCGATGCCCGGTTATGAGAATACGATTTTTGTGATTACGGGTGACCATTGCTTTAACGGGCAGTCGGAAGAACTTGATAAATACCATGTCCCGCTGATTATTTGGTCGCCGATGCTGAAGGAAGCCCGTCGTTTTCCCGCCATGGTGGCGCACAGAGACATTACTCCGAGCTTTTTGGCTTTCATGAAAAATAATTATGGCATCTCATCCCCCACTGTGGTCAGTTGGATCAATACGGGTCTTGATACTTCTCCAACGTTTCAGGCGAACACGTTTACGCCGCAGTTAAAAGGCTCTCGCAAAATGGACAACATGGTCTATAAGGAGTTTTTTTATGATGAGGGCGCAGTTTATAAGTTTGCCTATGAAAACGACAAACTGACCGTTACTCCTGTAAAGAATGAACAAATGGTTGATTTCGTGGACGAATACAGGGCTATGGACGACTATGTGATGAACAATGACGCATTGGTGAAGGTTGAAGAAGGAAGAAAGTGGGTCTTGTTGTCTATGGATAGCACTCAGTCTGTTGAATACATTACGTTGCGCAATGGGAATGCGCCGATAGATACTTTTGACAGGAAAAATGTGTTCAAGTTAGACCAAAGAAATTCATTCCATCTCTTTAAACAGGCTTTGCACGACTCACTTGAATCGCTGACGGTATATTGTGACTTCGATATTTATATTCCTAGAATTGATGGGGAAAATGACAAAATCACATTAGATATTTCACATGAATATGGATTGGGGAAAAAGGAAATCCTGAAGTCTCTGATGATTAATTATTATTTTTATGATAATTACGATAAATGGAACCATTATTCCATGGCTCAGCATTTCTCCAGACCGCGAGAGGGTTATTTGAGCAAGGAGTTTTTAATCGGTCGTTTCGTCAATAAAGGTGAAAAGGATTTTTATATCACCAATTTCAATTTGAAGGTCATAGGGAAATGTGACAATTGATGGTTGAATCTCAACGGAAAAGCAGTCAATGTGCAAATGCGTTTAAAGGGCTTTTGCGACAATTACTGTTTATTTCTCACGTTGTCAATCACCCACTGTGCGTCAAGTTGCAGTTGTTCTTCAATGGATCGGTGGTTTTCTGCTGTTTTTTCACGAATGAGAGCCATCATCTCGTCCCTTTTTCTCCATGCTTGAATGATTTCGTGAACCTCAAATCGCTGAAATGCAGAACTGTCAAAAACAGTGGTGTTTTTTATCAATGTGCCATTTGCCAACACACTGTCCACCTCCATGGCAAGAATCTCTTCTAACTGTTTTGTTTGGTTGACCGCTTCGACTTTCAGCAGATTCATCCAATTGGCATCGTTTTCCAGTTGACGATAGGTCAATGCGCGCAATATGCCTTTTGTGTTTCGTATGGAAGGCATCGGATCCTTGTTAAGTTCCGGTATCAATTCGGGATTCTCCATGATGCGAGTGCTTGCCGTTTCTTCGGTAATCTGACAACTGTCGGCGAGATGTTTGATTGCTTGCGACATCAGGCTGTCAGAAACACATAATCGGATGATGGCCTCTTCGGCAAACCCATACGAAAGGTTGTACATTTGGCTCGCCGTAGAAAACCAAATGATATAGTCAGCCGATAGAAAAGCGCGTAGTTTATCAATGTTTTCGACAGCTTCATTCTCTCCTCCATTAATCAGGTCTTGTGCCGTTGTATTGTAATACCAAAAATTCGCCTTGCTGAATACTTGACCGAGCGGGATGTAGTCGTTGATGCTGTAAATGAATGAATTTCCGATGATTAGCACTTTGGGTTTGATGCAACCGGAGTCCATTGTAACCGTAACATCAGCTTCTTTTAAAGGTTTTTCGCGATATTTGATACGGAACATTAGATTCAGCAGTTTTTCCAAATCATGATCCCTTGACCAATATTTAGAATCTGCTTCACGCCATCCGCTGATGGTCAATCTGGGTAATTGGATGTTTTTCAAACTTCCCATGAAACGAAACAAGGAATCGGCTGCAATTGCACTGGAGAAGTTCCAGTGGTCTCCGGCAGGAGGGAAGCTATGAAATGAAAGCGTATCTTTTATTTGAAGAAACCATTCAGTCATTTCAATGATTGGGAAACCCCTGTCCTTGAAAGCTTTGGCGTAGTATTTTCTAGCATTTATTGTTGCGGTATCAAATGAGCGCACAGGAAGGTGCTCGGGAAAGACATTGGCCTTAGTGGGAGCAATAAACATCAGGAGATCGACGCCAAAATCTTGTTTAAGCAGTTTTTGAAGCCGGCACATGAGGCGCACTTTCCGATCGAATGTTTCAATGGCAACAGCTTTACTTTCTTGCCAGCGGTACATTTCCTTGCCGTAATAGTCGTTCATGTCGTATTCGTTAAACAGCCAGTTGTCTTCTCCTGCGACTACCTGCTGATTTTCAATCTTTCTATAGAAAGACCACGAATACTGGTTGTAAACCCTAAGCAGCCATTCTCTGAATCCGAAGTTTTCAGACAGGTACTTGTCAACTTGATTTTGATAGGAACCGTTGCGGTAGTTCTCAAAATTAAGTACGGGAGGAGCGGATTTTTCATAAACGCCACCTAATGGATCCAGCTCAAAGAGGTTAAACTGCTCTTGAACGGTAGGCATGATAAGCAGGACGATAAATAGCGTAAAAAAAACAGTAAATAACGGTGTGTTATGAACAGCGTTACGACTCTTTTCGAGTTTCTTATCGAATGTTTTCGGTGCGTTCTCTCTCAATTTCAAATGCTTTTCAGTCTTAATTTGTACCATAAGAATATCCCGGAAGGGTTCAGGACTTTAGAATCTGAAGTAGATAAACGGGCTGAAGCCTACTGCATTGAGCGCACCGATAGAGAAGAACAGCATCAGGATGGACAAAACCCATGCAACCACATGTCCAGTCACTGTGTACTCGCTGTAGAACACGGCGTCCTGTATCTTTTTCCCGAAAGGGAAAAGCGTGAAGAATGAAAAAACAAGAGCCAGGATAAACATGGTGTAGAACTGCGCATCTGCTGCAAAGCTGAAAGAAGAAAAATCGAAGGCAAACATTCTGGTGATGAAAGTCCATGTGTCCGGAAGGTTTTCGATTCTAAAGATCGCCCACCCGACCATGGCTAAGAAAAAGGTAATGATGACCGATGGTGCTTTACCGATTTTTTCATAGAATTTGCTGAGACCTAATCGCTCCAAAACAAGCCAGAAACCGTGATACGCACCCCAGATGACGAAGTTCCAGTTGGCACCGTGCCAAAGACCTGACAGCAGGAAGACAATCCACAGGTTCAAATACATCCTGCGCTTTGAACAGCGGTTTCCGCCTAACGGGATATAGAGATAGTTGCGCATGAAAGCGCCCAAGGTCATGTGCCATCTTCTCCAGAACTCGGTGATGCTGGATGAGTTGTAGGGATTGTCGAAGTTTTCGGGAAACTTGAACCCCATGACACGCCCCAAACCAATAGCCATGTCGGAGTAGCCGGAGAAGTCGAAGTAAAGCTGCATGGTGTAGGCGGCAATAATGATCCAGGCCGAACCGCTGTCGAGCAGTGACAGATCACCGGCAAGGGCAATGTCCACCTGCGAACCGATCACATCGGCGATGAGAACTTTCTTGCAAAGTCCGATGACGAACCGGTAAAAACCTTGAAGGCATTCCGAAGCCTTGCTGCGCCGTTCGATGATTTGTCCCTCGATGTCGCAATACCGTACAATAGGTCCTGCAATAAGTTGCGGAAACATGATGATATAGACGATGTAGTCGGTGAGCTTTTGCATTGGACGGTTGTTGCCGCGATAAGTGTCAATTACGTAGGTCACGGACTGGAAAGAGAAAAATGAAATGCCAATGGGCAGCAGCACTTTGGCAAAGGTCAAGGGACGGGCGCCCACCATCGAAAGCATGGCGTTGAGATTGTCAACAAAGAAATTGGCATATTTGAAATAAGCCAGAAGTCCCATGTTGATGACTATGGCTGCGGTGCAGAAAAGTTTTTTGTAAAGCCTGTTCTGCGATTTATCCATTGCTTTGACCAAATAGAAGTTGGCCACGGTAGATCCGAGCAGTATCAGGATAAAGTCAGGCGCTCCGTAACCATAAAAGATGATTGAAAACAACAAAAGTATGTAATTGCGGTACATCCGCGGACAGATGAAATAACAAATCAGAAATGCAGGAAGAAAATACAATAGGAAAATGTTGCTGCTGAATACCATGATGCTTTTTCTGTTAATTAGAAAATGTCAGAAAACTATTTTTAGATGAAACATGCAAAAGTAGAAAAAAAACACTTTATCCGATTAATAATGCAAGATTTAAGTGTTTTCCATGTGGATGTTATTGCAAGAATGAAATGCTTTTAGTGATGTGTATTTATATTGTGGGAACAGCGTCTTTGGAAGGCGGCATGTCGTTTGGATAGCGAAAAAAGCAATAAATTCAGGGGTGCAGGCTTTCATGTCTCATAATATTATAGGAGGGGGGCATTGCTATCCGTTTATTAAGAAGCATTATCTTTGTCCCATGAAAATGACAAAAATCGAACTTCTTTCCCCTGCCAAGGATGTCAATATCGGCTTGGCGGCTATCAATCATGGGGCTGATGCAGTCTATGTCGGAGGACCGAGTTTCAGCGCCCGTGAAAAGGCCGCCAATTCCATTCAGGATATTGAACGTCTTTGTCGTCATGCGGCACTTTACGATGCCAAGGTGTATGTCACGCTGAACACGATTCTGTTCGATGCCGAATTGGAACCGGCGCGAAAACTGGCTTACGACTGTTGGAATGCCGGCGTGGATGCTCTCATTATTCAGGATATGGCGTTGTTGGAAATGGATTTGCCGCCCATTCCGCTTCATGCCAGCACGCAATGCAACAACATGACGGTAGAAAAGGTGCGTTTCCTTGAAGAGGTGGGGATGAGCCAAGTGGTGTTGGGACGTGAGCTGAGCTTGGAACAGGTTCGGGAGATTCGCAACAACACGACCGTACCATTGGAGTTCTTTATTCATGGTTCTTTGTGCGTTTGCCAAAGCGGACAGTGCTACATGAGCCAGTATCTCGGCAACCGGAGTGCCAATCGCGGTGCTTGCGCACAGCCCTGCCGCCTGCCATGGAATTTGCTGGATGCCGATGGGAAAGTCATGGTGGCGGATCGGCATTTGTTGTCGTTGCGTGACTTGAATAATAGCGCACATCTCGAACAATTGATGGAAGCCGGCATTACGAGTTTCAAAATCGAAGGGCGGCTGAAGGATGCCGACTACGTGAAGAACATCACCGCCTATTATCGGCAGTGTCTCGATGAGATTTTGGGACGGCGCGGCGACTTGCAGCAGGCGTCGCGGGGACATTGCGCCTATGGCTTTGAGGTTCATCCGGAAAAGTCATTTTCGCGCGGTTTCACCGACTACTTCATCGAAGGCCGCAAACAGGGCATAGATGCCCCATTTACACCTAAGTCGATGGGTGAATATATTGGCGAGGTGCAGTGGTGTAACTTGATGCGCATGGAGTTGCGCACGGATCAAACGTTGCATAATGGCGACGGCTTGTGTTTTCTTGATGGGCAAAAGGTGTTGCATGGCTTGCGTGCCGATGTGGTAAACGGAAATGTGGTGTCGTGTAACCGCCCGCACGGTGCGGTGCGTGGTGCCGTCATTTACCGCAATTTCGACATCGAATGGCAGAAGCAGGTCGAAGCCTCGGATGGCAACCGGAAAATCGACATCGGCTTGACGCTCTCGGAAAGCGAAACAGGTTATGTCTTTACCGCACGGATTGACCGGGAGGAGATATCGGCAGCCTTCCCGATGAGCAGCGAACATATTGTTGCCAATAATCCCGAAAAAGCGATGGAAAACATCTGTCGTAAAGCCCTGCAATGGGGTGACACCGTTTTCAATCCCACGGCACTCGAGGTGCGGTTTTCCCAGCCTTACCTGATTCCCGCCTCTGTGATAGGAGAAATGAAGCGGGGCTTGGTCGCTTTGCTGACGGAACAGCTCATCGCATCACATGTGTCATCCCGAAGGCAGGTGGTCATCCAGCCCAATGAGGAGCCTTATCCTGAGACCGACTTGTCGTATCTTGGCAATGTGGTGAACGAAAAGTCTGCTGCGTTTTACCGGCGGCATGGCGTGACGGATATCGAAGAGGGATTGGAAAAATCCTGTTCCAAGGCTGGTGGGCTTAGGGTGATGACCACGAAGCACTGTATCCGTTTTGCTCAAGGTCTGTGCAGCAAGGAAACGGGGAAAGCGGCCACTCCGTTGTTCTTAAGCAATGAGAAAGGAACATTCCGACTGGAATTTGATTGTAAAAATTGTCAAATGCAAGTCTATACGCTTTCTGAAACGGCATCAGACTGAGTAAGACTGGGTTTATTGCTTGCATTATGCATGAAAAAGCAACGCCATCAGCGATAGCGTTGCTTGTGTTTGTGGAGTTTCGTAATAAATTGATTTCAATTAATGCTGTACGAATCCCCAGTTTCTTTTGTACAGTTCATACGTCGCCAATGGAGACATTTTAATGTCGCTGCTGATGGTGGTCCGGGATGAGAAAATCCCGTATGCGCCTTCTAAATTGGTGTATTCGGGAATGTTTTGGACGATGCTGCTTGAGGGAGCGTTGACTTCCATATAGTTGTGAAGCTCTTCTCCACCGGCAGTAATATAAACAGTAATGGGATACGCGTCCAAATACCGCGTGCCGACAAGCGAATCAGATCCGAGCTTCAATGCCAGCTCGTTCCAGAAACCTTTGTTGTTGAGGGTCAGTGTAAAGCCATTGTTCTCATATTTGAGTTGGCTGGATGGGAAAGCGCCCAGTTTCCAAACCATGTGTTGTATGGTGCTGTCCTGTCCTGGAAGTTTTTCATGATAATTGAAATCGAGAATCACATTGTAAATGCTGGCATGATTCGATTCGTGCCATCTTAACTTTCCATTTTGAGTGGTCATGGAAATATCGACGCTTTTTGTGGCGATTTCAAACGGACTGCCGCCAACGGTCGAAGTCGAGGCCTTGATGGTGTCGTTGCCTTTGAATATCAGCAATTCGTAGGTCTTTCCAACTTGTATGTCAGCGGTGGTATAATATAGTTTTTGATGCGGAGCATAGAATGTGCCTTCGGCTTTGTTGTGAATGGTGATGGTGTCGAGCGTATAAATAGCGTCAGGAGAGGCCTTTCCCTTGGAATATTCAAGGATGCGGACATCTAATTTTCCGGAATAGTTGGAAGAATCGGGGTTCTTGGCGGTGATCAATGAGTTGCCGGGTCCAAGGAAAGCCCTGTTGATTTTGACATAGTTGGTGTCGATGGCAGGATCCAATATGCCGTAAACAATGGTAATATCTTTATATTCGGCATATAAATCGACATTGGTGCTACATGCATGAAACAAAGTGGCGATAGCAAATGCCGCCGTGAGAATAAATGCGCTCTTCTTCATCTTAATGATTGAAATTTGAAACGCAAAAGTACATTATTTTTCTAAATGACAGGTGACAAATTCTTTTTTCTTTAACCGATGGTGCTGTGTCGCAAGATTGTAGCTGTTTTTAGATTGCGTTTTGGCAAGGTGGCTTTCACTTAAATATCCCCTTGAAACGGGGTGAAGAGCAAGCTGTTAGAAATGCTGTGTCTCGACAAATATTCCTACCTTTGCCGACTGAAAAGAACAAAATCAATGGGTGTTCTTGAGCTTTCGCTTCTCGCCGTAGGTCTGTCGATGGATGCCTTTTCGGTCTCCATCTGCAAAGGGCTGTCTTCGCGCAGGTTTCCCTTACGGACGGCATTTGTCTGTGGGCTATGGTTTGGTGGGTTTCAGGCTTTGATGCCTTTAATCGGCTATTATTTAGGCGTTCAGTTTCAGTCACTTATTGAATCGTTTGACCACTGGATTGCCTTTGCACTGATGGTGCTCATCGGGGGCAATATGCTACGGGAGGCTCTTTCTTCCGAAGAAAAGGAAGCTACTTGTGGTGCTCTTGACTTTAAGACCATGCTGCTGCTCGCCATTGCCACCAGTATCGATGCGCTGGTGGTAGGCTTTTCTTTTGCCTGCCTGCAAGTCAATATTTGGCGTGCCGTCCTTGTCATCGGTCTGACCGCTTTTGCTTTTTCCGTCTTCGGAGCGCGCATGGGTAGCGCTTTGGGAGCGAAGTGGGGCAAAAAGACTGAGGTTGTGGGAGGTGTCATTTTGATCCTCATCGGCGTGAAAATCTTGTTGGAGCATCTGGGTGTCTTTCGGTTTTGATAAAATAGGGTATGGATATTTCTCTTTTTCATATGGAACAGGGTTCGGGTTTTCCGCTGCTGTTGCTTCACGGCAACGGTGAAGACCATACCTATTTCGAGCATCAGATATCGCATTTTTCAAAGTTTTTTCGTGTGGTGGCCGTTGATACCAGGGGACATGGACAGTCGCCTCGCGGGACGGCTCCTTTTACCATCAGTCAGTTCGCCGATGATTTGCTGCATTTTATGGACATACATGGCATCGAAAAAGCGCATTTGCTTGGGTTTTCCGATGGCGGTAACATCGCCCTTGATTTTGTGATGAAATATCCTGACAGAGTTGGAAAATTAGTGTTGAACGGAGCCAATCTGTTTCCGTTGGGCATGAAAATTCCCGTGTATATGTGGGTGTTGCGCCATTATTGGAAGGCTCGGAGAAACCGTAAGCCAAAGAAACAGGAAATGCTGCGGCTCATGCTTTGTCAACCGCATTTCACGCGCCGCATGTTGGCCGCCATCAACAAGTCCGCATTGGTTGTGGCGGGCAGCCGTGACATGATTCGCGAACGGCATACGAGACGTATCGGCAGATGCATCAAAGGAAGTCGGCTTTGCATCATCGAGGGGACGCATTTCTGTGCCAACGAGAGTTTTGAGCGTTTCAACGAAGTGGTGGAGCAGTTTCTGTTGCATTCATAGTTTTGCATTCATCGGAAATTCCTATTACAAGATAAAACATAGATTTCAACGTGTTGAAACATTGCTGCCGCGGACGTTTTTTTTCAAAAAGCGAAAAAAACGATGGAAATATCAAAAAAAGAAGTACTTTTGCAGCGCAAAATCCAGCGGGATGTGGCGCAGCCCGGTAGCGCGCTTCGTTCGGGACGAAGAGGCCGCAAGTTCGAATCTTGTCATCCCGACAAGTATTAAAGTCAGTCAGACAGTCTGTCCGGCTGACTTTTTCTTTTCCATGCGGAAAAAATCGTGTTTGGTCTTTCTTTTCCGATAAAACCGTAATTTTGTGGCAAGTATCAATGGGAAGGATTGCTTCCTATGCTTGTTATTGCATCATCCGTTAAATTGATAAAAATGAAAATGAAATCCCGCATTGTCCTCTTGCTGACGCTACTGCCTTTGTTTGGCTTCGCGCAGTATGAAACGCATTTTGAAGAAGCCTCGTTGCGTATTGATTATTATCTGTTTGGCAACGCCACGACAACGCATTATGCCTTCAAGGAAATGGTCCGAGAGCCTTATTGGGGCGGCTCAAAGCACAATTTGATCGACACGTTGCAGTTTGGCGACTATCTTATCGAAGTGTTCGAGCAAGGAACCGGCCGTTTGTTGTTCTCGAAAGGCTATAATAACCTGTACGGCGAATGGCAGACTACACCTGAGGCCGAACGGGTGTGGAAAGGCTTCGAAGAATCGGCTGTCGTCCCTTTCCCCAAGCAAAAAAATGAAGTGGTGCTGTCGTACCGTAACCGTGACGGCGAAAAAGTCGAGGGGCTGCGCCTTGCTGTCGCGCCCGACGATTATTTCATCCGTAGTTACGACGACTTGCATCTTCCTGTTTATGAGGCGTGGACGGGCAATGCCGATCCTGCAAAAGCAGTCGATATCGTCATCCTTCCCGATGGCTACACGCAAGCCGAGATGGGCAAGTTTGTGAGTGACTGTGACTTTTTTGTGGAGAGTTTGTTCAAACATGCACCCTACGACCGTTACCGCAACAGTTTTAATGTGCGGGGAGTCATGGCTCCTTCCGTGGATTCCGATGTCACCATGCCGGGCGACCGTGTCTATCGCAATACCGCTCTTCACTTTGCCTTCTGGACTTTCGACTCGGAACGCTACTGCATGAGCACCGATAATAAGTCCATCCGTGATTTGGCGGGACAAGTGCCTTATGACCAGATTTATATTTTGGTGAACACCAAGAAATATGGCGGCGGCGGTATTTATAACTTCTATTGTGCGAGTGCCAGCGGCAATTCGCTGTCTTCGGACATCATCGTTCACGAGTTCGGTCACGGCTTTGCCGGATTGGCTGACGAGTATTACGATGATTCAGGTGGTTACGAAGACATGTATAACCTGAAAGTCGAGCCATGGGAGCCTAACATCACTACGATGGTTGACTTTAACCGGAAATGGGCGGACATGATTGACCGTAAGACTCCTGTGCCGACACCGCGTGAAGCCAAGTATGCCGGCAAAGTGGGCGTTTTTGAAGGCGGCGGCTATGTGCCGAAAGGCGTTTATAGCCCGTATATCGACTGCCTGATGAAGACCTTCAAAGGCGATGTGTTTTGTCCGGTTTGCGAGCGTGCCATCGAAAGGATGATACGCTACTATTCCGAATGAACTTGCATAATTGGATAACCATTAGCCATTCAATATTAATTATGGAAATCAACTATTTGGATGTTGTTCTCGGCATAATCCTGTTGCTATTTGGCATTGGAGGTTTGCGCAAGGGGTTTATTATCGAAGTGTCTTCTTTGCTTGGCTTTGTGGCCGGTGTGTACGGTGCGCTGTATTTTTCCGACTTCACGGCGGCGAAGCTGAGCACCCAGTTCGATATTCCGCCTACCTATTTGAATGCCGTAGCTTTTCTGCTGACATTCATCGTTTTGGCGCTTCTCGTCAATCTGATTGGCAAACTGCTTTCCAAGGTGGTGAAAGAGGTCAATCTGGGGGCTTTCGACAAAATCGGAGGCTTTGTGTTTGGCGCCTTGAAGGGATTGTTGCTGTGCAGCTTGCTGATCATGGTGTTGAATGCGTTTCATCTGAATGGGATGATTCGGGAAGAAACCAAATGCCGGTCGATGATTTATCCGTTTGTCGAACATACCGTACCCTATGTTTATAGAGGATTCGATTTGGTGAAGGCGGCTGTTGAACAAGGTATCGATACCAACGGCGACGGAGGCTGTGATTCTGATTCGGATGAAATGCCGGAACCCGAAGGGCCTGTTGCTGATGAGAATACCGTTGACGTGTAGTCGGTTGCACTACTCTGATTGTTCCTGTCTCGCTTTCAGATAGCAGGAACGGCAAAGCGGTTCGTAGCTGTCGGTTTCGCCAAGCACAACGAGCTGGTCGTTGGCAACGGTGCGGTGCGAGTAATTGGCAAGACCGCCGCAGCGGATGCAGATGGCGTGTACTTTGGTGACATCTTCGGCGATGGCCATTAATGTGGGCATGGGACCGAAGGGCTTGCCCGTATAGTCCATATCGAGACCCGCCACAATCACCCTGACACCTTGGTCGGCCAATTGCTGGCATACACCCGGCAGCTCGTCGTCAAGAAACTGCGCTTCGTCAATGCCGATGACATCCACATCGGTGGCGTAGAACAGAATCTGCGAGGCGCTCTCAACCGGTATGGAGTGAATTGCGTTGGCATTGTGCGATACCACATCTTCATCGCTGTAGCGCGTATCGACACCCGGTTTGAAGATTTCCACCTTCAACTTGGCAATTCTCGCACGGTTCAACCTGCGTATCAATTCTTCCGTTTTGCCCGAAAACATCGAGCCGCAAATCACTTCTATCCAGCCTTGGCTTTTATTGCGATAATCTTTTTCGAGAAACATGACTTTTATAAAAAGAAACTTTGTAATTTTATCGTTTCTTTCAGAGCAAAAATATAGATAATACGGATATGAATGACAATTTCAATAGCCAAAAAGAAAAATTGATGTCTTTACGTCAGGAAATCAGTTTGTTACGACGGCAAATCGACTTCCTGTTAAGGAATGAAAAGGCGGTTGGAACACTCGATTTGGACGTGCTTTTGAATCGCACGCGCTCAATTTACGAGCAGTTGTGTACCATCGGAATTGAAGATGAAGAAGCCGAAGAACCTGATTTATCAGATCAGGTTGAGGAACTTGAGCCATCACAAACCGAACCCAATAATGCTACAGCGGTTGCAGTTCAAAACGGGGAGGAGGAAAAAGAACACGATATTGATGTTGAAAATACATCGCTATCGGAAAACATACCCGACACTGTTCCGGAGGAGGTAACAGCAACGGAGGTGCCGGAAGCGATTTCATACGAAGACAAAAGAAGTGCTGACGATGCAATGGAAAAAGAGGAGGCCTCAGTGCTTTCTGCAATGGAGGCAGTGGAAGAGCAGGAAACAGAATCCGACTCTCAGCCTGCCGATGGTGATCTCGGATTTCTTTTCAAACTGGCTGATGAGCCCGGGGCGGCAGAGGTAACCGATAACAAGGTCATTCATTACATTGAACAAATTCCTGAATCGGAAATCACCGAACAGGATTTGAAAGACATGGAACCGCGTCACGAGAATCTTTTTGAAATGCCTCCAATGGAGACAGAGGAGGAACCGGGAATGTCGATGTCGCGGGAAGACCCTGAAACGGATAAAGAAGAAAGAGAAGTCGCGGAACTGTTGTATGGAGCCGACATTTTGTACGACTTGGAACAGCAGGAGAGACAACTTTCGCTTGAATCGGAATTAACCTCGGCAGCTCACGGTCAAGACGGTGCAGCCGACCCGACTTCCAATATTGGAGTACCGCAAACAGAAGGTTTTTTGTTTGATGTTCCGTCCCGCCCGATTGGGGAGGAAAAGCCTGTTGTTGCCGAAGATCGGGAGGAACTGCCTACGCCGTTGATTATCAAACCTTCGGCTGAAAACCAACCTGAAGAAACGGAAGTGGCTTTTGAGTTGGAAGAACCGGCAGTGTTGGGCGATAGGATGCGGCAGGACGACCATTCTTTGGCGGCCAAACTGAATAAAAAACCGCTTGATAGCCTGAAAACCGCTATTGGTATCAATGATAAATTCCTGTTTGTCAACGAATTGTTTGGTGGTAGCATGGAGAAGTTCAACAAATCCATCGATAACTTGAACGATTTGAAGACACTCAATGGCGCCTTGATTTATCTGAACGAGCTGAAGATTGAGTTGCAGTGGAACAGCAGCAACGAGGCTTATCGGAAACTGTCGGATCTCGTGTCGCGCAAATTTGAATGACATGGCAAAGCTGTTTTTGGTTCCGACTCCCATTGGTAATTTGGAGGACATCACTTTAAGAGCCATCCGCATCTTGAAAGAGGTGGACGTCGTTTTAGCGGAAGACACGCGCACTTCGGGCAATCTGTTGCGCCATCTCGAAATTAGCAAGCCTATGGCGGCTTTCCATATTCACAACGAGCACCAGCAGGTGGAGCGTTTTGCCGATCGCATTGAGGCGGGGGAGACCATAGCGTTGGTGACCGATGCAGGAACGCCGGCCATTTCAGACCCCGGCTTCATGTTGGTACGCGCTTGCATCAATCGCGGCATCGAAGTGGAGTGTTTGCCGGGAGCCACCGCCTTTGTGCCGGCTTTGGTCAATTCGGGACTTTCTTCCGACCGCTTTGTGTTTGAAGGCTTTCTGCCCCATAAAAAAGGCAGACAGACAAAGATTAACGCCATTGCCACTTATCCATATACGACCATCCTGTATGAGTCGCCGTTCAGGTTGGTGAAGACTTTGCAACAATTGGCGGATGTTGTCGGACCAGACCGCCGTGTGTCCGTAGCGCGAGAACTGACGAAGATTCACGAGGAGAATGTGCGAGGCACATTGGCAGAGGTCATCGCTTATTTCAACAGCAAGGAAGTGAAAGGTGAAATCGTGATAGTGCTCGAAGGTGCGAATGGTACGGAAAAAACGGAAAGTGACGAATGAATAGGAATCATGGTAGCATGAAAAATCTTGAAAAAATCCATCGTAGCGCAATACAATAACAATCAATAGTATTTTTTTATGATAAAACTTTTCTTTTGGGCTTTGCCCATCATTGTCGCACTGACGGTCAGTTCGTGTGCGAAATCAACCCCGAGTAAGTACGAAACGGTTGAAGGCGACCAGCTTCAAACGCAGATTTACACCTTGGACAATGGTTTGAAAGTCTATATGACGGTAAACAAGGAGACACCGCGCATTCAGACTTACATTGCCGTCAGGGTGGGCAGTAAGAACGATCCGCATGAAACCACGGGACTTGCCCACTATCTCGAACATCTTATGTTCAAAGGCACCGAGCAGTTCGGCACTTCGGACTATGCCGCCGAAAAACCGCTTCTCGACAGCATCAGGGCTTTGTTTGAAGTGTATCGTACCAAGACCGACCCGGCCGAACGCCTCGCGCTCTATCATCGGATTGACTCGTTCAGCTACGAGGCTTCCAAAATCGCCATCCCCAACGAATACGACAAGCTGATGTCGGTGATTGGTGCAGACGGTACCAATGCTTTCACTTCCAACGATATGACGGTCTATACCGACGAAATCCCTTCCAATGAAATCGACAACTGGGCGAAAATCCAGTCCGACCGTTTCATGCACCCCGTCATCCGCGGTTTCCACACCGAGCTTGAAACAGTGTACGAAGAGAAGAACATGTCGCTGACCCAAGATAATAGAAAGGCGATGGAAGCCGTTGATTCCGTGCTGTTCGCCAATCATCCTTATGGTCAGCAAACCACCATTGGCACTCAGCAGCACCTGAAAAATCCTTCTATTGTCAATATCGAAAACTACCGCAATGCCTACTATGTGCCGAACAATGTCGCAATTTGCGTTTCGGGAGACTTCGACCCCGATACTTTTGTTGCAACCGTAGAGAAATATTTCGGCTCGTGGCAGCCGAATCCTGCAATTCCGGAGTTGAAATACGAACCTGAAGCTCCGATTACCCAACCCGTTATCAAAGATGTTTACGGTCTGGATGCCGAATTTGTGATGATGGGCTGGAGGGTGCCGGGCTCCCATGACATTCTGAAGAGCGAAGTCGGCGATATGGTCAGTTCGGTGCTTTACAACGGACAGGCCGGCTTGGTGGACTTGGATCTGCTTCAGGGTCAGAAGATGAATTCGGCTTATGGCTACAACTATACCCGTCCCGATTACGGCGAATTTATTTTGGTGGGTTATCCTCGTGAGGGTCAGACTCTTGACCAAGTGCGTGACCTGCTATTGCAGGAAGTGGGCAAATTGCGCAACGGCGATTTCGATGAAAATCTTCTCACGTCTGCCATCAACAACTACAAGCGCAGCAAGATGAACCAGCTCGAAAGCAATAGCAGCAGGGCGATGGCATATGTCATGTCGTTCATCAACCGCCGCGAATGGAAAGACGATGCGCTTGATCTGCAACGTATGGAAAAAATCACGAAGCAGGATGTCATCGACTGGGCGAATACCTACCTTGGAGAAAACAGCTATGTAGCTGCCTATAAGCATATTGGAGAAGACAAGAATATTGAAAAGATTGCCGCACCTTCCATTACGCCCATCGAAACAAACCGCGACAAGCAGAGCGCTTTCCTGAGCGAGATTCAAACTACGGAAGTGACCCCCATCGAGCCTGTTTTTCTTGATTTCACGAAAGACATGACCGTTGGCGAACTGTCAGAAGGTGTTGAATGCCTCTATAAAAAGAATGTCATCAACGATATTGCCCGTGTGTATTTTGTGTTTGACCAAGGCACACAGAACGATCCCCGCTTGAACCTTGCCTTTGATTATCTCGGCTATTTGGGAACGCCCACACGGACGGCAGAGGACATCAACAAGGAGATGTACGCTTTGGCCTGTGACTATGGCCAGAGTGCCGGAACCAACCAGTCGAACTTCTATGTCATCGGCTTGGATGAAAACATGGGTAAAGCCATCGACATCATGGAAGACCTGATTTTCAACGCACAGCCTAACGAGGCGGTATTGTCCGAGCTGAAATCGGATAAGCTCAAAGAGCGTGCCGATGCCAAGCTGAGCCAAGGTCGCTGCTTCTCAGCTTTACGCCGTTACATCTATTATGGTCCCGAGCTGATTCAGAAAACCACCCTCACCAACGAACAGCTAATGGCGCTTACATCGGAGGAACTGCTTCAACTTGTCCGCGACCTTTACGGGAAACAGCACAGGGTGTTGTATTATGGTCCGCAAAATATGGATGCGGCCAAGGCGACCCTTGCCGAGCATCACAAGACCAATGAACGTCCCGAGGCGTTGGTAAAGGACTTTCAACAGCACCGTCCTGTTGGAGAAAGTGAAGTTTTCATGGCGCCTTATGATGCCAACCAGTTCTACTACGTCCAGTATTCGAACCGCGGTGAAAAGTTCGATGTGGCTAACGACCCTGAAATCATGCTGTACAACCAGTATTTCGGTGGCGGCATGAATTCGATTGTGTTTCAGGAAATGCGCGAAGCCAGAGCTTTGGCTTACTCAGCGTATGCTTCATTGGATGATCCGAATAACAGGGACGACAATTATACTTTTACGGCTTTCATCGCTTCGCAAAACGACAAGTTGCAGGCTGCCGTGGAGGCTTTTGATAAGATTATCAATGAGATGCCCGAATCGGAAGAAGCTTTTAAGGTTGCCAAGAGCAGTATGCTGGCCAATTTCAGAACCAACAGGACTACGGGTGCTTCGGTGCTTTTCGAGTACCTGAGCCTTCAGGATCTCGGACTGAAAGAGGATCGCAATAAGGCCATGTTTGATAAGATCCAGGGCATGACCTTGGCTGATGTCAAGACGGCTCAGGAAAAATGGGTGAAAGAGCGCACCTATTTCTATGGTTTCCTTGGCGATCAGCGAAGTTTCGATATGAATTACATTAATACGCTTGGTAAAGTCCATCAGCTCACATTGGAGCAGATTTTCGGATATTGATACCGAAGCTGTGATACAAAAGAGGGTGTCTCGCATGTTTGAGGCACCCTCTTTTGATTGATTGCAGGACAAAGTGCTTATTGGTCCAGTATCTTTTTCTTTTCCTGATCGTATTCTTCTTGCGTAAGAATGCCGTCATCCAATAATTGTTTCAACTCGCGCAGTCGAACTTCTTTCGTGCGAGTGTTAGGCTGCTCGTCTTTAACAATGGGTTTTGCTTTGTATTCCAAGGTGTAAAGGAAGTTGTCGTAATCAAGTCTTGTAATGCCTTTTTCCATCTCATCGGGTTTCCACCATGCGGCAGTGCAAGCATCAACAATAAGTCCAATGGGTAGTGGAACGGCAAAACTGACATGGTCTCTGTTGCCGTACTCATCCAATGAATAGAAAAGCACCACATCGGTCAAGAAAAGAGTTCCGATAAAGTTTCCTGTACGGAACTTGCGACCATGGAAACTAAAGGTTTCAGGTTCACATCCTTCTTCTTTTACAATAAAGTGAACTTTGTTGGCGTCTTTTCGTTTAATCTTGAAAAAAGCATTGCCTTTGCCCATTGGAACGCCTTGATATTCAATGACGGCTTCAGGGTGGTTAGGGACTTGGACTCTGGCGTTGTATCTGGCACCGCCGAAAATAGTCGCACAACTGGTAAATAAAGCCAGTAATGGGATATATAGCATCCACTTTAGTAATGTTCTCATATTGATCGTATGATTTATTGTTTTGCAATGGCAAAGATAGTTATCTTTTTTTATTGCTTTTGCAAATTGTTGAGAAAAAAACTGAAAAACAACACATTTTAGTTGAAGTTGGTTTGGAATTAGGTGGAAAAGTGCGGACTTTCACCGTTTTCCAAACCTTTTCATCACGGAATATGCCTCGCTGATACCGAGTTCGCCGGCAAGGCTGAGGTCGTAACGTGCCAATTCGGTTTCGCCGGTAAAAATAAGTGTCAGTGCACGGTTGTAGTAGGCTTCCGCAAGGTCGGAACGTTGGGCGATGGCTTCGCTAAAGGCATCGATAGCGCGGTGGTAGGCTTTCATTTGAAGGTAGGTGTTGCCCAAGTTGTACCAAAGGAAGGCTTGATGCTTGTTTTCCGTTAGTTGTTCAGTCAGCAAACGGGCAATCTCTGAGTAATCGGATGAAATACTGTCTTTTGTATTGCCGGCGGAAGGAAATAGCAGGGTTTGGCCTATAAGGGATGCCACACGTTGTGATTCCATTGTCGTAAGTAGTGCGGAACGGTTTAGGGTGGCGTAGCCTGCGAGTTCGGTGTTGCCCGGCACTTGCTGGTAATGGTCTTCCGCTTTACTGTAGTTGCCGTTGTGTTGCTCGACGATGCCGAGAAGGAGCTGTTGCAGCTCTTTGTCACCGATGTTGTTGAGAAAGGTTTCGTCGATCAGAAGGGAGGGCAGATAAGGGTCTTCGGTTTTGAAAACTAACTTTATGGGTAATTTACCACTGCTGTTGATCAGGCTGAGCGGTTTGTCGAGATAGGAGCGTGACGACCTGTCTGAACCGGCATGTTCTTCATCACTTGCCGGAGTTAGGATGATGTTGGGAAACGGCATGATGTCGCCATCGGCATATTGCAGCCGGTTGTTTCGGGTTTCGCCATTGACGAAGTCGGCGTTGAAAGCCGTGATTTTGTCGAAATAGACGGAGTCGGCATAACGGCGGTACAGATGTTCAAGGTCTTTGCCGGCGCCATGTCGTGCCTCAATGGCTGCCAAAGCTTTTTGATGGTCCAAACGGGAGCCTTGCAAGTCGCCTTTCTCCTGCCGTACAATGGCGCGGTTGATCCAAGCACCCACGAAAAGCGGGTTGAGCTGTAGCACCTTGCTCAAATCGGACTCGGCTTTGATCCATCGTTTTTGTTCGCAATATACCAAGGAACGGTTGAAGTAGCCGTAAATGTTGTCGGGATTGATGGTGGTGACAAGGTCGTACATCTCAATGGCTTTGCCGAACTCATTCCTGATGGAGTAGATGACACCTCTTCTGAAATAAGTCAGCGCATTGCGCGGGTCGAGGCGGTTGACGTTCTCGTATTCGATCATGGCGTTGAGCGTGTCGCCGGTTTGCAGCAAAGCCGTGGCATGGTAGAATAGGTAAAGCGGATGCTTCGGGTTAAGATCGAGGGCTTTTGAGAAGTCGGACAAGGCGGCGGAATCAGCACCGCGTTCCAATTGCACCATGCCTTTCCGGAAAGGAATCTCGGCGTTCAAAAAGTCGTAGTAAAGTGCCTTGTCAAGGTCGGCAAGGGCTTCATCGTAGTGTTTCAGATGGGCTTTGGCGATGCCACGGTTGACGTAGGCTAACGCCATGTTTGAGCGAGTGGCAGGCGACAGCTCAGGTTTGAAGCCGAGGGCAAAATCATAGTCGGCAATGGCTTTCTCGTATTGTCCGATTTGAAGGAATAGTGCGGCGCGGGCAATGAAGAGGTCGGTGTCGAAAGGGTCTATCTTCAAGCCGTTTTCAAAGTCTTTGAGTGCTTCGCCATAGTTTTTGATTTCCATGTTGCAGAAGCCGTGATATAGAAAGGCTTTGATATACAGCGGATTGATGGATAAGGTCTTGTCAAGGTCCCTAAGGGCGCCCGAAAAGTCTTCAAGGCAGTATTTGGCGTAGCCTCGCAGGTAGTATGGCTCGAAATTTTCAGGCTTGAGCTTGATGGCTTTGTTGAGTTCGCCGATGGCTTCCTTGTAGTCTTCTTTCGACAAAGCCAGATGTGCGCCGTTGATGAAATGCGGATAACTGATTTGTGCGTTCAGGGGAATGAAGACACCCCCAAACACAAGGAGAAGGAGAAAACGTCTCATCGTGACAAACTTTGTTATTGGGCTATCCATTGTTTCCATTCGTTTTGTGATCCTGTGAAGACATTGAGATCGACATCGCCTTGGATTCCGCTTACGGTGCCGGTGTGGCTGTATTGCAACAAGGTCCATTGCGGGTCGGTCACCCCTTCCGGTTGCCGGAGTGCGCTGAGCCATAGTGGTTCTTGGTCGAAGCGTGATGCGATATACTGGCGGTGACCGGTCAGGTTGGTGTAAATCATGACGGGTATGCCGTGGCTTTTCAGTGTCGTCACCATGTCGGAGATAACCTGAATACGTGTCTCTTTCTTGATGAACAGGCTGTTGCCCCAGTCCTCGATGTCGATGACTGCGGGCAGTTGAAACGCCTTGCCCTTGATGCGTTCATAAAAGCGTTCCGCTTGTTGGGCACCGTCCATGTTGAAGTGCAGGTAATGGTAGGCGCCAATGTCAAGACCTTTTGCCTTGGCATCTGTGTAGTATTGCTCGAACTTTTTGTCGTGGCGGTTGCCGTAGCTGGCGCGCAGGATGGCGAACTGATAGTCTTCGGCGGCTACTGCGGCAAAGTCGATGTCGCCGTTGTTAGCCGAAACATCGATGCCGCGCACAGGGTAGCGGGAAGCGTCGATGGTAACGTCCTGATGGTGGAAAAAATGGTAGCCCAAGCCGATGCCGGTAACGAACAGCAGGATACAAAAGCCCAAAATAAACAGGAAGACATGAAACCCGTTGCGTTTCTTCTTCTTTCGGTGCGCGGAGTGTTTTTTCGATTTCAAGGGCTTGGCCTTGGATGTCCGCGCTGTTTTAGCCGCAAATCTTACCGTTTTCTTTGTCATGCCATGTTTTCAAAACCGCCGTCGTCAAAAGGCGCATCGAGTTTGGGGTTGTTGCGGTGTCGCTGGTGGTCGCGTCGGGTCTTCTTTTCCATGTTTTTCCGGAAAGCCTCGGTGAGGTCGATGCCGGTTTGGTTGGCGAGGCAGATGAGTACCCATAGGATGTCGGCCATCTCATCGGCCATGTCGTGGTTGCGGTCGCTGTCCTTGAACGACTGTTCGCCGTAGGTGCGGGCGATGAGGCGCGCCAGCTCGCCGACTTCTTCGGTGAGCAACACCATGTTGGTCATTTCGCTGAAATAGCGCACCCCGTAGGTGTGTATCCATTGGTCAACAGCTTGTTGCGCTTCTTTGAGGGTCATATTGTATTGTTCTCGTTTCGTATTTCAGCCGCGAAGATAGCTATTTTTTTGTCTGCCAAGGTTGCTTTCCCCGATGGGCTTTCTCAAGAAGAACTTTTCTGACTTCAGCAAAAATCAATTATCTTTGCCGCATTATTTCAATCATGAAAACACGTTATATCAGCCTGTTGTTTTTCAGTTTTTTGGCTGTTTCGGTCTTTGCCCAGAACGGCGAACGTAAAAAAACACGCGTTCACATCGAGAATGCCGACGCCATCACTTATTCTCGCGGATTGGTGGATGCACAGCGTTGTGTGGGCAATGTGGTCATGCGTCACGACTCGACCTATTTTTATTGCGACAGTGCTTATTTCTTTGAGAAAAAAAACAGCTTCGATGCCTTTGGACATATCCATATCGTGGTGAACGACAGCGTAGAGATTTTTAGCCGGACCATGAACTATGACGGCGAAAGCCGTTTTGCTGAGTTTCACGACGATGTTCGGCTGATGGATGATTCTACCGTGTTGGAAACGAATTATTTGACTTATGACCGCGATGCGCATTTGGCCAACTACCCCAATGAAGCCGTTACCACGCGAGGTGACAAAACTTTGGTGAGTAAAATCGGATCTTACCGCGACGACATCAAGGAACTGTCTTTTTTAAAGGATGTTGTCGTCACCAGCCCCAAATACCAGATGTACACCGACACGCTTTTCTACAATACCAATATCGAAAAAATGTGGTTTCATGGTCCGACCACCATTGTCAATGAGGAAAACACCATGCAGGGAGGCTACGGCTATTATTTGGTCGATAGGGATGTGGCGTTTGTGACCCAAAAGCCGGTGCTGTTCAATGAAACACAATGGTTCAGGTCCGATTCCATCTATTACGACCGCAATATCAGTTTTGCCAAGGCTATGGGGTCGGCTGACATGATTGATACGGCGTACAAGGTGATTATGCGCGGCGAATATGTGGAGCTTTGGAAACAACGCGGCTATTCCTTTGTGACCGACAGTGCACGTGTGGTGTATTACGATGGCGGCGATTCGCTTTACATGCGTGCCGATACGATGTTTTTCAAGTTTAAGTCGGATTTGAACAAAGAGGAAAGGATATGGGGATACCGTGGCATCCGTTTTTTCAAATCGGACATGCAGGGCAAATGCGACTCGCTGGATTTTCGTGTTGCCGATTCCACCATCCGTATGCGTGTGGCGCCGGTACTTTGGACGGACAACAGTCAGCTTACCGCTGACTTTATCAATATTGTGATTTCTAATCATCAGATAGACAGCGTGTTGCAGTATCATAACGCTTTTATCATTTCGCGCGATACCATTGCCGGATACAACCAGATAAAAGGTTCGGACATCCTTTCCTCTTTTTGTAACGGAAATCTACGCAATGTGGATGTGACGGAGAATGCACAAACCATCTATTGGATTCGGGAAGACGATGCTTCGCTGATTGGCATCAATGTGTCGAAAGCGGACAATATGAGTATCCTGATGGAGGATGGCGGCATTTCGCGTATCAAGTATTACCGAGAAATTGACGAAACCATGTTCCCTGAAAAAGAATTGAGCGAATCGGACCGTTACCTTCCCGGTTTTCAATGGAACGAGGACGTGCGCCCCAAGGATCGTGACGATATTTTTCGCGTGGTGCGTGAGGAACGACAATCAGAACCGGCAGCATCTTTGCTGCAAGAGCCTGCTGAAGAAAACCAGATGCCGGCGGCACCGCGTCCTCACCGCAGGAAACCTGTAGCGGATAAGGCGTTGAATCCTTGACCTTATTTGGTCATTACGGATTGCTCTTTTTGACATTCGCTTTCAACGCATCGGCAATCTTCTGCTTCAATTCCAATACCATCTTGTCGGTGTCGCTTCGTTTTTCGGGACGGTACAGGTTCTTGTATTTGCAAGGAGCCAAGCTGTATTTCAAGTTTTTCATATTGCCCGAAATATCGATTCCCAGACGGGTAGGCAGCGGCGTGTCGGTCACCGAGATATGGTAGTTGCAACTCATGTCGAGATTGTGTCGTCCTGAAGCAACGGCTTTGTATTTTCCGATGGAGATGAGGAAGGGATACAGGTCGATTTCGTTGCGGAAGACGGTCAACTGCACATCGAGGCTGTCAATCTTGAACTCGCCATAGGTGCTTATTTTCAGCATATTGGTGGTCTTTGTAAACGAAGCCGTATCTCTTACGTAAAGGTTTTGTCCCTCAATGTCGGCAGCAGCGCGCAGTGTGGAAATCTTTGGCTCGTAGTTCGACTTGAGGTTGGTTTGCGCGGTGATATGGAACTCGCCGTTGCCGTCAAAAGTCTTCAACATGGGGACAAGGGTGTCGATGACGGGGATCATGCCGATAAGGTCGTTGATTTGCACGTCGAGCAGGTGGAAGTCCATGCCGAGGAAGAGATGGTTCTTACGGGGCGACTGGTAGATGGCGGTAAGTTGCATTTCGGCGGCTTTGTTGGTGAAACCGATTTGGTTCAGCACCAAGGTTCCGTCTTTAACGGTGAGCTGACCGCCAAGGTCGTGCAAGTCGAAATTGCCGTAGATGGCGCTCTTGCTGTTGATGTCAAAGGTGAAGTCAACGGTCTCGGGCACCATGAACGGGTTGTCTCCCTTGTCGCCTTCTTCCGATGCGATTTGCGTGCTGTCCGACGAACGTCCCAATCCGCTGGTCAGCGCCATGATTTCGTCGATATTGAGGAATTGGGAGCTGAGTTCCAAATCGCCCTTTACCAATTGGTTGTGGTCTTCCATCCATTCGTTGATGCCGGTGATGCGACCTTTCAGGCTCATGTCGGACTGCCCGATGCGGACGGTGCTTTCGCGGATGTTCAGCTCTTTGGGATTGAACAAAAAGTCGATGGTGGGAATGACAAAGTCATTGTTGATTTTTGCGACATGCACCTCGGCATTTTTCAGGTTGAAGTCGGCGGTCGGTTTCCATTGGTTCAACACGTCTTTCTTGCTCTTGTCTTGTCGCGCCACAACATCGATATCGAAGTCGGAAGCCGTGAAGTGGTAAGCCTTGCCTGTGTATGCCGTCAAGGTCTTGCTGTCGAAGATGACGTGAGCTTGCAGGTTTTTCGTTGACTGGGGCGTTGTGGTGGCTACAATGTGTGCCTGTTTGGTATCGAGGTGAACAGTGTCGTAGTCGGCAGTCAGTGCGCTAATGGTAAGGTCGGCGTTGGCGAGAATGCCATTCAAGCCGCCTTTAATGTTGTCGGCGGTAGCGTTGAGTTTAAGGTCGGTCAGCTCGGCGTTGGTTTTTTTACCCACCTGCGCCTGCAACTGTCTCGTGTCGATGGCGACATAAGCGCCTTTCCGACCGTTGATTTGTCGGGAAGCAGGTAAGGTAATGGCAAGCTGGAGCTGGGGTGCCGTCGCATGAATGGTGTCGGACATGTTGATGGCGAAGCGGTTGATGGCGATATTGCCTTTCAGATTGGCTTGGTCGAATTGGAACTTGGTCAATGCATTCAACAGTTCTTTCAGGCCGCAGTTGACTTTGAGTTTCACGTCCGATTGTCCGTCCAACTTGATATTCTTGGGCAGGAATTTCTTCAAGTCGGTCAAAGGCATATCGGCTTCTACATCCATGTTGAAAGCGAGTTTCTTTGTAAAGTTGTCCACCAAGCCGTTGGCGCGGATGTGGCTTTTGTTCATTACGGCGGTAATCTGACTGACATCGGCACTCGATTTGTCGTTCAGATTCAGGTTTAGCAAGGCGTCGAGATGGACATCCGTAAATGGATAAGGCAGGCTGTGAATGTCAACGGTCGCCTTGTCGGTGTGCACTTTGGCTTGAATCAGCGGCATCAGCGAATCGTTGAGGATGCCTTTGACCTGTCCTTCGCTCAGGCGAGCCTTGCCCGAAAACGTCATGCTGCTCAGCGAGGTTTTCACTTTTTCCGGTAGATAGCCCATCACGTCTTCAATAATGAGGTCGTTGGTGGCAAAAGCGAGGTCTAAGGTGATGTCGCGGTTTTGAGAGTAGGAAGCGGAGCCGTCAAGGTCGATCAGGTAGTTGTTCAACCCGATTTGGGCTTGGCGGAGGCTTCCGGCCATGTTGTTCAGGTCGAGATTCAGCGGCAAATGCAGGCGCACGGTGTCGTGGTTCAGGTATTTTTCGCCTAATTGCAGACAGATGTCAGGGGTGTTGAGGTCAACATTGCCATTGATTTGTTTGTAATTCTGGATGTTGCCCTTATAGGCGATGCCGATGTTCTGGGTGCTGGCGGCGAGTTTGGGCATTTGCAGTGCGAGGGAGCCGGCTTTCAGATCGAGGTCGGCGTTGATGTCTTTTTCTTTCAGGTCGCCTTTTAAGTTGAGGTCGAGCTGTTGCAGTGCCGCCGTCATTTTTGAAATCGAATCGGCATAGAACAGGTTGACGTTTTTAAGTTGCACGCCTTGCAGGTCGATGGAGTATTTGAAAGGCTTGCTGACGGTGTCCTGGGGCATGGTGTCGCTGACAAAAACATCGTAGTTCGTCAGCCCGTTTTCATTGCGGAACAGGTTGAGCCGCGCATCTTTCAGCACGCATTTGTTGACCATAATTTCATCGGATTTCAAAATCTTTCTCAGATTGGTCGAAACGATCACCTGTCCGATGTCGGCCAGCGTGTCGGAAGGCGCATTTTGCATGGGATTGACGAGTATCACTTTGTCAATCTCAACGCCGACGTTGGGAAAGGTCTTGAACAGCGTCAAGTCGGCCCTCTCCAATTGCAGGTCGCAGGTCACGAACTCCGGAGCGTGTTTTTTGACAAGACGGGTCAGCTTTTTCGGCGACAGAACGATATTGCTGACGATGACAGCGGCGATGAGAACGATGCCGATCAATGAGCCTAAGGTGATTCCTGCGATTTTGAGGGCTTTTTTCATGGCGTTACATGTTGATGGTTGGTTGTCAGTGTTGGGATGCTACTTTTGTGAAATGATGATTCACGCCGTAGCTGTCGTGGTAGCTCAAATTATCGCCATTCAGTTCAGTGACTGTATAGGTCTTGGGAACGATGGTGCCGTTGAAAAGGAGGTGCTCCTGCGACAGGGTGCTGCCGCTGAGTGTCCAGTTGAAAGGCTGTGCCTCTTCTTCCGAAACGTCTTCCTTGGTGTCCCATGTGGCGCCTTTGCCGTTGGAGTCGTAACGCTCGTACAGTCCGTTTTCTTCCCATTTGCCGATAAGCAGTGAGGGGTCGAACTCTTTTTCGCCGCCGCCGAATAGTCCGCACGAACTGACGCCAACGGCCAGTAATAGACAAACTATGACAAGTATTCTGTTTTTCATGGTGGTATGGATGCTGATTGTTGAAAAATGATGTTGATTCCAGTTGTTGTTACTTTTCAGATGGATGTGTTGCTAACGTTTGCATCGCCTGCTTTAGTGCGTGTTCGCTCAATGCCATGCTTATGATTTCGTCGTGGTCGAAGGCCAACGGGGGCAGGTGTTCGATGTTGTGCCATTGCGCTTGGGCGGCGTCGTCACTTCCCTTTGGTATGTTCGTGCCATTGTCGATGCCCCAGTAGGCGATGGTGATGGTGCGTTGTCGCGGGTCGCGGTTGGGGTTGCCGAAAGCATGAAACTGATGTAGCGCGATGCCGTTCAGTCCTGTTTCTTCCTGCAATTCTCGTGTCGCACCGGTGTCCAAATCCTCGTCCATTTCAACGAAACCGCCCGGCAACGCCCAGCAGTTTTTAAAAGGTTCGTTGGTCCGTTCAATGAGCAGGATGTGCCATCGGTTCTCGATTTTTCGAAAGACGAGACTGTCGGTGGTGACACAAGGACGAGGGTATTTGTAGCTAAACATTTTCATAATATATGATGCCGCAAAAGTAGTAATTATTACACACCTATGCTACTTGAATGCTACATAAAAAATGGACAAGGTGGAGAATGTTCTTTTGTCCACCTTGTCCGCATTTCTGTAGGAAATTGAGCCGTTTTGCCGGTTTGGGGCGAAAACTCAAAGAAAAAGGCAGTTACCTGATGTAAGTGCCAGTGTTTCAGTGTTTATTCTCCAACGTCTTCAATCTTCAGTCTCATGCCGTCGGAATAGGCGCTGAACTCGGGCGCATACTGGCATTGTATCAGGGCGTAACCGTTGCTGAGATTTCCTTCCTTAGTCACAAACATGCTGTATTCCAACTGGTGGGTGCCTTTGGGCAGGAACTCGATGAAAAATTCCATGTCCGTGTCGGTGTTCGACTGGTAGTAGCACATCCGGTCGTTGTATTCGTAGTGCGATACTTGTTCGATAGGCTCGCAGCCTGCGGCACGCAAGTCTTTCACGAATACAAAGTTCATGTCCTGTTTGCTTTCGAAGGTGATTTTTACGGTGAGTTTGTCGCCTACTTTCAGGCTTTGTTTCGTTACCGGGACGAGCAGCTTGCCTTTGTCGGTCACGGTTTCCACAAACAGCTCGCGCTTGATGGTGAAAGCCGATTCATCGCTTTTCACTTCGTCGATGGGAACGAAATACTGACGGAATAGTCCGCCCCATACCAAGTGTGCCGTCGGGTTATTGACGGTAAGGGAGCGCATGTCGGTAGTGACTTCGTTGGCATTCCATCGCCGCTGTATGAAGCCGGTGCCGGCCACGCCGCCCTCGGTGCTGATGGGGGTGGCACCAAAGCGAAGGGTTACGTCTTTGCCTTCGGCAAACCAGTCGCTGCCTCTCATCAGCAAGGCGTAGATGGCGTCGGCAGTGGAAGCGGAGTTCTCCCATCTGTTGGTCTGTTTCTGAGTCAGCAGCCAAACCCTGAGCCTGTCAATCATCTCTTGGTCTCCTTCGATTTCGTTAAAGGCAGACATGATGTTGGCATGGGTGGCGATGTGCGACACGAAAGAGAAGTATTTTGGGGGCCAATACATGCCGATGTCCTCGTTTTTCTGAGCGCATTCCTTGAAGGACTGTATCATCAGCTTGGCGGTCTGTTCTTTGCCGTTGCGATGCAGTACCAAGGCGCCTTTCGAACGCATGTGGAAATCAAAAGAAGCCCATTTTTTGTCCAGACTGTTGAGATAGTATTTCTTGGCAGCGGCGAAGTCCTTGTCAGTGTTTTGTTCTTTGAAGAAACTCAAGGCGTAGAGTTCGCTCAAGGTGGTGGATCCGATAGGCCATTGCTTGCCGTATCTCAACATTTGACGGTAGGTCTCTGCTACGTCATACTCCAAGTATCTGACCGCTTTTTCAGTGATCTCACGGACGATTCTCTGGTTGTCGCTACTCAAGGCCGTAGTGGCGTTCATCTTGATGAGTTTGCCCATCCCTGTCAGGATGTAGGTCGAGATATAGGGACTTTCGGGCATGCCTTCCATCCAGGGCCAGCCGCCACTGGGTTTCTGTTTGCTGGCAATGAGTTTCAAGGCTTCGGTCTGTTGGTTTCTTAGCGTGTTGATTTCAAACAGGTTGGCGATGCGTGAACGTTGCTCGGTTTCGCTCTTGGCTTCTAACACCCAAGGCGTTTCTTGTAGCATGATGGCTTTCAGATGTTGGTCTTTTCCCAACTGCGACAGCAAAGCCTCCGGGGTCTCGATTTGCCATTTCCGGATGTAGTTCAGCAGGTTGGGGATGTTGTCGGCGATGTAGGCAGAGAGGGTGTTGGCGTAGAAGACATAGAAGGCGTTTTCGGCGTTGTTGGTGTTGATGTTGGCCAAATAGGGCAGCGACTGCACGGCATACCACACGGGGTTGGTGCTGAAGTTCAATGTCAGGCTGTAGTCGCGCTCATGGCTGTCGGGGTTCGCAATGGCATCAAATGTAAAGGTCTTTTCCGTCTCAGCTTTCACGGTAATGGGCAGGGTCTGGGTCATGAAGACTTCACTGCTCAACACGGGCAGCAGGTGCTGTTCGGCATCGCTGAAGCTGCCGTCATAAGCGGTGAAACGGAAGGCTAACAGACCCAAGTCGTGCTTGGCAGCTACCTTCCAGCGTACTTCCTTGCTACGTCCGACAGCGATGGTGGGCAGTTGGACGACGGCATCCGACTGTAACAGATCAATGGCTTTCATCGTGCCGGCATCGAAGATCTCCAATTTGGCTTTGGGGGTCACGTCGGCATCGCCCGTATTGATGATGTTGGCAACAAATACCAAGGTGTCGTTGTCGTAGAGATAGCGCGGCATGTCGGCCATGATCATCACGGGCTTGCTCGATTTGAAAGTGAGTTGTTGGGCGCCGGTTTTACGGTCTTGCGTGTAGGCAAGCATCATCAGCTTCCAGCGTGTCAGCGCGTCGGGCATGGTGAAGCTGAAAGTGGTGCTGCCATCGGCATTGCTGCGCAGGTTGGGGAAGAAGAACGCCGTTTCGTTGAAATTTTCGCGGATGTTGGGAACGGGCGCTTCTGTGCTTGGGGATGGCTTGTCCTTTTCTTCTCCGGTATCTGCGAGATCATCCTCTTTGGCTTCGTCTTGCACGACGGCACCGGAAGCTTTTTCTTCCATGGCTTCTGCGCTTGGTACGGCCATCTCATACATTACATTGCCATCCATGGTTTTCATGTAACTTCTGCCGTAATACCGGTTGACGGACCAGAAGTCGATGAATGGCAGCGCGGAAAGCAGCAGTTCGTCGAACAGGTCGAATCTCGATGAATAAAGTTGTACCGATCCTATGCCTTCCTCCTTAAGGCTTGTTCCGGTGTCGGATAAAAAGATTCTTCCGCTTTTGCTGGAGGGTTTCATGCTGAACCACCAGTAATTCGGGGCAAATACATCAAGCGAGGCATCGTACATGCCGACCATGAGGCTTGCGGCGACAGGTTTGTCGGTGTTATCGCGCACGGTGACCTCCCACTGTTCTTCTGCGCCGGGTGTCAGCACATCGCGCACGGTGGCAAGCTGAACGTTGAGGTCGAGATTGTCGTAGGGCACGCTGATGCTTTTGCGGCTCAATTTGACGATTCCGTTTTTCACCATTCCCACAATCAGGGACAATCCGCCGCGGTCGGATTCCGTAGCTTTGTAGCTGAACGAATACACGCCTTGGTCAATCTCAACCTGTTTGTCGATGCGAACTTCTTTTCCGCTGACCAGTTGTAGCCATACGCGGGCATCCTTGCAGCTTGTCCCGATCTTGAAACGGACTTCCTCTCCGGGTTTTACCGTATTGGTATTGGCATGGATCCAGAGCATTTCGGTGAGAGGCATTTTCTTTGAGGCATCTTCAAAAAGAGTGAACCCAAGAGTGCTGACGGCAAGGCTGTCGTCGAGGCTTTTCAGTTCCACCAGGTAACGTCCGGGTTTGAGCCGATTGCCTTCGGCGATTAATGGGGCTTTGTCGTCGATGTTCACGACATCTTCATAGCATAAGCTCTTGTTTTTTTGTGCGTTAGTACTTGCGTAATAGTCGAAGTCCGGAAACAGCTTGTCCAGTTCCGTATCACTCAGTACTTGACGGTCGAAACGGGTGTCTGTTCCCAAGGTCTCGAAGAAATTGATTTTGTCGCTTTCGTTGTAACGGTAGAATTTCCTTGAAACGCGGCT
This sequence comes from Candidatus Limimorpha sp., assembly GCA_041842465.1. Classification (GTDB taxonomy): domain Bacteria; phylum Bacteroidota; class Bacteroidia; order Bacteroidales; family F082; genus Limimorpha. The sequence continues at coordinate 78,654 of JBGYXG010000108.1, forward strand.
CTTGGCAGGCTTTCCACTCATGTTCGACACCATGATCTGTTGGTCAGCGAGCTGCGATAGTTCAAGGTATTCGGGAACACTGGCCGACAGGCACACCTCGTTGTAGCCTGCCCTGATGCTATAGGATTTCTCTTGGGTCTCGCCTTGGGCGTTTGTGGCGGTGACGGTGATTTCGTAAGTGAAGACGGGCTGTAGCTCGGGTTTGGTCTTTAACGAAGGTTTGAGCAGGAAGGGGATGGCGAACTTGCCGTTTTCATCGGTGCGGGCCTCGCCGAAGTCGATTTGTTCATCCTCGATTGTCGGATAGAACCACCACCAGCAACGCCATGGAAAATGGGTGCGGCGCACTACGCGGTAGCTGTATTGGATATCGTCGAGACCGAATCCGGCATAGGCATCCACGCTGCCATGGATGGTGACTTCCTGATTGAGCTTGTATTGCATGTCGGGGCTGTCGAAATGGACTTCAAACGTGGGGCGTTTGTACTCCTCCACTCGGAAAGTGATGCTGCCGTTGGAAGCGGTGATGCGGAATTGTCCGTTCAGGCGGTCGGTAGGGATGACGAAGGAACCGTCGAAGCCGCCGTACTCGTCGGTGACAAAGGAGGCTGTCGCGATTTCCTGCCAGTTGGCATCCTTAAAAGACAGCTTTTCGCTGCGTCCGTTGACCAAGCTGACCTCGTCGCCCACATTACGGGTGGTGATGCCCTTGAAATAGACCGTTTGGCCGGGACGGTAAATGGCACGGTCGGTGAAGAATGCGGTACGAAACACCTCGCGGTCTTCCACAGGGCGATAAGCATAAAAATAGGTGTTGTCAAGCAGCACGTCATGGTCTTTTTCAAGCCTGATGAAGCAGTTGTCGCTCCTCTTGATGTCAGCCACCCCGTTGGCATCCGTATAGCAGGTGGTGATGAGTTTGTTGAGATAGTTTCTGACATTGTAGTCGTATTCCCGCTCGAATAACTCCACCTTGACATGGTTGACACCCTTTCCAGTCGTGCGGTTCATCACCAGAATCTTGTTGTTTTCTTGTTCTTGAAATCCGACAAAACTAAGGTCCGACACCTGAAAACGGAACATCAGCGTATGCTCTTCATCGAAAAGCGATTTTTGAGCGGACGCCAACAGGTAATACTGTCCGCAAGGCAGTTGGGGCAAGGCAATCAGCGTGCTGTGTGGTCGGAAATCGTTTTCAGCCTTCAAATCAAGCTCTTGATCGATGACGGCTTTGCGACGACTCAACTCTTTCCAGACATCCTTTTGATACATCTTCTCGAAATTTTGAAGGTCTTTTTCGCTCACCTGAACGATGCGGTAATAAGGATGTTCGGTGTTGCGGTAGGTCAGGGCGGCGGCAATAGGATGGCTGGGGAGCTGGGTGTTTTGCAGTTCAAAAGATACACCTTTCTCTTGGATGTTTTCTAAGATTTCTTGGCATCTTTTGCTGTGCTTCGGGAAGTCGGCGATGGATTTCCGGCAGATCTCGAAGGCTTTATTATAGTTGTCGTAGCTCGTGCTGTCCGACGATGAATAGCTTTCAATCAGCAGGGATGCGATTTCGGCGCTGATTTCGGTAGAACGCGGATTGTGGGCGTAATGCTGCAACAGCGCCTCGAGACGGGTGCGGTAGATGTCGTTTTCGTCCAAGATGCCGTTGACAAACTGATAGCGCTTCACATCGTTGTATAACAGTGCTTCTTCGTTGTTTCCTTTCAAGTTATACGTGATCAGCTCCTGAAAGAGTTTCATGCTCTTGAGAATGGGCGAATCATCGTCGGGAAGATGGGTCTTGACAAAATCCTTTTCGGGGAGCCACCAAGTTTGTGGGTCGTAGAGGGGCGGTAGGTCGTCCAAAGAGGCGTTATTCTGATAATAACTGGCGATACGATGAAAGAGAAACTCAAACAGGGTCGGTTCGAGATCGATATTTTCAAGGGCTTTTTTACTGTCTTCAAAAAGGATGGCGTAGTCCTTGGTGGCTGTTTTTTTCAGTGTTTCTATAGGTTTCAGGGCTTCGGAATAATGACGGTCGATGAGGCTTTGGAAAGTCTTTTTGTCCCAGTATTTCATCTCGATTTGATTCGGGTCGCCGTCGATAGCCGTATTGTCGTTGATATTCCAACTGTGTTCGACAAGATAGTCGGCGTAGTTTTTGGCTATTTCGGAGTGGAGCACCGCTGCCGCCGCTTCGTTCAAGACGGGAAACTTACCTTCGGCATAACGCAAGAAGGCTTGTGTGGGGTCGTCTTCCTGCTTGAAGGAGAAAATCACATTGCGGTACAGAATGGTACGCAGCAGTTGGGACTGGTTGTTCTCGCTTAAGGCGGCTTTTTCAATTTCATCTAACTGTTTTTCTGCCGTTTCCGGTAGGTTTTGTTCGATGCTCTTTTTTACTTTTTTCCACATGTCTTCATAGTTTTTTTGAGGGGATTGAAACGATAACAGCATCAACGAAGCGATGACGATCATGCCGGTTCCGGCTATCCGTTTGAGTTGAGTTTTCATGATTTATAGTTTTTCTCTTGATTGCAAAGATAGAAATGTTTTGAGGACAGGATGGAGACTGTTGCGTGAAATGCGATCATCAAGCACAACAAGTGCATAATGGAGCACCACGAAAAATCTTTTATTATGGTCCTTGTTCCTCCATATTTTCTTGGTGTTATCAAATACCATGCAAAAGTTATGTTCATGACATCGTTTTTTACATTACCTTTGTCGGCCTAAAAAAGGTAGTACTGTTCGATTTATCATCCATATCAAAGCCTGTTGCAGCGCACATGGAGGAGTTTAACCGCCTCTACGATGCTGTGTTATCGACTTGTTCGGAGCCGATGTGCAGCATGATGCGCCATTTGAGCGCCACCAAAGGCAAGCAGCTTCGGCCCATGTTGGTGCTTTTGTCGGCGCAGCTGATGGGGCAAGTCGTCCCTTCTTCCTATAGGGCTGCTGTTTTCGTTGAGTTGCTGCATGGTGCCAGCTTGCTCCATGATGATGTTATCGACGAATCGGATCTGCGCCACGGGCGGGCTTCGATGAACCATTTATGGGGGAACCGTTCCGCAATCATTGCCGGCGACTATCTATTGGCACGCGCCGTTTCGCTGCTTACCATCCATCACGATGAATATATCCTCACCCATGCCATTGGATCGGCCTCGGATATGTGCGAGGGCGAACTGATGCAGACAGCGAAAACGGCAAGTCTCAACCTCAGCGAACCGGAGTACTTCGGCATCATCGCTCGCAAGACGGCTTCGCTGATGGCGACCTGCTGCATCTTGGGAGCCCTCTCGGTAAAGGCTCCTTCAAGTGATGTGGAGCGCATGAAGGAGTATGGCAAGAACCTCGGCATGGTCTTTCAAATGCGTGACGACATCTTGGACTTTACGGCGTCTTCCGAAATTGGCAAACCCATTGGCAACGACATCAAGGAACATAAGCTGACCTTGCCGTTGATCCATTGCCTTGAACAGCTTTCCGAAACGGAGCGTAATAAAACGCTGAACGATATCCGTGCCGATCTTCATACCGACGAAATAATTGAAAAGGTCCTTGGTAGTGGTGGTGTCACCTACACCCAGCAGCGCATGGAAGACTATGGCAAACTGGCTTTGAAACAGTTGAAGGGACTCACTTCCTGTGATGCGCTGACTTCATTAAAAGACCTTGTGGCGTTCTGTTCCATGAGAAGCTGGTGAGAATCTTTTACCGGTTTTCTTGGAAATGATGTAAATGGATAATCATGCTGTGAAATAGTCGTCTGTTGTTTTTTATGTAATAGAATAAAATTTGTATTTTTGTATGGCGAAGGCAATGATAGAATCAATATGGCTAAAAAGAATCAATCGAAAAGACTAACGGATCAACACAAAGAGTCAAAAGGGGTGGTGGGGATTTTTGGTGATGAGGCAAAAAACACACGACCTGACGGTTGGAAGAATTTCACACCTTGTCATCGGACAGCTTGAAAAGGATTTCCCTCAACTTTCTTTTCGGTACCGGACTAGTATCAAGAAAGAAGAGATAAACGAAGCATTAAAGAAAGTTGACCCAGAATTGGGACAGACTCTTTTTGTGTCCAATTCAAGTATTATTCCTGACGGCGGAATCATAGAAGTAAAAGACGATAATGGGAATTGGAGGGTCATACTGGTTTCTGAAGCGAAACATCAAGGCAAAGACATTGAAAATATTAAAATGGGCAAGCTCGTCGGGAAGAATGATGATCAAGACTTGATGGCGCCAGGCAATGCCATAGAAAGGTCGCATAAAAACATATCTGAGATTGCTAATTTCATGTTGTCCGAATCCATTTTCCTTATATGTTGTTTCTTGAAGGATCGAATTTCTTGACGGAGACTATTTCAATCCAAAGACCTGATGGACGGTTGGTTACATTGGAATACAATTCGGGAATGTTGAATAGGTTAGACAGACTGGCTTCTGCAAATTATGGAATGCCGATCAATACTAATCTGTGTAAGAACAAGTTTGTCAAGCATGGAAATAAAACAATCATGCTTCAGGCAACATCCATCTATACGCAAGGAAATGGGGAAAGATGGGAAGTCTCAAATATGTTTGAAATCATGCTTGAAATTTCTAAAACATCCCTTCAGGTCTTGGGCGGTGAATTGTTCTGTCAGATAACGAATAGTAATTGATAAATCACAGTTCCGGTAAATCAAAAATGGCTTCAAATGGTTAGAAATGCGACAAACGAATACTTACAAAAAGCAAAAAAATCTAAAAGCGACGAGTTTTACACCCAGCTTTCAGATATAGAAAAGGAATTGCAACATTATAAAAGGCATTTTGAAAACAAGGTGGTTTATTGCAACTGTGATGATCCCCGAACCAGTAACTTTTATTATTACTTTGCTTCTAATTTCAAAGAATTAGGTCTGAAAAAAATAATAGCTGCCTGTTATCAAGAACAAAAGAGGGATTTGTTTTGTTCAGAAGAAGAAGGTAAGGGTTTTTTTATGAATATTCGGGTAGTGAAGGTGAAAAAATCATGCCCCAATCAACAGACCTTGTTTGTTTTAATGGGAATGGAGATTTTCGCGGTCGGGAAAGCGTGAAACTCCTAAAGCAATCTGATATTGTCGTTACCAATCCTCCGTTCTCATTATTCAGGGAGTTTGTCGATCAATTAGTTAGGTACGATAAGAAGTTTTTGATTATCGGCAATATTAATGCCATCACATATAAGGAGATTTTCAATCTGATTAAAGAAAATAAAGTGTGGTTGGGAATCCATCTTGGTCGTGGTGTTTCTGGTTTCATTGTCCCGCAGCATTATGAACTTTATGGAACGGAAGCGAGGATTGACACCATGGGAAACCGAATAATTTCTCCTAACAACTGTCTGTGGTTAACTAATTTGGATACGGATAAACGTCATGAAGACATAGAGCTTACAAAAAAGTATTTCGGAAACGAAACAGAATATCCAAAATACGACAATTATGATGGGATTAATGTCGATAAAACACAAGATATTCCAATGGACTACAGCGGTTTTATGGGGGTTCCCATCACATTCTTGCACAAATTCAATCCCGACCAGTTTGAAATCATCAAATTCAGGAAAGGAAACGATGATAAGGATTTATCCGTAAATGGGAAAAATCCGTATTTCAGGATACTCATCAAAAACAGACGGATACAAACCGAAACGATTGGGAAATAGATCAGCGAAGCAAATCTTATTGGAATTAATCTTGCGGAATCCGTGATGTTTTTGTGATCTGTTGTGATAGAAATCTTTTTATGTGAAAAATTACAAATGACCGAACAAAACCGTTACAAACGACCGAAAACCAACGTTTAGTTTGTGCAATACGTTCGTTATTAGTATTTTATCCGATTCGGTGGAAATGTGTTCTTGGACATTGTCGTAATTCATGGTTCCTATATGCTGTTTGCGACCTTAAAGAGCGGTCTTCCATTCAAAAAAGCCCCCCAAAAATACGGTTTTGCATGGACGTTTCTTGCTTTTTTCTTGAAAACCATAAGGACAATTGAAGAATTGGATGTTGTGCAATTAATTGATTGTAAGTTATCTATAATATTTTACTCTTCAAAGGCGTGGACAAAAAAGCTCAAGCCTCACAAACAGGCTTGACAGGATTATTTTGTTCCTATCTTTGCCCAGTCGGATGTGGCTCCGGCATGCAAATGACACATTGCCTATGAAAACGAAATCGATAGCCATAATGTGGATAATGGTGGGAGTCTTGTTGGTGGCGGTATCCTGCAACCCTCAAGGCAAACGCTACCAACGTGCCTGTGAACTTTTTGAAGAAGGTGTCTGCCTGCGCGAGCAACGTCTTTCGGAGGATGCAGCCGAGCGTTTTTTGCAGGCTCTCGACAGGCTCCGCCATTGCGAGAAAGACGACAAAACCCTTTTGTTGGAAGGAAAGCTCAAAGACAACCTTGATGCCATGTATCACAAGCACGGTCTTTTTGACGATGCCCTGAAGATGCACGGCGAAGCCATCATGGATTTCAAGCAGGTTTCTGATTCCGCCGGGCTGATGACCGTCCTGCGCAACTGTGGCCGCGTGACCTGCGCCTTGGAGCAGTTCACCCAAGCCAAGCAGTATTACGACTCGGCTTTCCGTATCGCCACCTTATCAAAAGACACGCTGATGGTCAATGATTTGTATCTCGAAATCGGGCGCGACTACTACCTGCTAACGGGCAACTATCCGAAAGCCATTGAATGTGTCAGGCTTGCCAAAGACAGCGGATTGCAGGGCAACGACCTCGATATTGCCAAAATGACTTTGGGCATCCTGTATTATTACACCGAGGATTACGACTTGGCCAAGCAACATCTGGACGATGCGCTGCAAAGCGATAGGGCGGGACTGAAAATGTCGGTCTATCAAACCCCGTACGCCATCGCTTATAACGAAGGCGAGTATCGGCAGGCTACGGAATACCAAGACCTTTTCACCGAAAACATGATGCGTGCCGACAAGGAGCACCGCAGCGAGACCTTGCTGCGCCTGAAAGCGGAATACGAATGGAAAGCCCAAAAGAGCGAGATGGAGACCTTGCACCGTATCCGAAGCCTCAGACTTTATCTGACCATAGCCTTGATCATGATTGCATTGCTTGTCATCTTGTTGCTTGTCAGGAAGAAGATGGCTGACAGCCGCATCGCCATGGAGCAATTCAAGGGGCAGTTGGAACGCGACCAGAACCGCATCCATGCCTTGGTGAGCGGGTGGAAAACATGAGCAAGGGTGCTTATCTCTTGCAGGTTCGCACCAAGGATGGAAGGCTTGAAACAGCAAGGCTTATGGTGAGATAGCAACTGTCTGATAGAGAGAAAAAGACAAACCCGTTTAGAAGCAGGATGCTTTTGGACGGGTTTTGTGTTGGATTTCTGATTTACAAAGGGTTAACCTTGAAATCAAGCTGTATGTTACGGTATTCAGAAATGGTCTTTTTATTAGGAGCCTTACAAGACCTCCGCCATCAAATCCTTCCGTCCGATCAGGCTAAAGATGGTGATTTCGTTGTCTTCGTTGAGGATTCGGAGGGTTCTCAAAATCTCATTCAAGGTTGATCCACTGGTAGTTACATCATCGATAATCAACACGTTTTGTTGGCGGATGGTGGCGCAAAGTTTTTCGTCGGTTTCGGTGGAAAACTTCAAGAAGTCCATCATATACGGGCGGAAACGGCTCTTTTTCACGTCCTTAGCAATGGTGAAATAGTCCTTCTTATGGATAAGGTCAAGCATTTGGTTGATAGATTGCTTGGCTTCTTCCTTCTGTGCCTCAGTGTAACGATGGCGGCCGTCTTCCAACACATCATCAAGGTATTGCTCCGAGTAAGCATCCATGTCGAACGAAATATGGGAAGGCAATGCTTTCACCAACTCCATTTTCCGCAAAGTCGGCTGGGCGAAACGATAGATGTAGCGCAACATATACCGGTTGACCCTACTCGACGATTCCGGCATCACAACAAGATTGTAATCGTAAAGGTTGATTTTCTGGCCAAGGTTGTCGATGGCGTTTTTGATGAAATCTGTCAGGATGGGGTTGTCCTGCAAGTTTTTCGCAAACTTCACATGGTTGATGAAAGCGCTGCGCATATTGCCGTTGACCTGTTCCGAGAACTCATAGCCATAATAGAAGCACTTGCCGAAGGCCTTTACCTGATAGCCATCGCCCGTCAGATGGATGATGTCTTCAATGCCGTCGTGCTCAAAATCGAACACGAACATCTGCTTCTCGTTGTCGAATGTTATGCCCATGGCTTTTTTCTTAGTATCCAGTGCAAAAATACAATATTTCTGAAAACCACGGATTTAATAAAGGTAATATTCACTCCGTCAAGCATGTATCAGTCTTCTTCATGCGGTCGCCATAGATATCGTCCCGGTCGCGGCAGTGGGAACGTTCTGTATTTGATTCGTCATGTTCCCTTTACCATCACAGTACCTTTTTCGGCCAATGCCGAAGGAGGGGGTCGCCGATGATGATGCCTTTTTCGGTCACTTCGATCAGCTCTTTGTTGATGAGCGACTGCTTCAACCGGGAGATGTTCGATGGAGCGCCTAAGTCATAAGTCTCTCGTGTTTCGCTGTTGCCGAATCCTTTGTGGTTGTCATCCAGCACTGCCCTCAAAAAATTGAGTTGATAGGAAGTCAGGGATTGGACTTGCTCGATGAAAATGTCTGAATTTGATCGGTTAGGTCTTCGATGGCTTGTGCCAAAAGTGTAGCTTTTTCGGCAAATATAGTCATTTTTTTAATTCACAAGTCTGTGTTTTCCCCCTTATAAACAAGGGCTGATGAATGGTGTCAGCCCTTGTTTTCATGGAGTTTTTTCCATTATTTGAAAGCATTCTCGCTCAGTCCTTTTCCGGAGAGGGCGAGGTCTTTCATGTAGCTTGGAACGGGTTTGCCCAAGTACTTGTCCACATAGATTTTTGCCAAGTATTGGCCGAGCATGAAGCCATGTCCTCTGAGTCCGGTGAGCAAGCCCGATTCGGGATCGACGATATAGCGCGGTTCCATGTAATAGCCAGCCCATACGGCATGGAAGCCCACCGAGGCGAGGTTGGGAATCCAGTCGGCAAACACCTCGCTCACCACTTGCAGAAATTCCTTGCTGTTGTATTTCAGGTTCTGGCGGGCTTCAAAGGCATCGCAGTCGGGCGAAGCGCAGCCGATGATTTGGCCGGTGTGCAGAAACTGTTGTCCGTAAACGGCGGAAAATCCCTTATAGTGGCGGCGGTCGATGATCATGTCCAAGGAACCGCCTTTTGCTCCCATGGCGGGCAGCCGCCGCGTGATGAAAGCCTGGTGCTTGACGGGATACATCTGGGTGTCGATGCCCAACATGTCGGTGAATTTCTCGGCACCCCAGCCCATGGCGTTCACGAAATGCTCGCAGCAGAACTCAAGGTACTGCCGTTCATGTGTGCGCACCAAGGCATAGTACTTGTCGCCCTGCCTGTTGACGGAAAGCAGCTCGCAGTCTTCCATCAGCCTGCCGCCGTGTGCGATGGCAATGTTTCGGAGGTGCTCAATGGTGGGTCCCGGCGTGGCTTGCCAGCAGTCGTTGGAGATGAGGGCATGGGTATAGGCTGTACTGTCCATGTTCCACAAGGGGGAGATCTTCTTGCGGAAGTCCTTTCTGTCGATCATATAGGCATCGCTCCATGCGCGTGAAGCATCCAAGGCCTGGTAGGTCGCCTCGTCGTGGACGAGGTTCACGTAACGTGTCATCTTGAAATGGATGTCGTGAACCTTTTGTATCTCTTTGAAAAGCTCCAAGTTGTGTTTGGCGATGTCGGTGATGTCGGGGTTAGAGAAGGCCTGTCGCCCGCCGCCGATGCAACGCCATGACGATCCTTTGTCATAGTTGATAAGGACGGGATGCCTGCCGGCTTCGGCAAAATAGCGGAAGGTCGCGCTTCCTGCAATGCCGCCTCCGGCAATGAACACTTCAACATTCTCCCGTTTCACTTTGTCGCTGTCGGCAAAGACGAAGGTCTCTTGAGCTTGTGGGTGGTATAGGTCGCTGAGGTTCACCTGGTTGGCCAAAGGCGCACGGGGCGATGAGTCGCCAATCAACTCGATGCCGTGTGTGCGCAAAATCTGTCGGGCACGTGGAACGCAGCGTTTGCCCCGGCAAGGTCCCATGCCCATGCGGGTGATGTGTTTCAATTCATCGACGGAGATGAAGGTGCGGTTGCCGATAAGGTCTAAGATGGACTGCAAGTCGATGTCTTCGCAATGGCAGACGTAGGTTTCGCCGTCAACCGGATAGGATGGCTCGAAGGCCAAGGCTTCCGGATATTGTTCCTTCAGGATGAAACCGCGGGCGTTCAACAGGGCTTCGCCTTTCACCGTGGTGGATTTCACGCGGACGACATGGGTCTTGTTGTCCTTTTTCAACACTTTCTCAATCCGGCCTTCGCCGATTTGCTTGCCGTTGTTGTCAACGAGGAAGACCTCCTTGTTTTCTTCCACCTCATACTCAACGGGAAGGAACAGCGTGTCTTTGTTCAGGTCGTAGCCGAAAATGGCAAGTCCCGGACAATGGTTGACACATTTCATGCAGCCGATGCATTTGTTGTAATCCACGTGGGGGACAGTGTTGGTGCTGGCTTTGCTGATGGCATCTTGCGGACAAGAGAAAGAACAGGGATTGCAGGCGAACCCATAGAGGCAGTCAAGCTGCACGAAGGGTTTGGCCGCCATCCGCTCCTTGTCGGGGCTTTCGGGCTTTTCCAAGATGCGGATGGGATGTTGTTGTGAGTCAATATATTGTCTTGAGATTTCAAGGTATTCGTCGTAGTTGTACCGCACGCCAAGATTTTGCGTCACCTCGAAGGCGGCCTGCTTGCCGCGCAACACAGCGCTGGTGCCTTCACCGATACGGACGGCATCGCCGCAGCCGTAGGTGTTGAGACCGAACACCTGCTTGCCCTTGTTGAGCAACTGGTCGTCTGGAATCAAGCCGGTGCAGATATTGATGATGTCGATGTCGTCAATCACTTTCTCTGTCCCGGGAATGGGTTTGAAGTTCTTGCATTCGGCGATGACGGCACCCGTGACACCGGTATGGTCGGCGTTGGGAATGGCTTTGAGCAGGATGTGCGAAGTCAGGATGGGGATGCCAAGACGACGGACACGGTTGGCCTGCACGGGGAAGCCGCCTTCGTGGTCCATGCCTTCGATAATGGCCTTGATGCTGGCTCCTGCCTGCATGCCTTGGTAAGAAGTGAGGTAGCCGATGTTACCCGCACCCACGGTGAGCACTTTCTTGCCCAATAAGGTGTGTTCTCGGTTCATCATCTTTTGGAATACGGCAGCAGTGTAAACACCCGGCACGTCATCGTTCTCGAAGGTAGGCATGAAAGGCACGGCGCCGGTAGCCACCACAAGGTGTTCGGCATCAACGTAGCTGATTTCCTGTGTGCTGACGTTTTTCAGGGCGATGCGACGGCCTTCCAACAGATCCCATACCGTTTCATTCAGCAGTATGCCCTTGCGGTTGTCGCCGGCAAGGGTCTTGGCGATGTCGAAGCCTCTCATGCCGCCGAATTTCTTTTCCTTCTCGAAGAAGAAAAACTGGTGGGTCTGCATGTTGAACTGTCCGCCGATGTCGGCGTTGTTGTCGATGACAAGGTTCGGAATGCCTAACTCATTGAGCTTCTCGCGGCAGGCCAGACCCGCCGGTCCGGCACCGATGATGGCGACCGTGGTCTTATGAATCTTGACTTCTTTTTGCGGATGGACTTCCGGCTCGGGCAGGTAGTCCTTGGGAATTTCGCGTACTTCTTTCACACCGTCCACCTTGGTGATGCAGATGCGTCGGATTTTGCCATCAACGAGCATCTCGCAGGCACCGCACTTCCCGATACCGCACTCGAGGCTTCGGTTGCGGTCGTCAATGCTATGGCTGTGGATGGGGAAACCCGCCTGGTGTAGGGCGGCGGCAATGGTTTTACCACGTTGACCGGTTACGGTTCTGCCTTCATACTTGAAAACCACCGGATCCGATGGCGGGATCACAAGTATGGGGTGCTTTTCGATTTTGTACATAAAACAGAGTAATTTTGAGTTATTAGTCAGAATGAATGCACAAATGTATTAAAAACATAAAAGGACAAATCCATTTTTATTTTTTTAATGCAAAAAAAGCCTGATGGTTTTTGTGGGTAACTTGTTGGTTGTTGAATTGTTGAATGGTTGACTGTTTAACGGACCAATCCCAATCAAAAACACCGTCATTCTGGACTGATCCGGAATATCCATATTGGAAACTCTCGCTGCCGCGCGATTTATCGCTTGGTAATAAATTTCCAAGAACCACGCGAAGGAATCGCGCGGCAGTGGGAAAACAAGTCTTTCAATGCCAGATAGCAGATGGGGGCTTGAAAGGAAAGGAGGTTGGAGTCGTCCTGTTATTCGGTGATTCCTTGGTCGTTGTTCAATCCTTTTGTCGAAAGCAGTCCGCAGGCGGCATCGATGTCTTGTCCTCTTGAAGCACGAATGGTGGCAATAATGCCTTTGCGGTTCAGGGCATCCCGAAATTCAATCATCTTGCTTATGTCGGGGCTTTGGAAAGGAATGCCGGGAATGGCGTGGTAGCGGATCAGGTTCATCCGGCAACGCATGCTGCCTAACAGCTTAGCCAGTTCCTTGACATGCTCCGGCGTGTCGTTCAAGCCTTTGAAAACGATGTATTCAAAAGAAAGCCGGCGTTGTCCGCGCCAGTCGTGCTGCCGCAACAGATGAATGACTTCCTTGATGGGGAAGGCTTTTTCTATGGGCATCACTTTCAGTCTTTCATCATGGAAAGGACTGTGCATACTGATGGCGAGATTGCAACGGCTCTCGGTAAGGAAACGCCTTAAATTGGGAATGACACCGGCAGTGGAGACGGTAATGCGGGTCGGACTCCAGCCCAATCCCCATTCCGAGGTCATCACGTCCAGCACTTTCATGACGTTGTCGTAGTTGTTCAGCGGCTCGCCCATGCCCATGAACACAATATTGCTCAAGGTGTCGAAAGCGGGGAGGCTTAGTATCTGGTTGAGAATCTCGGCAGCAGTGAGGTTGTTCTGAAAGCCTTGTTTGCCTGTGGCGCAGAACAGGCAATCCATCTGGCACCCCACCTGCGACGACACACAGAGGGTGGCGCGTTCGCGGTCGGGGATGTAGGCGGTTTCTACAAAACGGTTGTCGGCGCCGAACAAGTATTTTATGGTGCCGTCGGTAGAATGTTGCTCTTTGACGGAAGCCGTCAGCCCTGTCGTATAATTCTCGCTGAGAAGTGCTCGTGTGGCTTTGCTCAGGTTGCTCATGTCGTCAAACGAAGCGCAGCGCTTTTGGTAAAGCCAGTCGATAAGCTGTTTGCCCGTGAATTTTGGAAGCCCAAGCTTTTCAACTACTTCTTGAAGCTCGGCAGGCGTCTTCCCTAAAAGTATTTCCTTTTCCATGCCACAAAAATAGCATTTTTTCAAGCAGAGCGACATGGGAAAAAAGAAAAAAGGTCTCGATGATACCATCAAGACCCTTGGGGTGTACCGAAGGCCGGAATCGAACCGGCACGAGTTTAACCTCATCGGTTTTTGAGACCGACGCGTCTACCTATTCCGCCACTTCGGCATGAAGTTCCGTAGAACGAGGCTGCAAAAGTACGTTTTTTTTCTTGCACAGACACATTTCATGTCAAAAAAAATAGAAAAACACATTTTTTTCAATAAAATCAGATTTTAAATTGCCCAATCGGATCAAATGCCTACTTTTGCAGTCTGAAATAAGAAGCTTATTCATAAGGTTATGTCACAGAAATACGTATCCATCTTTGCAGGTAGGGCCACCAAGGAACTGGGCGAAAAGATCGCACATGCCTATGGTACCTCGCTCGGAAAATCCATCGTGACGGAGTTCTCCGACCACGAGTTTCAGCCTTCTTTTGAAGAAAGCATCAGAGGGCACCACGTGTTTATCGTGCAATCGACCATGCCGACCGCCGATAACTTGATGGAGCTTTTGCTCATGATCGATGCGGCAAAGCGTGCTTCCGCACACAAAGTCATTGCCGTCATCCCGTATTTCGGCTGGGCACGTCAGGACCGTAAGGACCAGCCTCGTGTCAGTATCGGCTCGAAGCTGGTTGCCAATCTGCTGGCGGCAGCAGGGGTCAACCGGGTCATTACGCTCGACCTTCATGCCGACCAGATCCAAGGCTTTTTCGACATCCCCGTCGATGCGTTGTATGCCTCGACGCTGTTCTTCGACTATATCAAGAGTCTGAACTTAGATAACCTTCTGATGGCTTCGCCTGACATCGGCGGATCGAAGCGTGCTTCGGCATACGCCAAACGTCTTGGCACCGACCTCGCCATCTGCCATAAGCAACGCGCACGCGCCAATGTGGTGGCCAGCATGACCCTTATCGGCGATGTAGAAGGCAAGGATGTCATCCTTGTTGACGATATTATCGACACTGCCGGCACCATTTGCAAGGCCGGTGAACTCATCATGGATAAAGGAGCGCGTAGTGTTCGTGCTTTTGCCACACATGCCGTTTTCAGCGGTCCCGCCATGGAACGCATCGATAATTCGGTATTCAAAGAAGTGGTTGTCACCGACTCCATTCCTTTGGCCGAGAATGCTTCCAAAAAAATCAAGGTGATCACCACGGCGAACCTGTTTGCCGAGACCATTCACCGCGTGGAATCTTACGAATCCATCAGTTCGTTGTTCGTTTAAGTGTAATATTCTGGAAAGGACAACCTGCTGTCTATTACGAAACAAACCTTTTATTAACTATATTAATTGAGTTTAAATCATGAAAACAGTATCATTGAGCGGTTCTCTTCGCGAGAACGTAGGGAAAAAAGATGCTAAGGCTTTACGCAAAGCCGAGATGGTGCCATGTGTCCTTTATGGCGGTGCCGAACAGGTTCACTTTGCTACAGAAGCCAAGAATTTCAAGAAGATTCTGTTCACCCCGGAATGCTTCATCATTAACTTCACGATTGATGGAAAATCGTACAACACCATCCTCCAGGACATTCAGTATCATCCTGTTACCGACGAGGTGCTTCATGCCGACTTCTTGTTCGTCCATGAAGACAAACCGATTTCGGTTTCATTGCCGGTGAGAATCGAAGGTCAGGCTCCTGGCGTTATGCGTGGCGGTAAATTGGAACAGCGCATGCGTAAAATCATGGTCAGCGGTTTGTCAAAAGATCTTCCTGAAGAGATTACCGTGAGCATCTCCAAACTTAACATTGGTGAAGCCATCAAAGTGAAGGATATTGCCATCGATAACGTATCAACGGTTACTGCCGGTTCTTCGGTTATTGTGGCTGTGCGTGCCGCTCGTGGCGCTGCCGAAGCTGAGGAAGGTGAAGAAGAAGCTGCTGAAGGAGCCGCTACAGAAGCTCCTGCCGCAGAATAACTTTACGGTCAATCTGCCCAACAGAAAGCTGTCTTCGGACAGCTTTTTTTATGTGCAGTCATCGCAATAACATAAAATTGGGCTATTTTTGCAAACCGTTAATGCAATATCCATGTCGATTTTTGACCGGTTTTTCCGCAAACGCAAACCTACAACACCCGACGCAATGAAATTCCTGATCGCCTGTCTTGGCAATATCGGAGCCGAATACGATGACACGCGTCACAACATTGGCTTCAAGATTGCCGACCGTCTTGCTGCCGACCTTGGCGGCTCATTTACGACAAACCGGTTGGCTCAGACCTCCGAAATGAAATACAAAGGGAAAACCTTGTTGGTTATCAAACCCACAACCTTTATGAACCTTAGCGGTAAGGCTGTTCAGTACTGGCTGCGACAAGAAAAGATACCGATAGCCAATCTGCTGGTGATTAACGATGACATCGCATTGCCATTAGGAGCATTGCGCATGAAGAAACAAGGAGCGGCGGGCGGTCACAACGGACTTGCCGACATCATCGAAAAGTTAGGCACTGAGGCGTTTTGCCGACTGCGTTTCGGGATCGGAGATGATTTCCCTCGCGGTAGGCAGGTTGATTTCGTTTTGGGCAAATGGAAACCGAGCGAAACCCCTGTTGTGGAGCCACGTGTTGAAGTGGCGGTCGAGATGGTCGAGAGTTTTGTCACCCAGGGTGCCGACCGTACGATGAATCAGTACAACCATCAATAAGACAAAAAAGATGAGGATTTCAACGGACAAAACCGTTCAAAATCCTCATCGCTGCATGATTTTGACCAATCAGCTCTTTTAGCTGTTTCGCTTGCGGCGATTAACCTATCACGATATTGATAATCTTTTTGGGTACGAAAATCACCTTCCGGATCTGTTTTCCTTCCATCCATTTGGCGGCTTCGGGTGCTGCTTCAACAGCCTTTTGCACCTGTTCGGCAGTCATGTCGATAGGCAGCTCCATGTTGAATCGGGTCTTGCCGTTGAACGAAACAGGATAGTTGAAGCTGTTTTCAACCACCTTACTCTCGTCGAAAACAGGGAATTGTGCCGTAACCACAGAAGTGTCGTGTCCCATCAAGTGCCACAGCTCTTCGGCGATATGCGGCGCATAAGGCGAGATCATGACCGCCAACGGCTCTAAGATTTCGCGTTTGTTGCAGCGCAGATCGGATAACTCGTTGACACAAATCATGAATGCGGACACCACCGTGTTGAACGAAATGCGTTCGATGTCGTCTTCCTCTTTACGAATGAGTTTGTGCAGACTCTTGAGTTCGGCGGCAGTGGCTTTTTCTTCGCTGATGCAGAAAACGTTATCGTTGTCGTGATACAGCCGCCAGAATTTGCGTACAAAGCGGAACGTGCCTTCGATGCCTTGCGTGTCCCAAGGCTTGGATTGCTCCAATGGTCCGAGGAACATCTCGTAAAGCCGCAAGGTGTCGGCACCATAACGTTCGACGAGGTCGTCGGGATTTTGCACGTTGTATTTCGACTTCGACATTTTTTCGATTTCAACGCCACAGACGTATTTCCCGTCTTCGAGGATGAACTGCGCATCGGCAAAATGCGGCTGCCAGGAACGGAAAGCGTTGATGTCGAGCATGTCGTTTTGTACCAAACTGATGTCGGCGCGGATGGCATCGCAATAGTCTTCGCGACCCTCCACATTCTTCGAGACGAAGAGCGGGAACGGCGTGAATGCTTTTCCTTCTTCAAAGGCTGGCACTTCCTTGCCGGCAATCATATCCTTGATTTTCTGTTCTATGTTTTCAGGGTCTTCCAGCACGGCGCGGATGGGAACCATCAGGATGCGGTAGCCTTTGCTTTCGGCATAATCCTCATAGGCTTCTGCGATTTTTTCAAGGTTGCCCACACGTTTGGTCTCGATGATGATGCCTTTTTCGGGACAGAAAAAGTCGAACTCGCGGCGGCCATCGCGGAAGTTCCTGATGAACTCGACTCCAAGCCGTTTGTCCTTGATGCATTTCCATACGGTGTATTCAGCCATTTTTTCAAAGTTGGCACGATATACGATGCTTGAGCGGCCTTGTATCATGCCTTGGTTGATCATGCGTTGGAAGGGCTCGTCCTTGCAGGCAAGACCGAGATCGAAAAGGAATTTGTTCCAGAAACGGCTGTAAATGAGGTGTCCCGTGGCATGTTCCGCCCCTCCGATGTACAGGTCAACCTGTTGCCAATAGTCGTTGGCTTCACGGCTGAAATATTCCTTGTCGTTTTTGGGATCCATATAGCGCAAGTAGTAGCCGCTCGATCCTGCGAAACCGGGCATGGTGTTGGTCTCGATGGGATACCCGTCTTCGGTGACCCAGCCTTCTGCTCTTGCCAAAGGCGGCTCGCCAGTGGCTGTAGGCTCGTAGGCGTTGACGGTAGGCAGATGCAACGGCAATTTCGACTCGTCCATGGCGTAGGGCATTCCATTCTTGTAATAAATGGGGAAAGGCTCGCCCCAGTAACGTTGGCGGCTGAAGATGGCATCGCGCAGGCGGTAGTTGGTCTTTCCGGTGCCGGCGTTTTTCTTTTCCAACTCTTCGATCATGCGTGCAATGGCTTGCTTTACGGTCAAACCGTCCAAGAAGCCTGAATTGACCAGCACACCTTCTTTGGCATCGAAACTCTCTTCCCAGGTGGCGGGATCCGTGGTGTCGGTGTTGGGCTTTTTCACCACTTGGATGATGGGCAGGTTGAAATGTCGTGCAAAGGCGAAGTCGCGGCTGTCATGTGCTGGCACTGCCATGATGGCGCCCGTGCCGTAGCCTGTGAGGACGTAGTCGGCAATCCAAATGGGGAGCTTGGCGCCGGTGATGGGGTTGATGCCGTAGGCACCCGTAAACACGCCGCTGACTTTTCTGACTTCCGCCATACGCTCGCGCTCCGAACGGTTTTTGGTGCGCTGGATATAGTCGTCCACCTCGGCACGCTGTGCCTCGGTCGTGATTGCTGAAACCAGCTCGTGTTCGGGAGCCAATACCATGAATGTGGTTCCAAACAAGGTGTCGGCGCGGGTGGTGAACACTTCAAGGTCGAGGTCTTTGCCTTCGACGGCAAAATGCACTGATGCACCCAGCGATTTGCCAATCCAGTTGCGTTGTACGTCTTTCACCGATTCGCTCCAGTCGATGCTTTCAAGACCTTCAAGCAGACGGTCGGCGTAGGCGGTGATGCGCAACAGCCACTGTTTCATGGATTTGCGGACCACGGGAAAACCTCCGCGAATCGACAGGCCTTCGGCCACTTCGTCGTTGGCAAGGACGGTACCTAACTCGGCGCACCAGTTGACCACCGTGTCGGCCAGATAAGCGAGACGGTAATTCATCAATGTTTCCTGCTGCTGTTTTTCATCCATGGCTTTCCATTCGGCAGCGGTAAAGTTCATGAGTTTTGTGCAGGCCAGATCAAGATCTTGGGTGCCTTGGCTCTCAAACACTTCAACCAACTCGGCGATGGGGCGTGCCTGACGCGCTTGGTTGCAATAGTAGGAATTGAAGAGTTGGAGGAATGTCCACTGTGTCCATTTGTAGTATTTCGGGTCACAGGTGCGCACTTCGCGGTCCCAGTCATAGCTGAAGCCGATCTTGTCCATCTGTTCGCGGTAGCGGTTGAGGTTCTTTTCCGTCGTGATGGCAGGGTGCGTTCCCGTTTGAATGGCATATTGCTCCGCAGGAAGACCGTAAGCGTCGTAGCCCATGGGATGCAACACGTTAAACCCTTTCAGGCGTTTGTAGCGGGCATAGATGTCGGAAGCGATATAGCCGAGCGGATGTCCCACATGCAAACCGGCACCCGATGGGTAGGGAAACATGTCAAGCACATAGAATTTCGGCTTGCTGCGGTCAATCTCAACCTTATATACTTTGTTGTCGCGCCAATATTGCTGCCACTTTTTTTCGATTTCGGAAAAGTTATAGTCCATAAGTCCGTGTTTTTCTGAGTAAACAAACTGCAAAGTTACGACATTTCGCGGTTGTGACGGACATAATTTTTCGATGCGTCGGATAAATTGTGAAGAACGGCAGTCCTTGTCGGGGATTTGTTGATTTTGGATTTTTTTGATGTGAGGATTTTTTGATGAGAGGATGTGTTGAATTGTTGATTGTTGAATGTTTAACTAACCATCCTCATCAGCACCCGTCATTCTGGACTTGATCCAGAATCCCCTCATCATCAGTAATGGCTCAATAGAAGAAACTATCCTTTGTAAGGAGATTCCAAATTGACCGTTTCAAGCACGGAAAGACAGTGTTTGGAAAGACCGTGTTACGACGAAAGACGTTGTACGGAGCTATTATGCGGGTGTGGCGCAAAAGAAGTCAATCCTCACTGTCGTTTTCGGCGCTTTTCGCTTTCATGTCTTTGTAGCTGCCCTCAAAGATGTCGAAGCGTACAAAGCGACATTCCAAAGGACCGTTCCACACCGGAATCTTTTCGGAAGGTTTCAGCCCAATATGCTTTAGGGCAACGGCATCGTCGGTGATGAGCCAGCACTGAAATTCTTTGAAATTGTGTTTCAGCGTGTTGCCAATACTTTCATACACCTGATCGATGTCGTCTTCTTCCAAGCGGTCGCCGTAAGGCGGATTGAAGATGACAATACCGCGCCCTTCGGGAGGCGTGAGGTCCTCCATGTTTTTCTTCATCAGATGGATGTCGCGTGTGAGATGGGCGTGAACAAGGTTGCTTTCGGCGATGGCTACGGCTTTTGCCGAGCGGTCGGAAGCCCAAATTTCATGGTCGAAGTCGCAAATTTTGCTGTCGGCTTCTTCCTTGATGCGTTGCCACAGCGCCTCATCATAATCGGGCCATTTCATGAATCCCCACTGTTTGCGGTAGTAGCCTGCCGGGATGTTCATGGCGAACATGGCGGCTTCGATGGGTAGGGTGCCTGAGCCGCACATGCAGTCGATGAAGTTGCAGTCGGCCTGCCAGCCGCTGAGCTGGATGAGACCCGCGGCAAGCACCTCATTCATAGGCGCTTTGTCCACTTGCTTGCGGTAGCCGCGCTTGTGCAGCGACTCGCCCGAGCTGTCAAACAGAATCTGCACCTTGTCCTGTCGGATGTGCAGGTTGATGCGCAGGTCGGGGCTGAGCGTGTTGATGCTGGGGCGGATGCCGTACACGTCGCGAAACTGATCGACAATGGCGTCTTTCAAACGCAATGCGGCATACTGCGAGTGCGTGAAGAAATTGCCGCTCACTACGGCGTCGATGGCGAAGGTCTGGTCGGTAGTCAGCAACTCAAACCAGCGGATTTCTTGCGCTTGTTTGTAAAGCTGATCTTCGTTTTTTGCAAAAAAGATCTTGAAAGGTTTCAGCACTTTCAGGGCCGTACGCACCGTATAGTTGATGCGGTACATCAGTTCTTTGTTGCCTTCGCACAATACGGCACGGTGCAGCACACGGACATTCTTTGCCCCCAAGGCTTTGATTTCAGCAGCCAGCACCTCTTCGAGGCCTGCAGCGGTTTTTGTTACGAGTTGATAGCTGTCTTCCACGGATCACTTATTTCGCGCAAAAATAAGGATTTTATGAAGACTTTGTCAGGAGAATGGATATTTCTTGTGTTTAGAAGTTTTGTTAAAGGGTTCCAATCCAGACAGGTCTTTGGGTGGCGGCATTTCAAAACAGATTGTTCAATGGGGAAGAAGAGTTTCCTTACTTGTGAAACTCCTAACTTTTTCTTTATTAGCATCTAAAACCGGATTTTGGGTTGAAATAATCTGGAAAATTTGTACCTTTGCCCCGTGAATTCAACAAACGTCTAATTTATTCGAATAGATTATGCAACCAACTCACATTGAGCACATTGGTATAGCCGTTACCTTATTGGATGAAGCTATTCCTTTCTTTGAAACCCTTCTCGGCACCAAGTGTTATGCCATTGAAGAAGTCACTGACCAGAAAGTGCGCACGGCGTTTTTACGCTGCGGCCAAACCAAGATCGAACTGTTGGAGCCTACTTGTCCCGAAAGCACCATCGCCTCCTTCATCGAGAAGAACAATGGCCGTGGCGGTATGCACCACATTGCTTTTGCCGTCGAAGGTATTGAAGATCACCTTGCCGAAGCCAAAGCCGCAGGTATTCGTTTGATCGATGAAAAGCCGCGCGGTGGAGCCGAAGGTCTTAGCATTGCTTTCCTGCATCCCAAATCCACATTTGGTGTGTTGACGGAACTTTGCGAGAACAAGAATAAGCAGTAATTCTTGTCCGAATACGGTTTTCTGTAAGTGTCCGATGGTTTTGGATGCCGAATATGATGTATGCCGTAAATAATTGATTAATAGAATAATAAAAACAAATCATTTTTAAAAATCATGTTAATTGAACAGAAAATACAGGAGCTGTTAGACAAACGCGCTGAAGCCCGTCTCGGTGGTGGTCAGAAGCGTATCGAATCGCAGCATTCAAAAGGCAAAATGACGGCTCGTGAACGTCTCGCAATCCTTCTTGACGAAGGTAGTTTTGAAGAGACGGACATGTTCGTCACGCACCGCACAACGGATTTCGGTCTCGACAAGCAGCAGTATCTTGGCGACGGTGTTGTCACCGGTCATGGTACCATCGACGGTCGTGTCGTTTATGTTTATGCTCAGGACTTTACCGTATTTGGCGGTGCCTTGAGCGAGACCATGTCGCTGAAAATCTGCAAGGTGATGGACCAAGCCATGAAGGTTGGCGCACCGGTTATCGGCATCAACGATTCGGGTGGTGCCCGTATCCAGGAAGGCTCAAGAAGCCTTGCCGGCTTTGCCGAGATTTTCCAGCGTAACATCAACGCCTCTGGAGTCATTCCTCAAATCTCCGTCATTTACGGTCCTTGTGCAGGTGGCGCTGTTTATTCGCCGGCACTGACCGACTTCATCATCATGTCGGAAACCAACAGCTACATGTTCCTCACAGGTCCGAAAGTCGTTAAGACCGTTATCGGTGAAGATGTAACTACTGATGACCTTGGCGGCGCTCGTGTTCATACTCAGAAATCGGGTGTGGCGCAGTTTTCGGTAGAGAATGAAGAGGAAGGTCTGAATTTGGTCAGACGCCTGATCTCCTTCCTGCCTCAAAACAACATGGAAGAAGCCCCCGTCATTGAATGCAATGACCCTGTCGATCGCATGGAAGATGCGCTGAACCAGATCATTCCCGATAATCCGAATAAGCCGTACAATGTGTCGGACATCATCAGCGCCATTGTGGATAACGGTGATTTCTTGGAGGTGCATAAGAACTATGCAAAGAATATCATCGTCGGTTTTGCCCGTTTCGATGGCATGACGGTAGGTATCGTCGCCAACAACCCTGCATTCTTTGCTGGAGTCCTCGATATTGACTCGTCGCGTAAAGGCGCCCGTTTTGTGCGTTTCTGCGATGCTTTCAATATTCCGATTGTCACTTTGGTTGACGTTCCCGGCTTCCTGCCCGGTACGGGTCAGGAGTATGGAGGCATCATCTCACAAGGCGCCAAGCTGCTTTATGCCTACGGCGAATCGACGGTGCCTAAGGTCACGGTCACACTGCGTAAATCCTATGGAGGATCGCACTTGGTCATGGGATGCAAACAGCTTCGCAATGATGTCAACTATGCTTGGCCTACCGCCGAAATCGCCGTTATGGGTGCTTCGGGTGCTGTTGAGATTCTCGATGGTAAGAAACTTGCAGAAATCACCGACCCGGCAGAACGTTCCGAGTTTGTGGCGCAAAAAGAAGAGGAATACCGCAAGAAATTCGCCAATCCTTACGATGCTGCACGTTTCGGCTATATCGACGATGTCATTGAGCCTCGCAACACGCGCTTCCGTATCATCCGCGCTTTGCGCACGCTTGAAACCAAGCGCTTGGCCAATCCCGCAAAGAAACATTCCAATTGTCCATTATAAAACCCGAAAGACATGGAAATGCTATTTGTCATGTTAGTTAAGAACACCCCGGGTGACATGAATCTGGGTTGGATTGTCACGATCGCCGGTTTCGTCATCGTGCTGATTGCATTGTTCATCCTTTCGTTGATCTTTTTGGGCATCGCTTCGCGTTTTACCAAAAAGAGCCAAAAGTCGGAAATAAAGGCTCCCGAACTCGCAAAAGCGACTGCCAAGGCACCGGAAGGTGATATTCCTTCCGACGTGCTCGCTGCGATAGGAATGGCGCTTTGCCTTTCTACCGACCCGCACGATGTTGAAAGCAACGTCATCACCATCAAGAGAAGGGATACTTCTTGGAATGCTAAGATTTATGGAGTAAGTAATTGGAATAGATAATATACGTAACAATGAAAAAGTTCAAATTCACCATTAGTGGTAAACCTTACGAGGTTGAAATACAAAATATTGAAGGCAACAATGCCGAGGTCAATGTGAATGGCACCGTGTATCAAGTGGAGATGGAAGAGCAAGCGGCTCCCGTCGCTACTCCTGTGGCGCGTCCTGCCCAGCAGGCTCCCAAGGCGGCACCTGCGAGTAAGCCTGCCCCGCAGCCTGTAGCAGGAGGAAAAGGCCATAAAATGTCGGCCCCTCTGCCCGGAACCATCATGCAAATCTTTGTCAAACAAGGCGATGTCGTTCGTAAGGGCGATAAGCTGTTGATGTACGAAGCCATGAAGATGGAAAACAATCTGCTTTCCGAAGTGGACGGTACCATAAGCGCCATCAATTGTAGGGAAGGCGACAATGTGCTTCAAGGTGATGTATTAATCGTAATAGGATAGTGCCATGCTAGGAAAGAAACCAACCTTTAGGAAGCCTCTTGTGGTTTTGACCGTCCTGGTGCTGATAGGGCTGCTGAATATTCTGGTAGTCAACAACTCCACTTTTGCCACGCGCATTTCCGACCTGACCGATAGCACGCAAAGCGTCAGCGAGATGCAGATGGCAGAAAGCAATGCTCAGCAGATGGCCATGATCGACAATGAGAAGACGGATGCCGATGTTCAGCAAACCACCATGTCCGTTTCATCGGATAAGGAGCAGAAAGAGGAATCCATGGACAGCCAGTTCCGTGAGGGAATGAAGAAGTTTTGGATGCTTACAGGTTTCCGTAATGTGAAACTTGGTAACCTCATCATGATTCTTGTGGGTATCTTGTTCATCTTCCTTGCCATACGCTTTGAGTTCGAACCTATGCTGCTCATTCCTATCGGGACGGGTATCATCGTCGGTAATATTCCGTTCTTCCAAGGCGATGGCGTCAACTTTCAATCGGCCATAGGTTTTGCCCAGTCGGCTATTGACAGTGGCGCATGGAGCTTCGACATGGAATCTGCCAAGGCGCTGTTGCTCGCCGTCTTCGATGGAAGTGAGAAGAACATGGTGCTGAGTGAAGCCATCAAGTCGGTTGAAAAGATCAATCTCGCGGACTTCGGCATGTATAACATCGAAGAAGTCAAGCAGTTCCTCGGACAAGTGTTTGAGAGCGGAGAACTGAACTTGCAGACCGGTCTTTATCAGAAAGGTTCGGTGCTGAACTACTTGTATTTCGGCGTGACTTCCGGTATTTATCCACCGCTGATCTTCTTGGGGATCGGCGCCATGACGGACTTTTCGTCCCTCATTGCCAACCCCAAGCTCATGCTGCTTGGTGCTGCTGCACAGATAGGCGTGTTCCTGACCTTTATCCTTGCGCTTAATATTGGATTTAACTTGCGTGAATCCGGCGCTATCGGCATCATCGGTGGTGCCGACGGTCCTACCGCTATCTTCCTTTCGTCACGCTTGGCCAACGGAACCAACGGTACACGCAATCTGGTAGGTCCCATTGCCATTGCGGCATATTCCTATATGGCGCTTGTTCCGTTGATCCAGCCGCCTATCATCCGTTTGCTGACCTCCAAGAAGGAACGTCTGATCAAGATGAAGGCTCCCCGTGCCGTGAGCAAGACAGAAAAGGTGATGTTCCCCGTCATCGGACTGATACTCACCACTTTCATCAGCCCGACGGCATTGCCGCTGCTCGGTATGCTGTTCTTTGGCAATATCATTAAGGAAAGCGGCGTGGTCAAGCGTTTGGCCTATACCGCAGCCAATCCGTTGATTGACATTGTGACCATAGTGCTGGGTCTTACCGTGGGTGCATCCACGCAGGCTTCGGTGTTCCTGACGATGAGTTCCATCAAGATATTCATGTTAGGCGCCTTGTCGTTCATGATCGCCACTGCCGGTGGCGTATTGTTCGGCAAACTCATGAATGTCTTCTCAAAGGAAAAGATCAACCCGATGATTGGTGCGGCAGGTGTTTCTGCAGTACCCGACAGTGCACGTGTGGTCGAAATCGAAGGTCAGAAGTACGACCCGTCTAACCACCTGCTCATGCACGCAATGGCGCCCAATGTTTCGGGTGTTATCGGATCTGCTGTTGCTGCGGGTATTATGATGTCGTTCCTGATGTAATCTTAAGAAGAGAATCGGAGTCGTTCTGGTTTCATGATATGAAAAACGAGGAAGGTTACTTCCTCGTTTTTCTTTGTATGCTCGGCATGAGCATTGTCTAACGGTAGCAACTCCCGAGTGGGCCCAAATAGCGGGAATCACACAGCCAAGGGCAAGGGTGTCCGCCGTGAGGTGAAATCTGAAAGAAGCCGGCGGCAAACGTCCGGTCTGACGGACAGGAACCGCATACGGGGCGCTTATACGCGGGTAAGGCCGCAAAACAAGGCGAAGCCCGGTGGCTATTCGGAACGTAGAGCGTAAACGTGGCAGACGTAAGAAGGAAAGACAATACCCTTATCCGTGGAGGTCTGTGTGGCGAGCCGTAAGGCGGGCGGCAGCAGCGAACCCATGGAAGTCGGCAGACGCCATAGTAGCCGTGACCATGAGGCCCGTTGGTCCCGGCGAGGGGCGGAACTCGACCGGACGGGCAACGGCTTTTCCTAACCAAAAATCCACTCGCTACGGAAAGTTTTGCGTAAATTTGCACCTTGAAAATTGTATCGGTTTTGAAGAAAATTCTCCTTATACGCTTCAGTTCCATCGGCGACATTGTGCTGACGACTCCCGTTGTCCGTTGTCTGAAACAGCAATTGAAAGATGCAGAGATTCACGTGGTTACAAAATTTGCTTATCGTTCCATCTATGAGAACAACCCGCATGTCACCAAGGTGTTCGACCTTTCGGGCGGCTTGAATGAAGTGATCCCACTGCTGCAAGCGGAACGGTATGATTTTGTTGTTGATTTGCACAAAAACTGGCGTTCGTGGAAAGTGCGCATGGCATTGCGCCGTCCCTCCGCATCGTTCCCCAAGCTCGATTTCCGCAAGTTTCTCTATACCAAGCTGAAGATTGGCCATTTGCCCAATCTGCATATCGTCGATCGTTATTTCAAGGCTGTTGCACCGCTTGGGGTGCAGAACGATGGGCAAGGACTTGATTTCTTTTTTGCTGAAAACGATGTGCTGCACCTTGCCGACCTTTCTGAGGAGTTTCGGCAGGGATTTGCGGCGGTGGTCATCGGCGGTCAACATGCCACTAAAATCTTGCCCGACGACAAGGTTGTTGCCGTTTGCCGTGAGTTGGACGAACCGGTGATTTTGGTCGGTGGACCTGAAGACTTTGCCCGTGGCGAGAAAATTGTCCGTCAGGTGGGTTCCAATATTGGCAATGGCTGTGGACGGCTTTCCATAGCACAGTCGGCATCGTTGCTTTCTTTGGCAAGCGTAGTATTGACCAACGACACGGGCATGATGCACATTGCCGCCGCCTTGTGCAAACCCATCGTTTCCGTTTGGGGCAACACGGTTCCCGAGTTCGGCATGTATCCGTATCTGCCGCAAGGTATGAAACCGGCTTGCATTGTCGAGGTCAAGGCGCTACCCTGCCGCCCCTGCCATAAATTGGGCTATAAGCGTTGCCCCAAGGGGCATTTCAACTGCATGAACCGCATGGATGCGGCATACATCGCACAAAGAATGCGGGAAATGATGGCAAACGGAGAAGGATAGGATAAGACAACAAAAAAAGCCGAGTTTTCGCTCGGCTTTTTTTGTGGTGGTACCGACGGGAATCGAACCAGTGACACGAGGATTTTCAGTCCTCTGCTCTACCAACTGAGCTACGGTACCATCATTTGCGGCTGCAAAAATACGACTTTTCTTGAAAATGCAAGAAAAAAATGATAAATATTGGAGGAAAAACTGTAATAAAATTGTAACGAATTGGTTATTAGAATGATAATAATATTGCTATTTGTCGTTTTTTGTTGAAAAAGTGGTGCTTTTGGACGTTTTTCACTGGTTGAGGCTTGGAGTTTGGTGCTGGAAGAGTTGCTGGGGAATGGAAAATTTTCTATTCAAGAGTAAAAATCATTCGCTTACTTGAAATTTGTATTTTTTTTTAATTTGTTGACAATCAAAGCAATATTGTTTTTTGTTGGGATAAAATGCAATAAATAGTTGCTTCGAGAGTTAAAAAATCAGATATTTGCACGCTCAAAAATCGGATTAATCACGGTAAAGAGCGTGTCAATCTGGTAATAAGAGACACTGACTATGAGAGAATTTACCTTGCGAAAGCTTATCGTTGCTACATTTCTTGTTTTTTCGGTTCAATGCGTTATGGCGCAGGCCGATGTGGATTCGCCTTATTCCATGTTTGGCATTGGGCAGGTGCGCAACAAGACCATGAACGCACGCCTTGGCGGCATGGGAGGAGTGGCAAACGCACTTTGGAACGGGTCGATGATCAATGCCGAGAATCCGGCTTCGTATGCCACTTTCGACTCATTGGCCTTTTTGTTCGACGTCGGGCTGTATGCCAAGAGTTCCACCTTTAGCACCACGCAATTGAGCGAGAAGTCGAGCAATGCTTCCCTTAATTATGTGGCGTTGGGCTTTGGCGTCACGCCTTGGTGGAAGACCGCTTTCGGAGCACAACCTTACAGCAGCGTGGGATACAACATTGTTGTGAATCATCATGACGACATGATCGGCAACTATGGCACCGCATTTCGTGGCAACGGCGGTTTGAACCAGGCTTTCTGGGGCAATGCTTTCCGTTTGGGTAAGCATTTTTCGGTGGGTGCCAATGCCACGTTTGTGTTTGGCGACAGCGAATCACTCACAACGCTTTATTTCCCCGATTCCACCTACCGGCTTGCCACGCGTCGCGGCGTTGACCTGATGGTGCGCTCCTTCATGTTCGACTACGGTATGCTTTATCGTACCGAACTGGGCGACAACATGAACCTTAGCCTTGGATTGACCTATAATCAGAAGATCAAAATAGGAGGACGACAAACCACTTTCATCCGCACCATTATTGGCAATGCAGGATTGAACGAGGTGGAGCATGTCGTTGACACCATATTCTATAAGAAACAAGCTGACGGCAGCCTGACCTTGCCCCATGGAGTGGGTTTTGGCGTGGCTTTGCAGAAAAACAACCGTTGGACGGTAGGTGCCGATTTCAACTGGAGCCGGTGGAAAGGTTTTGAACGAAACGGAATCGCTGATACCACCTTGCAAAATGCTTGGAGTGTTGCCTGCGGAGCGGAATACCTTCCGGTATCTTCGGCTATTTCAAATTATTGGAGCCGCGTTTCGTACCGTTTTGGAGGTTTCTATGAGCAGACATTTCTTCGTATCAACGGACAGTCAATCAACAAGTTCGGTGTTACAGTGGGCATGTCGTTGCCATTGGCAAGATCGCTATCCAAAGTGCATCTTGGTCTCGAGTTCGGACAGTGTGGCACGAAATCTGATAGATTGATACAAGAAAGATACATCAATTTCACGGTCGGTGTTTCGGTGCACGAACGCTGGTTCATGAAGAGAAGGTATAAATAAGGAAGGAAAACAAACAACAAGTAGTATAACCTATAAAAGTAAATTGAGATGAAAACAAGAAGATTTGTGATGATGGCAGTGTTAGTAGGAATGGCTGCGAGTATGTTCGCACAGGAAGTGTCCGAGTCGAAATACGGCGCTGATAGTGTGGCCTGCGTCACCAACATTTCCATCTACCGCGAGTATTTCAAGCAGTGGGAGGCCGCCAAATATTCCGATGAATCATTTAGCCCCGAGATGGTTTCGGCTTGGCGCAAAGTCTTTCTGAATTGCCCGCGTGCCAGTGAGTTAACCTACACCAATGGTCAGAAAATCATGGATTATTTCATCGGAAAGGCCAAAACCAAAGAGTTGAGAAATACTTATATCGACACGTTGTGCATGATTCATGACGGACGTGCCCAGTATTTTCCGACGAAGAAAAACGGCGCATCGCAGGTGGCCGCCATCATGGCTCGCAAGGGTCACGATGTGTACGCCTACAACAAGGATCGTTATGAAGAAGCCTACAATATCCTGAAAGAAGCTGTGGCGATGGATGTCAATCAGCTACAGGTGGCTTATCTTGACACTTATTTCCGTACCGTCGTCGATATGGCCAATGCCAAGAAGATGGAGAAGATGGGTGTTATCGAAGTGTATCAGGACTTGTCCGATGTCATCGACCGCGATATGAAAGGTGCAGTTGAAGCAGCCGATGAGAGAATGATTGCCAACTACAAGGGTGTGAAGAACAACCTTGACAACTCGTTCCAGCCTTTCGCTTCTTGTGAAGACTTGGTGGCCGTGTTTACCGCAAAGATGGCGGAAAATCCCAACGACATCAACGTGCTGAAGAAAATCACGACCATCCTTGATAGAAAAGACTGCACCAATGCCAAGGTGTTCCTGGATGCCAGCATGAAGCTGCATGAGCTGGAACCCAGCCCGGAATCGGCCTACAACATCGGTGTGAAGCTGTTTGGTGAAAAGAACTACCGTCAGGCTGCCGAGTACTTTGAACAGTCCACTTCGTCCGAGAATTCGGAACGAGTGTATCGCGCCTATCGCAACTTGGCTTACTGCTACATGAACATGAGCAACTACTCCAAGTCGCGCGATGCCGCCAGAAGAGCCGCCGCCGTTGACCCGACCGCCGGTGAGCCTTACATCATCATCGGTCTTGACTATGCAGCCAGCGCACAGCAGATCGGCGAAGGCGATTTCTACGGACGCGTCGCCTACTGGGCTGCCGTTGACAAGTTCAACAAAGCCAGGCAGTTGGATTCTACTGTGGCCGACCGTGCTTCCGATTATATCAGAAGCTATTCGCAGCACTTCCCAACCATGGAAAACATCTTCTTCAACGACTTCAACGTGGGAGATTCCTACACGGTAGGCGGCTGGATCAATGAGACAACCACCATTAGAGCTTCCAAGTGATGCTTGGGTCGGATGCTGCAGCGCAGCACGCCATGCGGAGTGCAATTAAGACATTACAAATGGAAACAAATCGTTGAATAAACGAATTAAAATATTGATAATAAGCAACATCACGGCCCTGATGGCTGTGATGTTGCTTTCGTGTGAGAATCCTATCAAGGTGGTTCAGGAGCTGGCTTCTGACGATACCATTGGCGGCATCACGGCTTATGACGTGGTGTTCTACCGCAGCGATTCGGGCCATGTTCAGGTGGAACTGAATGCCCCCAAGCTTTTCAGGCAGGAGAGCGAAAGCGAAAACCTTGAATTTGAAGAAGGCTTTGTGGCGAACATGTACAACTTTAACCATGTCCAAACCGCACTGATTCGGGCGGATTACGGTGTCAGTTACGGTAAGAGCCAGCTTGTAGAAGCCAAAGGCAATGTCCATGTCGAAAACTTTGAGACCCAAGAGATGATGGACTCCGATGAGCTGTTTTGGCATCAGGACACGAAGATGATTTTTGCGCGGTCGAATGTGAAAATCGTCACGCCTGACAAGATCATTTTGGGCGACAGCCTTACGGCGAAGGAAGATTTCTCGCAATATTCCATTTTCAATGTGACGGCGACCTTCGATGTGGAAGACGAGGAGGCTCCTTGACAAAAATCAATACCAACAAGCATGAATGACTGGATCATTGTTTCGATAACCTTGTTTCTCTCGGCCTTGTGTTCGGGTTTGGAAATCGCTTTCAACAGCGCCAACCGCCTGCAACTGCAAGTCGATCTGACGAAAAACAAGTTTTCGGCTAAAATCGTGCAGTTGTTCTACAACGACCCTTCGCGTTTTTTGACTTCTTTGCTGCTGGGCAACAACATTGCGCTGATCATTTACGCCATCAGCTTTGCGCGGATTCTCAAGCCGGTCGCTTACTGGATGCTGCCTCAGGCGCTGGAAAACGATTTCATGATACTCATCGTCCAGTCCCTCATCTCTACCTTGATGATTTTGATACTCGGAGAGTTTCTGCCTAAGGTGCTGTTCCGTATCAGCCCCAATGCCATCTTGGCGTTTTTCGCTTTCCCGACTTTTGTTTGCTATTGTCTGCTTTATCCGCTTACATTGCTTTATACCGGATTTTCAGAGCTGATTATCAGAGGGTTATTCGGCGTAAAACCCGACCGTGAGACGTATAAGTTCAGCACTCTCGACCTGAACGACTATATTGCCGAATATGCCGACCCCGAAGAAGCCGACGAGGATGTGCAGCAGGAAATCCAGCTTTTTCAGAACGCCATGGATTTCAGGTCGGTGAAACTGCGCGAGTGCATGAGACCCCGTAATGAAATTGAAGCCGTCAAATTGAGCGACACGTTAGAAACGCTTAAGGCGCATTTCGAGGAGACCAAGCATTCCAAACTCATCGTTTACAGCGATAATATCGATAATATTGTGGGCTATGTACACCTCAACGACTTATTTCAGGCGGAAGTCGGCAAACGCAACGTGGAACTGCAAGACTTGCTGCGTTCCATCGATTTCTTCCCCGAAACCTATTCTGCCGATCTATTATTGAAACACCTGATACAAAAACATCAGGCGTTGGCCGTTGTCGTCGATGAGTTTGGCGGCACATCAGGCATCGTAGCCATGGAAGACGTCATCGAGGAAATCTTTGGCGAAATCAATGATGAGTACGACGAAGAAGACGAAGTGCAGAAAACCGTCGCTCCCAATGTTTTCGTGTTTTCGGCGCGCCTTGAAATCGATTATCTCAACGAGACTTACAAACTCGATTTGCCCGCTTCTGACGATTACGAGACTTTGGCCGGAATGGTGTTGCATTACTATGAGGATATTCCCGAAACAGGCAAGGAAATCACCATCGGACATTTCAATATCAGGGTGTTGCGTGCTTCAAACAAGAAATTGGAATTAGTGAAGCTGACTGTCTTGTAGGGTGCGTTATAAAGCATTGATAATAAAGATATTATAAATCTTATTTCTTGATATTGCTTTTGAAGATCCATAATGGGTCGGCAATGAAAAAAATAAATTTAAGGTAGAAGTGGGTTTCGTTTCAAATCCTTTACTAAATTTGCAGGCTCAAATTTAGAAGAATTAATATTGTAAAATAGGTAAAAAATGGCAGTAATTGAAAAAATCAGAAGACGTTCCGGTTTGTTGATCGCCTTCATTGGTGTCGCCTTGTTGGCGTTTGTGTTGCAAGACCTTTTCCAAAGCTCGAACAGGGGTCGTGAATACAACATCGCTGTGGTGAACGGAGAAAAGATTCCGTATCAGGATTTTGATCAGCAGGCGAAGAAGAACATCGAGAATCAGCGCAGAAACCAAGGAGTCAACAGCCTTTCGTCCGAACAAACGCTTGGTGTTTACAACAGCACGCTTGAACAAATGATTGCAAACAACATCATGACCAAGGAATATGAAGCGCTTGGCATGAATGTTTCGGAAGAAGAATTGTATGATCAGTTTGCGGGAGAAGAACCCCATCCGTGGGTCGTGCAGACGTTCACCGATGCCAATGGCAACTTTGATCGCAACATGCTGAACAACTACTTGTCCAATATCGGTAACTTCGCTCCTGAAGCCAAGGCGCAATGGTTCGATTTTGAAAAACAGGTACAGGAAAACCGTTTGCAAACCAAGTTTGAAAACTTAGTGAAGGCTTCGTATTTCGTTCCCGCCAAATTGGCTCAGAAGATCTACGAAAACAGAAACAACAAGGTTTCCGCCGATGTGATTGCTTATCGCTATAGCAATATTGCCGATTCCACCGTTGTGGTGACCGACAAAGACAACCAGACTTTCTACAATGAGAACAAATACAAATATGAAACCGATGAATCGCGTGGCATTGAGTATGTGGTGTTTGAAGTGAAGCCTTCACAGGAAGACATCATGAAAGCCGCCGGCTTTGTGGACGACATGAAGCAGGAGTTCGCCCAGTCCACCAACGTGGCCAACTTTGTCAATGCCAACTCCGACAGACGTTACGACAGCACTTGGAAATCCAAGAAAGACGTTTCGATGGAGATTGACACGATTCTGTTCAATCAGAATAGGGAAGTGGGCTTTGTCTTCGGTCCCTACAGAGATGGCGAGACGTTTAATCTTGTGCGCGTTATGGATGTGCAGATGCGTTCCGACTCGCTTCGCGCCAGCCATATCCTCGTGCCTTTCATCGGCTCGTTGCGCAGCATGGATACCGTGACCACTAAGGAAGTCGCCAAAATGCGTGCCGACAGCATCCTGAATGCACTGAAAAATGCTCCTAAGAACGCCACCTTGTTTGGCGAACTTGCCGCCAAGTATTCAAGCGACGGCTCCAAAGACAAAGAAGGCGACCTCGACTGGTTTACCGATGGCATGATGGTGTATGCCTTTAACGAGTTTGTGGTGAAAAATCCTGTCGGAACACTTGGCGTGGTGGAAACTCCCTTTGGCTATCATGTAATCAAGGTGACCGGCAAAAACGCGCCACAGCGTAAGATGCGCCTTGCCTTCCTGACCCACGAAGTGGCAGCCAGCACCGAAACCTATCAGCATATCTTTGCTCAGGCCAATAAGTTTGTGACGGAGAGCACGAGTTATGAAGCGTTTAACGAATCCATCGAAAAAGAAGGACTCACCAAGCGCACCATGCCCCGTCTGTCCAGTGGGACATACCAGATTGCCGGTATCAAGAATCCGCGGCAGATTGTGCGTTGGGCTTTTGATTCCAAGACGAAACTGAACGACATTTCCTCCATCTTCGACCTCGACGACATGTTTGTTGTTGCCGCTCTAACCAAGATCATTCCCGAAGGCTATGCTCCTTTGACCGAGGTGGCCGAACAGCTGAAATATCAGATTCTTAACAAGAAAAAAGGTGAGGTGGCCATCGAAAAAATGAAAGCCTGCGGCGATGACTACCAGCGTATGGTCAACGAATTGGGTGCCGAATCCACTTCGGTGAACGATGTGACGGTTGAATCGCGTGCTTTGGGTAACTTTGGCGTTGAGTCCAATGTCATCGGAATGATCATGGGCATGAAGGATGGAGAGGTCGCAGGACCGGTTGCCGGCAATACCAGTGCTTTCGTCATCCGTAATGTGAAGCATACCGTTGCAACACCTACCCAAGACTATAGCAATATCGAGAAAGAACTGAACTCACGTTACACCAACAGCATTTTGAATGGAGGCATTTACAATGCACTTCGTAAGAATGCCAAGGTGGAAGATAACAGAGCTGTGTTCTATTGATTGTGAATCAATACGATTTGAAAAGGGCGGCTTTGGTCGCCCTTTTTTCATGCGCTTTTGTCAATATTACGATTAAAAATCTTTGTGTCGTGTGGTGTATATTCTTTCGACGGACAACCGGAAATTGGAATATTTTATTACTTTTGCCGTAAATCTAACTGTTTATTGTTATGTCAAAACTAAGAAATATGTTGTTGTTTGCCGCTGTGCTTTTGCTGGCGGTGGCATGTAGAAAAACAAATGTGACTGTTGACCCCACATCGGTAGAGATCCCCACCGAAGGTGGTACAGTCGATGTTTCGGTTACATCGAATGGCGATTGGTCGGTTGAGGGATGTCCCGAATGGATTACTCTTTCCGCCACCGCAGGCATGGGTAATGGCACCTTGTCCCTTACCGCTAATAGAAACGTTTCGGGAGACGACCGTCATTGCAGTATTTCGTTGGTTACCGAACATAAGTCGGCGGCACTTGAAGTCACTCAAAAAACATTTCCCGAACACTTCCTGAAGGTGTCTCCTCAACTCTTTGATGCCAACATTAACGGCGATACGCTGACATTGGAAGTCACGGCAAGTGCACCTTGGACGGTTGCCTGTTCGGAACCTTGGATCAGTTTTGAGCCCCAAAATGGAGAAGGTGACGGACAGGTTAAGGTTGTGGTGGCTTCCGGTGTTTCGGATGATTTTGATTTGAGAAGAACCGACATTACCTTGACTTGCGCGGGGTTGTCGCGTAATGTCAAAATCTATCAAATCCATTCCGAGAAAATAGCGATATTTCCATCTAAATTGAACTTCGGCTACCAGGCAGGTGAAGATTCCTTGTTCCTTCATGCTCCCGGCCAATGGCGTTCGTCAAATTGTCCCGACTGGATTTCCCTGTCACCCGATCAAGGAGAAGGGTCGTGCTTTGTCACGGTACATGTGAATGAAAATACGTTGTACGATGACCGTTCCGACAATCCCATATTCAAGATGGGAAGCGACAGAGCTGTTCTTACAGTGAATCAGGAAGGACTGAACAGCCTTAACTATCTTCGTGTGGAACCTCAAAACATAGCTTTTAGCTCCGAAGGCGGCAGCAGGCAAGTAAGCGTTTCCTGCAATAGGGATTGGAATATTACGAACGATAATGACTGGCTGACCATCGCGCCGCTTTCCGGTGACGGTGACGGTTCTTTCACCATTGAGGCCAGCCCGAATCCTTATGTCAATAGTGACCGTTCAGGTACGGTGACCATTACCTCGCACGATAAGACCGTTAATATTTTGGTAGGTCAGAGTTCGGGTACCTTGGTGCCGTTGCTTTCCATCGATGCGCCCAATCACACCATGGAATTTGATGACAATGCAGGAACGAAAACCGTTAACCTGACCGCCAATGTGGTTTGGACCATTTCATGCGATTCGGATTGGCTGACCATTGCTCCTATGTCGGGGAATGCCAATGCTACATTGACGGTCACTGTGGAAGCCAATGATTCATTTGTTGCCCGAAATGCCTTGGTGTTGATTGAAAGCATAGCGGGCACGGTAAGGTTGTATGTGAAACAATCAGGGCATGAAGCAATCGTTCAATTGGATCAGGACGAATTGCACGTTCCTTTGACAGGAGGAGAATATACTGTGAATGTCACATCCAATCAGCAATGGAAAGTCACCTGCAATGATTGGATGACCTGTACCCCTAAGGCAGGAGAAGGCAATGGATCTATCGTGGTAACCGTATCGCCTTGTGCTTTGTCGAATGAACGTATCGGCGAAGTGATGGTGGGTGGTGTTTTCGGAGGTTCCGCGACGGTGCGGGTTGTTCAGTCGAGCGAATATTAGACCGAAAAAGCGTTTTCCCCCTGAAAGGAGGTCGTCTTAAAACAAATATTCAACACCGTCTTTTGATAGAAGCGTATCTGTTCATAAAAAAAGCGGCGTATGCCGCTTTTTTTATAATGGGATGGGAAAAACAGGTTCAGAATCCCGTCCAGAACATCTCCCAGAACTTGTGCTCCATCTCCATCCAAGTCTGGCGTGTGGCGCCCGCAAAGTCAGAGGTGTAGCGGTTCAGCATGTCTTGTGCCTCTTTGGTTTTGTCAGCATTCAGCAAATCGGCCGCTTGTTTTTCAAGTGCCGGCAGTTCGGCAAAAGCCTTGTCTTCGTAGTGTTTCACATTGCCGATCATAAGGTCTTTGCAGCGTCCCCAGCGCACTTGTGCCAGTTTGTTTGCCTTGCGGTACTGCCATAGGGCGGCATTTTCGTTGTAGCGATGGTGGCCGCAAATCTCAAAGCCGGCAGGAAGCCGGGTGCTTCCGGCATAGATCGGGATGCGTGGACTTTGTCCCGGATTCTCCATGGAGAACCAGCAAAGGCCTCCAACGGCATCGGGCAACCAGTTCCGGCATTGGATGATGGTGGAGTAGGAGCACCACGACATGGCCACGCCTCGGTAGAAGGTGACGGCACCGGGTTTCAACATGTTGTACAGGGCGCGTTCATTGCCATCCATCCATGGATTGGCGTTCACACATACGGCGGTGTCGGTGACAATGTTGCCGTCGGCATCACGGCGACGACGCGGTGCCAGCAGGTTTTGTGTCTGGTCCAAAACGGGCGAGCCTTCGTAGTTGGCGCGAAACAGCTCCATGACACGCTGCGGGCTGACTTTTCCCTCGGGCTTGACGGAAAACGGCAACGACTCCGCCTCCAACGAGAGGTTCAGGCTTGGTGCCAGTTCATTGAAGATGTACCATTCGCGTTCCTTGAAGTTCTTGCCGTCGGAATATGACGATGGAAACACTTTCCACCAGATAAACTCTTCCTTGCCGTCCCAAAGACCGTATTTTTGAGCCACTTCCTCAATGTTGTTGGAACACATGAAAAAGTCTTTGTTCTTGCGATCGATCTTGCCGATGCGCGGGACGTTGCAACTAACGGCAACCTCATCGTCGGGCACGCGTTGCGCCACCCAGATGCCGCCGATTTTATCAGGACCTTCGCCCAATATTTCCATCTGCCACACTTCGTTTTTGTCGGCAATGGTGATGCACTCTCCGCCGTCGCCATAGCCATAATCCTTGATCATATTGCCGATGAGGGCAATGGCGTTGCGGGCATTGTCGCAGCGTTGCAGGGCGATGCGTTGCAACTCTTCGATGAGGAACATGCCCTTTTCGTTGACCAAGGTGTCAGGACCTGAAAAGGTGCTCTCGCCCATGGCAAGTTGTTTTTCATTCATGCAGGGATAGGCCGTGTTCATATAGGCATAGGTGTGGGCGGCTTCGGGTATTTCGCCGGCCAAAGTGAGATTCTCCATGCTGTAAGGCGTTTCGGTGTGCATGGTGCCTTTATACACCTTGTGCATGGTGCCTTTTTCGTGGTCGGCGGCAGGCTCCATCTTGACCCAGGTGCGGTACATGGCATCGCAGGTGTGCGAGGTGATGACAGAGCCGTCGGTGGAGGCTTTTTTACCGACCATGATGCTGGTGCAACTCGCACCGTCGAGCATTTCCTGTTCTTGGGCTACGGCGGTCATTCCCACCAGTAGCAATGCTGCAAGAAGCAGCGCTTTGATGTTCGTCATATTTATTCAATATTATGTTGTCTTTTTGCCAAGGCTTTTTTTTGTGCTGCATGATGCGCAGCAACCATGCCCTTTGGCTGTTTTGAGGGGTCAAAATTAGGAAAATAATCACTTTTCTTCAAAAATAGTTGCAGGATATTCAAAAAGTTGGTAATTTTGACACGCATTTCCAACCACAAGTCGGCAATGAAAAAAAGGAAAGGAAAAACAACATTTCTCAATGTCAAGGAGCGCGACCGCTTCTAAGTTTTTTTTATGGATCTGAAAAAAGGATCCTCTATCTTTATTTTGTCGGAAAATCAATCTATTATTTATTATAAAACATTAAAAATCATGGAATTACCATTTTCAGAATCTTGGAAAATCAAGATGGTGGAGCCTATCCACAAATCGACACGCGAAGAACGTGAAAAATGGCTTGCTGAAGCCCATAACAACGTGTTCATGCTGAAATCGGAACAGGTTTACATCGACCTGCTGACTGACTCCGGCACAGGATCAATGAGCGACCGTCAGTGGAGCGCCATGATGTTGGGCGATGAAAGCTATGCCGGCGCAACCTCTTTCTTTAAGTTTCAGGAAGTTGTACAGCGCATACTTGGCTTTAAGTATGTCATTCCCACCCATCAGGGTCGTGCCGCCGAAAACGTGCTGTTCTCTTTCCTTGTGAAAGAAGGCAATGTGGTTCCCGGCAATGCTCATTTCGATACCACCAAGGGACATATTGAAATGCGCAAGGCCAAGGCCATCGACGTGACCATTGACGAAGCCCACGACACGCAATTAGAAATCCCCTTCAAGGGCAACGTGTCACTCGAGAAGTTGGAGAAGGTGCTGAAAGAAAACAAAGGCAATGTTCCTTTCATGGTGCTTACCGTTACCAACAACACCGTTGGCGGTCAACCTGTGAGCATGAAGAACATCCGCGAAACCTGTGAACTGTGCCATAAGTACGGCGTGCCGGTGAATATGGACAGCGCCCGTTTTGCCGAAAATGCCTATTTCATCAAGACCCGCGAAAAGGGCTATGAAAACAAGAGCATCAAGGAAATCACCAAGGAAATGTTCTCTTATGTGGACAGCATGACCATGTCGGCCAAGAAGGATGCCATCGTAAATATGGGTGGTTTCATCGCCACGAATAAGGAGGAATGGTACGAAGGTGCCAAGGCATTTTGTATTCCTTTCGAAGGATTCCTGACCTACGGCGGTTTGAATGGACGCGATTTGAATGCCATGGCCGTCGGTCTTGACGAGAACACCGAGTTCGACATGCTTCAAACGCGCATCCATCAGGTGCAGTACTTGGCCAGCAAACTCGATGAATACGGCATTCCTTACCAACGCCCCGCCGGCGGACACGCCATCTTCCTCGATGCCGACCGCATACTGCCCAACATCCCCAAGGAGGAATTTCCTGCACAGACCATGACTTGCGAACTGTATTTGGAAGCCGGTATTCGTTCCTGCGAAGTCGGTTACCTGCTTGCCGACCGTGATCCTGTGACCCATGAAAACCGTTTCGGAGGTCTTGACTTCGTGCGCCTGTGCATCCCGCGCCGTGTCTATACCGACAACCACATGGACGTGATTGCCGCTGCCGTGAAAAACCTCTACGACAAGCGCGAACAGATCAACCGCGGTGTGCGTATTGCTTGGGAAGCCAAACTGATGCGTCACTTCACCGTTCAATTGGAACGCCTGAAATAATCCGGTGATTTATAGGTTGCAGATCAAAACCGCTTTAAGACGCAAATTCGGTTTTTTGTCTTTTTAGCCTCTGACTTGCAACACCAATCATTGTAGGCGTTTGCCGAAACATCATTTTGCCACCCCTTGGCAAGTGCCGAAAGCACAACCGAGGGGTGGATTCTTTTATGCAATAGACGGATTTTCCTGCAACGGACTGAATAATATTGCGTTGTGGTAACAAATGTTACGATTGGCTCGAACAAAGTCCCCTATTTTTGTCCAACAAATACAGAAAACCAATATTCATCTCAAACAAAAATCAAACAACTATGGAAGACAAAATGTTTTGTTTCCAGTGTCAGGAAACGGCAAAAGGAACAGGATGCACGGTACGTGGCGTATGTGGAAAACAACCTGAAACGGCAAGAAGTCAGGATCTCTTGTTGAGTGTAGTGCGTGGAGTAGGCACTATCGACCACATCCTGAAGAAAGCGGGAGTGCGCAGCGATGCGCGTGTAGAGGATTTTATGGTCGATGCCTTGTTTTCAACTATCACAAACGCCAAT
The DNA here is from genome assembly GCA_041842465.1 of Candidatus Limimorpha sp. Classification (GTDB taxonomy): domain Bacteria; phylum Bacteroidota; class Bacteroidia; order Bacteroidales; family F082; genus Limimorpha. Next base: position 119,420 of record JBGYXG010000108.1, read on the forward strand.
TTCGACGACAACGCCATTCTCGAGAAAGTGGACAAAGGTCTTATTGTTAAACGCGCTTTGATTGGCATTGCCCAAAACAACCACGTTGCACTTCCCGGTTTTAGGGAGATTGACTGGAAGGGCGAAAAATCAGATTATGAAGCAGAAGGCCGTCGCCAGACCGTGCTTCGCAACACGAATGCCGACCTGCGTTCCCTGAAAGAACTTACCATGTTGGGGCTGAAGGGCATTGCGGCATACTATGAACATGCGGCGCGTTTGGGCAAGCGTAAAACGGAAATCATCGATTTCATGAGCAAGGCTTTGTATACTATCAGCAAGCCTGATGCCGAAATGGAAGAGCTGCTGAATGTCGTTCTGGAGACAGGAAAATTCGGCGTCGATGTCATGGCACTGCTCGATGCCGCCAATACGGAGGCTTATGGCAATCCTGAGATCACCAAGGTGAATCTCGGAACGGGAAAGAATCCCGGAATTTTGATCAGCGGTCACGACCTCAGCGACCTTGAACAATTGTTGCAGCAAACCGAAGGCACAGGTGTCGATGTATATACGCATGGCGAAATGCTTCCGGCACACTATTATCCCCAGCTTAAAAAATACAAGCATCTTGTGGGCAATTACGGCAATTCATGGTGGCAACAAAAGGAGGAGTTTTCCACCTTTAACGGACCTGTCGTTTTCACCACCAATTGCATTGTGCCGCCGTTGCCGAACGCCAATTACAACGATCGGGTCTTTACCATGAACTCGACAGGTTTCCCGGGTTGGAAGCATATCGAAACGGATAAGAACGGGCACAAGGACTTTTCAGAGGTGGTCGCTCTTGCCAAGAAATGTGCCGCACCAACGCAGATTGAAACCGGAGAAATCGTTGGCGGTTTTGCCCACGCCCAAGTCTTCGCATTGGCCGACAAGGTTGTTGAGGCAGTCAAAAGCGGTGCCATCCGTAAATTTGTCGTGATGAGCGGTTGCGACGGTCGCATGAAGAGCCGTGGTTATTACGAGGATTTTGCCAAAGCCTTGCCTAAGGACGTCGTGATCCTTACCAGTGGATGCGCCAAGTACAAATACAACAAGTTGCATCTCGGCGATATCAACGGCATTCCGCGCGTGCTGGATGCCGGACAGTGCAACGATTCCTATTCTTGGGCGGTAGTGGCGTTGAAGCTGAAAGAGATTTTCGGAGCCAACGACATCAACGACTTGCCAATCTTCTTCAATATCGCATGGTACGAGCAGAAAGCCGTTATTGTGTTGCTGGCACTGCTTTCGCTCGGCATCAAAAACATCCATATCGGTCCCACATTGCCCGGTTTTGTTTCGGAAGGTGTGCTGAAAGTGCTGGTAGAGAACTTTGGATTGGGCACCATTACAACGGTGGAAGAAGATTTGAAGTATGTGAATTAAACTGTTCTGAAAGATCTTGAACGGCATCAGAAGACAATGGGATGCAGGCCGGAGCATTGAGGCTTTGGCCTGCTTTTTTTACTGCGAAGTCCAAGAACGGACTCGAAAAAGTGGGATGATTTGACTTGAATGGCAATAATTGAATCATGTGTTGCCAATTAATTTATTGAAAAACAGCAGTATGTTGTTTTCGTTCCGGTCTTTCAGAGAGCAATGGCTAAAAATGCCTATTTTTGTACCATCAAAACACGTTGCATGGATACTCCTGCCATCATTATCTCGATTATTTACATTATTGCCTTGACGGCGAGCGTCGTGCCGCGTTCCACCAGTCTTGAGCCGAAGACGGAACACGCTTTGGGGCGACGGTTTCTTGTGTCGCTGGTGTTCGGCCTGACGCAAGGCCTGATGGCGGTGCTGGGGGCTTTATTGGGCGGTCTTTTCGACCATTTGTTCTTTTACATCGCTCCATACATGGTGTTTGCCATGATGGTCATCGTTGCCGTCAGGATGCTTTTAGAATCCTTGCGCATAGTCAAAGGAAAAATGCTGTTCGCTTTTTCGTCAAGCTGGGGGTTCTTGCTTTTGGCTGTGATTTCGGCGATGAACACGTTTCTGATGGCGCTTTTTGCAGGTACTTTCCTCCCGTTTGGCAGATGGTTCAACGTCTTTGTCGCGATGGCCGGCTTCCTGTGGGCCATGGCTACGGTAGGTGTCGATTATTCGCCTAAGGTGATGAGAAGAGTCGCTTTTATCACATTTTCAGCTTCGGTATTCATGCTTGTCATTGCAATGATTGTTCTGTTCGGCGATTTCAATTTTGCAGGATGAGTTCCGTCGTTTTGTCAAACATTTATTCGTAATACAAACTAAGAAAACCATGAGTATCATTCGATTGACAAAAATATTCCATTTCGAGATGGCACACGCCCTGAATGGTTATGACGGTCTATGCCGCAACATACACGGCCATTCCTACGAGTTGAGGGTGACGGTAAAGGGCTGTCCCTTAGATGATGCATCAAGTCCAAAGAACGGCATGGTGATGGATTTTGGCGACTTGAAACGTATTGTCAATGAGCAGATTGTGGATAAGTTCGACCATGCCTTGGTGTTGTGGAACCATGCTTCGCTTGATTTGATAGCATTGCTCGAACGCGATTTTGAAAAAGTTCATGTGGTGGAATATCAGCCCACTTCGGAACGGCTGATTGCCGATTTTGCGGCACGACTACAGCATGCCTTACCGCCATCCGTGAAATTGCACAGCATCCTGTTGCAGGAAACACCCGGATCGTTTGCCGAGTGGTTTGCCGAGGATAATGGGCAATGATACAAAAGAAGATTTCCAGCGGGATGAGGCTCTTTACGCCCGATAAAGAAAAAAACCTTCCAATACTTGGCGGATGCCATATAAAACCTTACTTTTGTGACATTTAATTTTGCAAATGTTCATGAGTTATGATATATTTCTTTCAATCTGACAATCAGCGTATTATTGTTATTGAGGCGGTCCGGCAGCTCCGTCAGTCCGATGTTGACAAATTGACATGGCTTTTGGGTGATGCCCATCTTATCGAAGATAGTGAGGTGAAGGGCTATTTTGTGGGTCCGCGCAAGGAGATGATCACGCCATGGAGTACCAATGCTGTTGAAATCACGCAAAACATGGGTGTCCATGGCATTGTGCGTATCGAAGAATTTCGAGCGACGGCCACGAAAGAGGCGCAGTACGACCCCATGTTGCAAGCCCGTTACAATGGTCTCGACCAGCAGGTGTTCTTTGTGGATCGGCAGCCGGAGCCGTTGAAATATATCGATGACATACCCGCTTATAATGTGCAGGAAGGGCTTGCCATGAGCGACGAGGAAGTGGCGTATTTGGAAGGGATTTCGAAAAAGATTGGCAGGAAACTTACCGACAGTGAAGTGTATGGTTTTGCCCAGGTGAACTCAGAGCATTGCCGCCATAAGATTTTCAATGGCACTTTCATCATCGATGGAAAGCAAATGGCCCATTCCTTGTTTGCCCTCATCAAGCGAACCTCGAAAGAAAATCCCAATAAGCTGGTCTCGGCTTACAAGGACAACGTGGCTTTCATCCTCGGTCCCAAGGCTGAGCAGTTTGCCCCGAAAACACAGCATCAGGCGGATTATTTCCATATCAAGGACATCGATACCATCATTTCGCTGAAAGCGGAGACCCATAATTTCCCGACTACCGTAGAGCCTTTCAATGGGGCGGCAACGGGAACGGGTGGCGAGATTCGCGACCGTTTGGCTGGCGGACAGGGCAGTCTTCCCTTGGCGGGAACGGCGGTTTACATGACCTCCTATCCGCGCAGCGAAGCCGACCGTAGCTGGGAACAGGGATGTGAACCTCGCAAGTGGCTCTATCAGACCCCGGAAGAAATCCTTATCAAAGCCTCAAACGGGGCTTCTGACTTCGGCAATAAGTTTGGTCAGCCCCTCATCAATGGAAGCCTGCTGACTTTTGAACATCAGGAAGAGCAGCGTTTGGGTTACGACAAGGTCATCATGCTGGCAGGAGGCATCGGATTCGCCAAGAAACAGGATGCCAAGAAGTTGGAACCGGAACCGGGTGATATCATTGTGGTGCTTGGCGGTGACAACTACCGTATAGGCATGGGCGGTGGCGCCGTATCGAGTGTGGATACGGGGCAGTATAGCAATGCCATTGAGCTGAATGCGGTTCAGCGTGCCAATCCGGAAATGCAGAAACGTGTTTCCAACGTGATCCGAGCCATGACCGAAATCGATGCCAACCCGATACGTTCCATCCACGACCACGGTGCGGGCGGACATCTGAACTGTCTGTCCGAACTGATTGAGGATGCCGGCGGTGTGGTGTATGTCGATAATCTGCCCGTGGGCGATCCCACGTTGTCGGACAAGGAGATCATCGGCAACGAGTCGCAGGAACGCATGGGACTGTTGGTCGATAAGAAAGACATTGATGTTATTAAGGAAACTGCCGCCCGTGAACGCGCCCCATATTATGAAGTGGGCGAGGTGACGGGTGACGAAAGGCTGCGTTTTGTCAGAAAAAAAGGGACGGCACCGATTGACTTGGCATTGTCCGACTTCTTTGGCAGTGCGCCAAAAACGGTGTTGCACGATACCAACAAGCCTTATCATTTCAAGAAAATAAGCTATACCAAGCGCGACATACATAAGTTCCTCGACAAGGTGTTGCAGCTCGAAGCTGTGGCATGCAAGGACTGGCTGACCAACAAAGTCGATCGTTCGGTGACAGGACGTGTGGCGCAACAGCAATGTGTAGGAGAGTTACAGTTGCCGCTTAGTAATCTGGGTATCAGTGCTTTGGATTATCAAGGCGTGAAGGGCGTGGCTACCGCCATGGGCCATGCTCCTATCCCTGCACTGATAGATCCTGCCGCAGGTTCGCGGCTTGCTGTTTCAGAAGCACTGACCAATATCGTTTGGACGCCCATTGACGGCAACCTTTCCGGTGTGTCGTTGAGCGCCAACTGGATGTGGCCCGCCAAACAGGAGGGCGAGACGGCAAGGCTTTATAGTGCCGTTAAGGCTTTGAGCGACTATTGTGTGGCACTGGGGGTCAATGTGCCTACGGGTAAGGATTCGCTGTCGATGACACAGAAATATCCCGACGGCGGCAAGGTGGTCGCCCCGGGAACGGTCATCGTTTCGGCGGCAGGAGAGGTGTCGAACATCCGGCAGACGGTGCGCCCGGTAATGCTAACCGATGTTGACACCGAACTGTTGTATGTCGATTTCTCCGGCGATGGCTTTAAATTGGGTGGCAGCAGCTTTGCGCAGGCTACCGGCTATGTCGGTCAGGAAACTCCTGACGTAAAAAGTCCCGCCTATTTCAAGAAAGCGTTCAATGCCATCCAAAGCCTGGTCGAACAGCATTTGGTTCTCGCCGGTCACGATGTGTCGGCAGGCGGCTTGATCACCACATTGCTTGAAATGAATTTTGCGAATTGCGACCATGGCATGGACATCGATCTGAAGGCTTTTGAAAAGGAAGACCTCGTGGCCGTGCTGTTTTGCGAAAAGCCATCGGTGGTGCTGCAAGTGGCTTCCGACGGTCAGGTCAAGGCTTTGTTGCACAAGGCGGGTGTCCGTTTCGTTTCGATAGGAAAGCCCGTGAACAGCCGCAAACTCACCATCACGCACGAGGGCAAACGTCATGTATTCGACATAGATACACTCCGCGACACGTGGTACAAGTCGTCATACCTGCTCGACCGCAGGCAGAGCGGAGAGCAAAAGGCGCTTGAACGTTACAATAACTATAAAAACCAATACCTGCACCACAGTTTCGGTCATGGATTTTCGGGTAAGGCATGTGACCTGGGCATTGACATGCATCGTCGCAAACCTACCGGAGTCAAGGCTGCCATCATCCGCGAGAAAGGCGTTAATGGCGACCGCGAAATGGCTTATGCGCTTTATTTGGCCGGTTTCGACGTGAAGGACATCCATACCACCGACCTGATCAGTGGGCGTGAAGACCTTTCGGATGTGAACATGATTGTTTTTGTGGGAGGCTTTTCCAATTCCGACGTGCTTGGATCGGCAAAAGGATGGGCGGGAGCCTTGCTGTACAATGAAAAGGCCAAGAAAACCATCGACCGCTTCTATGCCCGTCCCGATACGCTGAGCCTTGGCGTTTGCAACGGCTGCCAACTGATGATGGAGCTGGGGCTGCTTTATCCCGACCATGAGGAACATCCCAAAATGAAACACAATGACACGCATAAGTTTGAATCGGCGTTTTTAGATGTTGAGATTGCCCAGAACAACAGCGTGATGCTTTCGTCGCTGTCCGGAAAACGTTTGGGCGTTTGGATCGCACACGGAGAAGGAAAGTTTTCTTTCCCGTGCTACAAGGATAAATACAACATTGTGATGACTTACGGTCAAAATGATTATCCCGGCAACCCCAATGGCAGCGATTGGTCGGTGGCGGGGCTTTGCTCCAACGACGGACGTCATTTAGCCATGATGCCGCACCTTGAACGTGCCTTCCTGCCTTGGCAGTGGCCGTACTATCCCGAAGCGCGAAAGGACGACGAAGTGACACCGTGGATCGAAGCGTTTGTGAATGCCCGTAATTGGGTGGCGAAGCACAAAAAGACAAAATGAGCAAGGAAAGGATTGTAAAGACCAATGCCTGCCGCATTCTCGACCAGAAGAAAGTACCTTACGAGTTGATTCCCTACGAGGTGGATGAAAACGATTTGGGAGCCCAGCATATTGCCGAACAACTGGGAGAGGATATTGAGGCGGTGTTCAAAACCCTTGTGCTGAAAGGCGATAAGAGCGGTTATTTCGTCTGTGTCATCCCGGGCATGGCGGAACTTGACCTGAAAAAAACGGCCAAAGTGACCGGTAATAAAAGCTGCGACCTGATTGCCATGAAAGAACTGCTTCCGCTGACGGGATATGTCAGGGGAGGCTGTTCGCCCGTTGGCATGAAAAAACATTTTCCAACATTCATCCACTTGACTTGCAGTAATTTCGACACCATTTATGTCAGTGCCGGTCAGCATGGCTTGCAGTTTAAACTTTCTCCTTCCGACCTGATTCAGGCTGTCGGCATGACGGTTGCTGATTTGGTCGTGGAATAAGAGGAAGAGGTGTTGTTTATCATTCGCGACAAATCGGCTTGCTTTTGCCGGATTTGCATGTCGAATGACAACCATTATAGCTGATTAATTGTTACCTTTGCAAATCGCAAAACATCAAAATCATGTTAGTAAAAGAGAATGTAGTTGAAATTTTGAAAGATGTGGTTTATTTCCCGAAAGGGGATAACATCATCGATCTGAAGATGGTTGACAATCTTCATGTTAAGGATAGAAATATCCGTTTTAACCTGTTTTTTGAACACAAGGACGATCCGAAGAACAATATCGTGGTGAATGCGGCTAAGAAAGCATTGTCGGATGCCTTTGGCGACGATGTCAATGTGGATATCGAGATTGCGGAGCAGGAAGCGGCTCTTTCAAAAGTGAAGCATATCATTGCCGTGGTGTCGGGAAAAGGTGGTGTCGGGAAATCGACGGTGGCTGCCAATCTCGCCGTGGCATTGTCACGCGCCAACCAGCGTGTGGGACTTATCGATGCGGATATCTACGGACCTTCCGTCCCGATGATGTTTGGCACGGAGAACGAAAGACCGGGCTGTGTGGAGCACGATGGCAAGTCTATCATTCTTCCCATTGAAAAATACGGCATCAAGCTGCTCTCTATTGGATACTTTGTTGATGCCAACCGTCCGCTGATCTGGCGTGGACCTATGGCTACCAGCGCCTTGAACCAACTGATGAACGATGCATACTGGGGAGAGCTAGACTTTCTTGTTGTGGACATGCCTCCAGGGACGGGAGATATTCAACTGACCCTTGCACAGTCGTTTAAGGTGAGCGGTGCCGTCATTGTGACCACGCCTCAAAAAGTGGCCTTTGCCGATGTGCGTCGTGCCGTGATGATGTTCAACGACGAAGCCTTGCAGATTCCAATGTATGGCCTGATTGAAAACATGGCTTACTTTGTGCCTTCCGATAGACCCGAAAAGAAATATTATATCTTTGGCAAGGAGACGGGGCAACAGTTTGCGGATGAACTGCAACTTCCATTGTTAGGGCAAATCCCGATCGTGGAACGTATTGCGGAATGCGGTGACAATGGTACGCCCCTTGCTCTGGATGCGGAATCTCCCGTTACCAAGGCTTTCGACGGCATTGCCCGAACCATCATCGACAAGTACTGAATATGAATAGGGTAGGATTATCCGTCAAGAATGACGTGTTGTTAGTGTAACATTATGAAAACCAATAAGATTTGAATATGGAAGGTCGAGATGCCTTACTGCGCAAGGTGAAAAACATCCTCGAACAAATCCGGCCATATCTGCAACAGGACGGAGGCGATTTAGAGTTTGTGGAACTGACCGACGACATGGTCGTCATGGTGGAACTTAAGGGCGCTTGCGGCAATTGCCCGCATAGCCAGCAGACCCTCAAAAACGGCATTGAGTCCACCATGAAGAAAATTCTTCCTCAAATCAGATCTGTGGAAGCGGTGAACGGAAAGAAGCCTTGACAAGAAAAAGTTGGCCTTGGGAAGGGATAGTATCCTTGCCGTAGGGATGATTATTGTAAAACCTCACTATACTCATGCTGAAACGGATTGCTGTTCTCATATTGTGTGTGTCGGCATTGGCATCGTTCGCCCAGCCGATGCAGCCCGCCCGTCATGAGCTTGAAAAAAGCGCGGGAGAACAGCAGTGTCCGTTTGAACTTCTTGAAAAGCAAGGAGTGCTGTATGCTTATCAAACCGATCAAGCCAGTGAGGAGGACAATGTCTTTTGGAGCTTTGTCAGGCTCGATACGAATTTGTTAGAGGTGCGCAGTGATTTGATACCCTTGCCGGTTCGCTACGCGTTTTGCGCCTCTCAAAGCAATCCTGAAATGGCCGTTTTCCTTTTCACGGACGGTCGTGCCAAAAAATCCGACTCCATTGGAATGCAATCGGTGCTCTTCCATCGGGCGACAAATACTTTCACTACCTTTCAGGATAAACTGCCTCCTGGCAGTGCCGTGCTTGGTATGGCGTTGATTGATGAGGCCGTATTTGTTCCGGTCAATTACAAGTCCGGTGGAGGATCGGTGTTGTACTATGATTCAAAAAGCGGTATGCGGCGCGTTTTGCAGCCTCGGATCGATAGCGACTATGCGTTTTTTCAAGCCGAGGCAAACGAGGCGGCACACACTGTAGTGGTTGCAGCCAAGGAGTTTGAAGGGAAGCGTAATGTGGCCACGACGTTTTTACAATATGGTGCGGATGGCGGTCTGCTTGCAAGCAACCGTTACCAGCATGAGGGCGATGTCACTTTGGGGCGTTTGTGCTTTGATTTCGATATGGAACGCAATTTGTCGGTGTATGCCACAGTGGAGCGGCAAGAGACAAAGAAAGTCGATTTGAAAGAGCTAGCCGATGACTTCGATAAGGTGGCGGTAGGGGTGGCATGCATCCGGTTTTCCGATGGTCAGCCGCAAACCCATTCTTACCTGTTCAAGGACATGCCCGATATTGAGCGGGCATTGACGGCTTCAGACCGTGTCAGGGTGCGCGAAGATCGCTTGAAACAAAAGCGGAACAAGCAGAAGGAAAGCAAGGAGATCGGTTTTCAATTCCTTGCACCTCATTTGACGAAGATTGACGGTATGTACGTCTTTTCGGCAGAGGCTTTTGTTCCCGAATACCATACGGAAGCCCGCATGGATTATGGCTTTTACGGCATGTTCCCCTATTCCTACACCGTTTTCGATGGCTACGATTTCATCAGTACCGTGTTATGGGCTTTCGATGCGACGGGAGCGTTGAAGTGGCAGTCGTCAGTGAAGTTTGACAACGCCCTGAGCTACGATTTATGGCCCCATTCGGACGTTACCAACTGCTTGGGTGAACTGCTCGTGGTTTCGGCACGTGACAACCGGCTTCGCTATGAGGTGTTGGACGGGTTGGGGCAGATCTTGCTCGAACATCAGCATCAACCGCTCGACCTGCTTTATGAAGTCGATTTTCTGACAAGGGAAGGTCACGCGTCCATGTCACATTGGTACGATAACCGCTTTATTGTTAGTGGAGAGCAAATCATACAGAATGGAGTAAGGTCGAAACCGCGCCGGATGGTGTTTTTCTGGCAAAAAGTACAATTTGAATAGCCATGTTGTCAAGTTACCTACGCTATACCTTACAGCGCAAGAGCGCGTATCAGATTCATTCGTCTTTTGTATATGAATTTGTTGTCAAAGTGTTGAACGACAGAGGGTTTAATGAGGACTACAATCTGATTTCAAGGATGGGTTACATGCTCGATGGGCGAAAACGCATCTCGTTCCGAAACCGCAAGCTGAGCCGCTTGCTATACCGCTTGGTGCGTTATTTTGAGCCGAGTGCCACTCTGTCGTTCGGAACCTTGTCCGCACTTAGTGCTTCGGCACTTGCGCTGGGCAACCTCAAGGCGAAACTTTACACCGAACAGTCGCAGGAGTTTGTCGATGCAATGAACGCATTGGGTGTGGTCAATGTGGAACGTCTGCGTCCTGCCGACCTTTTCTCGGAGAAGTTCAAGTCGAAAAAGATGCCTTGTGTCTTTTTTAGCTATGACGCTTTTAATTCTACCCACTGGAACAAGCTGACAGACTGTTTGTTGCGCCGGACTTCCGATGCTGTTTTTATCTTTGAACGCATTCATGGGTCGAGTGACATTGAGGATGCCTGGGAAATGATTTGCAAAGACGAGGCTGTCACCCTTTCCATGGACCTTTATTATTACGGATTGGTGTTTTTCAAAGTCGGTTTCGAGAAAGTCGATTATGTGTTGAAATGGTAAGCCGCGGATACTGCTTTGTTTTTTTATTGAGGAATTATTCAATCAAACTATTATGAGCAAACCTTATACTAAGACCGGAGATGCCGGAACCACGTCGCTGATTGGCGGCAAGCGTGTTCCGAAATACGATGAGCGTGTTGAGGCATACGGCACCGTTGACGAGTTGAGCGCTTTTGTCGGCGTGCTGTCCGACCATGACGGCGTTTCCGCCGAACTCAAACAGTTGTTTTCGCACATACAGGACCGGCTGTTCACCTTGGAGTCGCACTTTGCCATGGATGCCGAATCGGAGGTGAGCAAGATGATTCCTGCGCTCACCGAGTCAGACTTGACTTTCGTGGAGCGGCAGATCGACAGCATGAATGCCTTGTTGCCTCCCTTGAAATCTTTTGTCATTCCCGGTGGCGAACCGCGTGCGTCAGCATCGCATGTGTGCCGTACCGTTTGCCGACGCGCCGAGCGGCAGGCATGGCGTTTGGCGGCGCAACACCCCGTCGATCCTGTCGATTTGAAGTATCTCAATAGACTTTCCGACCTGTTTTTTGTGTTGGCACGTTATTTTGACTACCAATCGGGATATGTTGAAAGTTGCTGGAAACCAGTTGAATAGAAAATAGTTTGCTTTTTTCTTTAAAAAGTGCTTGGGAATATGGCGATAAGGTGTATTTTTGCACCTTCAAAAATCAAACAGATAGCACGATGTATTGGACATTAGAATTAGCCTCAAAATTGGAAGATGCGCCGTGGCCTGCAACGCGCGATGAATTGCTCGATTGGGCGCTTCGTACAGGAGTACCGCAGGAAGTGATCGAAAACCTTCAGGAAATGGAAGATGAAGGCGAAATTTATGAACGTATCGAAGACCTTTGGCCGGATTATCCTACCAAAGACGATTTCTTTTTCCACGAAGATGAATATTAATTGCCGTTTACGGATTGATAGCCAATTCAAAGAAACGCTTGGGGAGACCTAAGCGTTTTTTTGTTTATCAATTTAGACCTTGTCAGGATACATTCAAATATGAGCTTTTCCTATAATCTTATTTTGACAAATGTCCTTTACCCCGAAAAATAAAAAAAATCAGAAAAAACTTGTGATAATGAAAAAAACTGTATTTTTGCATTCATATCAAATGTAAAGTGGAAAGTAACGTTGGCATATTAAACAATTTGCTATTTGTTAGTGATTTCGTGTGTAATTCGCTAAATTTCAGCACTTTACCCCCCCCCCCTCCCACGAGCGGCGATTTGCGATTTTAACTCGTACACCTGCGATTAGGTATAGCTTGGTCAGTGACTGTTGCTTAGTCATAACAAGTATTTTTTTGCCTTTTCTAAATGTTGTCAAGCAACGTTTAGTTTGTGCATATTGCTATCGTCGCAATTATTATCGATTTGTTTTAAAACTGAAAATCGAGTATTTCCGTTTGGGTGTTCTTTTTGTGTCAAGCCTGTTGAATTGTTCGCAAAATATTAACCATAAAATTATACAATTATGACGACAAGATTTACTAAAAAATTCTTTTCCCTAATAGGGTTGTTGCTGTTTTCAATAATGGCAACGGGTCAAAACATGAGTTGCTACATTTCACTTACTGTAAAGAAGGAAGCGAATGTTCATTTAAAAATCAAAGCAGCAACGGCTGGCACGCCCATTCAGATTATAAGTGGTGATAGTACTTATAATGTTATGGTAGGGACAGATTGGAAGGACGGTTCGTATTTGTCCAATGATGCTTTAATGGTTGTTTACGGAGATATTACAGGGTTTGACTGCAAAGGAAACGATCAAGCAATTTCGGGATTAGATGTTTCTAATAATGCTTTTTTAGAGGTCCTTGATTGTTCCAGTAATGCTCTTACGTTTTTGAATGCTGAAGGTTTGGCATCCATTCAGTATCTGAATTGTTGCGATAACAAACTTACAACACTCAAGGTAAACGGGTGCGTTGCAATGGATAGTTTGATCTGTATGAAAAATAGCCTTGATACGTTGGACATCAATGGTTTGAATACATTAAAGGTTCTTGATTGTGGTACTAATAATCTTACAGAGCTGAATGTCGGCGGTTTTAATGATTTGCTCGTGTTGCGATGTGATAACAACAAACTTGATACATTGGTTGTCAGTGATTTGGCTGATATACGAGTTGTTAATTGTGCAAGTAATTGTCTTTCTGTGTTGGATGTCAGTGGATTGACTAAGTTACAGGATCTTGATTGTTCTGATAATAAAAGAGAGGTGGAGGTGGATTCTATTAATAATACTAAGGTTTGGGCACCTTCTCTTGTAACATTGAATTTTGATGGATGTGATGCGTTGGTACACTTAAAAGTAAATAGAAACCAACTTTCCAATCTGAATGTCAGTGGAAAGACAAATCTTAAGGTTTTGGAATGTTCTGACAATCATCGTTTGAAGATTATAACTGCGCCGCCAAAATATAAATTTGAGCCAGTATTATCAGCTATTAATGTCAGCGGATGCGTGGAGCTTGAACAACTGAAGTGTGATAAGGATACCCTTAATACGTTGGATGTCAGTGGACTGGAGTTGTTAAAAGTCGTTGATTGCTCTGGAAGCCATATTGTTGCTATTAATGTCAGCGGATGTGTGGCACTTGAACAGTTGAAGTGTGATAATAATACTCTTGATACGTTGGATGTCAGTGAATTAAAATTTCTAAAGTATTTAGGTGTCAAAGACTGTGTGTTGTTGGAGAACTTGAATGCGAATGGGTGTGTGGCATTGGATAGCCTGGTAGTAAAAACGAATGTGCGATTGTCCACATTGAATATAAGTGGATGTGTGCGAATAACCAAGATGGATTTAAGTAAAAACACCAGGCTTGCTACTCTTAATATGAGTGGATGTACTGGTATAAAAGTTCTGAAATTGGATAACAATGCTGAGCTTGTTTCGCTGAATGTCAGTGGTTGTACGGCGATTAATCGATTGGATTGCAGTGGAAAAAAACTGGAGAGTCTCGATGTTAGCGGCTGTACGGCGATGTTCCTGTTGCAATGTTTCAATAATTCTATCACAGCCCTCGATGTAAGTACGCTTCACGCATTGGAAGATTTAGGTTGCAGTAATAATCAGCTTTCGGGGTTAGATGTTAGTGGATTGACCAAATTGTATCGGTTGGATTGTAGTAATAATCAACTTACTTCTCTTAATGTCAGCGGATGTTCTGGATTGGTTCATTTGTGGTGCAATGAAAATCGGCTTACCATGTTAGATGCAACAGGCTTGATGGCTTTGACCCACCTGTATTGCCAAGGGAATCAAATCGCAACGATAGAAGTTAATGGATTGAAATCCTTAGTACATTTGTATTGTCAGGATAATAATTTGTCAATATTGCAAGTTGATGGATTGTCGGAGTTGGAGGATTTATGGTGCGAACGAAATCGTCTTACAGCCTTGGATGTAACGAATCTTTCTAAGTTGGTGCAGTTTCATTGCTTTGAAAATCAGCTTAGTAGTCTTGATGTAAGTGGTAAGGAGGAATTAGTGCATTTATATTGCCAAAACAACCGGATTACTTCGCTTGATGTTAGTGAGTGTAAGGGTTTGACACGATTGGATTGTAGCAATAATAGGCTTGTATCTCTTGATGTTGCTGGATTTGTTGAATTATGGGCTTTGTATTGCCAGGAGAATAACATCACTTCACTTGCAATTCCCGGTTGCTCATCATTAGTAGAATTGAAGTGCTGGGGTAATGCACTATCTACGCAAGCTTTGGACGAAGTGTATTGTGAGCTTCATAAGCGGTTACCCAGTGATTGTCAGGCAATCGTTTATCCAGTGCTAAATGCTTCGTCATCAAATCATGAAGCTGTATTGGCAACTAATGCCAACAATGCTATTAGTAAATATTGGAAAGTTTTGTATGCTGAGAATTCTAATCCTATTCCCACAACTGGAACCTTTGAATGTAGGACCTCAGTCCCCGAAGAAGAGAATGGTGCTTTTACTACACGGGTGTTCCCTAATCCTGCTTCAACCATGATTGAAGTTGTAGCAGAGGATGATATTGAGTTGCTGGAACTTTATGATTTAACGGGAAACCGTTTATTATTCATGTCCGACTTTTCTGATAAAGTGTCCGTTGATTTGTCTGGGTTGAAAAATGGGCTTTATGTACTGAAACTTCGCACGGTGCAAGGTGCGGAAGAAATCAGGGTGATGAAAAGCGAATAATACTACTATATGAACAAAGCGCTTTTGCGCATCATTGTCCAAGGAGGATGGCGTGGAATAGAGCCATCCTCTGTTTTTTTATCTTTAATCGGTCGTTAGAATCCTCCAATTCAAGTTAGAAGTGCGATTTTACTACTTTTGCCTATTATCTATGTGATCTTAAGTTATGAAGCGTTTCCTTTTCGCAATATTGGCGGTGTTGCTTTTCTCTTCTTGCAACGAAGACTTCGAGGCGGAGCACCCCTATTTCAAAGCATATCAACGTGATGCCGTCAGGCAGCTCATGTCGGAAAACCAACGGACGATTTTGTTTTTCTGGCCGGAATGGTGTCCGGCGAGTCCCTAGTCCCCGAATGTTTGCGCAAGATGTCAAGCCCTATTTGGAGCATGAGGTGCAAGGATTGGGCATAGTGATTGTGTATATTGGCGCACAAAAGGATGTGTTGCAGCCGGATTGGGCTAAGGATAACGTGTTGGTGCTCAATAAGAAATCGTTCTCGGGTTTGGACAAGATTTGGATTAACCGCGAATGCCGTTCCTTGCTCAAGGATTATCGGAAAGTGAGCTATGTTCCGGTAGGAATCCTTTGCGATGCTCAGGGTAATATTCTGAACCGATGGACGGAAGAGGAACGCGCCGGCATTGTTACTACGGATGCAAAGGGAAATGTAATGGAAGCACCTTGGAGCTACAAGAGCATATCGTATGCCCTGCCCTTGGACAGTGTTATGGTAAAGCATGAAACGGTTTACGATTCCTGCTCGTCGTCTTCGAGTTTCTGAGCGAAAAAGCTAAAGTTGACCTTCCCGTAACGGCGTTGTTCCATGAAATGTTCATGGTCGTCGAAGTGCAAATGTTTGTCGTGCTCAATGATGAATAAGCCGTTTTCTTTCAGCAGGTGGTTGTCGAAAACCATTCTTGCCAAGGCATCGTATTCCCGGCAGTTGTAGGGAGGGTCGGCAAAGATGATGTCATAGCTGTTCTTGTGGCTGCTGAGAAAGCGGAACACATCGGAACGGATGACGATAAGTTCATCCATTTGGAGCTTGTTGGCTGTTTCGCGGATGAATTTCACGCAGCCTGCATCTTGGTCAACGGAGACTACCTTTGGGCAACCGCGCGACACGAACTCGTATGAAAGATTACCCGTTCCGGCAAACAGATCGAGCACTTCGGCATTCTCAAAATCATAGTAGTTTTCGAGGATGTTGAACAGGCTTTCCTTCGCCATGTCGGTCGTTGGACGAACCGGCAGGCTGCTTGGCGCCATGATTTGTCGCCGTTGGTATCTTCCTCTTATAATGCGCATGAGAGTGATTGATAGGGTAGGTGATAATGGTGGAAGGGGATGTTTTGAAGCGCCTTGCTCACCGTAAGGCTTGCATCGGGCTGCACAAAATAGATGTTTGTGATGTAACGCTTGCACAATTCCACGATGTCCGAACTTTCGACAATCATTCCGGAAAGATGGACTGGGATGTGTTGCCCCGAAAGCCCATGCTGTTGCATCGCCAAGAGCAGAAAATAGACAAAATCGTCCTTGGTGTTGAATTGGAAAGTGTTGTAAAACAATAAAGTGCCATTTTTCACGACAGCCATGTAAAAGTCGCGGTTTTGCACATGCACATGGATTTCGGATGCATCCGGTGTCGTTTGATTCAAACAGCTGAGAATGAAAATGCTGGCATGGTGCAGGATGCGATTCTTGTTTCCCAATTTGTTCAAACTTTTGTAGAGCGTATTGGAAACAGGGTAGAGGTTGACACAGCTTGCCTTTTCAATAACATCGGAACAGATCTGCGTATTCGGTTTCGGCGTGTGGTTGAAACCGAGCAGTGTGGCGGCTTCCGCCTCATCGTACAGTGGCGTGGGGACGAGGGTGTTCTGCGGGTCTCCAATGATGAACCGCACCGAGGAAAAGCGGTTCAAATCCCATCCTTTTGTCTGTAGCGTCATGGCGAGAGCTTGCAGCAGACGGTCATCGTCATTTTGCTCATCAAATCTGTAGGCTTCCAAGGCGATGATGCTGTTGGTGCTGTCATCACGAACCAGAAAAGAAAAACCATCCGACCGGAGTTGGATGGCTATTTGATACGATTGTGTCCTGCCGAGATCAAAAACCTTGTCGAAGCAACTGATATAAGGGATTAATGATGCGGCCATTCAAGCAGTCATTAAAGTTTTTCCCAGTTGCCGTCGGTGGTGGCTTCGTCCATGGAACCCACTTTCAAGCCGGGGTATTTTTCAATCTGCTCCATTTCGGCCTTTAAGTTGTTTACACGGGTTGTCCATTCTTTTTCCGAGAATTTGCTGTCCGGTTTGCCAAGATAAACCTCGTAAAGGGCTTTGGCTTCAAAAACGGGCACATTAATACCGCCGCGTTTGATAGAGCCTTCGTTCAGTTCAAATTCCTGTCGTGGTTCGCTGAACGGAACGTAGCGCAAATCTGCGATATTAAAGTTGTTTCTGCCGCCAAACAGCGAGTCCATCACCTTGATGAATCCCAAGGTGTCGTTAATGGTCTTCGTGAAAGTGGTGTCGGTAGGATCCGGAACGATTTTCACGATCGGAATCTGGGCGTTGTTACAGAAAGCGATCAGGCTGTCGAAATTTGCAGTGTACTTGCTGTAAACCTGCTTGTATTGCAATTCGGCGTCGCGGATGTCCTTGAGACATTGAACGACTTGGGTTTCACGAGCCTGTTTTGCCTTGCCGAAATTGATAGGAGCTTTGATGCTTTGAACAACTTTAAAGGCCAAGAAAACAACAACTGCAAATAATACGATGTTGATAATGATGGATTTAACTTTTGAATTCATATTCGATACTTTCTTTTGATTGCTTAGTAAAAGTTGTGCGGCAAAGGTATTATTTTTTTCCGTACATCGGGATGTTTTTTTCTCTTACGATAAGATATTCTGAAAATTGTGCTTAAAGTGGAATTTTATGGTAGTTTAAGTATTTGTTGCTTAGATAGTTGCGTATTTTCTCCGCAAGAATGCCGAAGACGGTCAATTCGTTCTTTTCGAACCATTGCAGTGCTTTTTCGTCGTTGTTGACGGCGGCGGCGAGGACAAGTAGCAGGTTGAAATGGTTTTTTGCAAGCCATTTTTCGGCTTCTTCTTCCTCGTCGATGGCGCTGTCGAAGGCTGCATACTGTGGAAATCCGTTTTTCATCAGCCATTCTTTTGCCTCCCTGTCGCCTTTGATGGCATTGCTCAGTGCACAGAGTTCCGGATAGCCGTTTTTCATCAGCCAGTCGAAAAACTCGATGTTGCCGTCGAAGGTGTAGGCAAACGCCATCAGTATTTTCACGGGATAGCGTTCCATCAGGCGTAGATGTCGGTTCCGATGCCGAGCTTTCTCACTTTCTCGGCGATATGTTCCAGTTCTTCTTTGTCGATTTTCTCCAAATCTTGTTCCGGCGTTTCGCGTTCGATGACGTACATCATGACCCGTTTCGGCTGAATGCTGGCAAGGTGCTCCAGCCAAAGCCTTACTTCTTCGTCGGTAGTGTTGTCGATGACCATGCCGTTGTGATGGCCGCGCAAAAACAAGGTTTGAATGATGAGGTTCCCGTTGAAACGCTTCAGTTGGTCGATGTAGGCTTTCAGGTCGAATTGGATGTTGGGCTGGTCGAGGGCATCGATGCAGTGCATGGTGCCGCCGTCGAGTTTGATGATGTTGTTGTCCACCTTTTGAAGGGCGGCGAATACCATCGGGTCGAACACGCGCGTGCCGTTGGTGAGGACGCTGACTTTGGCTTTCGGACAGAGCCGGTCGCGCAGACGTAGGGTGCTGTCGATGATGGCTGGAAACTGTGGGTGCAGCGTGGGTTCGCCGTTGCCCGAAAAAGTGATGCTGTCCGGTTCAAGCTCCGTGCCGCGCAAGGACGTCAAACGCTCTTCCAAGGACTGTTCTACCGCCGCTTTGTCGGCCAATATCCCCTTGGGTTTTCCGTTCCGATTCCAACCGCATTCGCAATAGATGCAATTGAAGGTGCAGATTTTTCCATTGGAAGGCAACAGGTTGACACCCAAAGAGATGCCTAACCGTCTGCTTTTCAATGGACCGAAAATTGAGTTGTGAAATAATATGGACATGGTTGCATTTTCAGTTTGAGGTGCAAAGATACCACTTTTTTGCGGGCAAATGAAGCGGCAATCGTCCTGGCGGAGTGAACCGATGGCCCTGAAAGCAAACCTTGTCGGGGACATTGAAAAAGGATGAGGATTTTTGTTTGGCGTTTTTGAAGACCGCTCGTGTGAAATGCGTATCTTTGCCGAAAGCAACGCTATTATGAATACCAAACAGGAAATCGTTGAAAATTGGCTGCCGCGCTATACGGGACTGGCGTTGGACGGCTTTGGGGAATACATTCTGCTGACCAACTTTCAGAATTATGTGGATAATTTTGCCGAATGGCAAGGTGTCGAGGTGGTGGGGCGCGACAAGCCCATGCCTTGTGCCTCCGATGGCGAGATTACCATCATCAACTTCAGCATGGGCAGTGCCAATGCCGCTACAATCATGGACTTGCTGAGTGCCATCAACCCCAAGGCGGTGCTCTTTTTGGGCAAGTGTGGCGGTGTGAAGCCGAAAAACAAGGTGGGCGACCTCATTCTGCCCATCGCCGGTATCAGAGGCGAAGGCACATCGAACGATTATTTTCCGCCTGAAGTGCCTGCTTTGCCTGCTTTTAGCCTCGAAAAAGCCATTTCCACCACCATCCGCGATTATGGCCGCGACTATTGGACGGGGACGGTTTATACCACGAACCGCCGCGTTTGGGAGCATGACGAGCATTTCAAGGATTATCTGCGGCGCATCCGGTGCATGGCCGTCGATATGGAAACGGCTACCATATTTTCCGTCGGATTTTACAACGAGATTCCCACCGGTGCACTGCTCCTCGTTTCCGACCAGCCCATGGTTCCGGAAGGCATTAAGACCGAGGCGAGCGACAAAGTCGTAAACCGTAACTTCTCAGGAGAGCATTTGCGTATCGGCATCGACTCGCTGCGACAACTGATTAATAATGGGATGACTGTCAAACATCTGAAATACTGATAGAAACCGATGGCGAAGACTTTCGAACAAATCCTTTCCGATATTCACAAGCGCCATTTTGAGCCGCTCTATTTTCTGATGGGAGAGGAGCCGTATTTTATCGACCTTATTTCCGACACCCTTGAAGAAAATATCCTTGACGAGGCCGACAAGGCTTTCAATCAGATTGTTGTCTATGGGCGCGATGTGGACGTGAAGACCATAGTGGATCATGCCCGCAGCTTCCCGATGATGGGCGAACACATGGTGGTCATTGTGAAGGAAGCGCAGGATGTCAAGGATATTGAGGAGCTGGCGCCTTTTCTCGAGACTTTTCCGCCTTCCACCATTCTTGTGGTCGATTACAAGTACAAGAAATTGGACAAACGACGCACTTTGTCCAAGACCGTCGATAAATTGGGTGTTCTGTTTGAGTCGAAAAAGGTATATGAAAATAAAATTCCCGAGTGGATACAAAACTACCTTCAAAACTGCGATTCGCCGCATGGCATCACCCCAAAGGCCGTGCAGATGCTGACCGATTTTTTGGGAACCGACCTCCACAAAGTGCGCAACGAGCTTGACAAACTCGTTATTGCGGTTCCAAAGTCGAAAAAGATTGACGATGTTGATGTGGAGCGCAATATTGGCATTTCGAAAGACTATAACGTTTTTGAGCTTCAAAATGCCGTCGGAAGCGGCGATGTGCTGAAAGCCAACCGCATTGTGAACTATTTTGCTGAAAATAAGGATAATCCGCTGTTTCTCACTGCGATTTCATTGTTTGGATATTTTTCCAAACTCTTGAAACTGCACTATGCCACGGATAAGTCACCGGGCAATCTGGCTTCCATTCTGGGTGTCAATCCCTTTTTTGTAAGGGATTATCTTGAAGCGGCCCGTAACTACAGCATCGCCGACTGTGTGCGCTGCATCGCCGTGCTTCGCGAGTTCGATATGAAAGGGAAAGGCTATAAGAGTGGCGAAGCCTCCGAAAAAGAGTTGTATAAAGAGATGATATTCAGAATAATGCACCGCGTTTGACCTGCGGTTAAGTCGGGATGTGTAAAAAGGGAATCCTTATTCCTTAAACATGTTTTCAATCAAGTCTTTGTAATGCTCGGCGATAACGGCACGCTTCACTTTCAGCGTTCCGGTGATTTCGCCTTTGTCCAGGCTCCATTCCGAGGGCAGCAGTTCGAAACGCATAACGCGCTCGTATTCGCCTAACGACTGGTTGCAAACATTGATTTCGTCGCGTATTTTTTTGACAATGACTTTTTCCTTGATCATGTCGGCATCGGAGGAATAGGCGATCTGTTGCCGGGCGCACCATTCGCGCAATTGTTCAAAGTCGGGAATAACGAGTGCGGCGGCAAATTTCTGTCCTTCACCCACCACGACGGCCGAATTGATGAAAGGAGATTCCAACAGCTTGTTTTCAACGAGCGAAGGGCTGACGTATTTCCCCATCGAAGTCTTGAAAATCTCTTTGATACGTCCCGTGAGTTTGAGAAAGCCCTCCTTGTCGATGATGCCGCGGTCGCCGGTGTGGAAATAACCGTCTTTATCGATCGCTTGTGCGGTCTGCTCCGGGTCTTTGTAGTAGCCGCGCATGACACTGGGACCGTTCACCAAGATTTCGCCTTCGTTGGAAATCTTCACCGATAGGTTTTGCAAAGGCACTCCGACTGTTCCGATTTTTATTTTCTTTGTCACAGGACTGTTGACGGCAATCACGGGCGATGTCTCGGTCAAGCCGTAGCCTTCCATGATGGGAATGCCCATGGCGGTGAACAGTTTTGCTAAACGGGGCTGTATGGCGGCTCCGCCAACGATGATGAAACGGACGTTTCCTCCAAAGATATCGCGCAATTTACGGTAAACCAGCTTGTCGGCAATCTTACGCTTCAATTCGTAGAAGAGGCTGTTTTGGTTGCATTCGTCGTAACGGTAGCCAAGGTCGATGGCCCAGAAGAATATTTTTTTCTTGAGACCTTTCATTTTGCTTCCGGTGAGCAACATGCGGGCATGGAACTTCTCAATCAGGCGCGGGATGCTGTCGAATATGGTCGGTTTCACTTCTCCGATGTCGTTGACGATGCTGCCCATGCTTTCGGCATAATGCACCGAAGCACCCAAGTTCATGAAAGCCAGCACGACCTCATGCTCAAAAATATGGGACAATGGCAAATAGCTGAACAACACGGTGTTGCGGTCCGCAGGAAAAAGCACGTCAAGGTTCATGATGTTGCTCGACATGTTGTGGTGCGTGAGCATGACGCCTTTGGGCGTTCCCATGGTGCCCGACGTGTAGATGATAGAGGCTATGTCGTCCTTGCAGACGGCGGCTTTTGCGGCTTGTAATAAAGCCCTGTCACCCTTTTCTTTGCCTATTTGTATCACCTGCAGCAAGTCGGTAAGCCCTTCGGTGGGGCGGATGGAAATGACTTGCTTGATAAATTGAAACTGATCTTTGAGCGGGTGAAGCTTATGATAGATGTCGCTGCCGTAGATGAACAGCATTTTCGCTTCAGAGTGGTTCAAGTCGTAAACGTAGTCCTCGCTGCTGATGGTGGGGTAAAGCGGTACGGGAATCGCACCCACTTGCTGTATGGCCCAGTCGATGAAATTCCATTCGGGGCAGTTGCGTGAGGCCAGGGCGATTTTGTCATCCTTTTTAATTCCGGCATCCAACAGGAAAAGGCTGATTGCATCTACGATTTCAATAGTTTCGGAAATAGTGTAGGGTCTCCATTTGCCATTTTCTTTTCCGGCAAGCATGACTTTGTCGGGCCCGAATTCTTTCTCATACTTGGGAAGAAGGTCGAAAATACGTTCTGGAACATTGAGATACAAATCCATAATAAAAACTTTCTTTTGCTTTTGCCAAAATCGCTGCAAAATTAGGTTTTTTGCTTTGAGTTCATTAAAAAATCCAATCAATGTCCGTTATTTCGGAACGAAAAGCCTTTTTTGATGGGTTTCTGAAAATGTTCAGTATTCAGGCCGGGAGGTGCGTGCCACAAGAGTCAAAAATCATTATTTTTGCCCCAAAAGAAATCAGGATATGCGTATTGTGGTTCAAAGGGTGTCGCGTGCTTCGGTGGCTATTGAAGGGCGCATAAAGTCGGAAATCGGCAAGGGGATGTTGATTTTGCTGGGCATTGAAGATGCTGATAATGAGGACGATGTGGAATGGCTTTGTTCCAAACTTTCCAAACTGAGGATTTTTTCCGATGAAAAGGATGCCATGAATCTTGACATCAACCAAATTGAAGGTTCTTTTTTGGTGGTCAGTCAGTTTACCTTGCACGCCATGACCAAGAAGGGCAACCGTCCGAGTTTCATCCGTGCCGCCCGCCCGGAAGTAGCCATTCCGCTGTATGAGTTGTTTTTGGAACATCTCGCCAAGGTGTCGGGCAGAGAAGTGCAAAGCGGCGAATTTGGAGCCATGATGGATGTGGAATTGGTCAATGACGGGCCGGTTACCATTCTTATTGATACGAAAAATCGGGAATAATCCGTTCATTTGTGGTATTGTTTTAGTATCATCTTATTGATAAATAGGTGCGTATAAAAGAATTTTGCTATCTATTTTGTATATTACAAAAAAGATACTAATTTTGTGCCTGAAATAGATAATGAAAGACCGATATGGAAAACCCGTTTGCACTTGTACCCTATATTTCTAAGGATTTGTTTTGTGACCGAGAGAAAGAAGTGAAAACCATCATGGAATATCTTTTCAATGGAGCGAATGTGTCACTGATTTCACCGCGACGTTATGGGAAAACCGGGCTTATTTATCGCATTTTTGATGAGATAAAGCAGCAAAAAATAGATGCAAATACCTGCTATGTAGATATTTATGCCACAGAAACCGTGGAAGGATTCATCAAGGCTTTATCGGAGGCTGTCATTGCGGCATTGGAGAAGAAAAAGGCGGTCAAGGCATTTCTGCAAATCCTTGCCGGCTTTCGGCCTATGTTGAGTTACAATGCCTTGACGGGGAATCCCGAACTCATGATGACGTTTCATTCCGATTTCGAGAAGCGACATACTCTTGCCTCCATATTTGAATTTATCGAAAAGCAAGAACGCAAAACGATCATTGCTATCGATGAATTTCAACAAGTTAGAGAGTATGGGAACAATATGGAAGCCTTGTTGCGTTCTTACATTCAGCCTTTGAAAAACGTGCAGTTTGTGTTTTGCGGCAGTCAGAAACATCTGATGACGGAGATGTTCACGGATGCAAGAAGTCCGTTTTACGAGAGCACGCGCTGTCTCTATCTTAAAAAAATCGACAGAAATGCCTATGCCGATTTCATTGTCAGGATGTTTGCGAAAGGGGGAAAAAGCATTTCCAATGAGGCTGTAGATTTTATCCTCAATTGGACGAAGGTGCATACCTTTTACACGCAGTCGCTTTGCAACCATGTGTTTCTAAAAAACGGTAAAAATATTGATTTACAGGAAGTTTTGCTTTCTTCTCGACAAATATTAATGGAGAACGAGCAGACTTTTTGGCAATGGCGTAACTTGTTGACTCCGCTGCAATGGAATTATCTGAAGGCCGTGGCCAAAGAACAATCGGTTGACAAGCCATATTCAACTCATTTTATTCAAAGGTACGGTATCGGCACCGCTGCCAATTCAAAACGGATTTTAGAGGCCTTGCTGGATAAGGAATTGCTTCTTTCTGTCTCAACGGAGACAGGTGTTTCCTACAGTGTTTATAATGTTTTTCTATCGCGCTGGTTGGAAGTGCAGCATTAATCACGCCGAAAATCCAATAGGTTTTCATCAGTATTATTCAATGGAATAGATGACAAACATGACATTGCTAAATGATAAGTTGCACATCTTCAATAAAATGTGTTTTGTTGCGTATTCATCGGCATCTGGCGAACAAATATCAAAAGAAATCCCTATTTTTGCAATTGCCTTTCGATCCGGCAAGAATCGAGGCGAATCTTGAAATTTAATTCTAAAATCTTCACCCATGGACAGTAAAAGGTTGGATAGAGTCAATAAATTGATGCTCAAAGAGTTGAGTGATATTTTTCAGAAGGAGATGCGTCCTTCCGTTCCGGGATTGATGATAACGGTGACCAAGGTCAATGTAACGTCTGATTTGTCGTATGCGCGGGTATATCTGAGCATTTTCGGCGTTTCTGACAAGCAGAAGGTCGTTGAGGAAGTGGGGGGTAATGCCAAGGCGTTGCGTGGGATGCTCGGCAACCGCATTCGCCATCAGATGCGCATCATTCCCGAGTTGCGGTTTTTCGAGGACGACAGCCTCGATTATATCGAGAACATCAACAATCTGTTGCATCCTGACAAATAAGCAATTCCGAGTTGAATGCCCCTTTTTTCATAGCGAAACGCTATCTGCTGGCGAAAAAAAGCCACAACCTCATTAATATCATCACGTGGATTTCCATTGTGGGTATCAGTGTGGCTTCTTTTGCGCTGATAGTGGTGTTGTCGGCTTTCAACGGCATTGAAGATGTTGTGGCTGCATTGAACAATAGGCTCACTCCCAGTATCCAGATTGCGCCTGAAAAGGGTAAGACCCTGTCGCTGACAGCTTTTCCCATCGATAAGCTGAAAGCGATAAAAGGAGTGGATTATGTGGTTCCCACGCTGACGGAGGATGCTTTGTTTCGTGCCAACGACAAACAGCATATCGGCAAGGTGAAAGGAGTGGGGGCGGATTTCGGCAAGGTGCGCTCAGTGCGCGAAACCTTGAGTTCTGAGGATGCATTCTCTCTGTCGGACAGTAGTTGGTTTTTTGCCGTACCGGGTTCGGGCGTGGCATGGTATCTCGGCATTAATACCTACAACCCATACGCCATGCTGCAGATTTATGTCCCCAAACGAGGCAACGCTTCTTCCTTTAATCTCGAAAATAGTTTCAGCAGCGGCACCTTGACGGTTCAAAGCGTGTTTTCCACCAATCAGGAGGCTGATGAGAAACTTGTTTTGGTGCCGTTTCGGTGGCTGTCAGATTTGCTTGAATATGATGGCGACATGGCCACAAATGTGGAGCTGTTTGTAAATGACAAAGCGGATGTCAATAGGATAAAACGGGAGGTGAAAGCTGTCTTGGGAGCGGGCTTCACGGTCAAGGATCACCGTGAACAGCAGGAAACGCTTTACAAAATCATGCACTCCGAAAAATGGGCGGTGTATGTCATCCTTACCTTTATTCTTGTTTTGGCCACTTTCAACGTGATAGGCTCGCTTTCCATGCTGATGATAGATAAGCGCAAGGACGTGGACGTACTGAACGCCATGGGGTGTAACCGCCGCTTCATTCTTCGTCTGTTTATGGACGAAGGACTGCTGATTTCGGTTGCCGGTGGCGTTATCGGTCTCGCCCTCGGGATTGTGGTGGTGGTGCTTCAGCAAAGGTTCGGATTTGTAAAATTCGGACAGGGCGGCAGCTATGTTGTTGATGCCTACCCTGTCCTGTTGAAGTTCAGCGACGTCGCCATCTTGTTGGCCACTATTCTTGCGGTAGGTTGTAGCTCGGCTTTTCTGACCGTGCGACAAGCCATGAAGCGCATGAATAGGGTGTCGCTGCGTGCTTAATCGTGTGTCCTTTTCGTCAGGTTATTCCGTTTCGGGAAGTCCGAGGTCTTTGAAAGTCCTTGGCGCCGGCACTTTGGGCAGCGGCTTCCGGTCTTTAATCTGCTCGAGAGCTACCTGGATGGCTTTTTCTAACTGCTGGTCTTCTCCCGCCTGTTCCTTGATCGGGTCATTGTCAATCACAATATCAGGATCGACACCGTGGTTTTCCACAATCCATTGTCCGGTCTTAGCGTCGTAGTTGGTGAAAAACGGAACGCGGACATCGGTGCCGTCCATGTAAGGCAGTGATCCGCTGATGCCAACAATGCCGCCCCAAGTCCGTGTGCCGATAACGGTTCCCACCTTGTTGGCCTTGAAACTCCATGGGAACAGGTCGCCGTCGGAGGCAGAGTATTTGTTGACCAACAGTACTTTGGGTCCGGTATGTGTGCCTTCCGGTATGGTGCCGTTCATGGTCGAGTGACGGCTCATCGTCATCCGGTACACCGTGCGGAGCAGTCTTTCAAGAATCATGGGCGACACGTTTCCTCCTCCGTTGGCGCGGTCGTCGATGATCAAGGCCTCCTTGTCGAGCTGGGGGTAATAGTAGCGGACAAATTCGTTGAGACCTTCCACACCCATGTCGGGGATGTAGATGTATCCTACTTTTCCGCCAGATTTCTCTTCCACGGTCTTGATGTTTTTCTGAACCCATTCGTAATGGGTGAGCGGGTATTCGTCGTCGATGGGTTTGACAACGACTTTCCGTCCGCCTTCCGAAGCCGAACCGTTGATGGTGAGTTCGGTAAGCACATCCGCCTTGCCGATGAGCAGTTCGTAGATGTTGTTTACGCTGTTGGTCGGCATGCCGTCGATGGCGGTGATATAGTCGCCTTCGTGGATGTTCATGCCGGGTTCGGTGAGTGGCGATCGAAGCTCTTTCCGGTAGGGTGCACCTTGCATGATTCTGTCGATTTTATAATAGCCGCTCTTGTCGGCACTGATTTCGGCGCCCAATAGTCCCATTTTAATGCGTGCGGGTTTGGGGTATTCGCCAGGGTTGACGTAGGCGTGTCCGCTTGCCGGTTCGGCTATCATTTCGCCGATGACGTAGTTCAAGTCGAGGCGTGTTTTCACATACGGCAGCAACGCGGCATATTTTTCCTTGACAGCCTGCCAATTGAGACCGTGCATGTTTTCAAGGTAGTAGCCGTCGCGGAAGGCGCGCCATACTTCATTGAAAATCTGTGGCCATTCCTGAGCGTAATCGATGGTGGTAAACATGTTGCTGCGGTCAATGGCTTCGCCTTTCCCGACCTTTGGCGAGGGGAAGTCCACAACGGAATACTCGCCTTTGCTTCTTAACAAGGCTTTTTTGTCGCCATGGCGGTAGTAGATGCTGCCAGTGGCATAGTCTTCCGTCTTTTGGGTCTCGAAATCAAATACTTTTGTGTCGCCTTTTGTCCCGAACCAAAGTTTTTTTCCATCACTGTAGAAATTCCGGGCGCTTCCTTGAATCGGGAGTTTGATGGTGCGTTCCGCAAGTCCGTCAGGATCAACTTTGACATCGTTTGGTTTGTTTTTGTCAGTATCCGAACCTTTTTTCTTGTCGGTATTGTCCTTTTCTTTTTCATGGATGGATTCGGAGTCCTTGGGCAGGAATGGCGACGGGGTGTCTTTCGACAGCAGGGTCATATACACGCCGCTCATGTCGCCATACGAATAATTCCATTCAATATAACTGTAATTCGGCGAAAGGTCGCGATCGGAGCTGAAAATCAAATATTTGCCATCGCTGCTGAAGGATGGGGAGCTGGAATTGTACCATTTTTCAGTGACGGGATATTCCTTTTTGGTTTCAAGGTTATAGACGTAAACAATGTTCATGTTGTTGGGTGCAGTCCTGGAGTAGGCAATCCATTTGCTGTCGAGGGAATAGGTTACGTCCCAGATGGCACCTGCTTCATTTTGCATGAGGACGGTCTTTCGCTTGGCAAAAGGATCCAATTCGACAATGCGGTTTTTGCGGTCGGTGTAGAGGATGTGCTTGCTGTCGGGACTCCACTGTATGCGCAGGATGTAGGTGTCGTTGTTTTCGGTGACCTGTTCGGTCGTTCCGGTTTCTATCGAATAAAGATAGAGTTCCGCTTCTCCGGTTGGGTCGCCTACGTAAGCGATATACTTCCCATCGGTGCTCCAGTCCACGTTTTTGTCGTTCGAACCGGGTGAACGGGTGATGTTGCGGGTGATGCCTTCTCCAATGGGAATGTCGAACACTTCGCCGCGTGCCGATGCCACTACGCGCTTGCCATTGGGAGAAAGACTGATGCTACGGATGAGATCGCCGACATTGCGACGTTCGCTGCGGGCATAAATGTCGTCGGAGGTAAGTGTGATGTGGATTTGTTCGGTTTGCTTGGTGCGAGGATCGAGCTTATAAAGGAATCCGCCTTTTTCAAACACGATCAGCTTGCCGTTGGTGGAAGGGAACTTCACATCGTAGTCTTTGAAATCGGTGACTTTGGTTGTGGCTTGTGTCTTGGTGTCGTACACGAAGAGATTCATGGTCATGTCGCGGTCGGAAGCAAAATAGATTTCATCGCCGACCCACAAGGGAAAAATGTCTTGTGCATCGTTGTCGGTCACCTGCTTGACGGATTGCCCGTCGTAAATCCACACTTCGTCGGCCATGCCGCCACGATAGTACTTCCAAGTGCGGAACTCGCGCATGACGCGGTTGTAGGCGAGACTTTTCCCATCGGGGGAATAGCTGCAAAAGCCGCCTTCGGGAAGGGGAATCTCTTCAGCCATGCCGCCTTCGGGCGAGATGGTCCACAGGGTGCCGGTAAAGCCGTCACCGGTTCGGTTTCTATAGATGATCCTTGACCCGTCGGGTGTCCATCCCATCACAATGTTGTTGGGTCCCATGCGGTCGCCCATGTCATCGCGGGCATTTGTGGGGGTAAAGGTGAGCCGTTGCGGTGTGCCGCCCTCGGCGGGAATGAGATACACCTCGCGGTTGCCGTCGTATTCTCCGGTAAAGGCGATGGTCTTGCCGTCGGGCGAATATTTTGCAAAAGCCTCATAGCCCATGTGCGAGGTCAGCCGCCGGGCGGCACCTCCCGAAAGGGGAGCGGTGTATAGGTCGCCGGCATAGGAGAATACTATGTCGGTGCCGTTGGTGGCAGGAAATCTAAGGAGACGGGCTTCGTCGTTTTGAGCGGCGGCCATCAAGCCCCACCCCATCAGAATCAGTGTGAGAAATCTTGTCTTCATATTAGGATAATTTGATTGTAATATTTTGATAATTATGTATATGTGCCGATTCGTATGGTGTTTAATCTGTTGTTGAAAACCTATTGGCCAGGGCGATGAAATCCTCTACGCCGAGACGTTCGGGACGGAGGTCAAAGACGGTGTCGCTGCTGCATAAGCCTTTGTCGGTGATCAGGGTTTTCAGCGAATTGCGCAGTGTTTTACGCCGTTGATTGAAGGCTTGTTTTACGATGGTTTTAAAGAGCGCTTCGTCGCAGTCGAGCGTTTGACGGCTGTTGCGCCGCAACCGGATCACGGCCGACATCACCTTGGGTGGCGGCGCAAAGGCACCCGATCCGACAGGAAACAGATATTCGATGTCGTACCATGCCTGGAGCAATACGGACAGTATGCCGTAAGTTTTGCTGCCGGGCTTTTCGGCGATACGGTCGGCTACTTCTTTCTGAATCATGCACACCACTTCGGGTATTAGGTCGCGATGTTCCAATATCTTGAAAAAGATTTGGGAGGAGATGTTGTAAGGGAAGTTCCCGATGACGTGAAAAGGCGTATCAAACGCTTTGCCAAGATCCATTTTGAGAAAATCTTCTTGCAACAGCCTGCCTTCAAGTTGCGGAAACTGCTTGTGAAGATAATCGATGGATTCTTGGTCGATTTCAACGGCGGTGAGGTCGATTTCAGGCCGTTGAAGCAGGTACTGGGTGAGTACGCCCATGCCGGGACCCACTTCGAGGACGGGTAAAGGTGCTGCATCAGCTTTGCGAGGACCGGTCAGCGCATCTACGATGGCCTTTGCAGTGTTTTGGTCGGTCAAGAAATGTTGCCCAAGGCTTTTTTTCGGTCTAACAGAAGGCATCTTTTGTGATATTGTTTGTTGTTTCAACGGTCAATTCTTTCAAATGTCGTTCAAAAGAACCCATTCCGGCACGTCGCATTCTCATTGCAGTTTCCGGTATTTCTTTCGGGCTTCGGCGGCATAAATGCTTGTGGGCCAGTTGTCGATGAGTTGCTCGTAATACAGCGTGGCTTGTTCTTTATTTCCCATGGACTGATTGATGTCAGCGGCTTTCATCAGGGCATCGTCGGCCATGTAGCTTTCGGGATAGTGGTTGAAAATGACGGCATAGAGGCTGTCGGCAACGTCGGGCTGGTGCTTGTGTTCTTCAATGTTGGCTTGGCGGAAAAGCGCATGAGGAATACTGACGGTATTGCCGTTTGCAATGATGGAGTCAAGCATCGCTGCGGCTTCATTGTCTTTGTGTTGGTAAAGGTGATAGTCGGCGCGTGCCAAACGGCGCAACTCGGCACCTGTCGTGTCGGCTTCGAGGTTGTCCTTGATGATGAGCGAAAGGGTCATGGCGTCGTTGGCGATGAGTTTCGAGGTGGCTGCTTTGAGGATATGTAGCTGGCTTTCCGCCCAAGCAAACTCGCCGATGAAATAGCGGAGCTGGGCGTTTTTGAAGCGGGCTTCGTGACCCAATGGCTCTTCTTTCATGCTTTTGTCAACCTGGCTGTAAAGCAGCGTGGCATCCCACACTTTGTCCTGATAGAGCAGGATGTCCGCCAATTCGAGTTTCAGTTGTGCCTGTTCCAACTTTGATTTCGATTGCTCAAGCATCGTGTTGAGCATGGAAGCCGCTTCATCGGGTTGGTTGAGATGATAGGCGAGGAGTTCCGCCTGAATCATGCCCAACCTATTGGTGTTGCCGCCCGATACGGCATCCATGGCTTTCTTGATATTCGCCGACAGGTTCTCGTAGGGTTTTGTGGAAAGCACATTCTCTGCTTTGATTTTCTGATATTCCGCTTCGATGCGTCCTGTGACGGCTTCCCCGTAAAACGGGTTGTTTTTACCTTTGTTTTCTACATACTCAAATCCTTCTTTCGCAACGTCGAATTGCATGTTGTTCAAACAGATGTTGGAGAGGTTGAGAATCTTGGGATCCTGATCGCCTTTGCGCCGGTCAATGCTGATGCTTTGCGCGAGGGCAATGTCGTAGTCTTCTTCCTGAAGGGCAAACCAAACCAATAGCTGTGCCATCAAAGTGTCATCGGGATTGTCTTGCGCTTTTTTAAGCAGAGCCATGCGCAATTCATCTGCAATACTGTGATTTACATCATAGTAAAGCATGGCCTGCAAGCGGTTTTTTGTAGATTCAAACAGGTTGGGATTGGCTTTTAAGTCGAGGAAGAGCAGCTCAAAGGCTTTTGCATAATCGGCCATGGCGCGACAGATGATGGCGCGCTCGGCGAAAAACGGATAACGGTCGGTGTTGATGTCGGCACCTTTTTCCAAGACAGCAAGGGCTTGGCTGTACATCGACCTTGCCATGAAAGCGTTCTGAATGGTGATGATTTGGCTGCGTTGAACGGGCAGCTGGCTCAAAAGCGCTTGGAAAGCCTTTTCAGCCTTCTTGTCTTTCCCTTCTATGGAATAGACGAAGATTAAATCTGCTTTTTCTTTCCAGCGGTTGGGATACGATTCAATGAAACCGGAAAGTGTTTTTTCAGCCTCACCATACTCTTTGAGTTGAATCAGGCAGTCCACGTAAATGCCGAAATAATAGAGCTGCTTGTATTTGTCGTACAAATTCCGATAGGCGTCTTTTGCTTTGTCGTATTCCTGGTTTTTCAGGAAATTGTTGGCAATCTTTTCATCGAGTGCGCGCTGGTCGTTGTTTTGCTGGCGTTTTCGCGTGTTCGAGAGGTTGATTTGCGCAAAGGATGTAGCGGCAACGGCAAACAGCAGCAGGAGACACAGAAATCGGCGTTTCATGGCTCAAACTGCTTATTGAAGGTTCAGCATCGCCTTTTTCCTTTGGGCGATTTCACTTTGCTGTTCGTTCAGGCGTTCCTGAAAATAGATAATGCGATAATGTGTCGTGTCGGCAGCTTTGCGTTCGTCATCTATATAAATCTGAACGAGAGAGTCGGTAAGCATACTTCCTTTGATGTCGAGGGCGAGATTGTCGAGCTGGAGGCGCGAATAGCTGATGCTGCGCTTCATGACCGGGACGACGGTCTTGAACTGCTCGATATACATGTCGCATAAACGCAGGGCTTCAAAATGCGCTTCTATGGAGTCGCGGTTCAAAAAAGCAAGCATGGAATCGCAAAAACGGAAGTCGCGTTCGAGTCGCGGAAACACTTCCTTTTCGAGTTGTCCGATGCTGATGGAATCGTTTTCGAGCTGTTTGTGCAGCTCGGCAATTTGCGCCATAGGACCTTCAACGTCGCTGTGCCGGCACGCGGTGAAAGCGAGCGATAGGCCGATGAAAAGCGCAAAGGCAAGCGTTGATTTACTTGATAATGTCAAATCCGGTATAGTTTTGAAGTGCTTTGGGAATGCGTATGCCTTTCGGCGTTTGATGGTTTTCGAGCAGGGCTGCAACGATGCGGGGCAAGGCCAAGGCGCTGCCGTTGAGGGTGTGGACGAGCTGCATGTTGCCGTTTTTGTCTTTGAAGCGCAACTTCAGACGGTTGGCTTGGAAGGTCTCGAAGTTGGAGACCGAGCTGACTTCCAACCAGAGTTTCTGGGCTGCCGACCAAACCTCGAAATCGTAGGTCATGGCGGAGGTGAAGCTCATGTCGCCGCCGCAGAGACGCAATACCCGGAACGGAAGTTCAAGTTTGCGGAGCAGTCCGGCAACGTGGCTCTTCATGGCTTCCAAACGCTCGTAGGAATTTTCGGGGTTGGCAATTTCCACCAATTCCACCTTGTCAAACTGATGCAGACGGTTCAGACCGCGTACGTTCTTGCCGTAGGAACCCGCCTCGCGACGGAAACAGCTTGAATAGCCCACCGTTTGGATGGGGAAGTCGGCTTCCTTGACGATGGTGTCGCGGAACATGTTGGTCAAAGGCACTTCGGCGGTAGGGATGAGGTAGAACCCGTCGAGTGGAACGGCATACATCTGTGCTTCCTTGTCGGGTAGCTGCCCGGTGGCATAGGCCGAGGCCTCGTTCACCATGAGGGGCGGCTGAACTTCATTGTAACCGTCGACGGCAGCTTCATCAAGGAAAAAGTTGATGAGCGCGCGTTGCAACTTGGCGCCTTTGCCTTTGTAGAAGGGAAATCCGGCACCGGTTACCTTGTTGCCGAGGTCGAAGTCGGCAAGGTCGTATCGGGTGAGCAACTCCCAATGCGGCAGTGCGCTTTCCGGCATTTCAACAATGCCGCCTTCCTGGTGCACGTTAAGGTTATCGGCTGCCGAAGTGCCGCGCGGCACTAACAGGTTAGGGGTATTGGGAATCTCGACCAATTTCGTCTGGATTTCGTTCTTGATGGTTTCCAATCGGTCGGATAGGGTCTTGACGGTTTCTTTGAGCGTGTTGTTTGTCTCTTTCAGCGCATTGGCTTCGGAAGCCTTGCCTTGCTTGTACATCTCGCCGATGGTGCGGGCGTTGCTATTGATGGTGGCAAGCGTTTCGTCATTCTCTGACTGTGTGGCGCGACGTTCGTCGTCAAGACGCAAAATTTCGTCGATTAATTCCGTGTTGGTGAAGTTCTTGATAGATAGGCGTTCTATCACTTCTTCCTTATGTTCTCTGATATAAGATACTACTAGCATCGTTTTGTAAAATTTGTGCAAAGATAGCCATTTTTACATTTTTATAGAGAAAAAATGGATTTTTTCACACTTCGTGAAACGGTGTCAGCAATTGCGGCTGTTACCAACAAAAAAACCGACTACCGGGGAGATAGTCGGAACAAAAATATGTAATGTAATGAATAAAATTCAATTGACGATTTCGCCTTCAACGGGAAGGATGGAAACGAAGGACTTGTTGTCTTTTTTCTTCGCAAATTCCACGATGCCGTCACACTTTGCATAAAGTGTGTGGTCTTTTCCCATTCCGACATTCTTGCCGGGATAGTGTTTTGTGCCGCGTTGACGCACGATGATGTTGCCGGCTATTGCAGCCTGGCCACCGAAAAGTTTAACTCCAAGTCGTTTACTGGCTGACTCACGGCCGTTCTCGGAACTACCAACTCCTTTTTTGTGTGCCATATCTATTCTGTTTTTCGGGTTTTTACTCTGTAATACTGTCGATGAGAACCTTGCTCAGGTACTGACGGTGACCGTTCGAGGTCTGGTATCCTTTTCTTCTCTTCTTCTTGAAGACGATAACCTTCTTGCCTTTGCAATGTTCCTTGATGGTGGCTTCGACATTTGCCCCGGCAATTGTGGGGGCCCCCACTTTGGTATTGCCGCCATTGTCGATCAACAAAACTTTATCGAAAGAAACCTTGCTTCCTTCTTCGCCTTCTAATCTATTGACGAACAACTCTTGACCTTGAGTCACCTTGAATTGCTGTCCTGCTATTTCTACTATTGCGTACATACTTCGATACCTTATTATGTTGTAGATAATTGTTCAATCCGTTTTTTCGGACTGCAAAAATACAACTTTTTTCTATACCGCAACTCTTTGCCTGACTTTTTATCGATTATTTTTTCTTCGTTTCCTTCAAATTCCACGTAAATGCTGTTGCTGTGATGCTGCTTATGTATTCATTTACAGTTTGTTATAAATGTATCGCCCATCAGGAGAGGACCTGACTTTTCTTTTTTTTGTGCTTATTCTTCTTGGTTGTGAAATGAAGCCACACGGGGTGCCGTGGTTGCTTGTTTTCCGTTGAAAAATGTCGTACCGGGTATCTACATAAGTAACGCTTCAAAATCCAGCCACAATACAAATTGACATGGTTATGGGGCCTTAAGTTCAATAAATCAACTGTAAAGTTACATCTACTTATTTCTTTTTTCTTTGGGACAAATCGAGGTCTTTTCGAGTTTCGTTGGAAAATTCTTATTTTTGCACGTTTTTATTACATCGACATTATCGTACATGAAAGTTTTGGAACAAGAGGCACTTATTAGCGGATTGCAATCAGGCGAACGGGATGCTTTCAATAGCATTTTCAGAGCCTATTATGATCCTTTGGTGCGTCATTGCGTCCGGTTTGTGGTGGATGTCGATGTGGCAAACGACATCGTACAGTCGTTTTTTGTGAAGCTGTGGACAATGCGCGAACGATTGGATATCAGGCAGTCGCTTGATTCATATTGTTTTCGTGCTGTTCAGAACATGTCGATCAACTATATTAATAAAGAACGTGCTCATCCTGAATCGAACGAACAGGTGCTGAACGAAGAACCTGCTCCGGAGGATCCGTCTTCCAAGCTTTATCTTGACGACCTTGAGGCGGCCTATCAACGCATCATTGCCGAGATGCCTGAAAAGAGGCGTCAGGTTTTTATGTTGAGCCGTTTCGATGGGCTTAGGAATTCGGAAATCAGTACACGGCTCGACTTGTCGGTGAAAACCGTCGAAGCACATGTTACTGCAGCCCTGAAACAACTTCGTGACGGTTTGAAAACATACATGTAATTTTTTATCGAAATGGAAGCGGAACGAGAAAATATTTTTGTTGGGACTAAGGGTAAAGCAATGGTTTTGTGTCATACTAATACAAACACGGATAAAAAAGTCAGATGAATATGACGACTGGAAAATATGATGAACTGATAATGAGCTTCTTGCGGGGCGATTGCACCGAAGAGGAAGCCCGTTTTGTGTCAGCATCGGTCGCAGAATCATCTGAGAATCAGGCTTATTTTGACGCCGTCAAACGTGTGTGGGAATTGACCGATTTCCCACGGCCAAAGGTAGATGTTGAAGCGGCTTTACAACTTGTAAATGAACAGATTGACAGTATGGAACAAGAAGCCGTTCAGCCGATACGGGTTTCTTGGTTCAAGCGCAACCTGAAGCAGGTGTCCACGGTGGCTGCGGTGTTGGTAGTGGCTTTCACTGTAGGTTTCTTTTTACGCAAGCCTGCCGCTTCGCCCATGCTGTCACTATCCTCAACCCAATGGAACTCGGATCAGCCTTTTGTGCTGCCCGACGGCTCTTCCGTGATGTTTGAAGGACAATCGACGGTCACCTATCCTGAAACATTTGACGGGCAGTCGCGTACCATCGCCTTTGATGGGGTCGCCGAGTTCAACATCATCAAGAATCCCACCAAACCTTTCATCATCCAATGCGGTAAGATGGAGGTCGAAGTGTTGGGCACCCGCTTCCGTCTTGATGCGACAAAGGGCAAGGATAAATATGTGCTTGACCTGTTTGAAGGCCGTGTGGTGATGACGGCAAAAGAAGCTGATGCCTCTTCGGACATGATTCGGGTGATGCCCAGCGAAAGAGGCGTGTATCTGGTCAATGACAATAGCTTGAAACGTTACACCGCTTTGGATCTGATGAAGGAGAACGCATTGAACGACCATGTTCTCGATTTCAACAACATTGACTTGAAGACCATTGTAAAGTCATTGGAGTTCATCTATGACATCCAAATCGATTTGGCGGAAGAATGCCGGGATTACCGTCTCACAGCCCGTTTCACCGACGAAACCGTGCAGCATGTGCTCGAAACCATCGCCACCGTGTACGATTTGGAATTGGTCGCTTCGGATTCCACGCATTTTGCCATTCGTTAATTGCAGCCCATCTTTTTCCTCGCAAGAACATTTTTTTGCTTGAAAATTAGTATTTGCTTTGCTAAATCTTCGTATATTAGCAGCCTAAATGCATACAAATGGTGCTTTATGAATGCCAAAAACAGGAAAGAAATAAATGATAATCAGAATAATGGATTTTCGATAGTCGCAACACGCTATGTTTTGTGCGGCATCTTGCTGCTATGCCTCCCTTTATTCCTGTTGTCGCAAACAGCGGAAGACCGGATTTCTTTTTCTGTAAGCAACTGCACACTCGATGTTGCCATGGAGAAACTGTTCGAGGAACATCAGGTAAATGTGGCTTTCAGCAAATCGGAACTTTCCGAGGTGGATATCAAAAGCTATTCTGCCAAAAACAAGCCCGTCAGCCAAGTGGTCTCGGATTTGTTGAAAGGGTCGGGCTTCACGTATAAGAAAATCGGCAGCCAGTATGTGATACGGAAAGGAGAAGAACTGCCGGCGATGCCTGTTGTCGAACGAGTGAAGGAAAATGCTGGCGGGGCATTACGCCCCGATACTATTGTGATTGTCGATACCATCTATCAGATTCAAAAAGTGTTACAGCATGATACTGTTGTGAAATTCGAGACCGTGTTGAAGCACGATACCATGTATATCGTCAAGCGTTTTTGGAACCAGAACAGAAGGTTCAAGGCGAGTGGATGGTTCCTTGATGTTTCAGCAGCAGGAGGGAATGGCTATTTTATGTCCCAATCAAGCAATTCCGCTTACCGGGAGCTTTACGAACTGCATGATAGTGCCGTGAGTCTGAGACCGTTTTCGAACTTGGAATTGTCTGCGGGTGGCGGTCATCGGGATAGACGGTTTACGTGGGGAGCGTCCTTGTCGTACCGTTCGCAGCGCTATCGTTTTATGCTCGACCGGGAGATTCGCCATGGCGGTTATTTCAAGAACGATACCATCGAAACGTATTATGTGATCAATCAGTCCTCTTTCGACACAGTGTTCTTTTATATCACGGATTCGACCTATCTGCCTGAGGAATGTGTCGTTTACAACTATCGTGACATGAACAGGATGCAGTATCTTGGACTGAACGTTTACTTGGCTTTCGATGTCATTGAGAAAACATATTGGCGTTTGTTTTTGAAGGCAGGTGTTTCTGCCGAAGTTCTGTTGTCGGCTTCCGGAAGTGTTTTTGCTACGGAAG
Source organism: Candidatus Limimorpha sp. (assembly GCA_041842465.1). GTDB lineage: Bacteria > Bacteroidota > Bacteroidia > Bacteroidales > F082 > Limimorpha. Next base: position 158,061 of record JBGYXG010000108.1, read on the forward strand.
CGCCGTTCCGCAGTCGAACCCTTGATGTCGAAGCGGCGCCATTCAAAGCATCCTCCTTTGCCGGGATTGGCGCTGGAATTAAGATCTACAAGCGGTTTGAGGTCCTTCCCGAAGCGACCGTGCACTATTATTTCGGGTCATTGTACCGATCCGAATACCCTGTCGATTTACGACAATATCTTTGGAATGTCAGAGTGGGATTGAACTATTATTTTTAAGAGATGAGGACAATCCGGCATATATGGCTTTTGGTTTTCTTGCTGTTGGGCGGTTTCTCCCCTGCTTTTTGCCTGCAATATGTCAATTTTGGCGGCACGTTTTCGCAGGATTCAACTTTGCGCAAGCTCGGAGAGGATTCGGCTTATCTTGTTACGCAGTCTGTCATTGTTCCCGCCGGCGTAACACTTACCATCGACCCGGGAGTGGTGGCTTATTTTTCGCAAAACGCCGCTCTGAATGTCAACGGGGGTAGCCTTTTGGTAAGAGGAACGGAGAATGATTCGGTGAAACTGTTATGCTATGAACTTTCGCGCGACTGGTTGGGCATACAGCTTAAAAATATCGCCGATACCTGCCGTGTTGATATTCGTTGTACGCTTTTCAGAGGTGCGGTGTCCGCCATCAGCCTTTCAAACGCCCGCAATGTAAGCGTGTCAAGGTGCGAATTTTACAATTATTATGGCGGAAAAGGCGTTGTCCTTACCGATTGCAGTGGCTGTACCATCGACAGTTGCTTTTTCTATCAGTGCCTCTCGGGCATTGAGTTGTTGTCGGTTGCAGCTAACAGCGTTGGCAATTGCTTCAGCAACAATGTCTTTGACAGAGGTCAAATCAATTTAAAGGTCTCGAACACATGTCCGGGTTATTACTGTTATGGCAATTATGTGAAACGAAACTGTTTCCAGGGCGCATCGACGGCTTTGTATTTTGAGGCGAATGGCGTGTTGTCGTTCCGAAACAGAAAGAACTTCATCCAGTACAATATCATCTCATCGGAATTGCCGGATGAAAATGCAGGTTATTTGTCGTTTGGATTAAAGACTTCCATGGACTCCCTCGTGCTACAGCACAATATTTTTTGGAATAACGATGAGGCGATACGCATGTTGAAGTCTTGTGATTTGTTTGTCGATGGAAACACGTTCTACGACAATGGCAGTGTGCTTTCAAATGCAAAAGATCAATGCACCATACGGTTTACCAACAATGTGTTTAGCAAGATGAGCAATGGTATCATGGAGATACCGTCCAACCTTGTCACATTCCGCCGCAATAACTTTTTGAATTACGGTCACGATGGTATTTTGTTGAAAAACAATACCTCTTCTTCCGTTGATCTGTGTGAGAATTATTGGCAGGTGATGTCGGCAGATTCCATCGAAATGCTTCTCATCGATGACAATGATAATCCACAGTTAGGTCCCATCGTCTTTGATGATTTTTTGCTTGCCTGCGATACGGTGGCTCCCGTTTCCCCTCCTCATGATGTGAAGATACAGTTGGTTAAAGGAGCATGGAGAATTTCATGGGATCAGAACCCGGAGGCTGATATTGACCATTATGCCTTGTATTACGGAGGGTTTTCCAATTATCGTTTTGAGTACCATATCGATGGGATTCAGGAAAATTCAATCGCTTTTGAACCAGTATCCGAAACCATTGCAGTGGCGGCATTCGATGGAGACCATGATCCCGATGAGTATGCCCTGAAAGGAAAGAGCGCTTTTGCTTTTGCCGAATACTATCCTTATCCGGGAGCTGATAGCTCATTGTGTGTCGGTTCGGGGGAATTGCACTTGGACGATGCAAGCATCCCGTATGCCTATGATTCGTTCTATTGGAGTACGAGTGGTACGGGCACGTTTTCCGACAGCACGGCACTGCACCCGTATTACAATCCTTCCGCAGCCGATTTTGAAAGTCTGTTTGTCGAGCTGACACTCAATGTGGTGTCGGAAGGGAAAACGAAATCGTCCTCACTGCATCTTGACTTGAAGCCCATTCCCGATGCATTTGCCGGAAACGACTATTATTCAGGGATACATGATCCTATTGTGTTGAACGAAGCCTCTGCCTCCTTTTACGACTCGGTCTTTTGGAAAAGTTTCGGCGACGGTAGGTTTTCCGATGTCGCTGCGGTCAATCCGGAATACTATCCTGGTAACCATGACCTTGAATCCGGCTCTGTTACGCTGGTGCTTTCTGCTTTTTCGGTGTGTGGCGAGGTGACCGATACGGTTACATACGCTTTGCTTGAAGAATATTCCATGGAAGGGCGTGTGTGGCTCGGTGACATTCCGAAGATGCGTGCTGTCGTTGTGGCTGCTTCCGTAGAGGAGTCGGAGCTGCCTTATGTCAGTGGCTTTTATCGAACCGCAACGGATGCCAACGGATATTTTCACCTTGACAATCTGATTGCCGGGACTTATGTCCTTTATGCGTTTGCCGATACGCTGGAACACCATTCGGGAACTGCCTATTACTTGAATGCGCAGCAATGGCAGGATGCCGTTCATATTCAACTCAATGGCGATGCCTACGATATCGATGTCAAGCTCCTCCCCATCGTTGCGGATTTTCTTGTTGGACAGGGAAGCATTGCCGGTGCTTTTACCCGGCCCGATGCTTCGTTCAAGGCGGTGGGTTTCTTCTGCCGTTCATGGTTTGAAGGTGGCGACAGCCTGAACTACTGCGACGGAGGCCTTTCCAATATTGGAGTTTCGCTGATGAACGTCGGTAAAGACCGGCTGTTCGGCTTTGCGCTTACCGATGTGGAAGGACATTTCCGGTTTGGCGATCTGCCGTATGGAACATACGTTTTGATGGCCGATCTGCCGCGATACGGGCAGGGTATTTCTGAGACCATCGTATTGGCTCCGGGGTCGGAAAACATCGATAGCATTCGTCTCTCTTTGGGACAAGGCGGACGCATAGTCGTTCGCGGCATTCCGCAACCGGCACCTGCACAATCGGATTTTTGCATTGCGCCGAATCCTGTACACGACGAGTTGTATTTGCTGGGTTTGCCTGCGGCGACATGCCGGATTCGGGTGTTGAATTGCGAAGGTGTCGAGATGCTTTCGCAATATGCGGATCGGATCCCTGACTTTGTGAGACTTGACACAACGACCTTGCCCCATGGATTGTATGTGGTTGTGGTAGAAGGTGATGGGTGTTGCGAAACCACGAAGTTTATTAAAGAATAGATGCCGTTGTTTTTTAGGATGTTATCGAAATCAATAGAATCATGAAAAAGAAGAGCTTCATATTTTTCTGCTTGCTGCTGCCTTTCATAGCTTTGGCAGGGAATGGCGGACGTGTGGCAGGCAGTATTACGGGGCATGTCTTTGATCAGGATGGAGCCACACCGATTGCCGATGCCCTTGTGTGGATAAAAGGTCTGGGAACTTTAGGCGACTCGGTGGAATATCAAATGATAACGGATTCATCGGGATGTTTCTTTGGAACATGGGAGGCCGGAAGCTATCATGGCGGAGCGATGGCTTGGGGTTATGCCGATACTGTTTTACCCTATTTGTTGCTGATTCCTGCGGGAGACACGCTACGGGATGTGTCAATTGTCATGCATGAGAATTACGCCCCCTTGAACTATGTGGTGGCGGAGGAACTGAATGAGGATATGGTCAAAGTGAGCTGGGGAAAGGGAGAACCGCAGCTCTTGGAAGATTTTGAATGTGGTAATTTTACAAAATTCGACTGGGACAATGGCATATCGGATTTTCCTTGGACTATTACGTCCACTACGCCCCATCAAGGGCAGTATTGCATGAAATCGACCAACGAGGGGCAAGGATCGACTACCTCGGCCGTTCAGGTTGCAGTGACGGTGCCCAAGGATGGAAAGATGAGCTTCTTTGGCAAGGCTTCGTGTGAACAGACATGGGATTTTGGGTCATTTTACATCGACGACGTAAAAATGTGCGAACTGTCGGGAAACTATGGCTGGCAGGAACGTGTTTTTGATATTTCACAAGGCGAGCATGTCTTCCGATGGCAGTTCGAAAAGGACGTTTCCACAGATGCTGGCGACGACTGTTTCTATGTGGACGACATCCGGTTCTACTACAAACAGCCGCCATTTTCCGGAGAGGAATGGATCTCGTATAGCAATGACATCTACTATACTAACGTGACTTGTTCGGTGGATCATTCCCACTGGGGCTGTTGTTGGCTATCGGAAGATCTGACGAGATATGAGGGCGCATTATTGACAAAAGTGTCAATATTTTCCGATTCGACAGGTCATGCCGGAGGAAATTACACCGTTGGCATCTATACGGGTGGCGACACTTATCCGCTCACTTTACTGACCGAACAAGAAGTCATGGTCCCGGATTCATTGGACGGATACGCAGTTTTCGATCTGAATGACACGGTTGAGATTGACGATACGCAAAACCTTTGGATGGTTTGGTCTTCCGAAGGTAACACCTATCAGGCGGCGACTTGTACAGAACCCGATCCTGAGCAAAACGGCACATGGTGGGGCAACAACACTACCTGGTCGCATTCGGGGCATGGCTCATGGATGACCAAAGCGTATCTGGTGGATACTGCCGGGCAGCAGCGTGAATTGGCGCTTGGCGATGGGAGTCGTAACCTGCGTCACTTCAATGTATGGCGAAGAAGGACAGAGTCGGATTCCCTGATGATTGCCTCGCACATTCTGGATTCGGCTTACATGGACATGAGCTGGAAACATCTGCCGTGGGGAACCTACTATTGGGGTGTCGGTTGTACCTACGAAGGCAACCGCGGCGAATCTCCCATTGTGTGGTCGAGTGGTGTGAAGAAAGACATGACGACGACGGCAGAGTTTTTTGTGACGACAGACACGGAGGCGCCTCCGACAGGAGCGGAAATTGTGCTGACAAGAGCAGATGGCATTGTCGATGAATATCGGGCTGTGGTGGATGCCACAGGACATTATGTTTTCGACAACGTGCTTCGCGCCTATTATGATATTACGGTGTCCCTCAACGGCTATTTGCCCTATCATTCCGACACGGCGGTTTCCATTCTCGAACCGGCAGTGTTTCATTGTGAGTTGAAGGAACGGGTTCAAGCACCCGAAACGCTTTATGTATCGCACACGGGATGGACGACATGGACCATGCCTGCCGATAAGGAGCGCTCTGTTGTCGGCTATGAGATCATGCTCGATGGCGTGTCGGTCGGAACCACTGTAAATAAGAAATTCCAATTCGATGTGAGCGGTCTTAGCGACAGTGTGCAATATGTCGCTTCCGTGCGTGCCCAGTTCGTTACCGGAGTGAGTGAATGGATACACCATACATGGATTTACAGGTCTTGTGATCATTTTCAGGGCACGCAGAACGGGGTATCGGTCACGCTTGCCAATAATAAGGTTGAGGTGTCGTGGACCTATCCAGATATCAATATGGTGGGTGCCTTGGTGTTCCGTGACGGCAATTTGTTGGGTTATTCCGATACCAGTATTTTCATCGATGCCAATCCTCCTTTTGCCAATCAGCAAGCCGATTATTGTGTGCGTATCATCCACAATGGTCCGCATGACGGTACCTACTATTCCATGTCGTGTGCGGAATGCGTACATCTTGACATGCCTATGCTGTGTGATCCTCCGGAGTTGCTTCGTGGAAACGTGCAATGGCTGAATGAAATGGAACATGGCGCTTTGATTTCGTGGGGACCGAAGCCTTCTCCCATCAACGAGTGGCTGCACTATGACGACAACGCCTATCTCGGCTGTTTGGGGTCTCAAGGAACGCTATATTGGGGCATCCGCTTCGATAAGGAGGATTTGGCGGATTTTGCGGGTTGTGCCCTGACCCAAGTTGCTATTTATGATGTCCGTGCAATAGAATATACGGTCTCCATTTACCAAGGGGGTGAAACGGCACCGGAAACCCCGTTGCATTTCCAGTCGTTTTCGTTGAGCGAAACCTATTCATGGCACGAGGAGATGCTGTCAAATGTGATTTCCATCGATACGACAAAACCTTTGTGGATTGTATTTTCGCAAATCGGATACCGTGACCCGGCTCCTGCCTGTGCCAATACGGGAAATCCCGATGGACGCTGGGTGTCAATGGACGGCATCGGATGGAGCGACCTCGGCAGCAACACGTGGATGATCCGTTGTTTCGTGACCAATATGCTCAATGGGAACAGGTCGGTGCTGGATGTTCAAGAACCCGCCTACAATATGCAGCATTTCAACCTCTATCGATCGAACGACAATGTGAATTATCAGCAGATTGCCACTATCGATACGGTTCACGGACAGGAATACTACACGTATTTCGACAATTATGTGGATGAGCCGGAGCTTGAGTTATATTACAGACTGACAGCCTACTACGTGGATGCATACGGGAATGAATGCGAGTCGTTTCCTGCAGCTTCGGAGCTTCATCCCGATCAGCATTACGTTCATGTCACCAATCCTTGGTCGTTGGATGAAAAGGAAGAGGAGCTGCGTATCTATCCCGTTCCGGCACGTGACGAATTGCATATCCTTGTCCGCAACATGCGTAATGCGACATTGTATAATGCTATGGGTCAGGTGGTTGTTGATCAACCTGTTGCAGGTGACGAGGCGGTGTTGAGCCTCTCGCATCTGCCCAATGGAATTTTCATGCTACAGATTACCGGAGAGAACTACCGTTATTCCCGAAGAATCATCATCTCCCATTGACGGAGAGACTTTTATCGCAGGTCTTCTTATCGGGAATCCGGCCGTTTTGTCCCCGCCATCCTCATGCTTGAAGCAGTATTTGTAATGCCAGATACATTCAAAATCCTTATTTTTGCATTTTTAATAACGGTTCAATGGTCTCGATACAAAATCTCAGCATGCATTTTACCGGTGAGGATCTTTTCACCGACATTTCGTTTCTCATTCGTGAAAAAGACCGAATCGGTTTGGTGGGCAGAAACGGTGCCGGCAAGACGACTTTGCTGAAGCTGATTTGCGGTTTGGAGCAACCCTCAAAGGGTGATGTCGTTGTGCCGCAAGGAACCACAATCGGTTATCTTCCTCAGGAGAAAAACGTTCGAAGCGAGAAAACCATTCTCGATGAGGCCATGTCGGCTTTCGATGAATTTCATCGGATGGAAGGTGAGTTGGCAAAGCTGCAAGACGAACTTTCCGAAAGGACGGACTATGAAAGTGATTCGTATCACCGTATCATTGATAAGATGAGCGCCCTCAATGACCGTCTGGTGCTGATGGGGGGCAATTTCCTTGAGGGAGAGGCGGAACGTATTTTGGTCGGTTTGGGCTTTGAACATGACGACATGCAGCGTCCGATGTGTGAGTTCAGCAATGGCTGGCAGATGCGCGTGGAGCTTGCCAAGATATTGCTGCGCAAACCCGATTTGTTGTTGCTCGACGAGCCTACCAACCATTTGGACATTGAGTCGATACAGTGGTTGGAGACTTTCTTGAAATCCTATTACGGCGCAATTCTGATGGTGTCGCACGACCGAGCTTTTCTTGACAATATCACCATCCGTACTGTGGAGATCTCAAATGCAAGGATTTACGATTACAAGGCTTCTTATTCCGATTATGTGACATTGCGCGAGGAGCGTGTCGATTCACAGCGGTCGGCCTTTAACAGCCAGCAACGCGAAATCAAAGAGATTGAGCAGTTTATCGAGCGTTTCCGGTATAAAGCCACCAAAGCCAAGCAGGTGCAGTCGCGCGTGAAACAGTTGGAACGCATGGAAGAAATCACCATCGATGATATTGATGCTACGGCGATTCACTTTAAATTCCCGCCGGCGCCCCATTCAGGGACGGTGACATTGGAGCTGGCTCATGTTTCCAAGTCGTACGACGACAAGCCGGTTCTCAACAATGTCAATCTGCTCATTCCGCGCGGTGAAAAAATCGCTTTCGTAGGACGCAACGGCGAAGGCAAATCCACACTGTCGAAAATCATTTGCGGCGTGCTTGATTACGAAGGGGAAGTGAAGCTGGGTCATGAGGTGAAAATTGGCTATTATGCACAGAACCAGCAGGATATGCTTGATATGAATAAAACCGTATTCGAGACCCTTGATGATGTTGCGGTAGGGGAGATGCGTTTGAAAGTCAAGGCTTTGCTGGGCGCATTCCTGTTCCGTGGCGATGATATTGATAAAAAGGTCAAGGTGCTTTCCGGCGGTGAAAAAGCGCGTTTGTCGTTGGCTAAGATGCTCTTGTACCCCACAAATCTGCTCGTGCTCGACGAACCGACCAACCATTTGGACATGCTCTCGAAAGACATCTTGAAAAATGCGTTGATACAATACGATGGCACCTTGATCATCGTATCGCACGACCGCGACTTTTTACAGGGATTGACCAACAAGGTGTACGAGTTTCGCAAGCCGAACATCAAGGAATATTCGGGCGACATTTACGACTTTTTACGCGAGAAGAACCTGTCGCATCTCAAGGAATTGGAGAGAGCACGCCGTCAAACCAAAACCACGATGGAAGTTCCGCAGTCGCAAAACAAGCAGAACTATGAGCGTAAAAAGCGGTTCGACAGCCAGTTGCGCAAGATTGACAAGGAAATCCAAAAGACGGAGCAAGGCATTGCCGCCTTGGAGGATGAAGTGGCGAAGTTAGATGCCGTTATGGCGGATCCCGACATCAAGATGGATAATGAATGGTATTCGGCTTATGGTCAGAAAAAAGTTCAGCTTCAGGATTTGATGGATCAATGGACACAATTACAAATTGAAAGAGAAGATGTTGAAAATGAATTTAATGCATAGAATTATTTCGAAACTGCCACTGCTGTTGGTTGTCGTTTCTTTCGCTTCCTGCCGAAGTGTTTCCCATACGGTTTCATCAGCCGATCCCATGTTGCAGCCGCTTGCTTTTGTCCAGCACTCGGCGGAATACAAGGCTTTGTGTTATCAGGCCTACAATACGGCGCGTTTCCGTCTCGACGAGATACTGAAGGAGGTGCATGAAAAGCCTTTGGCTATTGTGGTGGATATCGACGAAACCGTTCTCGACAATTATCCTGTCGATGCCAAAGCGGTCATCAACGGCACATCGTTCTCTGAGTATTGGGATACATGGGTGGATATGGGCGTGGCGCAGGCAGTTCCAGGAGCGTTGGATTTCCTGCAATATGCCGCTCAACATAATGTGCAGGTGTTCTACATCAGCAATCGCGAGGAAAAGGGTGACGAAGCCACTTTGCGAAACTTGAAGGAACTGGGCTTCCCCGATGCCGATAAACAGCATCTCATGCTGATGGATGAAAGCACCGCCAAGCAACCCCGACGCGATATTGTGTTGCAGGACTTTGACATCGTCTTGCTATGCGGCGATAATTTGGCGGATTTTGCGACGGTTTTTGAATCGGATGATCAAGCCACGCGCAACAAGGCGGTTGTGGATTTGCAGGCGGATTTCGGCACCCGTTGGATCGTACTGCCCAATCCGGTTTATGGCAAGTGGAAATCGGCTTTGCTACAGCACAAAGCAGCCCGTGTCGATGAAGTTGACTATATGAAGGCCAAATTGAAGGATTATTGAAGCAACCGATGAATGCTATGGCCTTCTATTAGTGCCGTGTGTTTATTGCTAATCACGTAAAAATCGATAAAATGAATTGGGTATTATTGGTTATTGGAGGATTGTTCGAAACGGTTTTTGCATTCTGTATTGGAAAAGCCAAGGAAGTCACCGGTTTAGAGATGTACCTATGGTATGCAGGCTTTATCGTGTCGGTGAGCATCAGCATGGGGCTTTTGATCAAGGCGGCGCAAACCCTGCCCATTGGGACGGCTTATGCGGTATGGACCGGTATCGGTGCAGTAGGTTCCGTGTTAGTCGGGATATTCGTATTCAAAGACCCGGCCAACTTTTGGAGACTGTTTTTTATCACCACGCTTATTGCCTCAATCGTTGGGCTTAAGTTGGTGTCGAACTGATGGATGGTTGCTTTTGATGTACGAAAGCCCAATTGTGTTACGACGTAATCGGGAAAAGGTATTATTACAGATGGCTTTGGTATTTCAGGATCCGATTTCCTCTTTTTGTTGTATTTGTTATTTGAACCTGCCCGGTTTGCATGGTGTTTTGTTTTTGCAAAAGAATAAAACATTCGTAAATTCGAACATATTAGTAGGTGTTGTTTGCTGTATTTCTTTGATTGATGGCGTTGTATTAGGATAAAAGAACATGAAAGTGGAAATGATATACGAATGTTATAAGTTTCATATTTACGAATGTTGTATATTTGTGTCGTAAAAAATACGTTGTGCATAATTATAAAGTATAAACCGTAAAATACAGAAATCCAGTGAAGCATATTTTGTCATCGATTTTCATCATCATTTTCTTAACGCCAGCCTTTGCACAGAACAAAGTGGAGTGCGAAAAAATCGTCAGTGCCGTTTTTGATGCTGTAAGCAAGCAAGACATAGAACTGATAAAACCCTTTCTGTCGGAAGACTTTGAAATATCCGGTCAATCCTCACCTATAGCCGAAAAGGTGTTGGAGCAATTGGTCAATAGTTTGGGAGAAGTAAAAGCGTTTACACTGATAGAAACAAACAGCGACACAACGCTAAGGTTGAGCTATGAGATTGAATATGAAAAATTTGGCAAAAAACAGTCTTTTTTTGAGTTCGACCAAAACAACAAAATACGAAAAATGGACCTGCTGAAAATCAAGATAAAAACCGTCGAGAAAGACCCTTCCAAAATAGAATACAACCCGAGCAACGTTATCGAGATTCCGTTCTCAAGAATGAAAGATTTGATTGTCGTAAAGGCTTATATTGATGGAGAGGAAAGGGATTTTATACTGGATAGTGGCTTGGGCCTTACCTCACTCAATTCCAAATATATTGGAAAAGACACAACCGAGACCGAAAAAAACGTTTTGAGTACCGCCAAAGGTGTTCACGACGGGAGTTTGTCCGGCACTAACGTTGTTAGAACAAATATTGATTTTTATGGAACACGTCTCCATGACCAAGAGGTACTGACTCATGATATTTCGCATCTGGAGCTTGACGGCAGGCCTATTTACGGGTTGATAGGTCAGGACTTCCTGGCAAAATACGATGTGCTGTTTGACTATGGGAAGAACCTTGTAACCCTGATAAATCCCGACTATTTCGAGGCATACAGAAAGGAAAAACTTACCCGGCATCTTATCGAAACCCTTCCTATTGAATTGAGAGGACATATTCCTATTTTGCAAATCAAGGTAGGCGACGATTATTACAAGATGGGGCTTGATTGCGGAGCAACCGTTAACCTGTTCGATATAGACATTCTGTCCAAAATGAAGGGGAATTTGAAGAAAATAACGACAAAAGGGTTGGGCGGGGCTTCAAAAAACAGCAAAGAGGTGACACATGCCGTACTGAAGAAATTCTATGCGGGAACAATGCTGTACAAGAATACAAAAACTGTTTTTAGCGACATTTCTCATCTGAATAAAGGAAAAGATATCAAGCTGGATGGGCTGCTGGGATACGAGTTTTTGTCAAAACAACCGATCTTGTTAAGCTATCGACGAGAAGAATTACTTTTAATAAAATAAAACTATGCACAACATAGGCTATAAGAAAGCCGGTTTTAGTAGAATATTAAGGTTAGTAATCCGCATAAAGATTAGTGACATGCTGAAAGTTACACGTCCTCACTCCGCCACTTCTCATAGCCTCATTCCGTTAGCGACCATTGTAAGACAAAAAACAGCATAAATTCAAATGACAGAAATAAATATTCTAATAGCTCTATTACCTATAATCTTTATGATACACGACTTTGAAGAAATTATTATGTTCAAGCCGTGGCTTGTCAAAAATAGGTTTGAGATAAAACGACGTTTCCCTAGACTTGATGCTTTTTTGACAAAGAAACGGATTTATGACCTCTCTACGTCTGGCTTTGCAGTTGCCGTATTGCACGAATTTCTACTTATTTCCACCGTAACTTTTTTGTCCCTTTGGTATGAAAATCTCCTCTGGTGGCTTGCCGCCTTCTCAGCATACTTCATTCACCTTTTATTGCATATTGGGCAATGGATGATATGGCGAAAATATGTTCCGGTAATTTTTACCTCAATCGTCACCTTCCCATACTGCTTATACACTTTGTGTGTTTTTATGAAAACCGTACAATTTAGCATAGAAACAATATTGTTGTGGACGTTGATAGGTCTTATCGCAGCTTTATGTAGTCTTCCCTCTGCATTCTATTTTGCCTTGAAATTTGACCAATGGAGAAGTGGTATTTATATCAATAAATAATGCTAATTTTGCAATCGCTGTTTTTACATACAAAGCAATTATATCATGGCAAAAAATAAAAAAATAGAAGTTCAAGGATTCGAGATTGTTGTGTATGAAGACAATCAAAACGATTATATTTCGATTACAGACCTTGCTCGGCACAGAGACGCTCAGCACACCGATAGTATTATTCAGAATTGGATGCGTAATCGCAACACCATAGAACTTTTAGGCTTTTGGGAAACAATTTATAATCCCAATTTTAAACCCCTCGAATTCGAGGGGTTTAGAAAACAGGCGGGATTAAACAGTTTTGTGATGACCCCCAAAAAGTGGATAGAAAGCACCAATGCCGTGGGTATAGTCTCTAAATCAGGCAGATATGGAGGAACTTTTGCCCATAAAGATATTGCTTTGGAATTTGCCTCATGGATTTCCATAGAATTTAAACTTTATGTAATCAAAGAATTTCAACGCCTTAAAGAGGAAGAAAACTACCGACTGAAATTAGAGTGGAATCTACAACGCACCCTTGCTAAAGTGAACTATCAAATCCACACCGATGCCATTAAAGAGAACCTGATACCTCAAGAAATCACCAAACAGCAGGCTACTTTTGTATATGCCAACGAAGCCGATTTGTTGAATGTTGCCCTTTTCGGAATTACCGCAAAAGAATGGCGAGACAGCAATCCCGACAAGACAGGGAACATAAGGGATTACGCCACATTGGAACAACTTGTTGTGTTGAGTAATATGGAAAGTGTTAATGCTTTATTAATCCGGCAAGGACTGCCTCAAAGTGAAAGGCTTTTGCAACTTAACAAAGTCGCCATAACACAAATGAAATCGTTACTTGCAAGCAACACGATGAAGAAGATGAAATGAAAAACAACGAATCGCTAACATGGATATATGCAATGGCGAGAAAGTTTCTCGTATTAAACTTTTTCGTAATTTTGCAGCGATAGCTTCGTGCGAAACGGCATGCGAAAATTCCGCCACTGCACATACCGCCAACCGTTAGCGCCATTTAAAAATTCAGAACAATGAAAAACATAATCTTAATCATCTTGCCACTTGTTGTTGGACTGATTTCTTGCCAAAAAGAAGAAATTGAAGGTAACATAAAAAACGACCCCGTATTTGCAGAAGAATTAAGGTCAAGCCCTGAAAACATAACAATAGGCAACAACAACCTGATATTAACAACTTATTTATGGAGAGACTTTATGCCAATTGCTGAAGAAAATGGGAGTGAAATGATTTGTGTAAACAAGTTGACAGAGGTTGACGGCATTCCCATCTTGAATACAATTACTTTAAAAAAGCAATATGTCATAAAAGGCAATGAAATATGGACGGCAGACTACAGTGAGATTAATAATAACATTGATTTTATCTTGGAAGGAGTTGTTAGAGACGGGCCTAAATGGGGACCTGACATTGAAGTTGATGTGGTTTGCGAATTTGAAAATTCGGGGATGACACATCGGATTATGGCAAAATCACAACTTATTAACAAGACGGAATAATGAAAACGTGTGCCAACAGCAGCTATTCCCAAGTCAAGTTGCGGTTCAAAAGAATTAGCCTCGTTCCATGGCGTGCTTTGCCTTCGGCATTGACTGGACAAGGTGCAAAAGCATTGCACGTTATCAAAAACTGCGTCACCTTAATGGATGGCGCAGTTTTCAGTCTGAACGGTTGTGTGTCGGGAATCGTTACAAATTGCCTCTGACAACTATTCAATTACGATATCGAAGGGCATACGCGCTTGGATGCCCGTGGCTTCCGATACGGATTTAAGTCCTTGGTAGTAGGGGTAATAAATGCCCAGTTCCTTTTGAATGGCGCTCTGCACCTCGTCTTCTCTTCTGCCGCTGATTTCTTCCATCAAAGAGGTCATGAAATCTTTTTGCTTGGGCATTTCCACAACGGTATAACTGTCGGTGATGTCGGCCTTTTCCGCGGCATAAGCGATGGCGTCTTCCAAGCCTCCGAGTTTGTCAACGAGACCACGCTGCAAAGCGTCGCTTCCCGACCACACGCGTCCTTGTCCGATACTGTCCACGTAGCTTTGACGCAGGTTGCGGTTGCGTGCCACCATCGAGGTGAAGTCGTTGTAGGTGCGGACAACGCTTTGTTGCAGTTTGGCAAGCTGGAACTCTGTCAGCGGCTCGTTGATGCTGCCGAAGTCGGCGTTTGCATTTGTCTTCGCCACATCGAAGGTCAGCCCGATTTTTTCGTTGAGCAGTGTCTTCAGGTTCGGGATGGTGCCGAACACGCCTATCGATCCGGTCAAGGTGTTGGCATCGGCAAAGATGTAGTCGGAGCAAGCCGAAATCCAATAGCCGCCCGATGCGGCGTAGTTGCCCATCGATACAATGACGGGTTTCTGTGCGCTGGCCAGTTCCACTTCGCGTCCGATGACGGAGGATGCCAAGGCGCTGCCACCGGGGGAGTTGACACGCAACACAATGGCTTTCACCTTTTCGTCCTCACGGGCCTTGCGTATGGTCTTCGACAACGTTTCGGAGCCAATAGTGCCTTCAGGAGCTTTCCCATCGATGATGGTGCCCGAAGCATAGATGATGGCGACTTGCTGACTTCCACTTTCATCAATTGTATAGCTTTTCTTGTAGTTGGAGTTGCCAATGAGGTTCAGCTTGTCGTCGGAAGCCGTCATTTGTTTCAGCTCGTCGATGACTTGGTCCTTATAGTACAGTTGATCCACAAGACCGTATTCAACGGCTTTCTTGGCATCGAAGTAGGTGCCAAGGCTGTCGGCAATGCGGTTGAGTTGTTCTACGCTGATGTTGCGGCTCTGGCTGATGGAAGCGAGAATCTGTCCCCAAACGGAACCGAGCAGCTGGTTCATCTGTTCGCGGTTGGCATCGCTCATTTTGTCTAAGAAATAAGGCTCAACGGCGCTTTTGAACTTGTTGTTCGGACCTCTGATAATCTGCATTTCGACCCCGAGTTTTTCCATGAGGTGTTTGTAGAAGATGATTTGAGAAGCCATGCCGTGGATGTCTACCATGCCGTCGGGATTCATGAAAATCTTGTCGGATACGCTGGCAAGGTAGTAGGCGCTCTGGCTATAGAGTTCGCCATAGCTTACAATGAATTTTCCAGACTCTTTGAAAAACAACAGCTTGTCACGGATTTCCTGCAAAGTGGCGGAGGAAGTAGGGACGCTGCTGAGATTCAGGTAAATGCCATCGATGTTTGGATCGGAGGCGGCATTCTCGATGTTGCGCAGAATGTCGTTCATGCCCGACAGGTCTCTCTTTTCCATGCTGGTGAAGTCGATGGCACCAAACTGGTTTTCGCTGGTGCGGTCGGAAATGGGATAGTCCAATTTCATGTGAAGGATGGAATGGGGCTTGACCTTGGTGGCGGTTGCTTCAGTGTTTGACATGCTCGAAATCAACGAGGTGATGACGCCGATCTTGATAAAGAAAGCGATCAAGAGCGCAATCAACGTGCCTAAAAAGGCGGCTAATACGACTTTGTAAAATTTCATGATACGTTAATGTTGATACTAAATTGCGACAAAAGTAGTAATATTTTATTTGCCGATAATCGGGGTTGCAAGATGACAAGTGAAAAATAGCTTGGCACCGGATTTATGGAATACGGTTGGGACGAACGAATTTGAAAAACCTAAGTTCAATGGGATACAATCTTTCATGGCGGTGAAAATTCCGTATTTTTGCAAAAATCATTTTTCCAATGACAACGAGCTATGTGCTTTTTGGTTCCAATAAGGGAAATAAAGCGGAGATCTTCGGTCGGGCTTGCGGCTATATTAATGAAAGGTGTGGCATGATAACTGCCGTGTCATCTTCGTATGAAACAGAGCCGTGGGGCTTCGATTCGGACAAATGGTTCCTCAATCGATTGGTGGTGCTCGAAACCTCATTGCTTCCCGATGGTTTAATGCATGAGCTTCTCGCTATCGAAAAGCAATTGGGGCGGGTGCGTGGTCACAATGTCAATCGATATGTTTCGCGCCCCATCGATCTCGATATTCTCTATTATGGCGAGGCGGTATTGCATGAAGAAACGCTGACCCTGCCGCATCCGCGCCTTCATTTGCGGCGCTTTGCCTTATTGCCGATGTGCGAGGTCGCCCCTGATTTCGAGCATCCCGTACTGCATCGTACGCAAACCGAGCTGTTGGCGGAATGTCCGGATCAAAGCATGGTGAAGTGTTTGAAAAACTAAAAAAAAGCTTCTGATTGAAAATTAAGTTGTTGCTGATGATTGGAAAGAAAGAAAACAAATGCTTTCCCGATGGCGCAGCCAAAATCATTATCTTTGTCACCTTATGCATTACAATTATATTGCCATAGAAGGAACGCTGGGAGCCGGCAAGACGACGCTGGCCACGCGCATCGCATCCGATTTCAACGGTAAACTTGTTCTTGAGGAGTTCGAGGCCGACAAGAATCCGTTTTTGCCCAAGTTCTATCAGGAGCCTGACAAATACGCTTTTCAGGTCGAGATGACATTCCTTGCCCTGCGTTTTCAGCAATTGAAAGACAAGTTGAGCAATCTTGATCTCTTCCATGACTTCATCATTTCGGATTATTATGTGGCAAAATCGCTGATTTTCTCGAAAAACAATCTTCAAGAGGACGAATATCAGCTTTTTGCGCGTTTTTTCAATATCATCTTTGCCACTATGCCTAAACCTGACTTGCTGGTGTACCTGTATCTCGATGTGGATCGGCTGCAGTATAACATCCAAAAGAGAGGCAGAAGCTATGAGCAGGAGATTTCCAACAGCTATTTGGAAGGCATTCAGCAGGGCTATTTCGATTTCATACGTCAACAGCAAAACGACATGCGCATCTTGCTGCTCGACACGAATCGTCTCGATTTCGTGGCCAACGAAAACGACTACCGCACTATTATGGATGCTATCGATCAGCCTTACGAGGTTGGGGTGCACCGGGTTGCACTGTGACGGGCTTGATTCTTGAATTTGATAGAGAATAAAAAAACAGGGCGCCTCATTGGGCGCCCTGTCAGTTTAGTTGTTATCCGAATCGATTGTGATTATTCACCGATAACGCGTTCAACTTGGCGTTCGTTGACTTGAATCTTGTCGATCAGGATTTCGGAGCGACGGAGCAGCGGGAAGATTTCCTTCTCGAGTTCAGGATACACGTTGATCATGTTTCTGATTTCCTGTTCCTTAGCAGCCTGTGAACCGGCATTGTTGATCACATTGACGATAGCGTCTTTGTCTTCGATGTTAGAAGCCTTCACCAATTCGATGAACTTGACCCAGTCGGGGCCATTGCCATTGGCATTGATGCTGTATTCATCCATGTTGACTTTGTTCTTCTTCATCACATTTTCAATTTCCTTCTGTCCGGCTTTAGCGCGGTCATTAGCCAGCGTGGTGTTGCGGTCGAGAGTGCCTTCGGGTGATGCCCATCCTTCGATTTGGAGGTCTTTCTTCTCACCGGCTTCGATGAGGGCTTTCACGTCTTTGTTGACTTCCTTGGCATTCTTGATCTTGGCCGAGTTCTTCGGGAAGTAGTAGATGGCAGCGGCTTCTTTCACGAGAACCGTGTCGTAAACAGTGACGATTTCCGTTGTGGGCTGGGGTTTTGTGGTAACGACAACGCCGTCAGCAAGTTTTCTTTCGCCACCTTGGGTGTAGTAGGTGTTCTTAACAATGTCGTCCTGGGTAGGATAGATTTCGCCATCGTAAACGTAAAACATCGGGTTGCCCTTCAGTTCGCTGTTTTCGATTTCAGGAATATAGTCCATGCAGTAGTTCTTGGTGTACTCGCCACCTTCTTTGTAGTTGACCCTGAAGTCACCGTCAGCCTTGACTTTTTCACCGACGAAGGTGATGGGTTCGAGGTCGATCTGACCACCTTTATAGGTAAGATAAGGAGTCAGGTTCATGACAGCGTGCTTTTCGAAGTACTTGGGAGGAATGGTGACAATGACGTCAAAGCAAACCTTGCCGTCTTTTTCTACCAACGGATCGGGGTTCACCTTCATGGTGATTTGGTTGGCTTCGCGAGCCATCTTCTCGATGTCGGTAGGATTGTTGAACTTGTAGCGGAGACCTAAGTTCAGTTGGCTGTACATGTCGTTGACATATTCGATTTCATCTGTCGGAGCCTTGGCAACCTGGTCGAGGTTGTCTTTACCGGCAAAATGGTAGGTGTAGTCAACAAAGAGATCAACTTTCTTGCCGAGGTTGAAGTTGATTTCGCCACCAACAGGGATGGTGTAGGTGATGGCATAGTCGGCCTTTTCCTTGGCAACGGGTTCGCCTACAACTTGCTTGTTGGCGTCAAGTTGGTTCACTTGACCGGCTTTGTAGTAAAGGCCACCGATACCGACATGAGGATTGATGCTCAACACTCTATAAGGATTGTAACCGAAGAAGAGGTTGAAAAGATTGAAGGTCAGGTTCAAGTTACCATCGAAATAGGTAGTCTTGTTCAGTTGCAGGTCATACAATGACGGTGTGGCTTCGCCTTCAACGAGTCTGAGGGCTTGTCCGTGCTTTTCACCGGCGAGGGTTCCATAGCCGAATTTAGCATTCATGCCGATGACACCACCAAACTGATAGCCGAGACCTAATTTTCCGTTGAGATTGTTCAGGAAATAATCCTTGTTGAAATCTTCGAAAATCCAGCCTTGGTAGTTGGCCAAGTCACCGTGGTTGATGGAGAAGCCGCCTTCACCAGAAAGGTAGAAATACCTCTGGACGGGCTGTTTGTGATTGCCTTTCTGAGCAAACATAGCTACAGGAAGGAGAGCGATGATGACAAGCATCATCAACTTTGAGAACGTCAAGTTTTTTTTCATAACGTAATGTGTTAAGTTTGTAATGTAATGTTTAGTCATATTTAATGCGTTATAATTCAATAATTTGCATTGCTTTCGCTGTGATAATACATCCCTGCGCCTCTATACCGTATCTTGCTTTTTTCACAGTTAAAGTCGAACAAAAATAGGAAATTTCTCAATTCCAAACATTCTTTTCGATTTTTTTTTGTCATATATTATTAATCTGTTTCTAGTAGGGTGTTTTAAATATTTGATTATTAATGAATAACTGCTGAAAAACCGACCATATCACAATGCCGGCGCAAACCGATACATTCAACGAATGCTTTGTTCCTTCTTGCGGGATTTCGATAGCGCCATCGCAAAATTCGAGGGCTTTGTCGTCAACGCCTTCCACCTCGTTCCCTAATATCAAAGCGGATTGTGCTTCAAAATGGAAGTCTTGAAGGCTTGTGCTGTCACTGACCTGTTCGACGGCATATATCTTGTACCCTTGCTTTTTCAGTTCCTTGCAAGCGTCTGCCGTGGAATCGAAGTAGCGCCATTTCACGGTTTCATCGGCTCCCAATGCGGTTTTGTGGATTTCACGGTGTGGAGGGCAGGCAGTAATTCCACACAAATACAATTCGCCTATGCGAAACGCATCGGCTGTGCGAAACACCGAGCCTATGTTGCTCAATGATCGGATATTGTCTAAAACAATGATCACAGGCAATTTATCGACCGCACCAAAGGCTTCTTTTGAAAGCCTGCCTAATTCTTCCACGCCAAGCTTACGCATAGTTGATACTTTATTAAAAGTTACCCTATCAAATTCTGTTCCAAACCTTATTTCAAGCAGTGTTTCAGGCGATGAACATGTCGTTTTGCGAAGAAACGCGATAACGATGTCTGAATTTGCAATGCGTTATATTTCTTTGTTATATACTGATATTTAATAATATACAATGTTTTTTGTTGAATTTTGCTTCTTGCGTTGTTGAAAAGGCACACTTAGGCATTGTCATGTTATTTGTGAGGTTTTGCAGCCGCAATTTTGTTTTCTACAAGCCGTGATGTGTCCTTTTTCGAGTGTTTTTCCTTATTTTTGTGGTTCAAATTTGGAAGATATGGGTAATAAAATAGGTGCGGAAACTCCGATGATGAAACAGTATGCTTCGTTCAAGGCCAAGTATCCCGACGCGATGCTGCTGTTTCGTGTGGGCGATTTTTATGAGACCTACGGGGAAGATGCGGTTACGGCAGCAGGCATTTTAGGCATTGTGCTGACACGACGTTCCAATGGCGCGGCTGCCGATGTCGAAATGGCAGGCTTCCCGCACCACGCCTTGGACACTTATCTTCCGAAATTGGTGCGATCCGGACAAAAAGTCGCGGTTTGCGACCAGTTGGAAGACCCTAAATTGGCCAAGAAGCTCGTGAAACGCGGTATCACCGAGTTGGTGACACCTGGCGTGACCTATAACGATAACGTGCTGGAACAGAAGGAAAACAACTTTTTGGCATCTGTGCATTTGGGTGAGACTTTGAGCGGAGTGGCTTTCCTTGACATCTCTACCGGGGAGTTTTATCTCACGCAAGGGACAAACGATTATGTTGACAAGCTTTTGCAGGGGTTCAATCCTTCGGAAGTATTGGTGCAGCGCAACAAGCGCAAGCGCTTTATAGATTTGTTTGGCGGCAAGTACTACCTTACGGTGTTTGACGACTGGGTTTTTACTGAGGATTATGCCAACGAGACGTTGAACCGGCATTTCCATACGGTTTCGCTCAAGGGCTTTGGCGTGGATGATTTTCCCGACGGCATTATTGCCGCAGGTGCCGCCATCCATTATCTTATCGAGACGCATCACGACAAGATTGACCATATTGCCTCATTGTCGCGCATCGACCAAGGGCAGTATGTGTGGCTTGACAGGTTTACCATCCGTAACCTCGAACTGTTGCATGCGCCCAATATGAATGCGCGCACCTTGATCGATGTCATGGATAGAACCGTTTCGCCTATGGGCGGACGTTTGATGCGCCGTTGGATTGTCCTGCCGTTGAAAAACAAGGAGCTTATTGCTGCACGGCATGATGTGGTTTCCTATTTCGTGCAACATCATGAGACGATTAATAAGTTTCAGGAGTCCATGCGCATGGTGGGTGATCTGGAACGCCTCATCGGCAAGGTGTCGCTTGCCAAGGTCAATCCGCGCGAGCTGCTACAGGTAAGCCGTGCCTTGGAACAAGTGGAGGTCCTTAAGCAACTGTGTAGGGAGTGCGGCGACGACTCGTTGAAGAGTTTTGCCGAGCAGTTCAATTCTTGTGTGTCCATCCGTGAAAAAATCAAACGGGAGCTGATGCCCGAAGCACCGGCATTGTTGTCGAAAGGTAATGTCATTGCACCAGGCGTTGACAGTGAACTTGATGAACTTCGCAACCTGTCGCGTTCGGGGAAGGAGTATCTGTTGGGCATACAGCGTCGCGAGATGAGCGCCACCGGCATACCTTCGCTCAAAGTCGGCTACAACAACGTGTTCGGCTATTATCTTGAAGTCACCAACTCCCATAAGGACAAGGTGCCTGCCGAGTGGATCCGCAAGCAAACATTGACCAATGCCGAACGTTATATCACTGAGGAACTCAAAGAGTATGAACAGAAGATTTTAGGCGCGGAGGAAAAAATCGCCATGATAGAGCAACGGCTTTACATGGAGCTGGTGGCTGCCGTGTCGGAGTTTGTCGAGCCTATTCAGACGGATGCCTCGTTGATTGCACGTCTCGACTGCTTGGTGTGTTTCTCTGACCATTCGTTGAAATACAATTATGTGCGACCTGATATTGATGACGGTTATGTGCTGGATATCAAGGGAGGGCGTCATCCGGTTATTGAGCAGATGATGTCGGCGGGGGAGAGCTATATCGCCAACGATGTTTACCTGGATCGCGATCGGCAGCAGATCATCATCATCACGGGACCGAACATGTCGGGAAAGTCAGCTTTGCTGCGACAGACCGCATTAATCGTCCTGATGGCGCAGATGGGCTGTTACGTGCCTGCTGCTTCTGCACGTATAGGTTTGGTTGACAAGGTCTTTACGCGTGTGGGCGCCAGCGACAACATCTCGTCGGGCGAATCGACGTTTATGGTGGAGATGAACGAAACCGCCAGTATTCTGAATAACGTGTCGTCGCGCAGCTTGGTGCTGTTAGATGAAATCGGACGCGGCACGAGCACTTACGACGGCATCAGTATTGCATGGGCCATCACCGAGTACCTGCATAATCACCCGACAAGTCGTGCCAAGGTGCTGTTTGCCACCCATTACCATGAGCTGAACGAGATGGAGGCTTCGTTTGACCGTATCAAGAACTATCATGTGACGGTGAAGGAAGTGGGCAACAAGGTGGTGTTTTTGCGCAAACTCAAGAAAGGAGGCAGTGCGCATAGCTTTGGTATTCATGTGGCAGCTATGGCGGGTATGCCGAAGAAAGTCATCGAACGGGCGGAAACCTTACTGACCATGCTTGAGCGCTCGCATACGGGCAATGATGTGGAAAAGGCGGCGGCAGTCTCAAGCAACGATGGTATGCAGTTGAGTTTCATACAATTGGATGATCCTTTGTTGTTGCAAATCAAAGAAGACATCCTGAATACCAATATCGACACTTTGACTCCAGTGGAAGCCTTGATGAAACTGAATGAAATCAAGAAACTGCTGAATCATTGATCCGTGGATTATTTGGTTCTTCAATACAGACATTGGTAGTTGTCAACTGCAAAATGATGTTATTGTAAGCGGAACATGTAATGACAGATCGACACAAATCAAGGTTATAAGAAAAAGCGATGCCTATTTGTTGTATTTGTATATTATTGATAATGAATATATTGTAAATATCAATTTTGAAATGGCAAAAAAAATGGTGTAAAATACTTGTATGAAACAAAAAAGTAGTACTTTTGCACCGCAAATCCCAAGCGGAAATAGCTCAGTTGGTAGAGCACGACCTTGCCAAGGTCGGGGTCGCGAGTTCGAGTCTCGTTTTCCGCTCCACGTGAGGTGGTTGATAAAACTTCACAAACCGTTCTTAAAAGCGGAAATAGCTCAGTTGGTAGAGCACGACCTTGCCAAGGTCGGGGTCGCGAGTTCGAGTCTCGTTTTCCGCTCCACACCATGTCCCGATTCATATCGGGATTTTTTGTGTAAGGGCAGGCAAGCTGTCCGAAAAGGCGCCTGAGTGGTGGAATAGGTAGACACGAGGGACTTAAAATCCCTTGGCTGATAAAGCCGTGCCGGTTCGATCCCGGCCTCGGGTACTAAAAATCCCTTGTAAGTCGTTGATTTACAAGGGATTTTTCTTTTTCGACGCGTACTAAAAGTGTACTATATAACAATACAATGAGAAAGGTGTACTTTTATAGTTTCTCGCCACTCAGATTTATATTTAATTAACGACAACTCTTCCCTTTTATTCCGTTTCTTTCCCTTTCTTAGCGTTTTCTCCAACGAATGCCCTATCTTTGCAAGCAGTACTCATCTTAGAAATTGCAAAATGGAAAATGATAGTCTAAAGATACAGC
>JBGYXG010000109.1:0-2658 GCA_041842465.1 Candidatus Limimorpha sp.
CAATCCCGTCAGCAATGCACACTGGTCGAGTATCTCTAAATACGAAGCCAACGTGGTCACGTTGCCGGCATCTTGCAACTGTCCCATCAGTTTTGTCAGCGAAAGTATCTCGGCAGAATAACCGCACCCTAACTCAAACACTTGTTTCATAAGGGCAGGCTTGTAGATGTTGGAGGTCATCAGTACATCCTTTTCGATGGCGGGAGCCACCAACGAATCCTTAATATACTTGCGCCAACGCTTTTCGTCACCAATCATGTGGGCAGCACCGGGATAGCCGCCAAAGTAGATGTACTCGTCGAGTGTCACTCCGAAAGCGTCGTGCATCTCTTGATAGCTCCAATGCCCGAGGCGAATAAGCTCAAAACGCCCTGCCAACGACTCCGTAAGTCCTCTCTTGAGCAACAGACGGCTGCTGCCCAGCAATACCACCTTCAGATTGACATGCTTGCGCGTGTCCTCGTCCCATTCTCTCTTGACCACCTCGCTCCAATTGTCAATCTTCTGAATTTCATCGATCACAAGCAGGCGTTCAGCCTCTCCACGGAGCGACATGGTGGTTCGTGCGCCTTCCCATACTCGGCGAATCCAATCACTGTCTTTCGGATCTACGGCATCTGCCACTTCTACCGAATATGGGATGGTTTCATCCTGTAACACCTGCCCTACAAGGGTGGATTTTCCTACTTGTCTTGGTCCTGCCAATACTTGCATAAATCTCCTTGGCTCCAAAATGCGTGCTTTCAGCGTGTGATAGTGTTTGCGAATATAGTTCATGCTCAAATCTGATGATGGATTTACTCAATTGTGATGAGAATTTTACTCAATTCTAATTGCAAAAGTACTCAAATCTCTCTGTTCTCCCAAATAAAAATGCCGAAAATTTCACACATACAAAAGGCAGACACACCATAGGTTTATATCCACCAACAACACAAGGAGCCAGCAATATCATACGCACACAATACATCTTCTCACAAAAAAGGGCTGCGGAATTAAGGTTTTCATACAATTTTCTCGCAAACTATTGTCCAACAATTTCATTGCTCCGTAATCTTGTAGTCGCCGGCTTCTTCGGTAAGGATTTGTTGCAACTCATCGACGCTGAGTTCCTTGTCCGAAAACTCCAAACAAGCCTCGGCGGATTCCAAGCTCACAGTGGCAGTAACGCCTTCTATGCCGTTCAAGGCTTTTTCCACATGCTTTCTGCAATTTTGGCACATCATGCCTTCTACTTTGTACTTTTTCATTGGTCTATGTGATATTATGGGTTGAACATTGTTATTATTCTCATTGTCAGCATCTTCCGATAAGCGCAAAGGGGCTATTATCGCTGCTTCCTCCGACAAGCCTTGCGACAGGCGCTTACGTTTCAGGCGCAGGCTGTTGCTCACCACCGTCACGCTGCTCAACGCCATGGCGGCACCGCCGATCATTGGGTTCAGCAGAAAACCGTTAATCGGATACAGCACACCGGCAGCGATGGGAACGCTGATCAGGTTGTAGAAAAACGCCCAGAACAGGTTTTGCCGTATCGTCCTGACAGTCAGCTTCGACAACTGCATGGAGGCAATGATCTTGGTCATATCGGACGAGATAATGGTCATGTCGGCCACGTCGATGGCGATATCGCTGCCATTACCCATGGCTATGCTGATGTCGGCCTGCGCCAAAGCTGCGCTGTCGTTGATGCCATCGCCCACCATCGCCACCTTGCGGCCTTTGGCTTGCAAGTCCTTGACATAATGCGCTTTTTCTTCGGGCAGCACATCGGCTTGAAAATGAGCCATGTTCAAGTCTTTCGCAATGGCGCGTGCCGTGGCTTCATTGTCGCCTGTTAGCAGATGCACCTCCATACCCGCACCGCGCAATTGGGCGATGGCCACCCTTGAACTCTCCTTCACCTTATCGCTGATGCCCGCAAGGGCTATCACACGTTCCGCATCGGCGAAATACACCACCGTGGCAGCACGTGAGGCCAACTCGACGGCTTGGGCTTGCAGAGACGGCTCAACAGGAATCCGTTGCACCGCCATCAACCGACTGTTGCCGATATAAAAAGGCTTTCCATCGCACAAGGCGGTCAATCCTTGTCCCGTTATACTTTGAAAATCAGATACTTCAACCGTATTATCTGTCCCGAAATACCGCACAACGGCGGCTGCCAACGGATGTTCCGACCTCGACTCCATGGCGGAAAAAACGCCTTGGTAATACGCCTTGTCATCCAACCCATCCGTCCAGTGGCATTCCAGCACTTGGGGCATTCCCTCGGTGAGGGTGCCGGTCTTATCAAGCACGATGGCGTCCATCTCCTTCGTCTTTTCCAAGCTCTTGGCATCTTTGACGAGGATGCCGTTTTCGGCTCCCAAGCCTATGCCCACCATGATGGCGGTTGGTGTAGCCAATCCCAAGGCACAGGGACAGGCGATGATCATCACGGTGACCATAGCCAGCAGGCCATGACTCAATCCCTCGGCAGGATCGAGCAAGAGCCAAAGCAAAAGGGTGAGGACGGCGATTCCGAGGATGGTTGGGACAAACACCGCCGCAATCTTATCGGCCAGTTTCTGTACGGGGGCCTTGCTGCCCTGCGCTTCGGTGACGGCTCTGATGATATGCGACAGCACCGTTTCGTCGCCCACTTTCTCCATCTAG
>JBGYXG010000110.1:0-26891 GCA_041842465.1 Candidatus Limimorpha sp.
CAAAGTTTTCCAAAGAACGAAAAGGCATAATGGCAAAAAATACAGAACCCATTCTAAAAACAAAAAATGAATGGAAATAAGCTGTTCATTTTCAGCTATGGAACCAAATCATAGCCATTACCACAAAAAAATGGCTATTTTTGCGCCTTATTCAAAGACAATACAAACATTACATAGCTATGAAAACACTTATTTTGATTCGTCACGGCGAAAGCGAATGGAACAAGCTCAACTTGTTTACCGGCTGGACCAACGTCGATTTGTCGGAAAAAGGCATTGAAGAAGCCAAAGATGCCGGCAAGGTGCTGAAAGAAAACGGATACAAACCCGAAATCTGCTTTACGTCATATCTGAAACGCGCCATCAAGACGCTCAACAACGTGTTGGATGTCATGGACATGGACTGGTTGCCTGTTTTCAAAAGCTGGCGCCTGAACGAAAAATCGTATGGCAAGCTGCAAGGGCTGAACAAGGCGGAAACAGCGGCCAAGTATGGCGACGAGCAGGTCAGGCTTTGGCGCCGCGCTTTCGATGTGCGTCCTCCTGCGTTCGAGATGAACGACCCGAAAAGTCCGCGCATGGATCCTCGTTATGCCGAACTCACCGATGAGCAAATCCCATTGACCGAGGCTTTGGCGGATACCATCGAAAGGGTCATGCCTTACTATGAAGGCGAGATTCTGAAATCCTTTGAAAAGCACAATCAAGTGATGGTGGTCGCCCACGGCAACAGTCTGCGCGGTATCGTAAAGGTGCTGAAAGGCATGAGCAACGACGAAATCATTGCTTTCAATATCCCCACAGGTATCCCTTACGTCTTCGAGTTTGACGATAACCTGAAGCTGCAACGCGATTTCTTCCTTGGCGACCCAGAAAAGATTGCCGCTCTTATGGCTGCCGTTGCCAACCAAGGCAAGGCCAAATAAAAGGTTTCAGTCTGACTTGCCCTTGAAAAACAGGGAGACGTTTTTGAAAACACATTCTTTCCGTTGAAAATTTTTGCATCAATGCAAAAATTTTCAACGGAATTATTTTGTAGCCACCACAACAGTGTTTTTCAACGGCTTTACCTGTCCTTGCAAGTTGAACACTTCCGTAATGACGACATAAATGCCGATTGGGACTTTGTTTCCCATATCGTCAAGTCCGTTCCAAACCATGCTGCCTTCGGATCCTACGCATTCGCCTTTGACCAAGTGCCGTACTATGCCTCCGGCTACGTTGAAGACATATACGTTCATCGTATAGCCGATTTCGTCAAAATGATAGCTGATGAAGCAATCGTCATCGAACCCGTCGCCATCGGGCGAAAATACCTCAGGTGAAATACTGACAGAGGCATCGTCTGCTTCGGCTTGCTGCCACATCGAGTTTTCGTATCCGGGCGTTCCAAAATGCGCGCTTTCGGCAGCGGAGTGCCAGTTGTCGGTTTGATAGGACGGTGCTTCGAACGACACACGCTCAAGCGCAACTCCCTTTGTGATTTTGAGTAAGGGATAGTGCATTTTTTCAGAATAAAGCATTTGGTCGATGACAACACCGTTTTTGCCTATCAATGTGACGGTCGCGCCATTGTTGGGAAAGTTGGGGAAGGAGGGCATCTCGATGAAATTGTCCGTGGGACAGTGATACTGCTCGCCTACAATTTGACTATTGGCGGAAAGCAGCACATAGCTGCGGGGCAGAAACAGACGGCTGCCGGTACTTACTTCTTTCAGCGTGGTGTCGGATGGGTTGGGGAAGCTCTCTTTGATCATGCCGAGTAGTAATTTGCTGAGGTCAAAGGTTTTGTCGGACATGTTGTACAGCTCGATGTAATCCACACCCGGAGCGATGGGGTCGAACAGAATTTCATTGATAACGATTTCGCTGCCGGTGATTTCGTTGGGCAAGCCGAACTGCACGGTAGTAAGGTCTTCAATAGCCGTCCCCACGCAGTTGGTCACGTCGCTCACGTGTAGGGTGTAGATGCGTCCTTGCTCGAAACTTTCCGCAAAAATCAACTCTACAAAAGTGGGGTCGTTGGTGTTCAGGTTCACTTGTTCGGGGTTGGCATGGTTTTCCTCGATGCGGTAATGGCGAAGGTCTCCTATTGCCGCCGGATCCATCTGTTGGTCGAACCAGAGCTGTACGATGTGCTCGGAAAACAGGAAGATTCGGGTGATAATGGGTGCTGTGATGTTGGGGGCATCTACGGAGTTTACACGCCCCGGAGTGCCTCCTGAAGCATCATTGGAAGCCGTCCAGTTTCGCGTACCGGCGCAGGGATTCAAGGGGTCGATTTGTTCAACCGACCAGCCGCCATTGGCTTTGTCGGCATCGTGATACCACGCCGACGTAAAGGCGACTTGCGACACCGATTCGCCTTGCTGATTGCTCAGCATCATGGACGAAGCGTTGTTGTTGATGGAAAAAGAGCTGAAGCCAACGCAAGGACCGAAATCCGATAATTCCGTTACGGCATTGGCATGGCAAAGGATGAGAAAGCCGTGTGGCGGAAGGTGCCGGTCGTAAAATGTGTTTGTGGAGTTCCCGATTTGAAACTGCCAGCCTTCCAAGTCGATGTCGAAATCCGTCGTGTTGTAAAGCTCCGCATATTCCCATTCGGGCAAGCCGACGACGGGTGTCGGGTCAGCCATGATTTCGTTGATGACAATATCGTTGGCACCTGGCTGAAAGATGGAAAAAGAGGCTTGTGCCGTTTCCATGACATTGCCTGCCAAATCGCTGATATTCTCGACATGAAGCATGTAGTTCGTCGCATTGGCAAAGGTTTGTCCGAATATAAGGCGAACCCGCGAAGGCGAACCGTCAAAAAGCGCTTCGGTAGGATGACCGATGCCTTGGTTGACTGAATAATGGACAGGATTCAAGGCGCTGACTTCTGTAACGGCTTCGTTGAACGAGATGACAAGTGTTTGGCTGTCAACGACTTCAATATCTTGTAATACGGGCGGGTCCGTGTCGCTAATCGGCATACCGATGTACACGTCATCGAAATAGAAACGCTTGGCGTTGCTGACGGTGAAAACCGATTTGAAGCCAAAATATCCCGACCTCGGATAGCTATTGTCCGTACATTGAGCCTCCGTAGCAAAAATCCCCGAATCATCGTAGCAAGTTTGCAATGTCCAGTTGCCCTCAACGTCGCAGTTCACTTTGACGAAAACCGAAAACGACGTGGCAATGGCTGCCTCCATGCCGCTGCAAAGACGTTGCTCGCCGTCGTCGTCCTTGCGAAAAAGCGTAATGGCATCGTTGCTGCCACTTTCACCGAACCGTAGAAAATAGCCTTTTGTAGCTTCCAATAAATCTGCATGATCCGAACAAAGATACACATCGGCGTAGTTGTTTCCCGACGGGCTGAAGGCTTCGCGCATCCAAAAGCGCCATTCCATTTCCTGAAAATCGGCAAAAGGGAGCGATAAGTAGGCCTTGCCAGCCGCACCGGCATTCAATTGAAGCTGCAAGTTGGCATTCACGGTATAGCTTGTGTCTGTTCCTGACCAAGTGGGATTGTGGGTGAAGTCGCCGTCCGAAAAATCGTCACTGACTTGAGCGAAAAGCGAAAAAGGCAACAGAAGCAGGAATAAGAGGGTCTTTTTCATGGCGTTGACGGATTAGAAAAGACAAAGATATTGTTTTTTGAAAAATAAAAAAAATGTAAATGGTTTTTTCATCCACCGCAGGTTCAAAAAGCAAGAAAGGCATGGCAACGGACCTGCCGTTTTTTTTTCTATTTTTGCGCAACGTTAAGCAAAAGGACAATCTCATGAGAATTGCAGTTGTCGGTGCCACCGGATTGGTGGGCGGAAAGATGCTTCAAGTACTTGAAGAGCAGCATGTTAAAACGGACGAATTACTCGTTGCCGCTTCGGAGCATTCTGTCGGAAAGGATTTGTTGTTTCGGGGAGATAAATTAAAGGTCGTCAGTGTGGAGGATGCTATTGCGGCTTCTCCCGAAATTGCGATTTTCTCTGCGGGAGCTGCCGCATCGAAAACCTATGCGCCTCGTTTTGCCGGAAAAGGCACCTTCGTCATCGACAACAGTTCCGCTTGGCGTATGGACGAAAGGGTTCCGTTGGTGGTTCCCGAGATCAATGCCGATGTGATAAGTCAAGACAGCCGTATTATTGCCAACCCGAACTGCTCCACCATTCAGATGGTTATGGCCTTGGATCCGTTGCATAAGGCGTTCGGAATCAAGCGGTTGGTTGTCTCAACCTATCAAAGTGTGAGCGGTAGCGGCATGAAAGGTCTCAGGCAGCTTGCCCGGGAAGAACGCGGCGAAACGGTGGAACAGCCAGCTTATCCGCATCCCATTCACCATAACGTGCTGCCTCAGGGGGGCGACTTCAACGCTGACGGCTACACCAGCGAGGAACAGAAACTGATTGACGAAACGCGAAAGATTTTGCGTGCACCGCATATCGCCATCACGGCTACGGCGGCACGTGTTCCCGTTATGGGGGGGCATTCCGAAGCCGTCAATGTTGAGTTTGAACGTCCTTTTGAATTATCCATGGTCAGAAATCTGCTGCAAACCATGCCCGGTGTCGTGGTGTACGACGACCCTTCTTCCTGCCAATATCCCATGGCCATTGAAGCCTACGACAAGGACGAGGTTTTTGTGGGTCGTATCCGCCGCGATTTCAGTGTTGAAAACGGTCTGAACCTGTGGATCGTTAGCGACAACATTCGCAAAGGTGCCGCCACCAATGCCGTGCAGATTGCAACTTATCTTATCGCACATTTTTTTAAGCAATGAAATTATTCAACCATATCAACGAAGTCAAAGATATTCGCAACGCCGTAGTCACCATGGGTACTTTCGACGGTGTGCATCTGGGTCATCAGGCCATTTTCAGGGAGATGGTGCGCTTAGCCCGGGAAGTCGGCGGATCGACGGTGGTTGTCACCTTTCATCCGTATCCCCGTCAGGTACTCAACATCGATAGAGTCAACTTGCGTTTCATTTGTTCGCAGGAGGACAAGATGCGCCGTATTGCCGAGTCGGGCATTGACAATGTCGTGGTGATTCCTTTTACCAAGGAGTTTTCGCGTACCCCTTCGGATTTGTTTATTAAAGACTTCATCATCAATAGATTGCATCCCGCTGCCATTGTGGTAGGCTATGACCACCATTTCGGGAAAAACCGCATGGGCGATTTCAAGTTGCTTCAAGACCTCGCCCGGCGGTATCAGTTCAAGGTGGTGCGTGTTGAGGCACTCGATGTTGATGATATTGCCGTGAGCTCGACCAAGATCCGCAATGCGCTTTCAGTGGGTAATGTGAAAGTCGCCAACAAGCTCTTGGGTTATACTTACAGTGTTACCGGAACGGTGGTGCGAGGCAATGAAATCGGGCGCACCATAGGTTTTCCAACCGCCAACCTCGATATTTCCAAAGAGTTCAAAATGATTAATAATGCGGGCGTGTATGCTTGCCGCGTGAACATCGACGGCAAGGATTATGATGCCATGGCGAATACCGGTATGCGTCCCACTATCGGCGACCGT
The DNA here is from genome assembly GCA_041842465.1 of Candidatus Limimorpha sp. GTDB lineage: Bacteria > Bacteroidota > Bacteroidia > Bacteroidales > F082 > Limimorpha. The sequence goes on from JBGYXG010000110.1 coordinate 5,521, forward strand.
GCCGATGGTGATTTTATCATCGAGGTGAATGTCTTCGATTTTGATGGCGACCTTTACGGAAAACAGCTTACCGTGCGTTTTTATGACCGCATCCGCGATGAAGAAAAGTTCAAGGGTCTGCCCGAACTGAAAGCACAATTGCAACAAGACCGCATCACGGCAAAGCGGTTATTGGCCAGCCTTTGACCCTTGTTTTATCCTTGTCTCCATGCCGTAAACGGCGGATTGGGATAGTCCTTTTTACTGTATTCCAACGGTTTCCCATCGCTAATGCGGCAAACCTTTCCTCCGGCGGCCCGCAAAATGGCTTCTGCGGCTGCCGTGTCCCATTCCTTGGTCTTGCTGTAGCAAACGTAAACATCGGCGGTGCCTTCCGCGAGGCGGGCGAACTTCAGGCTGCTGCCGCAACTATCGAAGATCAAGTCAGGATGTGAGGGCCGTAGCTTGCTGTCGATATAATCGTCAACCTCTTGCGTGCGGTGGGAGCGGCTTACCAAAACGGTGAACGGGTGGGGATGCGGCGCAAAAGGAAGTGGATGTAATTTGTCTTTCCAAGCCGAAGAACCGCTTTGAAACAGTTTTATCTTCGGATTTTCCATTTTGTAGGCACCGGACTTATCCGCCAACCACAGCATGTCGGTCACAGGGGCGTAAATCACTCCTAATACGGGATGTTTGTCGTCAATCAGTGCGATGTTGACGGTGAACTCTCCGTTGCGTTTCACAAATTCCATGGTTCCATCGAGCGGATCAACGAGCCAGTATTTTTTGAAAGATGAACGGTCGGGAGGCAAATCCTCCTCGCTGACAAAGGGTAACCCTGTTTCTGCCAAGGTCTGCTTGATGATGTCGCTTGCTTTCAGGTCGGCTTGTGTGACGGGCGACTGGTCTTCTTTGACAAACACTTCAAAAGAAGTGTTGTAAACCTGCATGACGGCTTCGCCTGCTTGCAAGGCCGCCTTGATGGATAAGCGGAGTAAGTTTTCCATGCGACAAAGGTAGCTATTTTGATTTGAACCGCTCCTGTTGGTTTCATTTGTGCGGAAATATTCCGGAAAACAAGAAAATATCTATTTTTGTCCACTAAATTTTTTGCAATGAGTAGGAATTTCCCGCAATTAATGGTTTTTCTTTTTTCTTGTTTTTTCTCTTCGTTATTGGCCCAAGAGCCCGTCATACTATCTCCTGACAGCATTTCCAAGAAGGATTCATCCGTTGTTTATCAAGAAGATACGCACGTTCCCAATCCTGCTTCCGTTGCCGATGCCCCAATGAAATATGGGTTGGCGTTGAGCGGCGGCGGTGCCAAAGGTTTGGTGTATATCGGCTTGCTCCGCATGATCGATTCCTTGCAGATCCATATCGACTACCTCACCGGCACGTCGATGGGAGCCGTGTTGGGAGGTTTGTATGCTTCCGGATTGTCGGGCGACAGTTTGAAAACCATAGTCACCACTGCCGATTGGCGACGTGTCATCAGCAACAAGCAGCCCTACGACAGGATTCATATCCGGGAAAAAGACGAGTATGATGAGTATTTTGGTGAATTTCCCATTAAAAAAGGCATCCCCTCTTTTCCCATCTCTCTGATCGAAGGACAGTATTTGACCGAGTTGCTTCAAAAATACACCTTTCCTGTCAGGAACATCAACGATTTCCAAGACATGCCGATTCCTTTGGAATTAGTGGCGTCGGACATTGTGAACGGCGGTGCCGTGGTGATGAAAAACGGATCGCTTCCCTTGTCCATCAGGGCCAGTCTTGCCATACCAGCGGCGTTTTCGCCCGCCATCATCGACGGGGTTCTATTGGTTGACGGCGGATTGGGCCGTAATTTTCCTGTGGAGGAAGTGCGCAACATGGGTGCCGATTATGTCATTGGAGGCTATTCGGGAACATGGATGAAGAGTGAGGAGGAGTTGGAGAGCAATCCTCTTGGATTGATCAACCAGTCGTTTTGCCTGCTGTCCAAACGCGACATCGACCGGCAAAAGGGAAAGGTGGATTTGCTGATCGACTATTCCCTCACCCCGCTGAAAAAATTCGGCACTTCCGATTTTTTCAAATACAACGAAATCGTCGCCATCGGCGAACGGGAAGCCCGCAAACTGCTGCCCCAACTGCTCGAAATCAAGCGTATGCAGGAAGCTCAAGGCGTACGGTATGAAAGAAAAAGACCAAGCCCGGTTTCCGTGCATATCGACAGAGTGGACGTCGTGGACGAAAAAAGCTTCCCGCTTCCCGATTCGGAAATCGACTTTGTGAAAGGCGTGCTGGGCGAGGACATCCAAACCCTTGACGACGAGCAGGTCTTGCAGCATAAAACGGAACAACTGTTGAGCTATAACCGGTACGACAAATTGTTTTATACTTACCTCCACGATACGGTTTCGCAACAAAACACCTTGACTTTCAAGATCAAAAGAAAGCCCAAGGGAACCTTCCACACCGCTTTCCATTACGACACGCAGGAAAAAGCATCCATGATTCTCAACTACACCTACCGCGACCTCTGGTTTGACCATTCCCGATTGTCGGCAAAGGTGAATATTTCCGAGCACTTTAAGGCGCGTTTGGGCTATTATACTTTTTTGGATAGGAAGGGAAGGTTTTGGATCGGTGGCCAATCCAATTACAAAGTGCAGAACAGCAATGATTTATCATTAAAGGTGATCACGGATTTTTTCAACAATGCCGAAGTGAACTTTTACAACAGCAATTTGAACGCCTCTTTGTCAGCGGGATATTGCATTGACCGTTCCAAGGAAGTGAGGATAGGCGCCGAAGCCAATTTCAACCGGCTGTGGAGTCCGCGGAGTGTGTTTGATTATTTGCCGGAAGGAGATCGAAAAAGTCAGTCCATATACTGGCATGGCCACTTGGCTTTCCTGCTTTCATTTCAGCAGGACAACCTGAACAGCAAGTTTTTCGCCACAAGGGGCAATCACTTCATGGTCAAGGGCAAGCTGTTCGCCTTGAATCGTTATCGCTTAAGGAAACCTGATAAAAAAAACGAAGGGATGACCGCCGTTTACACCCTGTTGCATCCTGATAGCAGCTTTTATCCGATTGTGGGTGATGTTCTGCAACTTTCTGTTTACGAGCATATTGCCATTCCTATCGCCAAGCGTTTCTCAATTCATGGAAGGTTTTTTTATGGGCTCAATATCGATTTTGGAAAGCCGTTTAAACAAAATTTCCATTTCGATAGCTATTTGTTTCTCAATCAGAAATTCCACTTGGGCGGCGAAGCCAATCTCGATCCCGACCATCAGCTTGTGTTTACCGGATTGCTCAACAATGCCTATCCGATGAACAATATTACTTCACTTTATTTGGGTGTGCAATATAATCCCTACAACAAGCTGTTCGTCACGCCATCCCTCAGCTTGGCCTGTGATTTGGCCTCGCCCGTCCCCTTTACCGAAAACTGCGACTGGATTTTCGGCTATGGTATTGACATGGCCTACCTGTCGCTCATGGGACCCGTCAAGGTCTCATGGAGCAGAAACATTTTGCTGAGCAAAAATTTCATCTTTATCAGTTTGGGGTACATGTTTTAGAAGAATAATGTCTCTAATGTTGATGAAGTTATTTGCGATTAATGAATTGAAAAACAGGCATTCTGAAGGACAGAACAGAAGGCTTCCGCAACCGCATTTGTTTTTGGATTTCATAACATTTCTTACTTTTGAGGACGAAAATAGACTGAATCCATGAAGAAAGCAGTAATACTCCTGTCCGTCTTATCGGTTCACATGGTGTTTTTCGCCCAGTACAGGCAGGTGAAGATAGCGGGCAGCGTGGGCGTTGCAAACGTGAACATCAGCGTGCTCAACACACGCTATGGCACCTCTTCCGATGCCGAGGGCCGCTACGAGCTGTTGCTGTTCGACAGGACCAAGCCCGTGGATCTGCTCTACACCTGCATCGGCTACCGCGACACGGTGGTCAGCCTGACACCGCGCATGTTGCAGCACGACTCGGTCGGCATCAGCTTCGTGATGCGCAAAACGGACTACGACTTTCAGGAGGTGGGCGTTTTCGGCAAGCCGCGATTTCTACGGGAGCGGCCGCTCAACATACATTGCCGACATCGCTTTTGCCAATGGCAAGATACTGGTGCTTGAGAACAGGAAGCAATCCGTCCTGACGCTGCTTGACGGCGAGTGGAATGTCACCGCTTCCACTGTTTTCAGCCGCAATTATGACGAACTTTACACGGACTGTTTCGGCAATCATATTTTGGTTGGCCGTGACAGTTGCCTGCAAGTGTATTTTGATGAAAAAGGGAAAGCCCTTCCCGTTTTAAAAGAACAGGCCGTTTCGTGGGCATCACGCCCTATCAATGCAGGTAAGACACAAAAGCTCAATGTCTATGAATTTGACAAAGATCAGGTCTTGGTTTCAGGGTTTAAAACAATATGTTTTGAAAAATATGACGGGGCATGGCTTGATTTCGTAGTGGCCAACCGCCGTGGCGAGATGCTTTGGAAAGAATACGACATGGTGGAAGGGGGCATGGCCAACGACCGGGTGTTCAATACCATAGAACTTTATCTTTCTGCATTGATTGCCAAGGAAGAAGCGTTGAAAAGGCTGCAATACGAACAACCCAACAATCAGATTTGCATATTGAACCAGTCTGTCATCGACCGATTCCTGCATTTTATTGAAGCCGTTGAAATTAGAAAGGAGGAAAACGATGGCTGACAATCCTTTGATCAACGGAACGCTGCTCCAGATGAAGTATGCACGGGTGGTCTCGCTGCTCGCCGATACACTAAGGGTCTCCCATGAACATGCCCTCGGCTTGTTTTACACTTCCGATACCTACACTTATCTGAACCGCAAGATGTATCATCTGCACAACATGAGCGACGCTTATCTCGTGGATGAAATCATGCTGGAATTGCAATTCAAGCAATAAGCGGAGAAAGGAGGATAAAGCCCTTTCCTTTAGATGATTTATTCTCCTGTTTTGTTACAAAAACCGTGTTTATGCTTCTTTTTTGCGACAAAATTTGATGATGGGATACCGTAATCCAGCGCCGGAGGAATGGGTGCTTTATTGCAACATTAGGCTCGGAACGAATTTAGCCGTATCTTTGCAAAGTTTTTTCACACAATTCTATGCAAATTCGTTTTTTACAAGATTTTCGACCCTCGCTTTTTGAGTCGCTCAAGACCTATAACCGGCAGAAATTCATGGCCGACCTCATGTCGGGACTTATTGTTGGCATTGTGGCCTTGCCTTTGGCCATCGCTTTCGGTATCTCATCGGGCGTTACCCCCGAAAAAGGGTTGGTAACCGCCATCATCGCGGGTTTCATCATTTCGTTTCTGGGCGGCAGCTCGGTGCAAATCGGAGGTCCCACAGGGGCTTTCATCGTGATCGTGTATGGCATTGTCGAAAAATACGGCGTGCAGGGGCTGGCTATCGCCACCGTCATGGCGGGCGTGATGCTCTTGGCTATGGGGCTGATGAAACTCGGATCGGTCATCAAGTTCATCCCTTTCCCAATCATTGTCGGGTTTACGAGCGGCATCGCATTGACCATCCTCTCCACGCAGATCAAGGATTTCTTCGGGCTGCAACTCGACCATGTGCCTTCCAACTTCATTGAGAAGATAGGCTTGTATGCTCAAAATTTCCATTCCATCAACCTGTGGTCAACGGTCATAGGGGTGGTCAGCGTGCTGATTATCCTCCTTACGCCCAAGGTGTCGAAGAAAATCCCCGGCTCTCTCATTGCCATTATCGTGATGACCGTGCTGGCCTATTTGATGCGGCATCACTGGGGCTTTACCGGCATTGAGACCATTGGCGACCGCTACGAAATCAACGCCCAGTTGCCTACGGTTGCGCCTATCGGCTTCAGTATCGAGAGCATACGCACCTTGTTCCCTTCGGCGTTCACCATCGCCATGTTGGGAGCCATTGAATCCCTGCTGTCGGCTACGGTGGCCGACGGCGTTACCGGGCAGCGTCATAACTCCAACATGGAGCTGATCGCCCAAGGAGCCGCCAATGTCATCACTCCGTTTTTTGGCGGCATTCCGGCTACGGGAGCCATTGCCCGCACCATGACCAACATCAATAACGGTGGCCGAACTCCGGTAGCAGGCTTGGTTCACGCCGTGGTGTTGCTGCTGATTTTGCTGTTTCTCGGCAACCTGACCCACCACATCCCCATGGCTTGTCTGGCGGGCGTGCTGGTCGTCGTGTCGTACAATATGAGCGAATGGAGGAACTTCATCGCCCTCGCCAAGCAATCCAGATCGACTTTGATCGTGTTGTTGGTCACTTTCCTATTGACGGTGATTTTCGACCTGACCATCGCCATCGAAATCGGGCTGTTGCTGTCCGTTTTCGCCTTCATGAAACGCATCAACGAGACTTCCGGCATCTCCCATCCGCTGGGTCAGTTGGACATTTCGAAAGAAATAGAATCCCATTCCGGCAACCTGAAGGATGAAATCCTAGAGATTCCCCAAGGCGTGGAGGTGTATGAAATCGACGGACCGTTCTTCTTCGGCATCGCCAACAAGTTTGACGAGCTGATGCGCGAAATCGGCGAGAAGCCCAAGGTGCGTATCATCCGGATGCGCAAGGTGCCGTTTATCGACTCTACGGGCTTGAACAACCTTGAAAACCTGTGCAAAAACGCCGAGAAAGAAAAGATACAGATCATCTTGTCAGGTGTGAACCGAGATGTGCGCCAGAGCCTGGGCAAGTCGAAGGTGCCGGCTTTGGTGGGCGAAGACAATATCTGCGACCATATCCATGCCGCCATGAACAGAGCAACGGCGTTGGTACAGGACAAGGCGACAACGAAAGGGTGAGTTTTCGCTTTTTTATTTATTGTTAAGAAGTTGATTTACAATCAATCGCATAATACGATAGGGGCATGTTTTGTCCGAACGGGCGATAGTCTATTTGCTTTTCCGGTCTGACTTTTTCAAGTGAGAAGCCAATGTGAAGCTGTCAAACGTTACGTTTCCTTTTATGGAAATGGAAGGGGTTTATGCCTTGCCTTTTTTCAGCAAGTCGAAATACACATCCAATAGTTTTTGTGCACCGATGTAGGCGCTGATGCGTTGCTGGCGCACGTCGTCTTCCACCAATTGCATCATGTCGGCGATGAGGGTGTTGCGGTAAAAGTCGTTTTTGAGAGCGTCTTCAATGCTGTCGATCATCATTTGTACGTCTTGCTGGGCGCGTTTGCGTTCAAGAAAACCGTTTTTTCGAATGGCTTGCACATGCTTCGCCACCATGTTCCAAACCTTGTCGATATTGAATTTGGTGAGAGCGGAGCAGGTGAGCACTTCGGTGGGTTGTCCCGATTCGGAGAGAGGGAATAGGTGCAGCGCGTTACAGCATTCCGCCGCGGCGCGTTCGGCACGCATCACATTGTCGCCGTCGGCTTTGTTCACAGCGATGCCGTCAGCCATTTCCATGATGCCGCGCTTGATGCCTTGCAGCTCGTCGCCGGCACCGCTGATGAGGATGAGCAGGAAGAAATCGACCATGGAATGGACGGCGGTTTCCGACTGTCCTACGCCGACGGTCTCAACAAAGATGGTGTCGTATCCGGCGGCCTCGCACAGGATAATGGTTTCACGGGTCTTGCGTGCCACTCCGCCCAAGGTGCCGGCGGAAGCCGAAGGACGGATAAAGGCATTGGGGTGTACCGACAGTTCTTCCATGCGTGTCTTGTCGCCCAAAATGCTGCCTTTCGACCGTTGACTGCTCGGGTCGATGGCAAGGACGGCGAGTTTCTGCCCTTGGACGCAGAGGTGCATGCCCAAGGCTTCGATGAACGTGCTTTTGCCTGCACCCGGCACACCGGTGATGCCCAAGCGCAACGCTTTCCCTGCGTAGGGCAGGCAGGCGGCGATGATCTGCTGTGCCAGTTGCTGGTGTTGCGGCAGGGCGCTTTCCACCAAAGTGATGGCTTTGCTCAACACCATACGGTCACCCTTGAGGAGGCCTTCCACATACCATTCTACAGGCATGATCTGCATCCGGCTCGCTCTTAGGCGTTTCAGCGCTTCGGGGTTGACTTGAATGGGTTGGTTGACACCTTCGTTCACCTTCAGATTCGATTCCCATTCGTGCTCCTGATTTTCAAAGTGTTCGTATGGCATTGCATGGCAAAATTGGTGTTTGCAAAAATAAGTATTTTTTTATTGAAATCGGATAGAAGGCCTGTTTGAAAACTACAAAAACAGAGGTTGTTGCCAATGTTTCCACGTGGTCGTTTCAAGATGTTGTCCGTCTTGCTCATTTGTAATTGTGTTATTTTCAGTTGTTTATAATCTTTACATTCTTCTTGTCTTGTTCGTTTTCAGCGCTTTTCCGATGGAAAAAATCAGACGTTTTGTCCGTTAATTCGCAAAAAATCCGTACCTTTGCGTTTTTAACCCACAAGAGCAAAGTAAGCATGGAAAACAGAAGAGTATTATTCGTACATCAGGAGATCACCCCTTATTTGCCGGAGACGCAAATGAGTCTCGTAGGGAGATACCTGCCCCAAGCCATTCAAGAAAAAGGAAATGAAATCAGAATTTTCATGCCCAAATTCGGCGTCATCAACGAACGCCGCAACCAATTGCATGAGGTGATTCGCCTGTCGGGCATGAACCTCATCATCAACAATACCGACCACCCGCTTATCATCAAAGTCGCTTCCATTCAAAAGGCCCGGATACAGACCTATTTCATTGATAACGAGGATTATTTTTCGAACAAGAAATACACCGTCTATGATGCCGATGGCAAATTCTGCAAGGAAAACGACGACCGTATCATCTTTTTCGCCCGCGGCGTGGCTGAAACGGTGCGCAAACTCAACTGGTCGCCCGACATCATCCATTGCCACGGGTGGATGTCGTGCCTGATGCCGGCCTATATCAAACGCGCCTACAAAGACAACCCGCTCTTCAACGAGTCGAAAGTCATCTATTCCATTTACGACGATGAATTTAAGGAGACCCTGCGCACCGGCCTCGACAAGAAAATGAAGGTGCAAGGCATTACTGCAAAAGACATGAAAAGTTTCAAGGAAGGCGATTATGTCAACCTTACCAAGGCAGCTATCGATTATTCCGACGGCATTATCATTGGCAGCGAAAAGATCAATACCGAAGTGGAAGAACATCTGCGTGCCAGCGGCAAACCCGTTCTTGAGTACCATGCGCCCGACGAATATGTCGAAGCATACGAAAAGTTCTATGACAATTTCTTGGACAAGTAATGCAATAAACAATAGGAATTAAGGTTTTAAAGCAGAAGATCTTACTCATACTCAGATTTACTTACAAAGCTGATTAACATCTAATTATATGAATTCGAAATCCAATCATTCAGCCACAAGAATACTAATGGTCTTAATGATCGGCCTTTTGGTCGCTTTTTTCTATTCCTGTAAAAAATCACCCGAAACCATCGGCAACGAGCTTCAGCCTGACGACAACTTCATCTCGCTGCATCGCACCGACAGTGTCAACATCGTCAGTTATTCGGTTTTGGCGGATTCCTTGGGAACCAAAACCTTGCTCAACGCTTTGTTGGGAAGCATGAAAGATCCGGTTTTCGGTGTTACCAATGCCGGTTTCTACACCCAGCTGCACCTGTCATCCACTTCACAGCATTTCGGTTCTAATCCGGTGCTCGACTCCGTTGTGCTTCAACTATGCTACAGCGGTTACTATGGCGACACTTCAGCATTGCAAACCGTTCATGTCTATGAGCTGAGCGACACATTGTCGGCAAAGGGAACCTATTACGCTTCTTCAACAGTTGCCACATACGGCGAAGACCATGCCGGCGGCTATCAGTTTCATCCTCATCCCAAGACTTCGGGCATTCTTTTGGTCAATGATACCGTTAAACGTCCGGTGATCCGCATCCCGCTTTCTTCCAATTTGGGAGAAAAGCTGATTCGTGCCGACAGCACGGTGTTTTCCGCTCCCGACAAATTCAAGGAATTTTTCAAAGGGCTGTATGTGACCTGTGAATCGGTGAGCGAAGGCGGAGCCATCAGCTATATCAACATGACGAACAACACCTTCACCAAGTTGCTGTTGTATTACCGTGAATCGCCCGAATCGCCCAGTCCGAGACGCTATGACTTTTATGTCACTTCCGCCGATACTTATTTCAACCATTACGAACACGACTACAGCTTGGGTTCGGAAGCCTTTGTGCAGCAGTTTGTCAACGGCGACACCGCTTTGGGACGACAAACGCTTTATCTGCAATCCATGGGCGGCGTGAAAACCTTCCTGAAGTTTCCCGACATTGCCCGGCTTGGAGCCGATAGCCTGAAACCCTACCAGCATGTGGTGGTCAACCAGGCCAAGCTGATATTGCCAGCCTCATCGCTGTCGGAAGACACTGCCAATTTCAGAGCACCGAACTCATTGGTGTTGGTTGGCATTAACGACAATGGATCCACTTATCTTTTGCCTGACTATTTTGAAGGCGGCAACTATTTCGGCGGCAACTATTCGAAGAAAACGAAAGACGTCACCTTCCACATCACGAAATACGTCCAAAGCATCATTTCAGGCAAACGTAACAACAACGGCATCTATCTGAGTATCAACGGTGCGTCGTTCAATGCCCAGCGTTGGATCATTGCAGGGCCCCAGTCGCAGGAAGAGCGAAAGCTGCGTTTGGAAATCATTTATTCAATTGTTGGAGAGTGATTGAGAAAACCTAAAAAAATCCGAATCGAATTGCGTTCGGCAACGCGATTTGCGCTTGGAAGGCTCGCATTTCAAAAAATAGTACTTTTGCAATCGTTTTTGAACAAAAAAATAGAAATCATGAAGAGAATAATCTTAGCATCCGTCCTCGTTTTTGCCGGACTGGCTTGTCAAGCACAAGAAAAGGAAGTCATTGTGGTGATCACGACCAATTATGGTACCATCAAGGCCAAGCTGTATAACGAAACGCCGAAACACCGCGACAATTTCATCAAGATTGCCAACGAAGGCTGGTACAACGGCTCGCCTTTCCACCGTGTCATCAAGGAGTTCATGATACAAGGCGGACAGAATGCCGACGGGCGTATGGATCCCGGATACAAGGTAGATGCCGAGTTCAACAGCAAGCTTTTCCACAAGAAAGGCGCTTTGTGCGCTGCCCGTCAGGGTGACAATGTGAATCCCAAGAAAGCCTCAAGCGGCTCGCAGTTCTATATTGTGCAGGGCAAGGTGTATGACGATGCCACCCTCGACATGATGGAAGAACGCACGGGTCATTCCTATTCGCTTAAACAGCGCCAGACGTACAAGACCATTGGCGGCACGCCTTTCCTTGACGGCGAATACACCGTTTTCGGCGAGGTCACCGAAGGTCTTGATGTGGTGGACAAGGTTGCCGCCGTTAAAACGGGCTACATGGATGTTCCCGTTGAACCTGTGACCATCACCTCGGTCAAAATCGAAAAATGATCTCCAGCGTAAGGAAGATTGGCTATGAAAGAAAAAATCGAAAAGATACTGAATGAAGTCAGGGACTTCAACGCCAGCAGCAAGGAAGAGCTTGACAACTTCCGTATCACTTATTTGAGCAAAAAAGGCCTTGTTCCGGCTTTGTTTGCCGACTTCAAGACGGTTGCCCCCGAGCTGCGCAAGGAGATAGGGATGCAGCTCAACGAGTTGAAAAATATCATCCAGCAGAAGGTCGATGAGCAGCTTCAGAAATTCGAGAGCCAGCAAGGCGGTGCTTCTGTTTTTGACATGAGCATGCCGGCTACTGCGATGCACGGCGGACGCCATCCATTGTCGATTGTCCGGCGCGACATCAACGCGATTTTCGAACAACTCGGCTTCACCATTGCCGAAGGCTCAGAGGTGGAGGATGACTTTCACGTCTTTTCGGCACTCAATTTCCCTCCCGACCATCCGGCACGCGACATGCAGGACACGTTTTTCGTGACGAAAAATCCCGATGTGCTGCTGCGCACCCACACCTCGAGCATTCAGGTGCGTGTCATGGAGCAAGGCAAGTTGCCCATCCGCATTATCGCCCCCGGTCGTGTTTTCCGCAACGAAGCCATCTCGGCACGCGCCCACTGTATCTTCCATCAGATCGAAGGTCTTTATATTGACGAGAATGTCTCGTTTGCCGACCTGAAACAGGTGCTGTATCATTTTGTTCAAGAGTATTTCGGTCCGGACACCAAAATCCGCTTCCGTCCTTCATACTTCCCCTTCACCGAACCGTCGGCGGAAATGGACATCTCGTGCAACATCTGTGGCGGTAAGGGCTGCAACATCTGCAAGCATACGGGTTGGGTGGAGATTCTGGGCTGCGGTATATGCGACCCCAATATCTTGATTTCGAGTGGCATCGACCCTGAAAAATACACGGGTTATGCATTCGGAATGGGTGTGGAACGCATTGCCATGCTCAAATACCAAATCAACGACTTGAGGCTGTTCTTCGAAAACGACCTTCGTTTCCTGCAACAGTTTGAGCAGGCTTGATTTTCAATTTTAATGTCGTGGCCGGCGTGTGGCGAAATACTTCCACAGCGGTGCCGACATGAGGGCTTGGATGATTTCTTCCGTCACCAATAGCTCGTACACCTCATCTTCCGAAAGCAAATGCACACGGATGTCTTCCGATGGCTCAAGGTGTTGATTGTCAATACATTCAATGTCTTCTGCCAAGAATGTGAAGGCCAAGTTGTTTTGACAGGCCGAATTGGGTGCCATGGTCAGAAAAGGCGTCCAGCGACCGTTGCCATAGCCGGTTTCCTCCAAGAGTTCCCGTTGTGCTGCTTCCAAAGGACTTTCGTCGGACTTGTCGCACGATCCCGCCACCAATTCGTAGCGTGTTTCCCTTAATCCGTGTCGGTACTGGCTGATCATGACAAAGTCGCCTTCTTTGGTAATGGCGATGACGTTCACCCAATTGTAAAACTCATACACGTAAAAGGAAGGAATCTCCATGCCGTTGGGCAGCCTGACATGGTCGCCCCTAACCGTGCACCAAGGCTCTTTGACGATGTATCGCGACGACAGCAGCTCCCATTTTCTATTCTCTAATTTTTCCATCACATTCTGAATACGCCGAACTGTTGTATCGGGAAAGGATTGTTCAACGAGGCGGCAATGCCCATGGCTAAGATATTGCGTGTGTTGACGGGGTCGATGATGCCGTCGTCCCACAGTCGTGCCGTGCTGTAAAACGCAGAGCCTTCGTGGTCGAACTTGGCGAGGATGTCCCGTTTCAGCTTGGCGATTTCATCGGCAGGGATGTCCTTTCCCTGGCATCTGTACTGATCTTCTTTTACCGTGGCGAGCACGTTGGCGGCTTGTTCGCCTCCCATGACCGATATTTTGGCGTTGGGCCACATGAAGAGCAGGCGCGGACTGTAGGCGCGTCCCGCCATGCCGTAGTTTCCGGCGCCGAATGAGCCGCCGAAGATGACGGTAAACTTGGGCACGTTGGCATTGGCGACGGCATGTACCATCTTGGCGCCGTCCTTGGCGATGCCCCCTTGTTCGTACTGCTTGCCCACCATGAATCCTGTGATGTTTTGCAGAAACACCAAAGGCACGTTGCGCTGGCAGCACAACTCGATGAAATGTGTCGCTTTGAGCGCCGATTCCGAAAACAGCACTCCGAAGTTGGCAATGATGCCTACCGGAAAGCCTAAGACATGCGCGAAGCCACACACTATGGTGGTGGCGTAGCGTGCCTTGAACTCCTGAAAACGGCTGCCATCGACGATGCGCATGATGACTTCGCGCGGATCGACAATCTTATGGAAATCGATGGGGGCGATGCCGTACAGTTCTTCCGGGTCGTAGAGTGGCGGCTCGGGGCTGAGCATGTCGAGTTGCTGGCGTTTGGGCGTTTGCATGGAATTGAAGATGTTGCGGCAGATTTGCAGGGCATGGGCGTCGTTTTCGGCCAAATGGTCGGCAACACCCGATAAGGAAGTGTGCATCTCGGCACCGCCCAGTTCTTCGGCGGTGACGATTTCGCCCGTAGCCGCCTTCACTAGGGGTGGCCCGCCGAGATAGATGGTGCCTTGGTTGCGCACAATGATGGTCTCGTCGCTCATGGCAGGCACGTAGGCGCCGCCAGCGGTGCACATGCCCATGACGATGGCGATTTGAGGGATGCCTAAGGCCGACATGCGGGCTTGGTTGTAGAAGAACCGGCCGAAATGGTCGCGGTCGGCGAAGACCGTGTCCTGCTCGGGAAGGAAAGCGCCGCCGCTATCGACCATATAGACGCAGGGCAATCGGTTTTCCATGGCGATTTCCTGTGCCCGCAAGTGCTTTTTCACCGTGTATTGCATGTAAGTGCCGCCTTTTACCGTGGCGTCGTTCGCCACGATGACGGCTTCATGACCTTGAATGGTGCCGATGCCTGTGACGATACCGGCCGAAGGGAACTTGTCGTTGTAGGTGCCGTAGGCCGCCATGGGCGACAGCTCTAAAAATGGCGTGTTTTTGTCGATGAGCAGGTTGATGCGTTCGCGAGCCGGCAACTTGTCGCGCTTCTTATGTTTGGCAATGGCAGCCGCATCGCCGCCATTCATGGAGGCGGCCATCGCTTCGCGGTATTGCACCATCAGGGCAAGGAAGTTCTTTTCGTTCTGCTTGAACTCCGAAGAGTCTGTCCTTATGTTAGATTTGAGTACTTGCACGGTGATTCAAATTGGATTTTGATAGGCACAAATATAGGGATTTATCACATATTCTGACAAAAAAATTATCTTTGCACCCATAGAATCCGTCCGCATCATAGGAATCCTTATTCTCGCGGTCTTGTGTGCCTGCACCCGACACGAGTTGCCGCCGTCTTCCGAAGAGGACGTGCTCTATCGGGTAGAATGTTTTTATCAGAGGAACCCCGATAGCGCTTTGCACATCCTTGAAAACCTGAACCTTGCATCGCTTTCCAAGAAAGAACGGGCGCATTGTTGTCTGCTTCGTGCCAAAGTGAACAACTATTTCCGGCAATACGATGACGAAACCGACTCGTTATTGCAAGTGGCTGAAAACTATTCGCAGGAGGCAAGGACAAGTATTTCGAGGCCATGACCTATTGGGTGAAAACCTCTGCCGTCACTCCGGAAAAACGCACCCACCAATTTGTGCTTGACAACCGGCCGAAAACCTTGCAATCTATTGAACAATGCCAACATGTGGACGAGTGTCTGATCCGTTATTCGCTCATATCGACAGACGAACAGCATGAAATCGCCCGTCTGAAATTCGCCATCCATCAGCGACTGGGCATGGCATGTACCGGCAATGGCTATTTTCAGGAAGGCATCGGGCATTTGAAAATATCGGAATGATATTATTTTGAAAAACAGCAATATAGACTGCATATCGCATCGACTTACATGTTAGGGCACGCCTATCTTTCCATCAAGGAATACGACAGTTGCCTGATGTATTATCAAAAAGGCCTCCGTTCCGCCGAAATGCTTGGCGACAACAATAAATGCGCCTATTATCACGAATCCATCGCCCAATATTACTTGTATCGACATGAACAGCAAGCCTATTCCAACGATGAAGAAAGTCGGCATCTGCTCCAGCAAGCCGTAAAGGAGGGTATGAAAGGTTTGCAGGTGTTGGGCTTGGCGGGTGGGAACCTGGTGGAGCATTACCGGTGGGAACTGCAATGCGGCCTTGTCACTGCTTATTTCGGTCTGCAACAATACGATTTCTGTCTCTATTACGGACAATTGGCATGTGATTACGATATGCCTGAACTAAGCATTCTCGTCACCTTGTATCATGCCGGCAAGGCCTTGGGCGATACGGACACCACGGCCTATTACGCCGACCTTGCACTGAAAGCGGAGCGTGAGGATGGGGCGGAACAAAAAGCCGTGGCCGAGGTGAAAGAAGCATGCGACAAGCAATTGGATTTCGATAAGCTACGGGCCGAACGGCAACTGAAGCGTTACCGCCTGTATTTGTGGATGGCTTTGTTGGTATGCGGTGTCATGATGTTGTTGTGGTTTGTGCTCCGTTATCGGAAAAACAAGGAACTGCAGACCCGTTGGGTGGGAAGCCCGAAGGGATTTCCACCCAACTCCAAGCTTTTCCCAATATGAAAGTGCCTTATCCCGAACCCACCGAACAGGAGTTTGAGCTTTGTGTGCTGGGCTTCTTTTCCTTCCGCGCCAAGGAAACGGCACAACTGACGGGCTTCAAGGAAAAATACCATCGCTAAATATCGTTCCAATATCAGGAAAAAAACCGGAGAGGGCGATCTGAAAGAACTTGTCAAACGACATTTGGAATGATTTTTTGATGAGAAGATGAGTTGATGAGCCGATGAGCTGATTTGTAGATGAGCCGATTTTTTGATGAGCGGATGTAGGGCGATGGGTGTGTTGAAATGTTGAATTGAATAATTAGACAAAAGACCGAGAGGAAACGGCTGACGGAGGGGGCAAATTAAGGGGATATCCCGTGTCAATACGCTTTGTAAGTCAAGAAAAATATGGATGGATTTTTAATATAATGTACTGATTATCAATTATGACTTCAAGAAAAAGTTGGATTGGGCTTGGGGCGTTGTTTTTTCGGTATTTTTTTGATATACTTTTGCAACGGTACAAACAGAGCGTACCGAATAAACAAGCAATCTGACTATTAACCATGAAGGAAAATTTTCAAACCATGAAGAAAGCATTAGGCATGATGTTTATTATTGCATCAATAATCGGTAGCAGTAGTGTTCATGCTCAGGATTTACTGGAGTGGAAACTGTCGGACGATACGGTGATGCATAGTATGATATACATGAATAATACTGAAATAACGGCTATTCTTGGACAAGGTGAAAATAATTACCTTCAAAAATTGCGGAACGACGGCTCTGTGTTGAAAACTATTCCATTGAATGCTTCAATAAATAATTCAATAATTGGTTATTTGATGAGAGATTCGGAAAAGAACCGGTTCTTTTACTGGGGGCATTCTGGCGATACGACTTGTTTTTTTGAGGTTATGGTAGATGAGGATTTGAATTTGTCATAAGACGGTTTCCTATGGTTCACTTTGGATAGTATTTTTGATTTTGCGTCAAAAGGTTTTCATTTTCTTGTCACTGCTGACAGTTCCATCATTATTTCTTATGCACTTAAGGGAAACACGCAAGATGACTATAAAGCAAAAGTCGTGAAAATCGATGCCGATGGCAATTTAGTTGGAGAACGGGTCTTCCCCAACTGTGTCAGGGTATGCATAACCTGCTGCCATCCCCCGATTCCTTGGGCTGCCGCATTGTTGTGGGCAGGAAGGACGGACCGTTGTGGCTGGCCTACGACTGCTACACCTTGGATGCCGCAATGAACGTTGTTTCCGTAAAACAAAACCTTGAAAACCTTTCCTGTCCTTTCGTGCTGGAATACGGCTACTACCGAATTAATCCCGCCAACGGATGCTTCTATTCCATTGGCACCATGTCTTGGCCCGGAGGGAACGGTATTCACGAAATCAAAGACAACATCCTCATGAGCGTTTACGATTCCGCTTTCAACCAGTTGAACTACGCCTGGGGAATCCCAACGGAGAAAGGAAATGATGCGGGACAAATTAATACCATTGATTTCGGTTCTGACGAAGAGGTTTACTTTTGCGGAGGCATGGACAAGGTGGGTTTTATCCCGCGTAACCTTTATGTCGCCTGCTTCGACAAGGACCTCAACAAGATAGGAGAAGTCTATTACAGGCATCCTACGAAAATATTGCTATATACGAGTTTGGTTGCCCGTCCCGAAGGAGGCTGCTTGGTAAGCTGCGAGGATTTTTCACTGGCGCATGAACCTTGTGTTTACAAAGTAACCTTGTCCGATTTCCTTGATATCGAGGAGGCGCATATGCACGGTTTCGCCATGGCTGCTGCCTATCCGAACCCAGGCGGCAGGACGCCCAACATCCGCACGGCCTTGAAAAACGCCGAGGTGGAGGTTTATGACGAGGCGGGTCGGCTGGCGCATCGTGGCGCAATCACCGGCGATGTCACGCCCATTGATGCCGTGGCTTGGCCTGCTGGGGTGTACGTCTGGAAGGTCTATTCCAACGGAGCCGAGGCGGAGAGCGGGAAAAGGGTGAAGGGGTGAGGAGAGGATTTTTGGGCTGATTTCGGAATTAACATTTTTGGATTTGCGATTGCTGAATTGTTGAATCGACCGACAGAAAACGGCTGATGCCACGCGGATCAAAGCGGAATTATCTTGTCGGTCTTTACGTTCATTGGAATATTTCTCCTATCTTTGTCGCTTCAAAGCCGTTAAGATGTCAGAGAAGAGCACCAATCGCCGCCGTTTGGCCGGATCCTATTTCATGTCGCTGATGAGCATCACGGCAGTGCTGCTGCTGCTGGGTCTTTTTGCCCTGCTGATGTTGCATGCACGCAAACTCTCCGACCATATCAAGGAAAACATCGGTTTCGAGGTGGTGATGAACAGCGGTGTCAAGGAAGCTAATATCCTGCGCTTGCAGAAAGAACTCGATGCCATGCCCGCTGTGAAATCCACAAAATATGTCACCAAGGACGAAGCCATCCAACGCTTGAGCGAAGACCTCGGCGAGGATTTCCTGCAATGGCTCGGCGACGAGGAAAACCCATTGCTGCCATCCTTGGATGTGCGTTTCAATGCCGCCTACTCCAACAACGACAGCATCACTGCTATTGAAAGCCAACTGCTTAAAAATCCAAACGTCAAGGAAATCTATTACCAGAAATCTCTTGTCGATCTGATCAACCAAAACATCCGCCGTATCGGATGGGTTCTGATAGGGGTCAGTTTGGTTTTGATATTGATAGCCATAGCGTTGATACACAATACAATACGGCTCACCATTTATTCAAAGCGATTTTTGGTGCGCAGCATGCAGTTGGTAGGTGCCACTGAGGGTTTTATCCGTCGGCCTTTCATGAAATCGGGTGTGGCGCAAGGCTTTTTCGGAGCGGTGCTGGCCGATTTGTTGCTGACCTTGCTGCTTTACATGTTGGTAAAACGCATTCCCGAGCTTGCCACGGTGCAAGATCTGCCCCTGACGCTCTGCATCTATGCCGGTGTCATAGTCCTCGGCATGTTGCTGGCGGCATTCTCCACGAGGCTGGCTTTAGGGAAATACCTCAACGTCAGGCTTGACAAGCTGTATGTATGACATTGCACGGAAAATCCCGACATATTGATGATTTTCATGCGATACCCTTCAGAAACCCAAGATATTTGTATTTTTGTCGAAAATTTGAATCATGGCAAATCAGAATGTGAAAGAAAAGGAAGTCCGTAATGAAGCGAACAATGAGAACGAGCCATCGGTGATGCCGTTCGGAAAAATCAACTATATCCTTGTCCTTGTGGGTATTGCCGTAATTGCGCTGGGCTTCATCCTGATGGTGGGTGGCGGTAGCAAAGATCCCGATGTGTTCAATGACAAGATGTTTGATTTTCAGCGCCTTACATTGGCGCCCATCCTTGTGTTGCTCGGCTTTGTGATAGAGATTGTCGCCATTATGAAACGGCCATCGAAAAAATAAGTCGGGCAAAAGATGGCTTTGACAAAGGTTTCTGTTTTTCCGTCACCCGATGACGGCGGGAGTGTTATCGTTTCCTTTCAATGGAAACCTGTTGCATAAGTCCGGATATTTTATTGATTTGAAAAGGATAATTATTGCAAGCGTTTTATTATGAGCTGGTTACAAGCATTATTGTTAGGCATTTTGCAAGGACTCACAGAGTTTCTTCCGGTCAGCAGCAGCGGTCATTTGGCCATATTGTCTCATTTTTTCGGCTTGTCGGGCGAGGAAAGTCTGACCTTCACCGTGGTGTTGCATGTGGCTACGGTGTGCAGCACGCTAGTTGTCTTGTGGAAGGAAATCGTCTGGATTTTCCGTGATTTGTTTGCCCGTCAGTCGTGGCGCAGCTATAACGGTTTGAACGAAGGCACACGCTATGCCATCAAGCTGATTATTTCCATGATACCCGTTGCCCTTGTCGGCTTTTTCTTCAAGGACAAAGTGGAGGAAGTGTTCGGGTCGGGATTGCGCATTGTGGGCGTCATGCTGCTTGTGACGGCTTTGCTGCTCGCTTTTTCCTATTATGCCAAACCGCGTCAGCGTGAGAACATCTCCGGCTTTCATGCCTTTATCATCGGTATCGGTCAGGCGCTGGCGGTGATGCCCGGCTTGTCGCGTTCGGGAACCACCATCGCCACGGGATTGCTTTTGGGCAACCGCAAGGAGAAGATGGCGCAGTTTTCGTTTCTCATGGTCATCGTCCCCGTGCTGGGCGAGGCGTTGCTCGATGCGAAAGATGTTTTTGAACAGGGCTTTTCCACAGCCATGAACGGTATCTCTCCCGTGGCCATGATCGTTGGCTTCATGGCGGCTTTCATCACCGGAAGCATAGCCTGCAAATGGATGATCAACATCGTGAAGAAAGGAAAACTCATCTGGTTTGCACTCTATTGCGTTGTTGTAGGAGTAATAGCCATCATTTTTGCCTGATGTTCGATTTCAAGGAAGGCGAGGTTTTTCTCATCGACAAGCCCTTGGACTGGACTTCGTTTGACGTGGTGAATTTCATCCGTTCACTCATCAGACGTTTTCATGGCATTGCCAGGCTCAAGGTGGGTCATGCCGGCACCCTCGACCCTTTGGCCACCGGTCTGCTCATCATCTGCACGGGCAAGATGACCAGGCAAATCGATACCTTTCAAATGCAGACCAAGACTTATACCGGCACCATCCTGCTCGGTCAGACCACACCGACTTTCGACCTTGAAAGCGAACCCGACGGTTTTTTCCCCACCGATGCCATCACTCCCGAACAGATGGAAGCGGCGCGGCTGCAATTTGTGGGCGACATCAAGCAATATCCGCCCAAGTATTCCGCCATCAAGATCAAAGGCAAACGAGCTTTCGACTATGCCCGTTCCGATGAGGAAATTGAACTGAAAGCCCGCGATGTCACTATCGAGGCCTTCAACATCGGCACCGACCGCTTCCCCGAAATCAATTTTGAGGTGCGATGCAGCAAGGGAACCTATATCCGTAGTCTGGCCAACGACTTTGGCAAGGCGCTCGGCAATGGTGCCTGCCTCAAAAGCCTGCGCCGCACGCGCATAGGCGATTTTTCAGTGGACGATGCCTGGGAACTCGAAGCCTTGAAAAAAACCATCATAGAAACAGGCGTATCCCAAACAACGCTTCCGGAAGAAAAAGAATCATCGGAGAAAAGCCAGGAACAAGAAGGTTCTTGTTGAGTTTTTTTCGGGATAAAAAGCCTTCTTCGGGGATTGGGTGAAAGAATGAAATTCTGTTCTTTATCAATGCAATAGATTGATTATGA
>JBGYXG010000111.1:0-98721 GCA_041842465.1 Candidatus Limimorpha sp.
ACATAAGCACGAAGATTCCAAGAACCTTCAATAGCACCACTGGTAGCTGTAATAACGTCGAACCATTCAGTTCCATCTAAGGAAATCATGGCGCTCTTAGGATCGCCGCAATAGGCACCAAAGCTTGCCACATATTGTCCGCTGGTGTTTTTCATCACCACCCACAAGCTCTGTGAACCATTAATCTGGACAGGATTGTCAAGCGTAAACTCTACATTGGCTTCGGTTCCGGTTGTCGTATAATCTTGAGAATACACAAGCGTTCCGGGAGTATCCGTGCCACCTTGGTAAATCATGATTCTGCCAGAGTGAGCGGCATGGTCATACATGCTAACCTTAGTCAAGAGGTTTCCGTCGTATGCATTCATATTGGGGAATACGATGCCCCAGTAAAACGATCCGCCGCTTGTCAAACCAATAGCATCAACATTTACGCCATCATCATAATACATCCAGCCGTCTCTGTTGGTAAGGCCGTTGCCATTGTATTCGCCGGCAGTAGTGTTATTCTTGGCGGCAAAGGTGCCACGAGCGATGTTAGCAACATGGCTGTTGCTCACACCGGCAGGTTCACCCCAACTGATTCTGCTTTCACGGTTGCCTTCGTAAACGCGGCTCACGCCCCACTTGTAAACACCGGGAGCAGCGTCAGACCACGACACGTCGATGTAGATGGTGTCTTGCAGTTGGTTGTCGCTGGTCAGCAGAATTGTGTTCTCCGGCGTATATTCGGTATTGTAGCAGTCAGTGCGATAGACACGGTAGTGGCTGAAGCTACGGTTGACGGATCGGCTGTTGGTGAGCTGGATGTCGTCGATGTCGAGGACGAACTGGTCGCTGCAGCCGAAGTGGCGGATGGCGAGATAGACCTGCTGGCCTGCATAGGCGTTCAGGTCAACGCTGTACTGATACCACTGACCTTGGGCGTTGGTGCCACGAGGACCCTTGGCACCGTTGCCTTTAGCCGTCATCGTCCATTCCTGAATGGTGGTGAAGTCGGCAGCAGCAGTGTTGCCAGTCGTTGAGACAGCTACACCAAAGTGTTCGGCAGGATAGCTAGCATCCTGACCACAAGCCCAGAAGCTCAGCGTAGAACCTACGCCAATGGTCACCTGGGGCGACACGAAGTAGTTGTCGGGAGTGAGAGGATAGCCCATCCACGAGCGAGAGATGGCGAAGCCATTGCTGCCGCCGTGGCCCAAAAAACCGCCGCCAGGCCAGTTTTCGGGACGCATCTCCCAGACGTTGCCGTCGCCGTCGGCGTCGATCACCGTCCAGTCCACAGGCATGCCGTCTTCGAAGTCAACGCTGAACTCGTCGCCGGTGCCACTACTGCTGCCCCAGTACACCTTCACATATGGACTCCCTGGGTTTTGTGGGTCAGGATAATACTCAGCCACGACGTTTGCCACGGGGGCGAACACTTCGTCCATGATGTAGTCAATGCCTGAGGTCTGGTTGCCGTACACAATCGCGAACGGGTTTTCAGCGTACTCGACATTCTGATAGCCTTCGCACGAGGCAACGCCTTCATAGGTGCCGGCAAGCATCTCGCCGCTATAGTGGCCGGAGTTGTCGGTGGTGAAGGTGTAGATGCGGTCGCGTCCGAATTCGTCCTGGCCGCTCTTCGTGACAGTAGTGTTGGCGATACCTGTCGTACTGTCTTGCTCATAAACATATCCGTCCACACTGCCCTTGCCGGAGACTTGGACAATGAGGGTATTGCTGAATGCCGACTCGCCCTCGTCATACACGGCGGTGACATTGAACTCATAACCGTCCATGTCATATTCGAGACTTTCGACGGTGTAGGTCGTCTCGGCGGTGTTTGCCGGGGTGTGACCGATCAGCTCGCCATTCTGGTAGATGTTGTACTGACGGAAAGTGCGGTCTTGGATGGCTGTCCAAGCGATGTTGAGGTCTTCGCCCTCGTAAATCTGGGAGCCATTGGCGTTGGTCGCATGAAGGTAGGTGGGATAATTAAGGTGTGTGGTGAAACCCCATACCGTCCCGTTCACACCATCGGGGCAACCGTTGTTGCGCTGACAGACGCGCCAGAAGTAGTTCGTGTTGTTGTAAAGGTCGGTGACCGTGTAGCTCTCAGCTAGGTCTCTCGTCCAATTCACCAGTGTGTCTTCGCAGTAATAGGTGCTGCCAAAGAGCAGGCAGTATTCGGTGGCGTAAGGGTCGAGCTTCCACTTCAGGGTGACGCTGGCGGGTGCCAAGCTGTCGGTGTTGTCGGCAGGATATATGTTGGTTGCCAGTGCCGGGCAGGGAAGATCTTCGGCATTCAGGTTCACCGTAAACTCTGAAGCAGCGGCGGCCACGACATAGTAGGTACCGGGAACAAGAACGATGTCTTGCAAGAAATCGTTGGCAACGATAGTGCCACCTGGGGTGCCTGAAACCGACACGTCGTCGAGATACAAGCGGAAGATACCTGTGCTTTCGTAGTGACGGAAAGCGATGTACACATCCTGTCCTGCGTAACTTGCAAGGTTGATGGTCTTTTCCTGGTAAGGCGCGGGAGCGCCACGGTCTTCGCCCTTTCCTTCAAACGCACCACTATTGCCTCTTATTAATGGGAGAGTTTCGTCAAACAGCTTGGTGAAGTCGGCGGGAGCGGTTCCCGTGGTGGAGATGAATACGCCGTAGTGTTCGTTGGTCCAAGGTTTCTGCGAACTGATCCAATACTTCAACTGGCCGTTGGCGGGAACGGTAATCTGAGGCGTAATAGCCCAGTTGTCAGGATCGTAGTTGGGTCTGTTAGTGCCCCATGAGCGGCTGAAAAGGGCGCCTTCCCCTGTGTGGGGAGCCGTGTTGTAAACACCGATGGTGGATTCCCAGTTGTGCCCGTCACCGTCAGCATCGACAAAGGTCCAGCCAACCGGAAGGGTGCTGGAATCGAAGGATTCGCTGAAGACCACTTCGGCACGGTCGGCAAAAGCCCTGAAAGTGTTATCGGCACTTGGACCAGGCTGACCGCCAAAGTCCTCGCCGTAGATGGCCATCAACGGGGACATGCCGTTGGCAACGGATCCGTTCAGGAGCATGTCCTTTGTAATGACGAGCTTGTAAACGGCATCAGGTCTGATGGTGTCTTCATTGTCGCCGGGAAGCACGTAGTTATCATATAATTCATCAAAGTCAGGGGTATCGGTATAAGGGAACGTGGAAGCTGCGCGAGGCAGTTCGAAAACGTCGGGGCTGACAGCATTGTAAGCATAAACCATCATCGGCGTAATCTTGGCTACGCGCTGGGCATCGTAGGACACCACGAAATTGCTTACAACGATGTCGTTTGAACCAAAGTCACCCGTGGTGATGTTCACATCGATATCCTCGTTACTGCCAAGGTTGAAAGGAAATTCCATTTCTTCGATGACAAAGTAACCGTCGGTGTCGTCTTGCGCATCGATGCTATTGATGACCACAGAACTGCCTTGGTTGGCAACGTTCACTGTGAAGGGACGCATCCAGTGACCGTTCGGGCGATATACGGCCGAAGCAAAAGGACGGACCGGGTCGGGAGTGACAGTGATCGGAGACGATCCAGCTTCACCATAGGTAAAGGTCGTCTTGGGCAGGAAGTTGTCGGCATTGAACGGCACCGCTTCAAGCGAGCCTGGATTGTGGCCACGGCCCGAAACGCCGGAAGTCAGTGCTTTGCCTAAGAAATAGGCGAACTTGTAACCGCCTTTTTGCGTGTTGTAGAGGCCTATCAGCAGGTTTCCACCATTGTAGTGGTAGGGAGTGCTGAAAGAAATCTCCATCTCCCCTGCCGCAGGGCCGGGAAGTGCGCCATCGAACACGACAGTGGCATTAGTAAGACCGCTAAAAGCGGAAAGGGTAGTGCTCGGCACCTCCTTCAGGAACACCTGCTGGTGCGCTCCGCCCCAGCCAGTGCCGCCTGTAGAAAGGTGGTCGATGTAGAACTTAATGCTGGTGATGTCGCTACCATTCATAGCGGCAAGCTCGCCAGCGGGTATGACGAATTCGCTCTTCGCGTACTCGTCAAAGTAGCCGCCGTACGCCGGGATGTAACTAGAAGTCGTCGTCCCATCGTACACGGTCAGAGTTTGTGCGTTCGCTACACCCATAAAGGCCAGCAAACACACCACCATTAAAGAAAAAAATCTTTTCATAATGTGTTGATGTTAGTTAAAAAAATGAATTAATAATTAAGTACTTAATATTGATCCCGTTAAAAACGGCATTCAATGCAAGATTCCGTACGGACCAGTGGGGATAGGCAAGGTTTTGCCGTGACAGATACAGGTGAAACGGAAGCTTCCCCAAAGGTTGGGTGCTCGCAAAACGAGCATTGTCCTCCCTGCTTCCGAAAAACAGAGCCGGACAGTATAAGAATTTCCGATGACCAAGACCTATATTCAACATAAAAACCTTTTTGACATGCAATAACCATACCAAGACTCCCAAAAAGAGATTTACCCTTAGGAAGATGAAATATTTCTCGCAAGTTTATTGAAATAACTGTCTATCAGTTTTTTGAATAATAATATTACTTTGAAACCCTATTATTCAAACATGAAGCCGATTTGACTCGGGACGAATAATAGAAATAAAGCACCAAATCAAAGGCCACAAGCAGCAAATTGATGACATAGAAATAAATCACAAAGTCCATCGAATAGAGCAACTTGTTGATGATGCCGAACACATAGCCGAGTATAATCAGAACCATGAAAACCGGACTTTTACCAGATACATTCTTGGTTCTCAAGGCTTTGATAATGGACATAGGCCAACTGACAGCGAAACAAAGTAAAAATAAAACTTCCCAAATACTTCCAAATTTCATATTTCCAATACATTAAAAAACGGTGCAAAGTTAATAAAATATTTGGCATACGTACACTTCGCCATAAAAAAATGACACGAGATGCTAAGTGCGAAAAGATGGCAATGTTACAAAATAGCCCTGAAGAATGTTTGAGG
This sequence comes from Candidatus Limimorpha sp., assembly GCA_041842465.1. Lineage (GTDB taxonomy): Bacteria > Bacteroidota > Bacteroidia > Bacteroidales > F082 > Limimorpha. The sequence goes on from JBGYXG010000111.1 coordinate 4,960, forward strand.
AAGAAACATTCGTTTGTTACCACGCGATACAATCGCGCGGCAACAGTTACGATCAAAAAAAGGGAGGGCTTGTTCTGCCCCCCCCCTTTTTTGTTGATTAGGGTATGTTCTCTCCTTGCATCAATACACCAAGAACTTGACACTTGACACTTTGGCACCTTGCGAGAGACGCAGCAGATAGGCACCGGTAGCCAATTCGTTGGCATTCACGTCCACCTCATAAACACCCTCATCATAAGTGCCAAGGTTGACACTTTGCATCATGCGTCCGCTCATGTCGAAGATCTGGTAAGCCACATTGGCTTTGTCGACCATCTCGAAGGACAACTTGGCTTGGTTATGAGCCGGGTTGGGATACAGGTTGAGCTGCGTAGTGGTCACAGCGGGTTCGTCAACGCCTTCGCCGGAATGCGTCACATAGTTTTCGCAACGGAAGAGACCTCTGCCATAAGTGGCAGCATAAATGACACCTTGGTTTTTCACACCAGCACGGTGACGATAGGTGGTGTCATGGGTGCTGGCATCAACAAACATGACCTTTTGATCAGGGTGATAGACGATTTGCTGTTTCAGATCCATAACAGGAACATCACCCATTTGGCTTCTTTGAGCCATCCAGTTCGGGTTGGCAATGTCGGTGGCCATAAAAATGCCATGTTCGGTACCAAGGATGACATTGCCATTGGTCAGTTCGATAACTGAAGAATAAACCGGCATCAGCGGCAAATTGGCTTGTTTTGAGGTAAATGTCGGAACATCGCTCAAAGCGTCGGTAGAATAAAGCACGTAGATATTGTTACCATAGTTACCTAATGTCACAATCACATTATTGGCATTGCGTGGATCCACAGCTACAGAAGTAATGCACTGTCCTTCAACAGGCAAGGTGATGACCGTTGTGGTAAGAACGCAGTTCGAATCGCTGAGGATGGTGCTGGCACTGTCAATAGCGGCATTGATATTGGAGACACGATAGAACTTGCCATCGGTCATGCCGGCAAACACGTGATCACCATCAGGAGAAATGGCCAAGCAATAGGGAGTGCCTTTAAAACCATGCTGGGAATCTGACAGCTTCCACCACGCACAAGCCTTATCAAACCGAATGGCATCGCGGGTCATGTACAGCGCATTGTTTGTTGCAATGAACAAATTTGAAGCGATAGGATCGTGAATCTGGATAGAATCGCCTTCAGCAACAGCAACGGGAAGTGTATAGTCAAAAGGATAGTCTCTATTCTTACTGAAGCACTGCACCACTTTACCGGCAGGGTCATTGTGTCCGAAATACCATATTGAAGCAGGGTTCGATGCACTGTTAAAGCTTTCCCATAACAGAATGGGGGTCTTGAACAAATCATCGGTTGACGGCAAGGAGAAATTAGAAATATCGAAGTCAAATCCAGCTGTTTGTGAACGAGTCACTGCATCCTTTCCGGACGCTGATACGAAAATAGCAAGCGAATCAACGAGAGAAACTGCACATGGACCTCCCGAAGCCTGATAAACGTTGGTGCCCTCATTAAGATGATTGGCCAAAGGATTTCCTTTGATAAGGATATCACCAAAATCCAAAGCGCCGCCCATCACACGGGTTGTCATACCCGAAGAAGCAACCGACAAGAATTTGCTGGCGACATAATTTCTATTGCAATCTAAGAACTGATAAATATCCATTTCAATTCCCTTAAACTTAAACACACCTTCATTGGTGCCGATAAAGAAATCAGAGCTATTCTTCGGATTGAACGTCATACTCTGCATGCCTTTGTGTGTGGATTTGAGGGTAGCAATATAATAACCGGGCAGCGATGGCTTTTTAAGTTCCCACATGTTTAAACCTAAGACGTAAACCAAATGAGGATTGACAGGTGAAACAACAAGACCATGGTTATACAGGCCCATACTGCCATAAATATCTTTCGATGAATTTGCGGGCAGTGTAACTTCCCAAGTAGCACCTTTGTCATTGGAGACATAAACTCCAGTGTGTTTTCCATTCGTTCCAACACAGGATGCGTACAGCACGTTCTCGTTGGATGGAGCAGCAGCAACATCAAGCATGCCTTTGGCGGTTTCAAGAACGGTGAAAACGCCATTCTCCGACACCGCCGTAGCAGCGGAATGGCATTCTAAGGCTGACAATTCGGCACCTATATAAACATTGCCTTCAACAGCGGCAATGACAAGACCGGTAGGACCTACTTTCACCTGAGTGGCATTGCCATTCAGCTGAGCGCCATCTTTATCAGTAGCCAGAGCCCATGCGGCACCGTTGTCAACGCTATATTTCAAGCCGGATTCCGTGGCCGCAATAAGCGTGTTGCCAACAATAGCCAAATCGTTGATAAAGCTCCATTCAGTTACCCCATTCAATGATGAAGGCATGGTGGATTCCAAAGGAGCAACCACATCATTGACAATGGTATAGACACCTGAACCGATGAAACTATTGTCATAAGAAAGTGGGCTCAAACCATTATATTTGACAGCCTGATCACCATCGCCTGTTCCAACATAAATGGTTCCATTTGCTGCCTGTACCATGCAACTGACCATAAGCGGGCTGCCGTCAACCAAATGCCAAGTTGTTCCTTGGTTATTGCTCTTAAACACACCACCGCCCATCGATCCGATGTAAATCACATTGGTATTGCGATTGTCGTAAATAACAGAAGTGGTCACGCCACCAAAGTTACCAGGGCCCATGCTCAGCCAATAGAGATCATCCTCTCTTGTTGCCGCGTTGGAAGCCTTAGCCGCCTTGAGCATCAGTGCTGGGTCGATCAATCCTGTTTGCTGATTGGCGCGGATCGCGCTCATGAATGCTTCAGCCGAAGCTGCTCCCTTTTCACGCGGGACATAGTGTCCGCCATTGCCAGCAACCAACATCGACTGGCCTAAGATCATGATTACTAAGAGTAAACTGAATGGTAAAAATCTCTTTTTCATATCACGTAATTTAGATGAATATCATTTTGTTAAACAATCAGTTGATAAGATTTTAGCATATCTAATAGCTTGCAAATATAGAATAAACTCTAAGATGATTCCTACTTTTTTTCAAAAAAAACATTTTTTTTGAAAAAATAATTCGTTTTACTCTATAAATGAGGAAAGTATGATTTTAGACGGCGGCGTCTCAGAAGCACCCTTGCGCTGCATTGCTTTCGATATTCGGACTCAATCTCGCACTTGCCAGCCCTCAAAATCGTCTGGCACTTTCAGCAACGCTGCCGTACGACTGTGGCGTGTAGTACAAAGCACAGTCTTTTTTTCCGTAGAAGGAAAGACAAAAACTCGAACCTTTGCCGTACAATGCAAAGAAAAATGGAACTTATTCACCACCACGCGATACAATCGCACGGCAGCGAAACCGTATTACCAAGCGACAAACAAGGGGATGCAGAGCTAAAACAACTCCATAGCATCGGCAGGCAGCCAACCCACACTGCCATTGGCGATTTTCACCTTATGATGCCAGCCCTCCGAATCACCCAACACTTTCAACAGACAGCGTTGCCGCACGACTATGGCATATAGTACAAGGCACAGTCTTTTTTTCCGTAGAAGGAAAGACAAAAACTCGAACCTTTGCCGCACAATGCAGAGAAAAATGGAACTTATTCACCACCACGCGATACAATCGCACGGCAGCGAAACCGTATTACCAAGCGACAAACACGCGGATGCAGAGCTAAAACAACTCCATAGCATCGGCAGGCAGCCAACCCACACTGCCATTGGCGATTTTCACCTTATGATGCCAGCCCTCCGAATCACCCAACACTTTCAACAGACAGCGCTGCCGCACGACTGTGTCGTGTGGCGCAAAACAACGGAATCCTATATCAGGACAACGTCCAATAACCCTTGTTTGCCAGAATAGCTAATAGCGCTGCTATAAATATATTGTTCCGGCTTCATCGCCAAACCTCCTTCTACAGGATTGTAATGAATATAATTTAGTTTTTCATTGATCACAGCGTTACTCCATAGTTCAATCGGTCGATTGTCATGTTGCCAAAATTGATAGCGATTGACGTTGGAACTCTTTCGGCCAGCTTCCTCAAATCTTTGCAACAGCCAATCTCTACGTACCTCGGATGGATTTTCTTTTATTGCTGCAACTATTGCTTTACTTGTAAAACGCTTGAAACTAGCCAACAACAATTCCGGCTTTTCATCTTTAGCACTCCGGAAAATCAAATGAACATGAGTGGGCATGATACACCAAGCATAAATCTCCATCCCCTTTTCCTGTTGACAATAACGCAAGCTCTCAACCAGAATATCCTTATACTCTTTTCTAATAAACACATTGATCCATTCAATAACAGCAAAACTTACAAAATACACACCCGACGGATTATAAAATTTATAGTTACGACTCATGGCTGCATTTCTTTCAAAATCGACTGGTCAAAAATACAAAAAACTATTTTATCACTAGCTTCACTATATAGGTGGGTTCTATTTATTCACTTTTTGGTCATCAAAACAGACAGAACCCATTAATCTGCCGGACAACCGCTGTTTAACATTTGGTTTACAGGTGCAAAGATACGACTGTTTTATCATTTGACAATAAATTATTTGCTACATTTTTGACGGTGGGGTGGGGGTAATTGTTTGATATTCGGTTTATTGTATCGCAATTAAATTAGGTTGGTATTTCTTGAGTTGCACCAGTCGGCACATATTGTAGACGAGGTTTGTCAACGCAATGTTGGCTTTTGCCCTTATTATTCCGACCCCTCGAAAGATTAGTCCGCCCATCGTCTGCTCCATGAAACCGAAGACGTGCTCCACACGGCTCCGCACTTTCGACTTCTGCCGGTTGCTTTCCTTCTGCTCATCCGTCAAAGGATGTCCTCTCCTGCCTTTCTCGCAGATCATCGGTGTCATGTGTTTCGCCCTCACGACATCTTCCATTCCGGCATAACCAGCGTCAAGCCACGCAGGTTCCCCGTGGGCTCCCCTTGGCGGCTCCATCAGCACATGCTCCGTCTCCTTGGAGTCGTGACGGCTGGCGGAACACACCGTGTAGTTGCGGATAAGCTTGGTCTTGCTGCATATCTCCACGTTGTCCTTGTACCCATAGAACCGCTCGCCGCGTTTCTTCACCCATCGAGCGTCTATGTCTTTATGGCGCTTCTTGTGGGGATTGTCGTTCCACAACTCGTCGCCCCTGCCCTCCTTTATCTTCTTGTTTTCCTCCCTCGTGTTGCGCTGCCGTGGGGCAATGACAAAGCTCGCGTCGACTATCTTCCCCTCGTTCACTATCAGCCCAATGCTGTCAAGGTACTCGTTGAATCTCTTGAACAGTGAATCATACGTGCCGTTCTGAGCCAGCGCATCCTTGTACTTCCACACGGTCTTCTCGTCGGGCACATCGTCCACACTCTGGATGCCGAGGAAGTCCCGAAAACTCGTCCTGTCCTTGATATGGTATTCTATCTGTGCATCGCTCATCCCGTAAAGTCTCTGTAGGAACAGCACCTTGAACATGAACACAGGATCGATTGGCTTGCGGCCAGCGTTGCTCCTCCTTCCCGTGTTCTCAAACACGGGTTCAAGGATGTCGCGGAACCGCTCAAAGTCTATGATTTCCTTCAATTCGGGAAGCGGATTCCCGTTTTCGAGCAGTTCTTGAAGAGTGTTCTCCTTGTCAAATAGTCCAACATCTTGATCCTTACGGTATTTCATACGTGATACGCTTTTCTGTTAATACTGCAAAAATACGAAGAATTATTGATATAACTAATTAAATTCTAATGGTTTAATTTATAGAACTCCCCTATAATTAGTAAAGACTTCTGTTACTGCGGAGAGAAAAAATGGATGTAACGGACTAACAGAGATAAGTCTTCGGCACCTTTGCCTCGCAACGCAAAGAAAAATGGAACATTCACCACCACGCGATACAATCGCGCGGTAACAAAACCGTATTACCTAACGACAAACAAGGGGATACAGAGCTAAAACAACTCCATAACATCGGCAGGCAGCCAGCCCACGCTGCCGTTGGCGATTTTCACCTTATGCCAGCCCTCCGAATCACCCAGCACTTTCAGCTTGGCACCTTCGTGAAGCACAAAGAGATCGACACTCGTAGCATTGGGCGAGCTTTTTACGGTCACGGTGGGCGTGGTCACAATGGCATCATCAAGACGCATCGCATCACTTCGTTTTTGCAACGAAACGACCCATGACACAGCCAAAAGCACAAAGGCAATCCATCCGACAAAGAAACCCGTCTTTCGGATCGATGTGCGACGAGACACAATAAACAGGAAAATCGAGAACAGGATCAAGGCAAAGAGCACTATAGAAAGCACGGCCCAAGTATCGGAGGCAAAACTGTTCTTCAAACCGCTCCACCACTTTGCATAGAATGGCTGCGGAATGGGGTCGATTCGGTCTGCGATAGCCAGATTGGCAATTTCAAGATTGGTTCGGGCATCATCGTTCCTCGGATCCAACTTGAGAGCCTTCTCATAGTTCAAAATGGCATGGGGATAGTCCTTCATCTTGTAATAGGCATTCCCCAAGTTGAACAACAAAGGGCTTGACACGAAATCGGACGACAACACCTTGTTGTACAACTCAATCGCCGAAGCGTAGTTGCCATCATTATAAGCGGCATTCCCCTGCTCGAACCATGCATCGTTTTCGGTCTGCGCCATGCCGGTGAATGACAGCAAGCAGGCAAGCCCTATTAATATTATCTGTTTTGGTCTCATATTCAATAATTTATCAAATCAAACATATCCATTATGCACTCTCAACACAACTCTCTGCCATCACTTCAACACCTTTTCGGATTTGGTAATCACATCGAAGCCTTGCTGGTACAGATCATCCATTTTCTTACCGGCGTCACCCGGAGCAAAGCGGGCAAACTCACAGCTGTTGAGCGTATCGGTGAACTGCGTATTCAGATCTTCGGGAACACCTTTTTCCGCCAAGGCTTCGCGCACCGTATCGATGGAAAGCACCGACCGCTCAATGCCCAACTTGTCGGAGATATAGCCCCACAAGGCCTGCGACACTTCCACATAGAAACGATCCTGATCTTTGGTTTTTAAATAGTTATAAGCATTTTTCAGACGACCTTTCGCCACTTTTGTCGCTTGTCGGTTACGCACCAAGGTGACGTTTTCCTTGTATTTGGCGCGTTTCTTGACCGTCACAAGTGCCACAAAGAACAACAGCAGCAGGACAATCAGCAGTATGAAATACAACGGCGAAGCGAAGAACAGGGCTTTCGAGGGTTTCAACTTGGCGTCTCCGGTGACAATATGACGGATATCGCTGCCCAAATACTTGATGTCCTCCTGATTGGAAGAGAATACGGCACCTTCGTTGCCTTCCCCAGCGGCGCCTTTGTCAACATGCACTTCGTAAGCATCGGAACGCTGGGTGCTGTAGCTATTGTTGGCCGGGTTGAAAAACGAAAACTCGACAGCGGGAATGGTGAAATCGCCCGCATGACGGGGAATGACCAAAAACTCGGCCTTCTTGGTACCCGAAAGCCCTTGCGCACCGGCTTTGACATCCATGGTGATTTTGGGGTCATATACCTCGAAATCAGGAGGAAATACTGGCGTAGGCATTTCAAGCAATTCGATGTTACCCGTTCCGGAAACGGTAAGGGTCAAGGCGAAAGCCTCGTTGGTCTTCAAATTGGTCTTATCAATCGTTGCGCTAAAGTTGTAGCCGCCCACCGCACCAAGAAATTCTGAGGGTTGTCCTGCCGCAGGTAAGGGTTTCACCTCAATACTAATATCGGAAGTCTCCAACAACTTTTTCACATTGATGACATTGCGGTTGAAGAAGGGGTCGTTAAAGAAAGCCTCGAAAGGGTCGTTGCTGCGACGGTTGTTGTTCTGCGACTGAAGCTGGGCAACGCATTCCACCGCCATAGTCTCGATAGGCAGTTTGCCGGCTTTCTGCGGGACGATAACCACCTTTTGCAACTCGGCAACAGTATAATCCTTGCCGTTCATGCGTTCCGTGCTCTGCCGCAGCGCACCGCCATTGTCGTCGGAAACATCTTTCATCCAGAAACCGGCATAAGAAGGCATCCGAGAAACTGACAGCGATGAAACGGGCACACGCGTATATATTTTGTAGGTCAGCACCAAAGGCTCGCCCAAATAAACGGATTTCTTGGAGGGTTCAACCCGCAAAAACAAATCCTTTCCACTCACGCGCGGATCGTTATTGTTCCTGTTGACAGGCTGTTCCTCTTCAATATTGGTGCCGTCATCGGCAACGACTTTCACTTCATAAGGATCGCTGCTCACGGTTGTTCCTTTCACCGAAAATGACGCCGAACCGATTTTGAAACTCCCTTCATTCTCAGCACGCAGCACATAAGTGTAGGTGTTTTTCACGGAACGCGTCACCGACCCGTTCACCATCTGTATGCTCGAACTGGACGAAGAAAAAGGACCGCCCACCAAGGTGAAACCCGTAAAGCTAGGCGCCTTGAAGTCTTTGCCTTCGGCATTCATCTCAAACCCTACTTGAAACTGCTCACCGACAACTACTTGCGACTTACACAACACCTTAATGGATGGCTCCTGGGCCGACACAAATGCCGGAAACAGAAAACCCAATATCAATAATAACAATAACCGTATGACCTTTTTCATGTGAGTTGTCCTTTATTATCAATTGCAAAAATAGTCTTTTTAAAAAAGCAAAATTCTTAACCCTGCTGAAACATCAAATACAATACCAAAATGTCAGCTCTTAGCAATTGGCTGTTAGCCATTAGCTTGCTTTTACTCTGTTGTTCAATTCAACAGTTCAACACCCCGCATCACCAGTCCTTCTCCGAGGGTTTTCTCGGCTGTGTCCTGATTTTCTGTTCATTCACCTTCTCCATAGTTTTTCTTTCCTGATTTTCAATGGCCTGCAACATACGTTGGGCATCTTCGCGAGAAATATCCTGCGGCTGCCATTGCTGCTGGTTCTGCTGTTGCGACTGTTGGTCTTGTTGCTGCCGATCCTGACTCTGTTGATCCCGCTGCTGGTCTTGCTGCTGATCCTGATTCTGCTGATCTTGCTGCTGTTGGTCTTGCTGTTGCTGCTGATTGTCCTCGCTTTTTTCAAATACGGCAGACACCGTCACATCGAAATCGGGCATGGTGAAGAAATTGCCCATAGGTTTCACTTTGACCGAAGTGTCGCCCACCTGAGTAATGACATATTCCTTGAACTTGTAGCCCGGTGCAGGAGTATTGCGCAGCATGACGCTTTCACGCCGTGTGGCTTCCTGAACATCACTCGCCACGCGACCGCCTTCCATTGTCGTGTCGGTTTCCACCTGATAGTAATCCGTCGCCTCGCCGAAAGTGGCGCTGACGGTCACATCACTATCAATCATCTGAAACACATTGTCATCGGAAACAGGTGCCGAGGTATTCGCATCGCGCTGGCTCACCACCCGAACGTCATTCAGTTGATAGCCTTTTTCGGGCTTTACTATCAAAGCGATGTTTTGTCCCGGAAGAGCAAGCGTATCGGAAGCCTGTATCTTTCCAAACTCAGCCGGCTGAACGCTGACGTGCAAGGCTGTTCGGAAGGTGGCCGTCACCGTGACATCGAAATCGGGCATTTGGAACACCGTATCGGTCACTGGGACGGTATCGGTCAACTTGCCGGTGCGATACACCTTGTAGCGTTCGACCATATAGCCTTTTTCGGGCTTTGAATGCAAGGTGACACTTTGCCCTTCAATGGCTTTCGCTTTATCCGCCGTCACCTCGCCATGAGGAATGTTCTTCTTCACATCGATACGGTGAGCCTGCTTGAACTGTGCGCTCACCAGCACATCGAACTTGGGCATGACAAAAGCATTGCCTTTCACTTCGACATTCACCTCAGGATTATCGGCTTTGGTCACCACATAGTTCGCCAAGGCGAAATCAGGGTCGGCTTTTGCCGAGAGGGTGACCTGCTGACCGTTGAAAGCCGTTTTTTCGCTCGCCTCCACCTTGCCATTGGCAATGGCAGATTGAACGATAACACGGCTCTTGACAAGATGGACACGACAAAACTCAAGGTTATACAACGCATCGGCATTGTCGGGGTTCAAGCGCAACGACACCTTATATATGTTAAAGGCATCGTAATACTTTTGCTGCGCCAGCAAACAATTGCCCATGTTGTACACCGCATCCGACTTGAGTTTGACATCGGGTGTCATGTCGAGCACCTTTTGAAAGGCCTTGTAAGCGCCGTCATAGTTCTCCTGGGCATAATAGGCATCACCCAGATTGAACTGTGCCTTCGCCTGATTGGGCGTTTCTGCGAGAATGCGCTGATAGGTGGCTTCCGCCTTTTCATAGTTGCCCTTACGGTATTGGCGGTTGCCACGACGCAGCAGCTTTGCATTGGACTGTGCCGAAAGCGACAGTGCCGAAAGCAAAAGCGCCACAAGCAATATGTTTCTATTGATTTTCATTGTTTTCGATCAAAAATGTTAAACCGTGTCTCCCATTCCTTTCTTCCCGAAGAGACAAAGACCTCTAACAGGAGGAAAAATATGGCTGCGCCGACAAACCACTGAAACTGGTCTTCGTAGTCGGTAAACGCCTTGGTATCGATTTCCGACTTGTCCAGCTTGTCGATGTCGGCATAAATGCGCTCGAGGCCGACGTTGGAGTTGCTGGCACGCACATAGAGTCCGTTTCCTGCCGTAGCAATACGTTTCAGCATGTTCTCGTCGAGACGTGTGATGATGGTATTGCCTTGACGGTCCTTCCTATAGCCGATCTGTTGTCTGGCAGCGTTAAACTCAGGGATGGGTGCGCCATCAGCCAATCCCATGCCTACGGTATAGATACGGACACCTTTCTTGGCAGCCTCCTCGGCAGCTTTCACCGCCGATTCGTTGTCGTGATCCTCGCCGTCGGAAATGATGACGATGGCTTTGCTGCTTTCATTGTCGGCAAACGACTTCATGGCTAATCGTATCGCCTCGCCTATGGCTGTGCCCTGCGATGCCACCGATTTGGTGCTCACCGTGGAAAGGAACATGCGTGCCGCCGGATAGTCGGTGGTGATGGGCAACTGCACAAAAGCCTTGTCGGCAAAAACGATGACCCCGATACGGTCGCCTTTCAGGTCGCCGATCAACCGGTTAATGGCCTGCTTCGAGCGATCGAGGCGGCTCGGAACAATGTCCTGGGCGTTCATCGAGTTGGACACGTCAACGGCAAGGTACAGGTCGATGCCTTCGCGCTTCACCTCTTCCATCTTCGAACCGCTTTGAAGATTGGCCAAGGCCAAAATCAGCGATGCCACCAACAGCAGAAGCACTATGAAACGGAAATTGCGCCGTCCGTTGGAATACATCGGCATGAGATAGGAACGCATGGACAAGTCGGCGAAACGCTTGAAGTCCCGGTTCTGCCGCACACGGATTAAAATATAAATGAGTATCAGCAACGGAATGATCAACAGTCCGTAGAGATATTCGGGATGTTCAAATCGCAACACGTTTTCCATGGCATTATGCAGTTATGGTTCTAAACACCGTTTTACGCAGCAGGAACTCTAATAGCAGCAATGCGAGGGCTATGGCCACCAATGGATAATACTCCTCCTGCAAACGTCTGAATTCCGTCACCTCGATTTTCGAGCGTTCCAACTTATCGATCTCTTGATAGATTTCGTCGAGTTTCTTGTTCGAGGTGGCGCGAAAATACTTGCCTCCCGTTTCATCGGCGATGGTGCGCAGCAGTTTTTCATCGATTTCGACTTTCATCTGTTGAAACTGAACCCCAAAAGGTGTCTGCACTGGAAACGGTGCCGTTCCCAAGGAGCCTACGCCGATGGTATAGACACGGATGCCGAACAGTTTGGCCATTTCGGATGCCGTGTACGGATCGACGGAACCGGCATTGTTCAAACCGTCGGTCAAGAGAATGACGACCTTCGACACGGCTTCGCTGTCCTTCAACCGGTTGATTGAAGTTGCCAAGCCGTCACCGATGGCGGTACCGTCTTCAATCAAGCCGCTTTTCAGTTCCTTGAGCATGTTGAGCATGACCCCGTGGTCGGTGGTCAGCGGCACCTGCGTGAAACTTTCTCCGGAGAAAATCACCAAGCCCATGCGGTCGCCCGGTCTGCCCTTGACGAAATCGGAGGCCACATTCTTGGAAGCCCCCAAACGGTCGGGCTTCAAGTCGCGAGCCAACATACTGCCCGAAACATCCTGCGCCAACACGATGTCGATACCTTCAATGTTCGACTTCTGGTTGGTGGCGGAACTTTGCGGACGTGCAATGGCGACGATAAGCAACGCCATGGCAAGCATCTGAAGCACAAACAACAAGTGTCGTCCATATATCTTCCAGCTCTTGGGCAATTCGGCAAAATCGGCAAGGTCGGAAAACTGCACCGAGGCTTCCTGACGCTTATGGCGCAACACGTACCATAGGATAATCAGGGGGATGACAAGCAAGCCCCACAACCAAGCGGGATGGGCAAATTCAATATTTTCAAACATGGCCGTTATCCTCCTTTCTTTCCTCAGAAGCGGAATGGAGGCCCTTCTTTTCAGCATCTGCCGCTTCACGGGCTTTCATATCCTGATAATGGGCATAGCTTTCTTTCACGAAATCGGTCATGTTGTTCATCGCCACATCGCACTCCAACGACGAGGTGTTAAACTTGGCAAACTTCACCAAATCGGACAGCTCCATTGCGTCTTTCAGCTTGGAATAGGTCTGAGTGTCGAAACGCAACGGTTTGATTTCCTGTAAAATATCGTCCGTCGTCATCTCAACGGCATTTACACCAAACTGCCCTTCGATGTATTCGCGGGCGATGTCGGTCAGCAAAGAGAAATATTCCTTCAGCTTGCCGGATTGCCACAGTTTGCGCTGTTTCAGGTCGTCAAGTCCATCCAAGGCTTTTTCATACGGCGGCATGACAGGACCTTCAATCACATTGCCATGCTCATCGTATTTCGTTTTGCGGCGTTTGCGCAGATAAAGGAACAAGATGACCAACAGTACCAGCAAGAGCAGCCCCAATATCCACGGGAACACTTCCCGCATGGTAATGGGTTCGCCAATAGGCTCCACAATGGGTTTGCTGCCCTGCGTAGTATCGACACTAATCGTAGTGGCATAAAGCATGAGGGGCTGTGTAAACGCTTCCATGCGCATCCGGCTTTCGGCAGACGGAGCATACGCCAAACCGATGTCGGGCACCTGCACGGCTCCCGTGTCAAAGGTCATGAGGGTCAGCCGCTGCCTGACAATGATATTGCTGTCGGCATCGGCTGTACGTTCCATCTCGCCGCGTTTCACAATGTCGATTCGTCCCGAAAGGGTATCGGAAGCAAAAGGATTCCACTCCACATAGTAGCCGTAAGGCACCTTCATCTCCAAATCGAGGGTGAAAGGCTTGCCTACCGCCACGGTATCGCGTTCCACCTTGCCCAGCGCCTCGACTTGCTGTGCCGAAGCCGAAACGGCAAAGACAAAGATGGATAATAAAGTAAAAAATGCATTTCTCATCGTTTGGATTCCCTCATTTTGAAAAGTTGCATCATAGGTCTAACATAGTCTTCCGACGTGTAAATCAATGCATTGTCAATGCCATGCGTGGTAAACTGCCGATCGAGGCCCGCTGCTTTTTTCCGAATCATGGCGGCATAAGCATCATGCCAGGAACGGCTGGAAGTGTCCACCCACCTATCCCTTCCCGTCTCCGAGTCGCGGAATTTCACCAAGCCGATCTTCGGAATTTCCATCTCACGCCTGTCGGTGATACGAAGGGCGACGAGGTCGTGTTTGCGTGCCGCAATGCTCATCTCCTTGGTAAAGTCGTAGTCCGACATGAAGTCGGAAATCAGGAACGCCGTGGTGCGGCGTTTGATGGCGCGGGTCAGGAAACGCAAACCTTCTCCGATGTCGGTGCCACGTTCCTCCGGCTCGAAGTCAACGATCTCGCGTATAATACGCAGGATGTGCGACGTGCCTTTTTTAGGCGGGATGAACTTCTCGATTTTACTGCTGAAAAAGACAACCCCCACCTTGTCGTTGTTTTGAATCGCCGAAAAGGCCAGCACGGCGGCCAGCTCTGCCGACAAATCGCGCTTCGACTGTCCTTGCGAGCCGAAATCGTTCGACCCCGACACGTCGATGAGCAGCATGACGGTCATTTCGCGTTCTTCTTCGAATATCTTGACAAAGGGGTGGTTGAAACGTGCCGTGACGTTCCAGTCGATGCTGCGCACATCATCGCCATACTGGTATTCGCGCACCTCGCTGAAAGTCATGCCACGCCCCTTGAAGGCACTGTGGTACTGTCCCGAAAAGATATGGTTCGACAGCCCTCGTGTCTTGATCTCGATTTTCTTGACTTTCTTGAAAATGTCTGTTGCTTCCATGGATACTCTTGTCTTGGGTCACCCTAAAAACGTGTCGGCCGAATCCTTACGGCACCTCGACCGTATTCAGGATTTCATTGACAATTTCCTCGGTTGTCACATTCTCGGCTTCCGCCTCATAGGTCAGTCCGATACGGTGACGCAGCACATCGGGTGCCACGGAACGCACATCCTCGGGAATGACATAGCCGCGTCGCTTGATGAAGGCATAGGCCTTGGCGGCAAGAGCCAAGTTGATAGAGGCGCGCGGCGAACCGCCATAGCTGATCATGTTGGCAAACTGTTTCAGCTTGTAGTCGGAAGGATAGCGCGATGCAAAGACAATGTCAGTGATATAATTCTCGATTTTCTCATCCAAATAAATCTCACGGCAGATGCTACGCGCACGGATGATGTCTTCGGGTTTGATGACAGCATTGACGGTGGTGATGGCATTACTGATGTTCTGACGAAGGATGAGCTTTTCCTCTTCTTTCTTGGGATAGTTGATGACGACTTTCAGCATGAAACGGTCCACCTGCGCTTCGGGAAGCGGATAGGTACCTTCCTGCTCAATGGGGTTCTGGGTGGCCATCACAAGGAAAGGATCGGGCAGTTGGAAAGTCTCGTCGCCAATGGTCACCTGATGCTCCTGCATGGCTTCCAACAAAGCGCTCTGTACCTTGGCAGGCGAGCGGTTGATTTCGTCGGCAAGGACAAAGTTGGCGAAGATAGGGCCACGACGCACCACAAACTCCTCCTTCTTCTGGCTGTAAATCAAAGTGCCAATCAAGTCGGCGGGCAACAGGTCGGGGGTAAACTGAATACGGGAGAAGTTGGCGTCGATAGCACTTGCCATCGATTTAATGGCCAATGTTTTCGCCAATCCCGGAA
Organism: Candidatus Limimorpha sp.; assembly: GCA_041842465.1. Lineage (GTDB taxonomy): Bacteria > Bacteroidota > Bacteroidia > Bacteroidales > F082 > Limimorpha. The sequence continues at coordinate 20,255 of JBGYXG010000111.1, forward strand.
CACCTTCCAATAAAATGTGTCCGTTGGCCAAAAGACCGATCAGCAAGCGTTCTGTCATCTGTTTCTGTCCGACAATGACCTTGTTCATTTCCAAGTTTATCATATCGACAAACTGGCTCTCATTCTGAATTTTTTCGTTAAGTTCGCGAATGTCTGTTTCTAACATATTCGGTGTCAATTAGTTCTTATTTCAAAGTATTACTTTTGTTTTTTTGCAAAAGCGCACAAAATTAGTTATTCATAGCTATTATAACCTATTAATTGGAGTTTTATTGTGATGAAACGCAAAAAAATCCTTTTGTCATCCATTACGGGCATAGAATGTGCGCCACTTTTCCCCGAAAAATGAAAAAACATTACCTTTGCGCCATTAATCCTGTCAACATGATCCGTAAGGTCTATAAATTCGGTGGAGCCTCGGTGAAAGACGCTGATGCTGTCCGCAACTTGAAAGCCATTGTCGAACAACATAAAAACGACGATATTCTTCTTGTAGTCTCCGCCATGGGCAAGACCACCAACAAGTTAGAAGCTGTCCTCGCCGAGTTCCGCAAACACAACGGACAACTTGGTTTCAATGCGCTGTCAGAGGTTGTGGGCTTCCACGAAGACATCATCGTCAACCTTTTCGATAAGGCAAGCATCGACCAAGTGGTGGAAAAAGTATCGCCGCTGTTTTTAGAGCTTTATGACAAGCTACAGGAAACCGATTGCGATTACGACTATCAATACGACCAGACAGTGTGCTATGGCGAACTGATTTCGACCACCATCATCGCCACTTATCTCAACGAAAGCGGTATCCCCACCCGTTGGCTGGATGCTCGCAAATATGTGATGACCGACACCAACTTCCGCTCCGCCAATCTCGACTGGGACGAGACGCGCGTGCGCATCCAGAGGCTGCTGCCCGAACACATCAACGGCATTGTTTGTCTCACACAAGGCTTCATTGGCAGCACCACCGACGAAAAGCACAGCACCACCCTCGGACGCGAAGGCTCCGATTTTACGGCGGCCATCTTCGCCAACTGTTTGGATGCCGAGGAAGTCACTATATGGAAGGATGTGGACGGACTGCTCAATGCTGACCCCAAGCGTTTTGCCGAAACGGTCAAGATACCGCACATCTCCTATTCCGAAGCCATAGAGCTGGCTTTCTACGGCGCCACCATCATTCACCCAAAGACCATCAAACCACTGCAAAACAAAGGCATACAGCTGAAAGTGCAGTCGTTCATCCACCCTGAACACGATCCGACACTGATTGACGGTGCCAAGATAAAACAGCAACAGATTCCATCGTACATTGTCAAGGAAAACCAGACCTTGCTCAGTGTCAGCCCTCGCGACTACTCGTTTATGGATGAATGGCACCTGCAAACCGTTTTCGGTGCATGCAACGAGTTGAAAATCCATGCCAACATGATTCAGACTTCCGCCCTCACCCTCTCGATTTGTTTCGACAGTGACGAAACCAAGATTCGGCTTTTGGTCAATCGTCTCAAAAAAACATTCAAAGTATTGTACAACACCAATTTGCAATTGTTCACCATACGCCATTACAAAGAAAGCGTCGAATGCGAATATGTGAAAGGAAAACGCATTTTGGTGAAACAAAGCAGCCGCAGCACCATGCAGTTTGTCTTGGACTAATAGGGTTTTACCAATTACAAAGATCATTCCTCTATAGCCACCCGATTGCATCGTATAGCTTAAAAGTTGTTTTTGAATTTTTAGAACACAATTATCAACATATCCTAATTAGATAAGCAACTTTAGTTTACATATAGGACTTGTGACCATGACTGTATTTTCCGAAGGTCTTTATGTGAAAGTTGTCATGGTCGTCGTTATTGGTCGTCAAAAAATCCCATGTCAATTTTTATTGTAGCTGAACAGTTACTTATCAGGTGACTCCTATTTTTATTTTTTTCGTGATGTATCTACAGTCTCCGCGAAGTCCGTTAATCGGAATCCATGTATAATGACATTGTAAATCTACATACTTCTATCACTTTTTACATTTTTTCTTACATTATTATGGTAATTGGTGTGTTATCTATATCAATTCATGCCAAGGCGCATTATTTGCTCGAATCTGCTCATGTTATAGACAAGATTTGCAAGTGCATTGAAGACAGCATTCCGCATGAAGCCGACGGCTTTGCCGTACATTCCTTCCATGCTCTGCTCGCAGAAGCCGAAGACATGCTCGACACGCGCACCCTTGTCTTCGAATTCTTTTTGCTTACGGTCTCCCGCCGCTTGCTTATTTTCTTTCCCCACACGTTGCGCTTGATGATACGGTCTTTCATCTTGAGCTTCCTCAGCACGCGCTTCACCCCCTTGCCAATATACGCACTGTCGGCAAACCGTCGCCCGCCCGGGTGGTACATGCGCTGCAATACCAACACTTTGAACATCAAGACATAGCATACGGTTTGGCTCTGGCATCGGTAATTTTCTCCTTATACAGGCCGTTTTCCAATGCTTCACGGAACATCTCGAAATCAACCGCTTGTGAAAGCTTGTCCAACGGGATTGCCGATTCTGTTCAACTTGCCGAGGTTCTCCTCCGAATCGAACAGCCAGCCCCTTATTGCCCTGCTGCTTGCAAATTTGTCTTGTTGTCTTCTGCACAGCTTGAAATTTCCATAAATATAATTATACTTATTTGATTTACAATGAAATAAACTTTTTTTTGGGGGGGGCTATTTTCTTCATTTGAATGACAATAGCAGAAATCGTATCTTAATTGCGTTTTTATGCCCAATTATTGGAATAACAAGCTGTTTATCAACGATATTAATTAGAAGTTACCATCATTTTGTTTTCGGCATATTTGATGTGCTTTTTGGCCACTTTCGCCCATCCTCTTGTTTGAATAGCCTGCTATTCCACATTCGACGATGAACGAGATTGACTCAATTTCAACTATCAATTAAGCTCTACACCATTGATAACAGCTTCTTAGACTTTTCTATCACGCAAAACAATTATACGACAGCAAGAGAGTGCATACTGAAGAAAAAACAGCATCTCCTGAAAGCACGAGAAGCGATCAGGAGATGTCGTGAAACGGATGCTCACATCCTCTTAGCGTTTATTGTCATTCTTTCGGCGCTTCAACATGGCGTACGCTGCGCCAAAGCCGATAAACAGCAATGCGCCACCACCTGCAGGAACGTATTTGTACTGGTCATCATCCACATTCTGACTGAGTATCATGGCAACGTCAGAGGGTGTCTGCTGACGATGGTCGTTCCCTTCTTCATCTTCGAGGATGAATATCTGTGACATCGCTGGAGCCATGGCCATAAAAAAGGCTACCACTACTGTTATTATTCTCTTTTTCATCTTTCTGTATTTTAATTTCATTTGACTCAAACTAACAATTCCGGTTGTCAAGTCATGTTTTTGCCGAGCGTGCTCGGTAAAAGCATGACTTGACTCCATCATCATCTGATAACGATCTTTTGCACCTTGACATTCTTACTATTGCTGATGCGCAGCAGGTAAATGCCAGAGGCGTAGCCGTTAAGGGCAAAACGGTTCTGTTCATCGCTAAGCTGCCTGGCATAGAGCACATGACCGGTCATGTCCACCATTTCAAGGCGGCCCTTGCCATTGACAATCCATTCGCTTCCGTCGAAGAAGGCGAAGTTGCTTCCGGCATTGTCGATCTCGTTCTCATCGGTATCGGTGCAGACATGGGTGATGTAGAAACGTGAAGCATAATCCTCTGAAGAGGCTTCAAAAGTGTAGTGGCCGTTAGCCAACATGTCATAGTTGACTCCTGTAAGGTTGTCCACAAGACGCAGGCTGGTAAAGGTGCCGTTGTGCGTGCTCCATCTCAGGGTGTAAACACCGTCTTGTCTGGTCTTGAAACGAACTGGGACACGTTGCATGTCTTCGGTAGTAAAGAGAATGCCGTATTCAACATCATTGTAGGCAGCAAGACTGAAGTCGCAGGTGCGGATGGCAGTCTGTTTCAAGCAGCCACCTGTTTGGGGCCGGTTGAACTCCACTACGGCCAAATCGCGCTGTCCGGCCTCGTTTTCCACAAAAAGATTTACCAAAGGATAGTTAACCTTGTCGCCTCGGAAGTAGGAGTTTACCTCCTTACTGTCCGATGCCATGGCCTTGGTGAAGCTGATTTCGGCACCGTCGTTGCAACCGGTCAAGAAGAAGGCCTGATGGGCATGGATGTGCTGTGCAGGAATAGCCGGATTGACAGAAGCATCTTGTGTGTAAGGCACATAGGTCTTCTGGTCGGCATCGTAAATGTAGATGCCACCGAATTTGCCGGTATTTTCCGTACTGAAAGCATTCAGATCAAGGTAAGCCTGGTAAGGATTGCCCACTAAGTTGCAAGCCTTACTGTCGGCCATGGCAGACTGGTTGGTCACCGTGATTTTCACCTCGGCGTTGATGAGTGAGCCGGTGTTGGTCAGGTAGCTGTCATTTTCAACAGCCATCATGTAACCCTTGCCGGGAATAAATACCGTTTCATTCGTATAGGCAATATTGTTGTGCGGCTCATCGTAGTGCCAGTGGTTGGCGCTGCTACGCTTGAGGTTGATCCAGTGGTACTGCGGCTCGTAATAGGTGTAGAAGTCCCACTTGGGGCTGGTATTGATGATGGTCGGCATTCCGTTCGGGAAGTAGCCGCCATTCATGCCGTTGATGTCTGCCGGATTGCCGTGTCCGATGTTTTCGCCGGAGTAACTTGTGCCGATGGAAGCATCTCTCAATGGACTTGACATCATGTGCCAGTCGTAGGCCAATGCGTTGCCGAAGAAATCGGAGGCAGTGCCATCGCCAGAGTTATCGAAAGTGACACCCACGGTAGCCTTGAAAGGCTGCGTGACGGTATCGGACTGCAGCAGTACCACATCTTCGTTGACGAAGACATTCACCTGTTGAGCGGGCACTGGAGTCACCTTGGTGGCATTGCCGTAAAGGAAGACATGCGATGGATCCGTCTTGACGTTGCAGTTTGTGAGCAAGGCATCCAAGCCGTTGCTGCCAACATTGGAGCTGTATTGCAGATACTTGCCATCAATGGTAGCCAGGCAGTTGTCCTTGGCGAAGCCCAGCACCGGCAGGTCGCCGTTGATGTCGGACGAAGTGGGGCGGAACCAAGGTGCCAGACCTTCAACCTGTCTCGGGTTGGCCTTCACCCATTGGTTGAGGGTGCTGAGCATGCCGGGCCATTTGTCGATACGGCCATTGGCATACGTAATCTGACCAGCGACATAGGGAGTGCCTGTGCCTGATTCAAGGGTAACCTTGTTGTCGTCATACATATAGCCCAAGTCTTTGCGTCCCTTAACGGGTCCGTAAGTGCCGTGGCCGGAGGGGGCATTATTGCCAGTGCCGACATAAGGTGTCTTGTCCGCATAGCAGTGGGCTATGGTGGCGTTGTTTTCACCGGCAAAGGCGGGAATGCTCTGCTGACCGATGTAGGCATAACAGTTTTCGATGATCACTTCTTGCTTTGCGGATCCATTGTCATCATTCTGACCCACGAAGCCACCCAATGTACCGTTGCTCTTGTTGCTTCCGACCAGGGTGGAGTGGCTGTAGGCGTTGTAGATGGCTCCAGAGTTAGTACCGACGAGGCCGCCCATATTGCAGTGGTTTAGGTTGTTGCCTTCGTGAAGTGTGGCGACGGAGAAAACGGAATGGATGATGGCGCCATATGAGCTTCCGGCGATGCCGCCCATCGATCGGGTGAGGCTGCCGCCTCTGAGGGTGCCTGCCGCCTCGCAATGGCTCAGCGTTCCCCCGGAAATCACACCTGCAATCACTCCCATTTCGCTCGCATTGGCGTCGAAGTCGGCCTTAACGACAAGGTTGCTGATATCGGCATCCGAAGCAGCACCGATCAAGCCCATATTCGTTCTAACTAATGAACTATGCAAGCCTTCGATGACATGGCCGTTGCCTTCGAATGTGCCCTTGAATGGGTGTGTTTCTGTCCCGATGGGCACCCAGATGCTCTCGTTCATGTCGAGGTCGGCGGTGATGTTCACCGTCTGGCCTGAAAGGTCATTGGCGGTCTGGCCGTTTTCGCCGTTCACCAAGGAGATGACCCAAGCCAATTTCCAAGGATGGTTGATGTTGTCGAGGCTGAATCCTTCGTATCCGGTAATGCTGTTCGGTTCTTGCGTTACCAGCGTAACCCAGGTGTTCAGCCAATAGAGGTAGTTGGGATTGGCGCCTTTTTCGAGTTGGAACTTGCCGGCATCGTGCACAATCAGGGTGTTGGGCCTCACATAAGGGGCTTCAAGCCAAGTAGGGGTTTGTTCCACGGACACCACCTGCACATAGCCGTCGTTGCCGCCGACGGTTTTGCTGAGGCCGATATGGGCATTGTCAGCCAAGGGACCGTATTGGGCGTTGCCGTCCTTTCCGATCTGAACGGTTTTGTCGAGAGCGGTGAGGAAGACGTTGTTTTGTGCATTGCCTTTCTTGTTGTCGAAGATCTTCACGTTGTCCGAAACGATGAGCGTGCCGTTCATATATACGCCGGCACCGTCGCCCGAAGCGGTGTTGTCCTTGATTTCGGCATCTTTGTTCATCATCAGCGTGCCGCCGTCTTCAATCAGGACGGCGCCACCGTTGCCATTCGCATTGTTGTTTTGTTGCAACAGCACGCCGTTGTTCAAGTACAGGGTTCCGCCACCCGAAATGATAGCCAACGGGGCGGCGGCCGCAACCGTGCCTGTTCCTCCGCTCTTGTAATAGCCGTCCAAAGTGATGCCGCTCATGGTCATGTTGCTGTTCACGTTCACCAATGGGCCGGTGTAGGCTGCATTGCCGGGATTGCCGACAATCTCTGCGCCTGCTCCTGAAAGGGGATGACCGCCGTTGTACCGGTATAAGGTGACATTGTCGTAGGGCAGGCCGTTCCAGGTCAGCTGGCCGGAGGCCGTCACCGCGTTGACGACATAGATTTCATCACCGGCAAGGAAGCCGCTGCGGTTGAAGATGGTGCTCAGCGCCTTGGCCGCCTTGTCGGGATGCCTGGCCGAGTTGGCATTGCTGCCGTTGACACCGTCCAGATAGAACTTGGAGCCTTGTCCGCGGCGCCACACCTCCACATGGATGGTCAAGGGTTGGTTGTTCACCGTTTGGCCCAAATTGTTCAGATAGTTGTCGAACACGATATTGAAGGTCAACGTGCCGATTTTTTCTTCCGTGGTGGCTGTCACGTTGCCGTTGTAGCGTAGGGTGAAGTCGATGGCAAAAGCCGAACGTCCGTCACAATTGCCCAATGTCACGGAACTTGGACTGGTCTGGGTAAGCGGATACGTGTCTTTCATGCCGGTGCCTGTGGCATGCCAGCCGTCGGTATTGTCGTAGTTCAGACCGGCTCCGAATTCCAAAGCATAAGAATCAGCGCTGTAGGAGCTTCCCAAAGGCACCAGAGTACCGCCATTTGAAGCAACAAAATTCACGCTGTTCACTTTGAAAGTAGGGGTTGTGGTGCTGTTTGCTATGGAGAACGTGGGCAGGGTTACTTTGGCGGTGAAGGTCTCCGTAGTGCTTCCCTTGCCCTGCTGAATGGCATACACCTTGGTGTTGAACTCCTGTTCGATGGTATTGGAGGTGTTCACGGCCAAGGCAATGGTTACCCTGTCGGTGATGGTGCCCGCGGCATCGCATTGCACCAGCACGATCCGCATGGGATCCCAGGTCATGTTGGAACTGAGGTTGTCGCTGTAGGTAAGGCGGAAGGTGATTTTGGGCTGCACCGTATTGTCGTTACACACGAACTTTGTGTCCGGCTTGGCAAGCATGTGGTCCGATTCGTTACACACGATATAGGGACCGCCTGTCATACACGGTCCTCCGGGCAGCACCACAAGACCGAAGTTGACATCGGGATTCGCCAAGATTTGGGCGATTCCAGTTTGCACATGGGTTTCGTCCTGCGCCTGTCCGCTTACTTGCTGTTGGTTAGTTTCATCATAATACATCCAACTGTTGCCCGTTCCGTCTGTGGCACTGGCCGCGTTGAAGGCCAGTACGTCATCGCCGTAGTTGATGCTGGTGCTGCTGCCGTCGCCAATGGTTTCGAAGCGATAGTAGCTGCTGCCGACGGCGTTGCTGTGGAAAGCGGGCAGGGTGACGGTAACATCAACGGTCTTGAACGTGTTGGTGCCGCTGGCATGGGCGTTGAACACGCCTTCTCGGTAGCTCTCGATGCCGCCCGCACGCCAGATGCGGAAGTACTGTTCGCCATTGCGGTTGACGGTATGGTTCTCGTAAGGCATCTGCACGCTGCCGGCATTGCCGTTAAGGTCGAAGGTGTTCTGCCCAGCGTCGTGGCTGACGAAGCCGCCGTCAGCAGGATTGTCGAGGGCATTGGGGATGGGCGTGACGGAACACTGCTTCGGACGGGCGTAGGCGCAGGTGTTGTCGCTGCCGGCATTGGCCGCCATCATGAAGGTGTAGCCGCTCAGCTCGCGATACAGGTTGTCGTATTTTACCTCGATGTAGTTGCCGCCATTCACACGGATCTCGTTGTCGCAAGTGGCAAGATCGGCGGGAGCTACAGGGGTGTAGTCGTCGGGTGCGGCGGTATACACATTGCCGCAGCTCATGCTCTTGAAGGTCATGATCTGTGAAACAGGCGCGTTGAGGAACATACTGCTGCCATTGACGAAACGGAAGTCCTCGCTGACCTCGTAGATGGCATATTTCTCTGTGGTGATCAGGGAGTTCACTTTGCCAAGGCCGGTGAAGTTGATATGGGCCTTGTCGAGGATGAGCAGTTTGGGGCGTTGTATGGAATACAGTGTGCGTGTGGCCTCGGAATAGGGGTCGGTGCCGGGGGAAGCGTTGTTGTGGCCGTATTCGCGCACGATGATGGTACGCTCTCCCTTACCGGCGTCACAGGATGTGCCGCTGCCGATGATGCTGCCGCCGATATTCATGTAGCGGGCGCTGGTCGCTACCTTCGACTGGGTCTCATAGCCGCTGCCGTCCACATAGATGTTGGAGTTGCCCGAGACGGTGGGATCGCCGAAAGCGCCCATGAACGTGCCCCAGTCGCTGCCCGCCCAAACGGTGGCCGTGATATTGAGGGTGCGCTCCACGTAGGTAACACCTGCGGTAGGCACCTTGTGGGGTGCGTTTTCGATGGCGTTCTTGCCGATGAAGGCATATACCGAGCCGAAAGTGTTGCCGTAATAGCCTGCGGCATATACGTTCTGGTCTATCAGTCCGCCGCTGATGTTGGTCACGCAGACGGTTGCCGTTTCGTTGCTTCCGCCGAAGGCGTTGTTGCTGAGGTTGGTGTTGTTGCCGTCGTTGGCGTTGCGCGAGCCGCCGTACACGTTGCCGTAGACGTGGCCGCCCAATATGTTGACCGTTCGCAGGCCGGTGACGAACACCTTTTGCTGTTCGCCGAAGGCACCGCCGAAGACGTTGCCGCGTATGGCGCCGCCTTCCACGTTGACGGTAGTGGAGCACTGGGTAGTGCCCAGCTTGCCGCCGCCGAAGACATTGCCTTTCACCTCGCCGCCGCTCACGCCGACGGTCGTTTTGTAGTTCGCGTTGTTGTTGCCGTTGACGTTATAGGCCACCGTGCCGTTTTCGCCGCCGCCATACACGTTGTCCGTGATGCTGCCGCTGATGCTGACCGTAATGCTGCCGCTGACGTTGGCGCTGGCGCCTGTGGCACCGGCAGTGCCCTTGCCCGCACCGTACACGTCTTTCATCGTGCCGCCGCTGACACTGACCGCGGTGTTGCCGCTGACGGTACCCAAATCGCCGCCGCCATACACATTGTTATTAACGGTGCCGCCGCTCACGTTCACGGCTGTGCCGGCCGCCATGTTGGTTTGAGCGCCATAGCCGCCGCCGAACACGTTGGCGACCGTGCCGCCGCTTATACTGACCGTGGCCAAACCGTTCACTGTTCCGGTGATGTTGCTGCCGCCATACAGGTTGCCCTGCACGGTGCCGTTCTTCATGGTGAGGTTCACGATCTGACCCTCCTGTTGGTTGGCACCGCCAAACACGTTGCCGTTGACCGTGCCGCCCAACACAAAGAGGTCGGCCTTGTTTCCCGCACCCTGGCGAACATAACCGTAGTTGCCGCCTCCGTACACGTTGCGTTCCACAAAGGCGTTATCGGCGATGACCACAGTAGAGTTATCAACCCGGCCTACGGTGGTACCCCCTTCAATGCCGCTGCCTGCACCGAAAATGTTGCCTCCCCGTGAGGAATTGATTAAGGCCTCGTTGCCATTGCTATTGCATCGGGCGTTGCCGCCGAAATAAATATAAGTGTTGCCGTACAACTCGCCGCCTGTGGTTCGTGTACCGTTGCAGCCACCCGCAATCCAGCCGGCGATGCTGCCACCGGTGAACACAAACCTCCTGTCATGGGAAGCGCCGGCATAAGCCGCAGCTCCGTAAACGGAACCGCGCACCGTGCCGCCTTTTATACGAATCATAACGGTGTATGAGCCATCGTTGACACCATATTGCTGATAATTGCTGCCGTAACAGTTCACGCCACCGGCCAGGCTTGCCACTTCACCGCCTTCCATCGTAAGCCGGCGTTTGCCCACATATTGAACGCTATTCGCATTGTTAGAACTGATGGAATTTCCGATGTAGATGGCCTTATCCGCGTCACCGTCGCCAACAGCCATGCCACCTTGCACTTTTCCGCTTTTGATCGTCCAATCGTAGGTGAGGTTGTTGCGGTTGCCGACCGAATTAAATGTATGTGCAGCGTTTCCGCCGTAGATGGTATTGCTGGGAGCGACACTTAATTTATTGTTGTCATGCTTGGCGCGATCGTAGTCACAGCCCAACACGGTCGAAGCAGAGACTGTGCCGGAATACGTATGGGCCGTGTTATCGATCATGGAGAATTGGTTCACCGTACCGCTTTCAATACGAATGATGTATTGCACATTGGAATTACTATTGCCTGACATGCCTCTCACATAATCTACTGTTCCCGTCACCCCGCGCCCGATAACCAGGTCATGGCCGTTGGCGGTGAGGGTGCCGCTTCCGCCATTCAGATTAATGCCTTCAATCTTTGTATCGGCGGTCAGTGTGTTGTCTTCCGACATAAATCTTGCCCCGGTATTGCCTACTGTGCCATTGGGGTAATATCCTGTTACGGTGAAAGCCCTATTATTGGGATTTCGAATGGTATTATCACCGGAACTGCCGATGTCCCATGTGTTTGTATTGGTGACGACTACAAAATTGCGTTCATAGCCAACATTATTATTACCAACGGTATAATAGTCTTGCGTACCCCAATTCCAAGATGATTGATAACTATCCACCACGTATGCCCTTGCCCAGAGTGCTTCGAGTTCCACTTCCATGCCATATTCGGCAGTGGGGATGAAGGTTACTTGGGTTTCGGCGTTGATGGTGCTGCCTACGGCATGGCCTTGGATGGAGCCGCCCGTAACGGATTTCACGCGCCATCCGTAGAAACCGCGCCAGCGGCTGTCGCCGCCGCCGTAGGTGGGTCTCACCTGGAAGGGGTTGGGGATGGTGGTGTAGGCGCAGTTGCCGGTGCCGGCATCGCCGTTTTCGCGTTCCAAGGTTTTCAGATAGACGAAGCGGTCCTGGGTTTCTCCGGAGGCGATGCCCACCTTCACGCTGCTGTTGGTGGAAGCCGTGAAGGTGTTGCCGGGGTTGGAGTCGCTGCTGGTGCTCACCGTGTTGGTGCCGTTGCCGAAGTAAGTGATCTTCACGTCGGCGGGGTTGAGGCTGCGGATGGGGTTGCTGGCATCGCTGTAGTAGCTCCACGAATGGTCTTCGCGGTCGTCGAGGAGGACAGTGTTGCCGTAGGTACCGCTGCCGCCTGTGGGGATGTAGATGGCGGAGGCCACGGCAGAAGGCGTATACCCGGTTTGGTTATACACGGCGTAAGCTTTCACCGTGGTGCCGGCTGTTACGTTAAATGGTGTGCCGTTGTAAGCATCACTGCTTGTTGTGGGATCGGAGCCATCGGTGGTGTAATAAATGGTAGCAGTGCTCAAAGCACAGGTGATGGTGGCCGTGCCGTTGGTGTTAAAAGCGATGACGGGCGTGGGCACGGTGACATTGCCGAAATTGCCCGACACAACGCCGGAAATCATGTCTCCGCATGCCGTGGCCTGAGAGATGGCCTTGAAGGTGGTGTTGGGTGTGGTCCACTCGAAAGGGGCGGAATACACCGTGCCGTTGTTGGCCGTGGGATTCGAACCGTCGGTGGTGTAGCGCACGTAATAGGTCTCGTTCAGTCCGACGGGTACCGCGGCTGGGGTCATGGTCACCATGTTGCCGTTGAAGGAGATGGTGGGCTCACCCGGTGTGGGGCGTTGGTCGGCATGGGTGAAGGTAAGGGAGGCCGTGGCGCTGGTGTTTCCGTTCAGCTCGGCCTTGGCCTTTACCGTCACGCTGGAGGTCGGAACATCCAAATCGATGGCGACGGAAGAACCGGCGGTGTAAGGCAAGGAGGGCTCGCTGCCGTCAATGCTGTATGAAATCGCAGAGCCCAAGGTGGTGGGATAGAAACTCACCATATCAGCGCATTCGTTTTTCGCGATGACGGGAGGCTGCACCTCAAAATTGGGCGATGAGGTTACGGTGGCGTACCATCCTTCTTCACGGTATTGTCCGTTGGAGACGAACTTGAAAGTGATGGGGCCGTCGGCCATGACGGAGAACCCGTCTTTAATGTTTCCGGTCAGGTCGGCGATCAACTTATCTGTAGTGGCGGATTCGCCGTCATAGATATAAAGGTGGTCGTCGTTGATACGCAAGGCCCAGTTGCCAAGGCTGTTGAGGTTGCCGTCTTGCTCGCCCCAAGCTTGGGCTGCATTGAAGGTTACCTTAATCTTGTTGGCGCCATCCTTGAATGTCAAGGTGGTGTTCTCGTTGTGGCCGTACCATTTTTCCCAATAGTAGCCGCCATTGACAGACGCGGGGCCGCCCGAGTCATAGAAGTTCAGGGTACTGCCCGAGGGCACGTTTTGCGTGCCCGTGTGCATGTACACGTTGGTCTGTGCCTTTGAAGGCAGGGCAAAAAAGGCCAAGAAAAAGGCCACTGCAAAAGTCTTCAATAGAAGACCGCTCTTTCTGTGTAGCATCGGTTTCATTTTACTTCGATTAGTTTCTATACACTTTAATAATTACTATGATTAATTATCATTCGCATTAGGAAGGATCAGGAATAGTCCTTTTATTTCTTTTGGTTTTTGACAGTGCAAAAATACGCTTTTTTTAAGAAGTAACACTTCTATCTTCTATATTTAGCAAAAATAGGTATTTTTACCTACTTTTTTTATTAATAGTCGCCGATAGCCGCTCCTCACTTTTTTCATCGGCATTTGCCGTTTGCTGTTAACCATCTGCCATTAAGGAACTGTTCAAAATTAAACTGCAGTAAATTGAAACGGAACTTTTGACGACCACTAACGACGACCATGACAACTTTCATATAAAGGCCTTCGAAAATACAGTCATGGTCACAAGTCCTATATGTAAACTAAAGTTGCTTATCTAATTAGGATACGTTAATAAATGTATTCTAAAAATTCAAAAACAGTTTCTTAGAGGGCTTCATCAAACAGAAAAACGCCTCTTCCCAACAATCATCCCAACACTGTCTTTCCGTGCCATGTCCCAAACTTGATTTGGGATTGACACGGAATCAATTTGGAATCTTCTAATGAGAATCATTCTTCTATTCAATCCATACCAATGACGAGGAGACTCCAGATTGGTTTTTGATCAGGTCAAGAATAACGTTGTCCAGAACGACGTTTTTTTGATGATGAAATCCTGATTAAGGCAGGGTGACGGTTTCTTTCGAGGGGACGAAGCATCAACCGTTTTGATGTCCCCAATAATACTGCCCCTTTCCCTTGGTATGACGGCCAAACTGTATGGCGTTGACCGGACAATGGTGATAACAAGCCATGCAACCCACGCAACGATGCCGCCACTTTGGTTTTCCTTCGACAAGACGGATATTGGCGACAGGGCATACCGCTTCACATTCGCCGCAGCTCACGCAGTACGATTCCGCGCGGAAAAGCCGGTCGGTGATGAGACATGACTGAAACAAAGGTTGTACAATCCGTGACTTCAGCCACGAGGCTTTCCCAACTTTCATATCGGAACATGGGGATTCCTTTCTGTTGATGCGTTGGGCGACATCAAGCAACCGTTGTTCTGCCGCTTTCAGCTTGCTGCATTCGTTCTCTTTTGTGTCAAGCCGGAAACCGGGCAGGTTGATATAAGTTTCCGGCATCACGAAGCTGAAGGCCGCATCCAAATGCCAGCCTTTGCGCCGTAAGGCCTTTCGGAATATCTTTTCCGTCAGTCCCGCCTCATCACCGCAGGTACAGGCGAGATAAAGGTATGTCGGAACACGACTGACTTGCAGTCGCTTTACAAACTGCATGACAATCTCAGGCGGTGCCCATGCATAGACCGGAAACACAAAGCCCAACCTTTCATCCGATTGAAGCTCAACAACGGAATTATGCTTCATGGTTTCTGGAATAAAACACACCCTATCCTGCGTGGCTTCCGCCAGACCTTCGGCCAGCCAACGACTGTTGCCACAACCTGAAAAATAATATATCATCTTCGATTTGTGATGGGGATTACAGAAAGACACTGTGTCAAAAATTATATCTTGACACAGCCTCTCGTAGGTACGTAAATCACTGTTATGGCAAACCCATTACCGCCCATTACGGCAAGACATGGCTTTCCTCGACTTGCAGGACGGTTTTATCGCTGTTTCTATAAATATAGGCTACCACAGCACAATTTTCAGCCACAAATTTGTCGGGCAAGGTGTAAGAATAGTTCTTTTCAAAGGTAAGTCCTGCTGCAAACGGGCCATTGCCAATAGGCTCTCCCCATGCCTTACCGTCGAGTGTGCCGCGGAACACATGCTTATGAACATATTCCGCATTCGGTCCGGTAGGTGTCATCTGCGGTCCGACAATATCATTTTCGATCAAGCTGACAACCACAAAAAGCTCTTCGTTTTGCTCCACAAGGATTTTTCCACTCACCTTGACATTCAAGGTACGGGAAGATGCTTCATAGGTGTTTTGAAGACCCATTGCCAAAACAGGTTCTTTCTCCAGCTCCGCAGCCACCTTTGTACCCCATTCACTGGAATTCAGCGGATAATCCGGTGCTCCGATACGGTCAACCAAGCCGATGGGCTTGTAGCTGAAACCGAAAAAATCCCACCATTCTTTTCCTTCAGGGGTGCGGAAATCAATGTCAGGATTAATGGGATAGGTCATTACATTGCCACCATGAATGCCCATTGCAATCAGCCTGTCGCCATACAAAGCCTTCAGCTGGGCGACCACCTCTGCCGCCGCGGGACAATTCACACAGCGCACACCGGTGAAGTCTTCGAGCAACACCCGTTTGACGGCAACCACAGGCGCACTAAAAACAGCCGAAACCACGTATTCGGCAGTCGTGCCGTTTGCCGCCTTTACCGTATAGGTGACGGGATTGGTAAAATCTTGATTGACACCGGATTCTGGTGTCACCGTGGCATTCTCCGAAACCTCGATGATAGGTTTCAGATTCGTCACATCTGTTCCTTGATCGAAAGTCAGCGTCACGGTTTTGGCGACTTCATCAATGATGCCATGAACGGCAGGTGTTTCGATAGCAAAGCTAAGGATGCGCTTTTCGTTTTCAGGATTTTCCGCTACGGCGGTCACCAAATACTGAACCTTAGTGCCGTTGAAAGCCGTAACAGTATAAACCAACAGATTGCTGAAATCCTGTTCCACACCGGATGCCGGCTCAACAGTCGCATACTTTGAAACCTTGATTTGAGGTGTAAGATGGGTCAAATCGGTGCCTTCGGGCAATGCCAATCTCACCGTCTTTCCTGCCTCGTCGATGACACCCTGCACCGAATCGATGGAAAACTCCAATATGGCCTTCTCTTCTTCGGCTCCTTGGATATAAGGTTCATCTTTAATATCGCAGGCGTTCAAGGCAAATAATGCCATCGACAAAAATAAAAATATCCGTTTGTTGATTTTCATATCACACTTATTTTTAGAAACTTGTAGTCACTGATAATGTCACGCCACTTGATGCAGGCACCAAACGGCAAACGCCGCCCACACACAACATGCCTTCGTTTTGACGGCCTGCCGTAAGGGAGATGCGCGTAGCGTCCTTAATATAGCCACCCGAAACGCTGTAATAGTGCTGACGGTAGTCTTTAACGGGATTGCCGTAGTTGTACTTGTCGGCCAAGGCCACAAACCAATTGGGGGCAAAAGTGTATTCCAACAAGGCGGAGCACCAGTTGCCCGCCTTTTTGTAGTTCATGATTTCCGACTCCGGAACATCCTTGTAATCACCCATGTCCCAAAGACCTTGCAACTCAAAGCGCAGGCTATGGCTGCCGCCCAAACGGCGTGTCATGTCCACAATGCCGATATGGGTATTGATAGGCTCCATGCCGGCATGGCCTTCGATGGTGGCGATATCGTAATACAGGTTGACATATTCGGCGTTGAACTTCCAGTCCTTATTGATTTTCTTGTCGATGCCGACATTGATGTCGCGGAAAAACACATGGTCGGAAAGCCCGAAGAACGGCGAGGTATAGCCCAGCGTGCCGTTGGCGTCGCCAAACCCTGTAGTGCCTGCAACATAATGACGCACAATGTCGTTCACCTGACTGAAATTGAAAGACAGTCCCGTGCCGTATTTTCCGCCCAACTTACTGCCTTTCGGAACTTTGTAGTTCACTTGGAACTGTGCCGCCATCTCGCCATTTGGATAGGTGGCATACGGGTACAGTGACGACAGGCTATAGGAATGTATCCGATTGATAGGCGGGATAAAGTTGATGTCGAGCACACTGCCGTCGGCGGCATAGTCCGACTTGAAGCTCATGTTATCGACACGTTTCACTTGCAACACGACCCCGAGGCCCTTTTGCGAATACGACAGGTTGGCCAACAGCGACTGTCCTTCCTTGTAAATATAGTTGTTGATGTAGGAAGGGTCGTTGATTTTGTAGGCATACTCCGTGGAAAACGCGAAGGAGCCATAGCTCATGTTGGCGCGACCGGCAAAGGCGGCGACATTCTCAGGCATGTCGTACAGCACATTGAAGTCAGGCTGGTACTTGCTCACGGCACTGGCGCCAATGCTGGCTTGAAAATCGGTATCGCGCCACTTGTTGATGCTTTGGTTCAAATTCCATTCGGCATCCACGCCCCGCACTATGCCTTTCTTATTATCGAACTTCTCCCAAAACAGGCGTTGGGTTCCATACACGCCTTTCAGCGTAACGCCATCGGTAGGACGAAACACCACGCGCATACCGCGCAAAGCGTTGTCGTAGCCCAATGTCCATTCTTCGTAGGAACGCAACACAAGGCCGTTGCCAAACTGCTCGTAGAAATCGCCGACCGTGACACCGATATTGCCATTGTCATACATGGCCCAGGCATTGGCCAGACCATGTCCGTGCATACGCGGGTCGAAACCTGACAGAGGGGTGAGGCAGGCTTCATAGCGTATGCCTGCCGAAAAGTTGCCCAAAGCATAGTTTATCTTTCCAAATCCATTGACGCCCATACGCTTACCTGAAAGATACTCGGCATCGATGCCCAAGCCTTTGTCTAAACCGTAATACTGTGCATCAACCTGAAAACTGCCACTGACTTGCGACGAACCAAGCCCTTGGGCAAACGATGTCAGTCCGAGCATACCAAGTGTCAGGACCAACAGAACAGAGATTTTTTGCATAAGAAATTCATATTACAGGATGTCTGCCTTGGGGGGCTCTCTATCCTGATGTTGAAGTCGCAAAAATAACAAAAAGCGTTCAGCAAAGGTTCAAAAGTCTGTATTTTCACTTAAAATAGCAAGCATTTCAACAAAGACAAGCACAAAAACACCTACAATACAAAAAAATCCGGAAAGGGGCTTCCCGGATTCTTGATTATGGTTGTTATCTTTTTTACCATCAAGAAAGCGTTACTTGGCAACCTTCTTGATTTCCTGAAACAGTTCATTTTCAGAGCCGTCCACATAGCCGGAATGCTGATAAACGATTTTTCCACTGCCATCTAACAGGAAAGTATGGGGCGGATTGCTAACATTCATGGCTCGTTTGAGGTCGCCATTGACATCGAGCAGCACGTCAAATTCCCAGCCTTTGCCTTCCACAAACGGTTTGACACGCGCCGTCGAACGCGAATCGTCGATAGAAA
Organism: Candidatus Limimorpha sp.; assembly: GCA_041842465.1. Classification (GTDB taxonomy): domain Bacteria; phylum Bacteroidota; class Bacteroidia; order Bacteroidales; family F082; genus Limimorpha. Next base: position 38,533 of record JBGYXG010000111.1, read on the forward strand.
CCGAATAGATTCTCACTCCTGTCTCATCGCGCCAATCGGAGTAAATATCGTTCAAAGCATCATGCTCCTTGATGCACGGCTTGCACCAAGTGGCCCAAAAAGTGATAACGACCGGTTTGCCATCGTTGGCAAGCGTTGCAATGTTCACGCTTTTTCCACTCAAATCTTTCAGCGTGACATTGGGAAGATCCGATTTCTGCTGAGCTTGCAGGCCGCTCAAACACAAACAGGCTAACAAAAGGAAAGCTATTTTTTTCATTTTTAATTATGTATTTGGTCAATTTATGTTGTTCCAATCAATTGTGTGTTTTATTTCTTGAAGTAAGGCAAATGGTTTCGTTCCCTATCCCATCACCCTTCCTCGTTAATATATACCTCCAACAGCTTGCAGTAATTATCCGTCTTGATATTTACCTTATTAATTGCATTCGGTATCAACACGCACTCCCCGACACTCACAAATATCGAGCCAAAATCCCATTCCAACGAAAAATTTCCTTTCGTACATAGCAGAATCACAAAAGAATCAAGATTGGAATAGTCCTTGGCTATGGTCCCGTCAAGTTGCAGCATGTTAGTCACAAAGAAAGGCGTGTCGATGACGGGTGCGGTGGCGTTCAACAGGTTTTTGTAAGGCATCTTGAACGAATCGGGCATGGTGAAATCGATGGCTTCGAGCGACTGCGCGACGTGCAGTTCACGCCTCATGCCAGCCACATCGATACGGTCCCAGTCGTAGATGCGATAGGTGACGTCGCTGGTCTGTTGGATTTCGGCCACCATGATGTCGGGGCCTAAGGCATGGACGCGTCCTGCCGGAATGAAAAACACATCGCCTTCACGCACCTTTTCATAATTCAAGACCTGTTTCAACATATTGTCTTTCAAAATCCCGGCATACCGCCGCCTATCCATCTCGCAATTGAAGCCCATGATCAACTCGGCATCCTTATCGGCCTGCATGACATACCACATTTCGGTCTTGCCGTTTTTCATGCCACGCTGCTGCGCCAAAGCATCGTCGGGATGCACTTGCACCGACAACCAGTCGTTGGCATCGATGACTTTGACCAATATCGGGAAACACTCGCCGTATTTGTCGAACACCGATTCCCCGACCAGGTCACCCATGAAGGTCTCCACCAAATCGTTGATTTCGTCGCCGGCAAAATCGCCATTGACCACTACGCTCTGTTCGTCCCACACGCCCGAAAGCAGCCAGGCTTCGCCACAGTTGGGCAACTGACCGTAATCGTGCTTGAGCACTTCTTTGATCTTACGTCCGCCCCAAATCTTATCCTTATAAATGGGCTTGAACTTAAATGGATATAGTACCGTTGACATGATTGCTTCAATTTCAGGTCGCAAAAGTAATGAAATTTCAAAAGAAGAAGAGTTTTCGCCGGTAAGCTACCTCTCCCCTTTGTCAGGGAGTGCCTTTAAAGCGGTTTGAAACACCTTGCGCTGCGAAAAGAGCAATGTGGCTGCCAACACGGTGCCGAGAAAATCAGATACCGTAGCCGATGCCCACAAACCCGTCAACCCGGCATGTCCCATGCTCTCAAACACCGTCGGGATGATGTAAATCATAGGCAGCAGAATCAGCACTTGGCGCGACAAACTCGTCGTGATGGCAATCCAAGGCTTGTCAATCGACTGGAAAAAGATGGAATTGGTGATGGTGAAGCCTACAAGCGGCATCAGCACCATGAAATACCGTAGGGCAGGGATGCCGATACGTATCAGTTCCACGTCGGTGGTAAAAGCGCGAAGCAAGATTTGGGGGATGGTCAGTGCCAACGCCGCACCCACCAAGCCACAGACGACATTCACCCTCATGGCTTTGGAAAACACTTCCTTCAGCCTCTCGTTCAATCCCGCACCATAGTTATAGCCTGCTATGGGCTGCATACCTTGGCAAACGCCGAGCATGAGTAGCACCACCACGCTTCCAAATGTGTTGACAATGCCATAGGCGCCCACGGCGAGATCCCCTCCAAAGCGGATGAGCTGGCGGTTCAGGAAAGCCACTACCGCCGAAGCTGCAATGTTCATCAGAAACGGACTCATGCCGATAAGCAGAATATTACGGAAGATATATCCTTGGGGTCGTAATCCATGCCGTTTGAAACGGATGAACGCCTTGGGGCTGACGAAATGCAGGAAAGCGAATACTGCTGATGTCGCCATGGAAAGTGTGGTTGCCCACGCCGCGCCGGCGATACCCCAGTTTAACACATAGATAAAAACGGCGTCGAGCACGATATTGAGCAAAGCGCCTCCCGCCATGATGAGCATCGACTTGTGGGGGTATCCTGTGGCACGCATCAGCCCCGTCAGGTTGAACGACATGGTGGTCAGCCACATGCCGGGCATGACAATGACCATGTACTCGCGGGCATACGAGATGGTGGCCGCCGAAGCGCCGAAGAGGGTGAGTATTCTGCCCATAAACAGATAAACCAACAGAGTGACCGTGCCGCCGAGACCTATGGTCAGCAGCAAGCTGTTGCCCAATATCTTCTCAGCCCAGCGTTCATCTTTCTTCCCCAGCACAATCGACATGCGCGAGGCCGACCCCACGCCTATCAACGACCCGAAAGCATGCATGATGTTCATCACAGGCATGGTAATCGCCAAACCCGCAATGGCAAGCGCCCCCACACACTGCCCCAGGAAAATACGGTCAACAAGATTATAAACCGAAGCAATGACCATGGTGACGACCGATGGAATGGCATACTTCCATAACAGTGACCCGATGTCACCCGCCCCAAGCTCCTTTGTCCTTTCCGTATTATCCATCTGCGTTTTTTTTCTAAAAAACCGGACGGCAAAAGTAGTCAAAAAAAGTGCTCGACAACCGAGATCGCTGCAACATAACCTACAAATATTTATCTTTGCAGACTTTAATCGGTGCCGGCTTTGTCTGTTCCGAAAAAAGACATTTACAATCATTTAGATGATTTTCAGACGATTAACTATAATTATCGCTCTATTCTGCTGTATAGCAGGCGTTCGTGCCGCCACGGCAACGGATTCCGTCACTATATCGAAGCATCTCACCTTGATTGAACGCGCGATCCCTTTGCCCTATCACCGCTCGCTGGCACGCGACATCAAGCAGTTTTCATCGAAAGCCCTTCCCGCCGACTATGCGTCTTTTGAGACTTTCATCGACCATGAACTTTCAAAACGCGCTATGCCGGCGGAATTAAAATACCTTCCCATGAGTTTAAGCGGCATGAAAGCCGATTACGACGAAGATGGTCGTTGCGGCATTTGGGCCATGCCCGTTATGGCTGCCTTGCGTTACGGACTTACCGTGGACGCTTTCCATGATGAACGTTTTGCCATGAAACGCGTCACCTGTGCCGCCTTGGACTATCTGTCGGATCTTCACCGGCAATACGGAGACTGGTGGAAGAGCATCCTTGCCTTCGCCAACAGTCCTGCGGTCCTTCAAGCGGCCATTTTACGCGAAGGCGGCAACGAGATCAAACTCTGGGACTATTATTCAAAGGAATTGCTGCCCAATGTGAGCATCATCGGCGATTTCATGGCCTGCTACTATGTTTTCAGTTCCGACAACAAAATGATCATCCATTCCTCCGAACATTTCGCTTCCGTTGACTTCGACCAGCCGCTTTCCATAGAGTCCATCAGCGAAGCCACTAGGGTGTCAGCTACTCGCATCAAGGCGTTGAACCCTGTGTTTCGCACCAATCCCATGCAGCCTTTCAACGGCTATGCACTGCTTTTACCTGAAAAAGCGGCCCATCAGCTTGAATCGCGTTTAGATGCACTTTACATGACGACGGCCAATGCCATGCAGCACGCCGATGAACATTTGACGCAAAAAACGCCTGAAGCTAAAAAAACTAAGCCCCAACCCGTCACCTATACGGTGCGTTCGGGAGATATGCTGGGACGCATCGCCAGCCGGTTTAATGTCACCATTCGGCAACTGAAAAACTGGAACAACCTACGCAGCGACGTCATCCGTCCGGGGCAGGTACTCATCGTCGGTCCGGAAAGTGCCACAAAAAGCGCCTCCACGACGACCAGGAAACCATCGCACAGCAAGGGAAACATCAAGACCACCTACCGTGTGAAATTAGGCGACACGTTGAGTGCCATTGCACGAAAACACAATGTCACGGTGCAACAAATCAAGAAATGGAACGGCTTGAACAGCGATAAGATTCGCGAAGGCCAACGTCTCACCTTATACCTCAAAGCCTCATGAAACCTACCAAAACGCTGCTATTCATCTTTTCGGTCATCGTCCTATTGGGGATAGCATGGCTTCTATTCCCCTCCGATGGGATACGGGCCGGAAGCCTCACGCTGCGCTTTCCCTCTTATGCCGAAGCCCGCATGGGAGAAGAAAAGGCATTGGATGTCGATTCGGTACTGAACACCGTCAACAAGAGCTTTGAGATGACCTGCTCCGACAACGCCTTGGACAGTCTTGATTTTTTTCGCATCTTCCTGACTATGAATCCCAACCGGATTTACTTGCCCCATGACGACTACACATTTTTCGACAGCATTTTCTCTTTGTTTGAACATGCCAGGGCGAGGGGCAAGACCTACCGTATCCTGCATTACGGCGATTCGCAAATCGAGATGGACCGCATCACCAGCATCCTGAGGCAGCGCTTACAGGAGATTTTCGGAGGCTCCGGTCCCAACATGATTCCCGCCATCCAGACCATTCCTTCCATCTCCATCTCGCAACGCGCCTCCGGGGATCTGACCCGCTACACCCTTTACGGGGATTCGACCACGCGACGCGCTTCCCATAAGCGTTACGGCGTGATGACCCAGTTTTCACAAGCCCATTCATACGGCACCATCTCGTTTTCAAAAACATCGCATTCACAGGCTCAAGATAATGTAAAGAACATCAGCCGTGTCGCTCTGCTCCTCGGCAATACTGGTCCCAATTTCTCCGCCACGTTACAATGCGACAAACTGCAATCCATGAAACGGACACAAGAGGCGAGCAACGGAGCTGCCCTTGTCACTTGGGAGCTGCCATACAATGTAAAACGCGGCAGCATCACCACCAACGGACGTGCCGAGATTTACGCCGTGCTACTTGACGGTGGCCCCGGTGTTTGCGTGGACAATATCCCACTACGAGGCTGTTCGGGCACCGTGTTTACGCGCATCGACAAAAAAGTCATGGCGCAATCGTTGCAACTGCTCAACACAAGGCTCATCATCCTTCAGTTTGGAGGCAACCGCATGCCCGGCATCCTTTCTTCGAAAAACATTGTGAACTACATGGCTGAACTTGAGAGGCAGATTGCCTTTTTCAAGGAAATTGCGCCACAAGCCAAAATGCTTTTCATCGGCCCGTCCGACATGAGCCGCAGCTATAACGGCAAGATGCAGACTTGGAAAAACCTGCCCGAGCTGAACGATTCATTAAAGGCCATGGCATTACGCAACAATTTGGCTTATTGGGATTTGTTCCATGTGATGGGCGGCGAAGGATCCATGGCGCAGTATGTGAAGCACAATCCCGCCCTTGCCGGTCCCGACTACATCCATTTTACCTTTACCGGTGCACAGAAGATCGGGACAACCTTGGCCAAATCATTGACGACCTACTACGACTTTTACAAGCTCCGTCAGCATCTGCCCAACGACTCGGTGATTGATTTTATCAGAAACAAAACCAATGACCGAGACATCCATCTCATCCAGCAGCTCTCTCCCATCAACCCCTATCTTCCTCAACATCTGCAATGAAAAGACCCCTCACCCTTCTGACATTGGTGCTCCTCCTGACAAGTGCGATGGCGCAGCATCCGCTACAACGTCCCGTCCCCGACTATGCCTTTGCCAACTTCGACCGCAATGTCATCGATTTTCCCGGTGGCAGCGATGATTTTGAAGTTTTTTTCAACAAGTTGGACAGCTTGTTTTTTTTCGGCAAGGGACACGTCAACATCCTACACATCGGAGGTTCGCACATTCAAGCCGGTGTGTTTTCGCAGACGGTGCGCAACGACCTGTTAGCTCTTTGTCCCGGCACCACCGCTGCCCGCGGCCTGATTTTTCCTTTCTCCGCCGGAAGAACCAACAACCCGTCGAGTTTCTCGACCTACTATACTGGCGACTGGAGCTATTGCCGCAATGCCGTCAGTTTTGACCGGACCTTGGGACTGGCTGGTGCCTCCATCACCACCAACGACCCCGATGCCAGCATCACCATCGTTACCCGCGACAGAAACCCCTCCGACAATTCCCCTACTTTTGACTTTAACGAAGTGAAAGTCATCGGTTACTCTGACTGCGACAGCCTCGTGCCCCTTATCAAAATCGACGGGAACACGGTGTTTCCAGTGTTTGACACGGAACGATCGACCTACTCGTTTCATCTGCCCTACTACACCGATTCCATCCGATTCTTTTTCAGCGACGCGGAAGGCGAGTTCACCCTCACCGGCATCTATTTGGACAACGGCATGCCCGGCATCAGTTACAACGACATCGGAGTAAACGGTGCCCGTGTCAACTCGTATCTGCTATGCGAAAACTTTGAGCGCGACCTGGCTTTGGTCAAGCCCGACCTTGTCATCTTCGGCATCGGCATCAACGACGCTTCGGGTGCCGGCTTTACAAAACAAGCCTTCAAAAATGACTATCGCGCCCTGATCGAATCCATTCGGAATGTCAGTCCCGATTGCGCCATCCTGTTTATCAGCAACAATGACAGCTACAAGCGCTTGCGCCGTCGTCGCTATGCCGTCAACACCAACGGCCCCATCGTGGAAGCCGCCTTTAAGGAGCTTGCCCGTGAGTTCGATGCGGGGCTGTGGAACCAGTTTGACATCATGGGAGGATTGCGGTCGATGCAACAATGGCAGGACCACGGTCTGGCGCAAAAAGACAAGGTGCATTTTACCAACAGCGGTTACAGACTCATAGGCGATCTGTTGTTCAACGCCCTTATCGACACCTACGTGGAACATTTACGGAAAACCAACAAAAAGAGCGATGTTGACCTTCAGTGATATAGCCATCGATTTTCTACAGAAGCTCTTTTCGTTTGACAAGGCGCATCCGCTGCTGTTCACCCAGTTTTATTTCTGGGCTTTCTTCGCCCTCGTTTTCGCCGTGTTCTGCCTGCTGAAAAACAAATGCCTGCTGCGCAACGCCTTTCTGTTTTTTGTCAGCCTTTTCTTCTACTACAAGACCAGCGGCTTGTTTACGCTGATACTGATATTCGCCACGCTCTACAACTTCTTTGCCGGAAAATGGATTTTCCGCCAGCCGAATGACCGTCGCAAAAACCTGATCGCCGCCCTTAGCATCGTGGTGAACCTTTCGACACTTTGCTATTTCAAATACGCCTATTTTATCACCGATATGGTGAACAACCTGTTCGGATTGCAACTGCGTGTCTTCGATGTCTTTTCGTGGATCGGCAACGCCATCACCGGCGGCAACCGCTTCGATGTCGATGCTATCTTGCTGCCTGTAGGCATCTCGTTTTACACTTTCCAGTCGATCAGCTACATCATGGATGTGTACCGCAAGCGCATCGATCCGGTGCAGAACATCCTCGATTTCGGTTTCTACATCAGTTTCTTCCCGCAGTTGGTAGCCGGTCCTATTGTCAGGGCAAACGAGTTCATCCCACAGCTGCACAAGCCCTATTTCTTAAGCCGCAAACAGTTCGGCATCGCCGTATTCTGGATCATGAACGGGCTTGTGAAGAAAATCGTGCTCAGCGACTATATCGCCGTCAACTTTGTGGACCGTGTGTTTGAGAACCCGCTTTTGTATTCGGGTTTTGAAAATCTGACCGCCCTGTTCGGCTACTCGTTGCAAGTGTATGCTGACTTTTCAGGCTATACTGACATCGCCATCGGCGTGGCCATGCTCATGGGCTTTTACCTGCCGAAAAACTTCAATTCGCCCTATAAGGCAAAAAACCCGGGCGAGTTTTGGAAACGTTGGCACATCTCCCTGTCGAAATGGCTGCAGGATTACCTTTACATCCCATTGGGCGGCAACCGTAATGCCACGTTCGGCACCTACTGCATCATTATCACCATCGCCGCCATCGGCGCTTTCCTTTCCGGAAGCTGGTGGGTGGCGGCCATCATCCTCGGCATTGCCACGGCCATAGCGGTAGCCGGTTATTTCCATCTCGAAAAACGTAAAAAAATCACCACCAACCTGAACTCGCTCAACACCATGCTTTTGGGCGGATTGTGGCATGGTGCAAGCTGGAACTTCATGATTTGGGGCGGACTGAACGGCATTGGCATGATTATCTACAAGTTCTGGCGCAACTGGAACATCTACGTCCGTTTTATGGTGCTTTCCCTCAGCACCATCTTGCTTGGGCTGCTATGCCGCTTTGTGCCGCAACCTGTTTTCTACCTGTTTTTCGCTTGGTTCATCGTCATGTTATCCGGCAACCTCGTCCGTCTTGTCTATCACCTCTGCCACGGCAACAAGTCGTACCAATGGCTTACCGATGCCTGGGCCATCCTGCAAACCTTTACATTCATCACCTTTACACGTTTGTTTTTCCGTTCCGGATCCAACCTCGACCCTGCCGAAGCCAACGAAACGGCGTGGAACACAGCGAAAAACATGGTCAACCAAATTGGAAGCCACTGGAATACAGGTCTGATTCCCGACATGATATACCAATATCGCAATGTGTTCACGCTCATCATCTTGGGAATGCTCATCCACTGGATTCCCGAGCAATTCAAGCGTCGTTACAGGATTTGGTTTGCCAAGATGCCGCTACCGCTGATGGTGGCTGCCGTTGTCCTCATCATCTTTATGATGTACCAGTTTATCACCGCCGACTTACAGTCATTCATCTATTTCCAATTCTGATCACCGAATATTTGTTTCGGACATTAAAAAAATCCGTTTATGCACGACCTCAATATAGCCATTCTGCAATGCGACCTGCAATGGGGCGACCGCAACGCCAACCTGAGCCACATCGATACCTTTCTCGAACACGTACAGCCTGCCACCGACCTCGTGTTACTGCCCGAAACCTTCACGACGGCTTTTCCCGCCGACCCCTGCCTGTATTCCGAAAAAACCGACGGTCACACGTTGCAATGGATGCGGCAACAAGCGCAAAGACTTGATGCCGTTGTTTGCGGCACACTGCTGTTAGAAACGGAAGGCAGCTATCGCAACAGCTTGGTGTGGATGCGTCCTGACGGGAGTTTCGAGTTGTACCACAAGCGCCATCCATTCAGCATCGGAGGCGAAAACCTGTTGATCAAGAAAGGAGAAACACCACTGATTGTGGAGTGGAAAGGCTGGCGTATCAAGCCCATGGTGTGTTACGACATCCGTTTTCCCGTGTGGGCACGAAACCGATACCACGACGGGCAATACGACTACGACTTTGCCTTTTACTTGGCCAATTTCCCCGATTCGCGCATGGTGGTCTGGGACTCCCTCTTGGTGGCGCGCGCCATCGAAAACCAAGCCTATATCGCTGGTGTCAACCGTGTTGGTGACGACCCTAACGGACTGCATTACAGCGGTTCCTCGCAGGCGGTCAACGCCCGTGGCGAAGTGCTGGCCCACCTCGACCCCTATGCCGAAGGCCTTGTGCACTGCACCCTCGATTACGAAGCCTTGCAGAGGTTCAGAACAAAGTTCCCTTTGGGACCGGACTGGGACAGGTTTACGGTGGAATAATTCAGCCTTGCACCCTGTGAATTGTTGAACCGACCATCCTCATCAGCATTCTGTCTTTCTTGACAATGTCTTTCTTGACCTGATCAAGAATCAATCCAGAATCCCCTAATCATCAGTAACGACAAAATGTTTAGAATAGGGCGATCATCTCTCTTAGCCGTGTTATTACCGCCTCTGCAACAAGCTGTGTCATCGCTTCAGACGAAGCCGTACGAGCATAGGAATCAAAAGCCTCATAGTAACGGCGACGATCGGAAAATTTAATGTTGACAGGAGGAAAACCGTTTTGAACGAGTTGGAGATTCATTAACAAACGCCCCGTTCGTCCATTCCCATCAATGAATGGGTGAATGCTCTCGAAACGAAGATGGAACAAGGCAATCCTTTCAACAATATGGAGACGGGATGTCCATGTCCTAAAATCGGACAACAGTTCAAAGATCTTGGATTCTATGAGATAAGGCTGGACAGGTTCCGTCAAAGCCCCGGCAATGCGCACATTCACCCGTCTAAAAGTGCCGCGGTCTTCCGGACGATCGACCAAGACAAGGGAATGTATCCGTTTGATTTCAAAACCGGTAATTTCCACCTTCTCCTTGGCAAGTTTCTCAATGTACTGAAATGCTTCTTGGTATCCAACTGCTTCCAAATGGTCTTTCAGGGGCTTGCGGTCGATGGTGATGCCTTGAAGCACAAGAGCCGTTTCCTGCAAAGTGAGCGTATTGCCCTCAATAGCATTGCTGTTGTAAGTATGTTCTACAATGAAGACTTTCCGCAAAGCTTCCGTTTCAGCCGGTGTGAGGGGACGCAAGCCATCCAATGTGCTTTTGAGAACATCGACTTGCTCCAAGAGCGCATTGTAACTTTTAAGATGCCGCTTTTTCGTATAGGTTCGCGCATCCACGGGTTTGGGAGCGTCAGCAGGAATGTAGTACAGGTTCCCCCTCCGTTCCACGCCGGCAATACGTCCCTGTTCGCACAACACACGCACCCGACGGGGTGAAATGCCCCATTTCTTCGCGGCCTCTGACACCTTTATCCATTCCATATCATTCCGTTTTTATAGGATTTAACGCTACAAAAATAAGTATTTTATTCCTATTTTTGTGTTTTTAGGAACAATATCATCAAAAAAATGGTAGAAGTGGTGATTAGGGATTTCGGATTTTTTTGATGGGAGGATGAGTTGATGGAAGGATTTGGAGGAATGAGCGGGATGTTGGTTGTTGAATTGAATGTTGAATTGACCATTCTTATCAGCCCCCGTCATTCTGGGCAACGTCTTTCTTGACCTGATCAAGAATCAATCCAGAATCCCCTAATCAGTACCTGTCATTCCGGACTCGATCCGGAATCCTCCAATTATCGGGATCACCTTAATAGAAAGAATATCCTTGTCAGGAGATTCCAAATCCTTCTGCTGCCGTGGCAGCAGGAAAATAAAAACGATTATCCGCAAGTGCTCCCTACTTCCGTACTTCGGTGTTCGAAGGTCGGTTTATAGGATATGGCGGCGACAATGAGTACATAAAAAATCTCAAATGGCGGCATTTCCTGTTTTCTCCATGCTTTCAAAAAAAACAGGAAACAAATGACATTTTGTCAGAAAATCGTATCTTTGCCGTCCAATATTGAAAAACAGTAACACACGAATAAAAATCTCATACGATGAAAATATCCTACAACTGGCTCAAGCAGTATGTCGATTGCGACTATTCGGCAGAGAAAGTCAGCGAGGTGCTGACCTCGACCGGCTTGGAAGTTGAAGACCTGACTCCCTTCGAATCGGTAAAAGGTGCGTTGAAAGGCGTTGTCGTAGGTCATGTGCTGACCTGCACCGACCACCCCAATTCCGACCACCTTCATCTCACTACCGTGGACTGTGGCGGCGAAGAACCCCTGCATATTGTTTGCGGCGCTCCCAACGTGGCCGCCGGTCAGAAAGTCTTGGTAGCCACCATCGGCACCGAGTTGTGGAAAGGCGACGAGTCTTTTGTCATCAAAAAAGGAAAGATACGCGGCGAAGTGTCGGAAGGCATGATCTGCGCCGAAGACGAGTTGCAGTTAGGCGCGTCGCACGACGGCATCATGGTGTTGCCCGAAAGCTACGAAGTGGGCAAGCCCGCCTCGTATTATTTCCCTGTAGAACAAGACTATACCATCGAAATCGGTCTTACCGCCAACCGTTCCGACGCCACCTCTCACTATGGCACGGCACGCGACCTTGTGGCAGCGCTCAACCAGCAGGAAAACACAACGAAATACCATCTCATCCTCCCCTCCGTCAACGCTTTCAAAGTGCACGACACGAGCAACGATATCGGTGTCATCGTTGAAGACACGGCGGCATGTCCCCGCTACTCCGGTCTTACCATCAGTGGCGTGAAAGTGGGCGAATCGCCCGCATGGCTCAAGAACCGTCTCGCCGCCGTCGGCATCCGCAGCATCAACAATATTGTCGATGCCACGAACCATGTGCTCATGGAAATCGGACAGCCTCTACACGCCTTCGATGCCGATAAGATCACCGGAAAGAAAGTCATCGTGAAATGTCTGCCAGACGGCACGCCTTTCACCACCTTGGACGGCACGGAGCGCAAGCTCACCCCTGCCAACCTCATGATTTGCAACGCACAGGGACCGATGTGCATCGCCGGTGTGCTCGGCGGTCTCCATTCGGGTGTGACCGAAAAAACCACCCGTATCTTTCTCGAAAGTGCCTATTTCAACCCGACCTCCATACGCAAAACGGCACGGCACCATGGTTTACAGACCGATGCCTCGTTCCGTTTTGAGCGCGGCGCCGACCCCAACATCACCCTCTTTGCGCTGAAACGTGCCGCCCTGCTCATCCAGGAGATTGCAGGAGGTGTCGTCACATCGGACATCAAAGACGTGAAAAACGGCGATTTCAAACCCGCACAAGTCGATTTGAGCTTCGACTACCTCAACCGCACCGCAGGACAGAAAATCGATCCCGCGCAAGCCGTCAACATCTTGAAAAGTTTGGAATGCGAAGTGGTAGAGCAAGACGACCGCCACGTTGTGGTCAACATCCCCACCTGCAAAGTCGAAGTGACCCGTCCCGCCGACGTGGTGGAGGAGATTCTGCGCATCTACGGCTACGACAATATCGCCATTCCCACCAAGGTGACTGCATCGAGCAGCCATGCCGTGAAACCCGACACCAACAAGCTGCAACAGCAGATTTCCGACATGCTGGCCGCCAACGGCTTCTACGAAATCATGAATAACTCGCTGACCAAAGCCGCTTACAGCACGGCTTTCGAGGCTTTCGAAGAGAACCGAAACATCAAGATTCTCAATCCGTTGAGCAGCGACCTGAACGTCATGCGCCAAACCCTGTTGTGGGGCGGTCTCGAAACCATAGCCTTCAACCAGAACCGTCAGATTGCCGACATGAAATGCTTTGAGTTCGGCAATGTCTATCAATTCGACCCGAATGCCAAGCAAACCTCACAACAGCCTCTGGCACCCTATTCCGAACACGTCTGTCTCGACCTTTTCATCACCGGCAACATGCACGATGAAAACTGGAACAGCAGTCCGAAACCCGCCGATTTCTTTGAACTCAAACATTATACATTGGGGGTGCTGAACCGTTTGCGCTTCCGTTTCGATGCGCTTGAAGCCCAGGAAGGCACGCTGCCCCATTACGAGTATTCCGCCACCTATCTACATGACGGTCAAGAGATTGCAACCATCGGAAAACTCAGCAAAAAAGCCCTCAAGTCATTCGACATCAAGAAAGACGTGTACCACGCCACCTTGAATTGGAGCGTCATCATGGCGCAATATGCCAAAGTCAAAGAGATTCAGTTTGCTCCGCTGCCGAAATTCCCCGCCGTGCGCCGCGACCTCGCCATGATTTTCGGCAAGAACGTGACGTTCGAGCAGGTGCGCAAAGTCGCTCTGTCGGAGGAAAACAAACTGCTGCAATCCGTCGGACTTTTCGACGTTTACGAAGGCGACAAAATTCCCGAAGGCAAGAAACAATACGCCATGAGCTTCGTGCTGATGTCGCCCACCACCACCTTGACCGACAAGGTCATTGAAAAGACGATGAACAAGATACAACACGCCATCGAGCAACAACTTGGAGGCTTATTGAGATAACCATGGACATTCAATCCATCAAACGCACATTCGGAATCATTGGCAACAATTTCCAACTCGACCACGCCATCGAGATTGCGGTGCAGGTGGCCTCGACCGACCTCACCGTGCTCATCACGGGCGAAAGCGGAACGGGCAAGGATGTGTTTCCAAAGATCATCCACCAGAACAGCGCCCGCAAGCACGGACAGTATTTTGCCATCAACTGCGGCGCCATCCCTGAGGGGACGATAGACTCTGAGCTTTTCGGCCACGAAAAAGGCTCATTCACCGGTGCCGTCGCCGAGCGCAAGGGTTACTTCGAGATTGCCGACAAGGGAACGCTGTTTCTCGACGAGGTCGCCGAACTGCCCTTATCGACACAGTCCCGATTGCTTCGCGTGCTCGAAAACGGCGAATACATCAAGGTTGGCGGCTCCAAGGTGATGAAAACCGATGTGCGCGTGGTGGCCGCCACCAACGTCGATCTCCCCGCCGCCATCGAAAAAGGCAAGTTCCGCGAAGACCTGTATTACCGCCTGAACACCATCCCGATACACATCCCGGCTTTGCGCGAACGCAAGGAAGACATCCCGCTGCTGTTCAAAAAGTTCGCCATCGACTTTGCCGAACGCAACAAAATGCCCGCCGTGTCACTGACTCCCGATGCGGCACAAGTGCTCACCGACTACCATTGGGACGGCAATATCCGGCAACTGAAAAACGTCACCGAACAGATTTCCATCATCGAACACCAGCGCGACATCACCGCAGAAACCGTGAAACGCTATCTGCCACACAAGAGCATGAACACGCTGCCCATCCTGTTCCAGAAAGACGATGCATCGGAACTGCTCACCGACCGCGACCTTTTATATAAGGTGCTGTTCGACATGAAGAAAGATATCGCCGATCTGCGCAACCTCGTCAACACGCTGATGGCAAGCCCCAAACCCGAGACCACTTACGTGCAGCCCGCTCCCGTGGCCCACATCGGCGACACCCTTCTCTCGCGGGTCAGCAAAAGCGAGCCTACCGAAATCGACCCCACCGTTGAAATCGTACCCGAAGAAATTGTCACCCACGAGCAAAAGGGCAGCCTTTCGTTAGAAGAAAACGAAAAGGAAATGATTTACAAGGCGTTGGAGAAGCACAAAGGCAAGCGCAAAGATGCAGCGAAAGAATTGGGTATCAGCGAAAGGACACTTTACCGGAAAATCAACGAATACGGCATCAACGCATGAAGTCTGTCCATAAAATAGCACAGCTTGCCATCGTAGCATTGGCTTTCATCTGCCACGGATGCGGCATCTATTCGTTTTCGGGTGCCTCCATACCGCCGGAAGCCCGCACGGTGTCGGTACAGTATTTTCCCAATCAGGCGCAGCTTGTCAACCCCGTGCTCAGCAATGACTTCACCACGGCGCTGCGCGATGCCGTCATGAACCAAACCCCGCTCGAAATGGTAGAAAGCGGCGGCGACCTCGCCTTTGAAGGCGAGATTGTCGATTACAAGACCATGCCCATCGCCATCACGGCAGGACAGACCGCCGCCATGAACCGCCTGACCATCACCGTCAACGTGCGTTTCACCAACAAATTCGATGAAACGAAAGATTTCGAGACACGCTTTTCGCACTACGAGGACTACCCCAGCGAACAAGAGCTGACCGCCGTGCAAGAAGCCCTCTGTTCCACCATCATCGAAGCATTGGTGGAAAACATATTCAACAAGGCATTGGTCAACTGGTAATACATAAAGCTATGGATAAGAGCCACTTCATCGATTACATCAAACAGCCGGAGACCCTGCAAAGCGGCACCTTCGCCCCCTTGGAGCAGTTGACCGAACGCTATCCCTATTGCAACATCGCACAGGTGCTGCTCGCCATGGCCTACCAAAACGAAGGGGATTCGAGATACGGGGCACAGCTTAAAAAGGCGGCGATTGCCACTCCCAACCGCAGCAAACTACGACAGTTTTCACGCCTCGTGCAACAACGGCACTCCCTCATGGCACAGTTGCCGAGACCTGCCGACAAGACCGGCAAACAGACAAGCAACGATGATGTGAAGATCAGCCCCAACATCATCAGCGAAAAGACCTTCATCATCCCCGAAATCGACTTGGGCGGAACTCACGAGGAGCTTTCCGCCGAAATGGCCTTGCTCGAAGAAAAACGCAAGTCGATTGACGAGCTGCGCGCCATCATTGCTGCCAAGCTGAAAGAACTCGAAGCGGAGAAAAAGAAAGAAGACCGATCGAAAACCGGAAAAAAACTCTCCAAAAAAGAACTCATCGAAAAATTCATCGCCGAGAATCCGAGCATCAGCAAACCGAAGGCCGAGTTCTTCAACCCCATCACCGTAGCGCAAAACAGCACCCTCGACCAAGGGAATATCGTCAGCGAGACTTTGGCCAAAATATATGAGAAACAGGGCTATCTTGACAAGGCAATTTCAATTTATGAGAAATTAAGTTTGAAATATCCAGAAAAAAGTATTTACTTTGCAGCCCAAATTAAAAAGCTAAAAGAAAGTCAAAATCAATAAATAAACACAATAAAAGCGATGTACACAGTAATAATTGTTTTGATCTTGGTTGTCAGTGTGTTATTAGGACTGATCGTGTTGGTTCAGAATTCAAAGGGAGGCGGATTGGTCTCTAATTTCGGAAGCGCAAATCAGATGATGGGTGTCCGTCAGACGACCGATTTCCTTGAAAAAGCCACTTGGACCATGGCGGCTATCCTCGTGGTGCTTTGTTTGGTTTCGAGCATTATCATCCCCAAGAAATCAAGCCAGACCTACGATACGCAGATGCGCGAACAAATCGAAAACGCCATGCCTGCCGCTCCGGCTGCCAACGCAACCCCTGCTGCAGAAGTTCCTGCCGAAACAACGGAAGCACCTACCGAATAAGTCTCTGCTTTTCGTCATATATAATGTCAGAATGTCATACATTCTGACATTTTTTTTGCCATTTCACGAAAAAAAACGTTTGGCATGAAATATGACACCAAGCAGTCGTTCCTCGAAAAAGGACAGTCATTCAATCGAAATACTAACAACATTAATTAATTAATAAGCAATAAGCAATGAGTAAGAGCAAATTATCCATCAGACCCTTAGCCGACCGCGTCGTTATTGAACCGGCTGTGGCAGAAGAAAAAACCGCCAGCGGAATCATCATTCCCGATACGGCAAAAGAAAAATCCCAAAAAGGCACCGTAGTGGCTGTGGGCCCCGGCACCAAGGATAACGCCGTGACCCTGAAAGTCGGCGACGTGGTGATCTACGGCAAATACGCCGGAACGGAGTTCCACCTTGACGGAAAAGACTATATGATCATGCGCGAATCGGACGTGATTGCCGTCCTCTGACAATAAGAAAGATTTCGCAAATTATATCTATCTGATTATAAATTAAATAAAAAATACATACATCATGGCAAAAGATATTATTTTCAATATGGATGCTCGCGACGGCCTGAAAAAAGGCGTCGATGCCTTATCGAATGCAGTAAAAGTCACCCTCGGTCCCAAAGGACGTAACGTGGTGATTGCAAAATCATACGGTGCTCCCCAAATCACCAAGGACGGTGTCACGGTGGCCAAAGAAATCGAACTGACCGACGCCGTTGAAAACATGGGCGCCCAATTGGTGAAGGAAGTGGCTTCCAAGACCAACGACCTCGCCGGTGACGGCACCACCACCGCCACGGTACTGGCACAAGCCATCGTCAACACCGGTTTGAAAAACGTCACTGCTGGCGCCAATCCTTTGGATTTGAAACGCGGTATTGACAAAGCCGTTGCCGCAGTGGTTGAATCGCTGAAGAAAATGGCCATCAGAGTGGACGGCAAGAACGAAAAGATTGAGCAAGTGGCTACCGTTTCCGCCAACAACGACACTGCCATTGGCAACCTCATCGCCGAGGCCATGGGCAAGGTGAAGCAGGAAGGCGTCATCACCGTGGAAGATGCCAAAGGCATTCAAACCTACGTCGAGGTGGTGGAAGGCATGCAGTTCGACCGCGGCTATATTTCGCCTTACTTCGTGACCAACACGGAGAAGATGGAAGCCGTTTACGAAAATCCATACATCCTGATCTACGACAAGAAGATTTCCGTGATGAAAGACCTGCTGCCCGTGTTAGAAGCCACATTGCAAACCGGCCGCCCGCTGATCATCGTTGCTGAAGACATCGACGGCGAAGCCCTTGCCACATTGGTTGTCAACCGTCTGCGCGGATCGTTGAAAGTCGCCGCCGTCAAGGCCCCCGGCTTCGGTGACCGTCGCAAGGAGATGCTCGAAGACATCGCCATCCTCACCGGAGGCACCGTCATCAGCGAAGAAAAAGGCTACAAGCTGGAAGATGCCACCGTACAGATGCTCGGACAGGCCGACAAGGTTTCCATCAACAAGGACAACACCACCATTGTGAACGGACAAGGCGACAAGAAAAACATCCAAGCCCGCGCCGCACAAATCAAGGCTCAGATTGCCGCCACCACGTCGGACTACGACCGCGAGAAGCTGCAAGAGCGTCTGGCAAAGATTGCCGGTGGTGTTGCCGTGATCTACGTTGGTGCCGCCTCGGAAGTCGAGATGAAAGAAAAGAAAGACCGCGTGGAGGACGCCTTAGCTGCCACCCGCGCCGCTATTGAAGAAGGCATCATCCCCGGCGGCGGAGTCGGTTTCATCCGTTCCATCGCTGCTTTGAACAAGGTGAAAGGTGAGAATGAAGACGAAAACACAGGTATCGCCATCATCAAGCGCGCTTTGGAAGAGCCGCTGCGCCAGATTGTCGAGAATGCCGGCCTCGAAGGCTCGGTCATCGTCGATGGCGTGAAGAAAGGCAAAGGCGATTACGGCTTCAACGCCCGCACTGAAAACTATGAGAACCTGCTCGCTACGGGTGTCATCGACCCTGTGAAGGTAGCCCGCGTTGCACTCGAAAATGCCGCTTCCATTGCCGGCATGTTGCTGACCACCGAATGCGTCATTTCCGACCATAAGGAAGAAAATCCTGCCCCGCAAATGTCCCCGATGGGTGGTGGAATGCCCGGCATGATGTAATCTGTGCGCCGTAGAACCGCATCAACAACCGTGGGGTCGCCGTGTTTTATGGCGCCCCCACGGCATATTATGACATCCGACATCTGAAAAAAATGTACTTTTGCACTCCATAAGCATCCCAACAAGGACATGAAAAGCCATACCGAGGAAGAAGACCACAAGAAACAAGGAGAGAAAAACAGCCTGCTGCGGAAACTGTTACAATGGCGCAAGGTGAACAAACAATACCACTTCACCATGTCGCACGACGAGAACTTGGAACCGCTATTCAGCTTCAACCTCAATCTGATGAACTTGGCCATCGTCACCGTGGCATCCGCCGTGGTGCTTATCGTCATCACCGCCCTGCTCATCGCTTTCACACCGTTGCGGGAGTATATCCCCGGCTACACCGACAACAACATGGAACGTGAATTGTACCTGCTGACCAAGCGAACCGACTCCCTGACTTCAGAGATGAAAAAGAAGGACATCTATTTCAACAACATCAAGATGATTGTCGAAGGCTATCCTTTTGAGAACGACAGCATGGGAAGCATCGACATCTACTCCCCGCTTTCCGGCATGAAAACCGACACCATACAGCTCAAAAAGTCGATACAGGACAGCCTGTTGCGTGCCGAGTTTGAAAGCGAGAACCTATACGGTCTCTACGAAGACGCCAGTACTTCGCAACTCCCATCCCTTGTAAAGAACTTCTTCGTTCCGCTCAACGGCATCATCACCCAGCCATTCAATGCCGACAACCGGCATTATGGCATCGACATCGCCGCCCCCAGCAACCGCATCATCAATGCCACCCTTGACGGCACCGTGATCTATGCCACCTGGAATGTAGATTCAGGCTACAGTATCGGCATCATGCACAGCGACAACTACTTTTCGAGCTACAAACACAACGCCCAGTTGCTGAAAAAAGAAGGCGACTTTGTGAGAGCCGGCGAAGCCATCGCCATTCTCGGCGAATCGGGCGACATGACCACGGGACCTCACCTCCACTTCGAGCTGTGGCACAACGGCACAGCCGTCGATCCCGCCACGCTCATGTCGTTTGAAAATCCCAAATGACACCCTCACCAACCGACCATGCAGAACAGCCTTTGAAAAACGCCGAGACCTGCTGAAAAAATGTTTATCTTTGCCGACTTAATTAGCAACAAAGACGAAATATGACCATACTGATAAAAGTGCTTCAGTTCATCATGGCGCTGTCCATCCTGATCATTCTCCACGAATTAGGCCATTTCATCGCCGCAAAATCCTTCAAGACACGTGTCGATAAATTCTACCTCTTCTTCGACTGGGGATTCTCGCTCTTCAGGATGAAAAAAGTGAACGGAAAATGGCGTTTCCGCCTGTTCGCCAAGAACGTCCCTTCAAAATACGATGTCATCGAAACCAAACTTTTGAAAGGCAAGAAGTCCGTGGAATACAAACCCATCGACATCGCCTCCCTTCCCGAAGACGACTGGCGTCGCAGCGACTCCACCGAATACGGCATCGGATGGTTCCCCGTGGGCGGCTACAACAAGATTGCCGGCATGATCGACGAATCGATGGACAAGGAACAGATGAGGCAAGCGCCTCAACCGTGGGAGTTCCGTTCCAAGCCTGCCTGGCAGCGCTTCATCATCATGATCGGCGGGGTCTTCATGAACGTCGTCCTTGCCTTCGCCATCTACATCGGCCTGCTATCGCACTACGGCGAACAATACCTATCCACCGCGGAAGTCAACAAATACGGTATTCACGTCGATAGCACCGGCTATGCCTTGAGGCTGCGTGACGGCGACAAGATCCTTTCCGTGGACGGCAATTACATTGAAAACTTTTCGGAAATCCCGATGAAAATCGTCCTCGAAGAGTCCAAAACCATCGAAGTGGAACGCGACGGGCAACGCACGGTGATCAACCTGCCCGAAGATGCCGTTGCCAAAATCCTGCAAAACCAAAAGAGTTCTTTCATCTCGTTCAGAACGCCCTTTGTCGTTCACGAGTTCGCCGACCAGTCCGTTGCCCAAAGCGCCGGCATGGAAAAAGGCGACCGCATCATTGCCATCAACGGCATCAACACGCCATATTACCAGGATTTTGTCCGACACATCAAGAATTTCAAGAACCAAGACATTACCATTGTCGGCATTCGCCGATCCGACACCCTGCGTTTCGACATGCACCTGCCAGAGGCTGCCGTCATCGGTGTTTACACGAACCCCATTGACAGTTGCTTCAACATCAGCACCAAAGACTACACTTTTGCCCAAGCCATCCCTGCCGGATTCTCGAAAACCATCTCCGAACTATCCAGCTACTGGAAGCAGTTGAAACTCATTGTCAAGCCCAGCACCAAGGCCTACGAAAGCGTGGGCGGATTCATCTCCATCGGAAAAATCTTCCCCGACCGCTTCAACTGGCGCAGCTTCTGGTCGCTGACCGCCTTCCTGTCCATCGCCTTGGCCATCATGAACATATTGCCCATTCCAGCCCTCGACGGCGGCCATATCCTATTCCTGTTGTATGAGATCATCACCCGACGCAAACCCAGCGACCGTTTCATGGAAATTGCCGTGAACATCGGGCTGATTCTCGTGCTTGCCCTGCTCATTTTTGCCAATGGAAACGACATCATCAGGCTGTTCCGGTGATAAAAAAGACCGTTGACATGGAAAAAAGCCGTCTTTATCAATATTAATAAAATTTATTTTACTGATTTTCAACCGATTATAAAAATACGACAAATTAATCGAGAAAGGCACGCATAATATTCCTAATTTAGCCGTTTATTACGCAAACAACGAACTACCAAAGATGGCAAGATTGAAACACATTCTGCTTCTACTTTCAGCACTGCTGTTGCTTTCGCTATGCAGCAAGGCGCAGCAGGCTCCCATATTCACCGACCATTCCAGTTCTTTCGCCCACATTAATCCCGGCTATCTGGGAATGAGCGAAGGGGTGAATATTATGGGGCTTTACCGCAACCAGTGGGCGGGCTTTACCGACAGCGAGGGAAACGACATTGCTCCCGAGACCTTTCTGCTCACGGGCGATGTGCCGATTTCACTGCTGAGAGGCGGTGTCGGGCTTTCCGTCATGCACGACAAGATCGGATTTGAGAAAAACATCAATGTCGGTCTCGGCTATTCGTACCATCTCGACCTGGGCGGCTCCACCCTGGGCATCGGGCTTTGCGGAGCATTGCTGAACCGCACGACAGACTTCTCCAAATACAAGCCCGGCAATAGCGGAGACCCTATCCTTCAAGGACTTGGAGAAGAAAGTTCCATGATGTTCGACTTCAACGCCGGTCTTTTCTGGCAGATTCCCGAATCGTTTTTCCTTGGCATTTCGGCGCTCAACATTTTGGAGACGACCAGCAAAGCCTTGGCGCAAAACAACGAAAACAGCGCCAGCTACACCACCGACCGCACCTTTTATGCCGTCGCCGGATGCCCGTTCCGCTTCGAGACCCTTCCCGCCTTTGTTTTCGTTCCTTCGGTATGCCTGATGAGCAACCTGGCTTCCACGCAACTCAACGTCAATGCCAAGGTGATTTACAACAACGTGTTTTCCATGGGTGTCAACTACCGCCCTCAGGAATCGGTGGGACTGATGGCCGGTCTGATCATCAAAGACATCTACATCGGTTACGCCTACGACATCAACATGATGAAGCTCGGCGTTCCTGGTTCGCATGAATTATCGGTGGGTTATTGCTTCAAACTCGATCTCGACAGAACTCCGAGAGACTATAGAAGTGTAAGATACTTATAGAAATATGCAAAAAAATGCATAAGGGATTATAATATTTCCTAATTTTGGCGAGTTTAATATAAAAAACTCGCTTGTAACAAGTGGACTTGAAATAGACAATAAAAAAGAAGTAAATATATCATTATCAAGAAGATGAAGAAAATACTGTTTGCAATCCTCGCCTTGTTGCTTCTGGCAGCCTGCGGCAACTCGAATCAAGGAGAACTGGTTGGCGTTCGCAAATCGAGAAAAGTGTTCAACCAGCCCGATCCTTACGGCATGGTATTCGTGCCCCAAGGCAGCTACACCATGGGTGTCGGCGGCGAAGACGTCACCTCGTCGTATCTCCATGAGCCTAAAACCGTTTCCGTTTCGGGTTTTTTCATGGATGAGACCGAAATCACCAACAACGAGTACCGGCAGTTTGTGTATTGGGTAAGGGACTCTTTAGCAAGGAAATTATTGGCCGATGCTTTCCCCGACCGTTATGCCATCACGGAAACCAAAAACGGTGAAGTATTGGATCCTCCTATCTTGAACTGGAAGGAAAAAATCGACTGGAGAGGCAAGGACCAGGACGTCAGGGAAGCCCTCGAGCCTATGTATTTGCCTGAGCACGAAAGATATTTCCGCAAAAAGGAAATCGACGCCCGCAAATTGTACTACACCTACTTCTGGATCGACATGCAGGCAGCTGCAAGAAAAGATTTCGCCGATGAAAAACTGACCCCGAACGACTATTCCATCGGAGAGGCCGACAACGGCATTTCTTCGGATAGAAAGGGCGCTTGGTCGAATCGTAAGCAAGGCTACACCGACCGTTCGGTTTATATGCGTTCGGAAGCCGTTAACGTATATCCCGACACTTTGTGCTGGATCCACGACTACTCCTATTCGTTCAACGACCCGATGACCGAGAAATACTTCTGGCATCCGGCTTACGACAATTATCCCGTTGTGGGTGTCACCTGGCAGCAGGCCAGAGCTTTCTGCGTATGGCGCACCGAACTGATGAACAAGTTCATGCGTTCGAGAAAGGACGTTGACGTTTCGGAGTTCCGTTTGCCCACCGAAACCGAATGGGAATGGGCTGCGCGTGGCGGCAACATGCTCAACCCCTATCCTTGGGGCGGCCCCAATGTCAGCAACGCAAAAGGCTGCTACTTGGCCAACTTCAAGCCGCGCCGCGGCAACTATATCGCCGACGGCGGTCTGAGAACCCTCGTAGTAGGCTGCTATCCCGCCAACGGATGGGGACTTTACGACATGGCGGGCAATGTGGCGGAATGGACCAACAGCGCTTTCGACGCCACATCGTACAACTTCACCTGGGATCTCAACACCGACTATTCCTTCAACGCCAAGGAAGACGACCCGCCCGTAATGAAACGCAAGGTGGTTCGCGGCGGCTCGTGGAAAGACATCTCCTACTACCTGCAAGTCACCACGCGCGACTACGAGTACCAGGATTCCTCCAAATGCTATATCGGATTCCGTTGCATTCAGCCTTACTTAGGCCGCAACAAGGGTGACAATCCGCGCCTCTCAAGAGTTTACAGATAAATCAAAATTGAAAAACAACAGATAAAAAACAAACCTAACAGAAATTTGTCATGGCAAAGTCACAAAATGAAAACAAATCCTTTTTCCAGAGATTTCAGGAAAAGACACAGAGCAAGGGCTACAAAACTTTTATGGCCTACATTTACGGTTTCGGTGCTTCCATCGTTATGATCGGCGCCTATTTCAAACTAACCCACATTCCGGGTGCTGACGTCATGTTGGCCATCGGTCTGGGCACTGAAGCTCTTATTTTCTTCCTGTCGGCCTTTGAGCCACAACATTTGGAATACAAATGGGACAATGTTTTTGTTGAATTGGACGAAGACTGGGACGGAGAAGCCAAAACACAGTTTGCCACCTCCGGCAAAAGCGGAAGTGTTGCTGCCGGTAATATGGAGGAAGCCATGCTCAGCCAGATGTTCGAAAAGATGAATGTAAGCGAAGATACCTTCAGAAGAATCGGAAGAGGATTGGAGAAGCTGTCGGAAAACGCCGGACAGATGTCCGACATCTCGAACGCCATGGCCGCCACTACATCCTATGCCCAAACCATGGACCGCGCCACCAAGTCCATCGCCGACTTCGCCAACAAATACACCGAGACCAACGAAAAACTCGCCTCTTCCTTGGGCAACTTAGACTTCAGCGCTCTCGACAGCACCACCATCAAAAAGGTGGCCAACAGCATGCAAGCCCTGAACTCCATCTACGAACTGCAACTGCAAAGCGCCGAACAAAGTGCTGAAGCCAGCAAGAAACTGAGCCAGACCATGAACAAATACATGGAAAACCTCAGCGCCTCCGCTGACAATGCCGGACAGCTCAACCAACAGCTGACCCAGCTTTCAACGCGTTTGAACGCCTTGAATAATGTATATGGCGGAATGCTTTCAGCTATGAACATCAAGGCATAAATTCCATATCAGGATTTTTACCGAATAAAAGAGTTATAGATTATGGCAGGTGCAAAAGAAACCCCGAGGCAGAAGATGATAGGTATGATGTACCTCGTCTATACCGCCTTACTCGCAATGAATGTCTCGAAAGACATTCTCAACGCATTTGATATCGTCAATGCCGGTGTCCAGGAAACCAATTACAGCATTGCCGGTCGTATCGATGCGCAGTATGGATCTTTCGAATCGCAATACAACCTTGACAAGGAAAAAGTCGGCCCGTACTGGCAACAGGCACAAGCGGTGCGCGGCAAGACCGACTCTCTCATCAACTTCATCGAAGCTGTCAAATGGACTTTGGTGAAAAACATCGAAAAACCCTCCTCGTTCAATGAAGCCCTTGAAAAGGGTCTGCTCAACTCCCCCGACACGCTCCAGCCTAACGGCCGCCGCAAGATTTTTGACGTGAACACCTCGAAAATCAAGGCGAGGGATAACTTTAACGACCCCACCGCCTTCATGCTCGGCGGCGTGGTGGACGGAACCGGAAAAGCCTACGAATTGAGTGCGAAAATCAGGAAGTACCGTCAGGATATTATCGGTATCCTTGGCGAGGACCATGCCTCCGAGGTAGGCCTCAACATTCAGGACTCCTACACCGAAGGCGCTTCCAGCGGCGACAAGATCGACTGGGAACACCACAACTTCTTCCACACCGTGCTCATCGCCGACGTCACCCTGCTCAACAAACTTGTTTCGGAAATCCAGACCACCGAGATGAATACGGTGACACGGCTGCTCCAGAACGTACACGGCAGCGACTTCACCTTTGAAAACATCGGTGCCAAGGTATTTGCCGAAAGCTCCTACATCATTTCCGGGCAGACCTATAAGGCTGAAGCCATGGTAACCGCTTGGAAAAACTCACAGAACAAGGCTTGGGTGGTCGAAGGCAGCAACGCCAACCCCGACTACATCAAGTCCAACGGCAAGGAATACATCAGTTCGGAAGACGGCAGAATCCCGCTACAATTTACCGCAAGCGGCACCGGCGAACACGAATACCACGGCATCATCGAAATGCGCAACCCCGCCACCAACAAGATGGAACAGTATCCGTTCAGCGGAAAATACACTGTGGCGCCGCCTTCGGTGACCATCTCCCCCATCAAGATGAACGTGGTGTATGCCGGTATTGCCAACCCCATCAAGGTGTCGGCTCCCGGATTTGCCGACAGCAAGGTGAACGTTTCGGCCACCGGTGCTACGTTGACCTCTTTGGGTAACGGCACTTACAACCTGAATGTCAGCGGCAACGCGCAGACCGTGGAAGTCAGAGCCTCATCCGAAGGTGTCGGTCTCGGCAGTTTCACGCTCCGTGTGAAGCCCCTGCCCAAGCCCACCGCCCGCATCGAAAACGTGGGAACCGACGGCAAGGTGTCCAAGAGCGCCCTCATCAGCGCCGGCCGCATCATCGCCGAAATGAAAGACTTCGACTTTGAAGGAGTAAGCTATACGGTTACCGGCTACACGCTAAAATACAAGACAAAAGCCGGCACCAACAAGGAATCCAAGATCTCGGGCAACAAATTCACCGAGGAGATGAAAGGCATCTTCAACAGTGCCCAGCCTCAGGATTTGTTCATTTTCACCGCCATCCACGTAAAAGGTAACGACAATAAAGAGAAAGTGCTTGATAACCAAATCGCTGTGGAAATCAAGTAAACACACCATTAATAGATCCTATCAAGATGAAAAAGACACTAGTTTCAACATTGGCAACCTTGCTGCTGGCAGGCACACTCGGTTTGAACGCACAGACCACGGACGTGAAGCCGCCGAAAAACAGCATCATTTCGTCTCAACAACAGACCATGGCCGACAAGAGGCCGTCGCCGCTGCCCGACATTCAGGAAGCCAATGTGATGTGGAAAAAGACCATCATCCGCGAAATTGACTTCCGCCAGAAGATCAACCAGCCTTTCTATTATCCCATCACCCCTACCGGCGACTGGCGCAACATCACCACGGTGCTGTACGATGCCATTCTGAGCGGCGACATCACGGTTTACCGTGTCGAGAATAACGTTGACGAAATGATCACGCCGCTGACACGCGACGACTTTGAGAAGGAAAACACGAAGATCGGCAACCCGCCCCTCATCATGCGCGACGGCGTTGAAGTGGCCAACGAAATCACTTTCCGCGACCGTATGCTCAACGTGACGCGTCTGCGTATCAAGGAAGACTGGTATTTCGACAAACACCTCTCGCAGTTCCTTGTTCGCATCATCGCCCTCTGTCCGGTCGTTGCCGATGAAGACGGTCTGTCGCAGGTTTGCTGGGTGCCTTACGACGACCAGACACGCACCGTACTGGCACAAGCCTTTGCTTTCAACCGCCAGAATGCCGCAGAACGCCGCACCTACGACGAACTGCTGCAAAAACGCTTCTTCGACAGCTACATCGTGAAAGAAGAAAACGTGTACGACCGTTACATCAACTCGTATGCGTTCAACATCGACGCCTTGTATGAATCGGAACGCATCAAGAACGAAATGTTCGACTACGAACAAAGCCTGTGGGAATATTGATTTCCACTTTCATACAAACAAAAACTCCGGCAGCGATGTCGGAGTTTTTTTGACTTTGATCCTCAAAAACTTATGCTCATGAACACCCCTACCCTTGAAGACATCCAGGAGCTTGTCGTCCATCAGAAATCGTTTTTCCTGCAACAGCACACCAAGCCCATAGCCTGGCGCCTCAACAAGCTGCAGCAACTCAAAAAAGCGCTGTTACAGCATGAAACCGCCATTTACGAAGCGCTGTACCTCGACCTGCACAAATCCGAAAAGGAAGCTTTCCTGACCGAGTTCGGCATCGTTATGAACGAGCTTGACACCCACCTCCGCAATTTGGAGAAATGGTCACGTCCCGTCAAGGTACGGACGCCCTTGTCGCTCTTCCCGTCGAAAAGCCGCATCATCAGAGAACCTTTAGGGGTGACACTCATCATCGCACCATGGAACTATCCGCTGAACCTGATGATGTGTCCGCTGATCGGTGCCATCTCCGCCGGCAACTGCGCCATCCTGAAGCCCTCACCTTATGCGCCCAATGTCGCGAACGTCATGGAGCAAATCATCAGCACGACCTTCGACAAAAGCCACATCGCCCTCATGCAAGGCCACCGCGATGTGAACACGTTGTTGCTACAGCAACATTTCGACATGATTTTCTACACTGGCAGTCCTGCCGTTGGCCGTGTCGTCATGGAAGCCGCCGCCCGCCACCTTGCCCCCGTCGTGCTCGAACTCGGCGGGAAAAGTCCCTGCATCGTCGATAAAGGCGCCAACCTCGATCTCGCCGCACGCCGTATCGCGTGGGGCAAGACCCTCAATGCCGGACAGACCTGCGTGGCGCCCGACCATCTGTTTGTGCATGAGTCGCTGAAAAAGCGATTGGTGGAAAAAATCATCGAGAACTTCGTTGCCTTCTACGGAGAGGATGCACGGAATTGCGAAAACTACTGCCGTATCATCAACGACAAGGCTTTCGCCCGGCTGACCGGTTATTTGAAAGACGGCAAGCTGCTGTATGGCGGGCAAACCGATGCGGAACAACGTTATATTCAGCCCACCCTGATCGAAGCCGAACCAGAGATGCCGGTCATGCAGAACGAGGTTTTCGGTCCCATCCTGCCCGTGATGACCTACAACAGCCTGAACGACGTCATCGGCTACCTCAACCGCCACCCCAAACCCCTGGCCTTCTATTATTTCGGCGATGCGGAAAAAGGCATGAGGGTGCTCACCAAAACCACTTCAGGAGGCGCTTGCATCAACGATACCGTTTTGCACATCGGCAACAGCAGGCTGCCTTTCGGCGGGGTCGGCAACAGCGGCATGGGGCACTACCACGGCAAAGAGAGCTATCTGGCATTCAGCCACTCCCGCTCCGTGCTCCTCTCCTCGAAGCGCCACGACGTCGCCTTGAAATACCCACCATACAAAAATTTCAACCTGCTCAGAAAACTGTTTTGAGCACCATGGAACATCCACAAACACAAAACGGAGGCGAACGCCTCCGTTTCCCTTGAAAAAATGTTTTACTGACAATTACTTGCCAAGTTTTTCTTCCACTTGCTCTTTGGAGATCTTCTTGGTGCAGAAGAACCAGTCGTAGCAGTGCATCTCCTTGTCTTCGCCTGCCATACGCGATTTGGCGACACCGCACGAACCCGCCGGCGGAACGATGACTTCATCACCCGGACGCCAGTCGGCAGGAAGCGCCACCCCAAAGTTGTCAACAGTCTGAAGCCCGATAAGCACGCGCTTGATCTCGTCGAAGTTACGTCCGAGAGAGAGCGGATAGTACATGATGGTGCGGATCTTGTTGCTGGGGTCGATGAAAAACACCGCACGCACGGCCGCAGTGCTAGCTTCGCCCGGCTGAATCATACCGTACAGGTTGGCAACATCCATGGTGATGTCGACAATCAACGGGAATTTCACTTCCAAATTCTTAAAGCCCTTCCAGTCAATCTTATCGTGGATGGTGCGGAGCCAGGCGATGTGGCTGTGCAGCCCGTCAACCGAAAGACCGACCAACTGACAGTTGAGCTTGTCAAACTCCTCTTGCATAGAGGCAAAAGTCATGAACTCCGATGTGCAAACCGGTGTAAAGTCAGCAGGATGGCTGAACAGAATTTTCCATTTTCCACTGAAGTCATTGGGAAAATTGATCTTACCTTGTGTTGTCACCGCCTGAAATTCAGGGGCTAAATCGCCGATTCTCGGCATTGCATTTACTTGATTTTCCATTGTTGTAATTTTTTATTGATGACACATTTTTTACTTGTCGATTTTTTACGATACAAAGATACATGATTAATCGTTATTGAATACATTGATTTTTTATATCTTTGCATCAACAAAATCTATAACCATGACCCTACAACAGTTGGAATACATTGTGGCGCTTGAAAAATACCGGCACTTTGTCAAAGCGGCAGAGGTTTGCGGTGTGACCCAACCCACGCTGAGTACCATGATTCAGAAGTTAGAGACGGAACTGAACGCTCAGATTTTCGACCGCAACAGCCATCCCGTGAGGCTGATGGAATCAGGCGAAAACATTGTCCGCCAGGCCAAGGTGATTCTGTACCACGTCTCTCAGCTTAAGGAAATGGTATTGAGCGAGAAAGAGACGGAGTCGGGCGAGTTACGGCTGGGCATCATTCCTACGGTGGCGCCCTACATCATCCCTGGATTGTTCCGTGTCGTCCATTCGCAATATGCCGGGATAACACTCCGCGTGGTGGAAGCCCGGACCACAGTGCTGGAAGAGAAATTGGAACGTGCCGAAATCGACATGGCATTGCTTTCCACACCTTTGAAGAACAGCAACCTGCTTGAGATTCCCGTATATTACGAAAAGTTCTTGGCGTACGTGTCACCCGAAAGCAACCTGACCGACAGCAACACCATTGAGATGAAACGGCTGCCTACCGAAGACCTGTGGGTGCTTCAAGAGGGGCACTGCCTTCGAAACCAAGTGCTCAGCTTCTGCGGATGCCAGTCGAAAAATGCTTCCGCTTACGAAGCCGGGAGCATTGCCACCTTGGTGAGGATTGTCGATGAAAACGGCGGTTACACCGTCATTCCCGAGCTGCATGTTGACATGCTGTCGCCCGAACAGAAAAAGCGCATCCTGAAAATCGTGGATCCGGAACCAGTCCGCGAGATTTCGCTCGTCGTTCGCTCCGACTATGTACGAGAAAGGCTGCTCAATATCATGGCAGCCTCTATCCGCGAAATCGTTCCCGATCGCATGGTCGATACCCGTCTGAAAAAATTCGCCATCAAGCTGTAACGGCAATCGTTGCAGCATTGCACAGCTTCTCCAAGAAGGGCTTTACTTTTTCAACAGCACCTCGTCGATCACGTTCTGAAAGTCAGCCTTGCTCAATGCGCCTTGCACCATCTGCGGCTGTCCCGAAACCGGAATGAAAAGCAACGAGGGAATGGAACGTATGCCGAAAGCGGCAGCCAGATCCCTCTCCTTCTCAGTGTTGATTTTGTAAATCACAATGCGGTCGGCATATTCAGCAGCCAATTCGTCAAGAATAGGCGCCACCATCCTACAAGGACCGCACCAAGCGGCGTAAAAATCGATGATGGCCGGCTTATCGCCTTCAAACTTCCATTCGTTCGGATTTTTTTCGTAGTTGTACACTTGGGTCAAAAACTCCGCTTTTGTCAATTCCTTTGTCTTCATTTCCGTCTGATTAATTTGTTGTTTTACATTTTGCTGGCCAAGGTCAGCGGCATTGTTCTGCGCACATCCGCTCCAAAAGGAAGCCATAAGTGCAATGCCGATTAAAAGGGTCTTTTTCATGGTTATTGAATGATTGTTATACATGATTCCAAATCGTTTTGATGCTGCAAAAATACGACACTTTACCCTATTGACAACAACGATAATTTCTATATCTATATTGATAAAATAAATAATATAAGCAATGTGGCTTCAGAAGAGGGGAAGCGAAGGTTTTGCGGGTGCTGATGAGGATAGTCGGTTCAACAACTCAACGTTCAACAATTCAACATCCCTCATCCTCCGTGGTCAAGACGAGTACTGATGGATGGGGTGGCTGTAGCAACAAAAATCCAAGCAAAACGCCGACACAGCCAAAAAACACGTATCTTTGGCGACTTTATTTGTTATGCGATAATTAACAACAAATCATACTATCGATGAAGAAAATCCTCCTTTTGACAGCCATATTGACCATGGCTTGTAATGCTGCATTTGCCGACGAAGGCATGTGGCTCCCCTATTCCCTCAACAATCGCAATCTGGCTGAAATGCAGGCTATTGGCTGCAAGCTGACCGCCCAGCAGATTTTCGATTTCAACCAGCCGAGCGTCAAAGACGCCATCGTCCAGTTTGGCGGCGGCTGCACCGGCGAACTCATTTCTCCCGAAGGACTGCTGCTCACCAACCACCATTGCGGGCTGGGTTTCGTTCAAAAACACTCCTCGGTCGAACACGACTACCTCACCGATGGCTTTTGGGCCAAGAGCAAAGACCAAGAGCTGCCTAATGCCGGGCTGTCGGTTTTGTTTCTTTCAAAAGTGGAAGATGTCACGACCCTTGTTCTTGACAGCGTCGGCGCCGACACTTCCGAAGGCGAACGCAGCGCATACATTGCACGCAGCATCAAAAGGCTTGTCAAGGAACGCAAAGGCGATCGCGATGTCACCATTGAGGTCGTCCCCTTTTATTCCGGCAACCAGTACATCCTTTTTGAATACGAGAAATATCGCGACGTGCGCCTTGTGTGCTGTCCGCCCTGGGGCATCGGCAAATACGGCGCCGACACCGACAACTGGACCTGGCCACGGCACAAAGGCGACTTCAATATTTTCCGCGTTTACACCGCTCCCGACGGCAGCCCCGCCGAATACAGCAAGGACAACATCCCGATGAAGTCGAAACACTATCTGCCCGTCAACATCAAAGGGGTGGAACAAGGCGACTACGCCATGATTCTCGGCTATCCGGGCAGCACCGACCGTTATTCGACCTCCTTCACGGTGAAGAACGTCATCGAAAAAGAAGGTCCCGCCATCATCGCCTGCCGCACCACCAAGCTCGACAACTACCGCAAGCACATGGATGCCGACCAAAGTGTCTTCATCAAGTACGCCTCCAAACAAGCCGGTGTTTCCAACTACTGGAAATACTACATCGGACAGGTGAAACAGTTGCAGCGCAACCACGTTTATGAACGCCGCCTCGAGCAAGAAAAGCAGTTCATGGAATGGGTGAATGCCGATGCCGGCCGCAAAGCCGAGTATGGCGAAATCTTCGATGGCATCAAGAACAAATGGAACCTCCTCGATGAAATCGAGAAGTCGTTTGTCTATCACCGCGAAGCCGGATGGAACGGTGGCGAGGCCGTGTCGTTTTCGATACGCTTTATGCGGCTCAACAAAATGATTGCCGATAAAGCCGACAAACAGACCATCAAAGATGCCGCAGCCGAGATGCAGCCCACCATCGGCGCTTACTTCAAAGATTACAATGCGCCCTTGGATCAGGATGTCACTACCGCCCTGCTCAACTTGTTTTATAAAGACATCCCCTCCAATCTGCTGCCGAGTGAAATTTTAGAAGCAGGACAAGACCATCAAGGCGATTTTAGCCGATACGTGGAGAAAGCTTTCCGCAAATCCATTTTCACCGACCCCAAACGCCTTCAAGACTGGATTGAGAAGCCCAAGAAACTCGATAAAGACCCGATTTTCGCTTTGGCAAAGAACATCGTCGAATCCTACGACATGCTTCTGAAACGCTATTTCGAGGCACAAGAGTTGGGCAACAAGGGCGAACGTCTATACATGAAAGGGCTTATGGCCATGCAAAGCGACCGCAACTTCTATCCCGACGCCAACTTCACCATGCGCCTGACCTACGGAACCGTGGAACCTTACGATGCTGCCGATGCGGTGCACTACGACTACTACACCACCATGGACGGCGTGATGGCCAAATACGTTCCCGACAACTGGGAGTTTGACATCCCGAAGAATGTGCGCGACCTGTATGCCGCCAAGGACTATGGACGTTATGCCAACTCTAAAGGAGAGTTGGTGGTGAACTTCATCACGACCAACGACATCACTGGCGGCAACTCGGGCAGCCCCGTCATCAACGGCAACGGCGAACTGATCGGCCTTGCCTTCGACGGCAACTGGGAAGCCATGAGCGGCGACCTCTCCTTCGAGAACAAGGTGCAACGCACCATCTGCATGGATGCCCGCTACCTGTTGTGGTGCATCGAAAAAGTCGGCAAGTGCGACAACATCATCAACGAACTGACCATCATCGAATAACAAACGACGATCAACTTCTTGAATTGAAAAAGACGTCTCATAAACGCCCAACCGCCACGTTGCTTTCGATATTTTGGCTCAACATTCGCCCTCAATATCAGTGACTTGCATTGAATCTCTTATGGGACACCTTGCTATTTTATATAAAATAACACTTATTGCAACGTCAATCCGTACCGGAAATACACGTTGGTATTGACCCCGTTTTCATCGAACCGCAAATCTCCATCTTCGTAATAGGATTTCTGATAGCATTTCGTTCCCAAAACGTTAACGCCTACACTGTACGCCGACCGTCCCTCCTTGTAGCCGAGGCCCACGCCGCCAAACAACCCGTTGATTTGCTTCCCGATCTCTCCTCGGATGAAGTCTTCACCGACATCAGGCGCTCCCTCTTGATAGGCAAAGAAATCCTGTCCGTAAACAACGGAAACTGCCGAACGAAGCGGAATGGAATACCCCAATCGCATCTCGGCAAACAGGCTTTTCACCCGTTGCGAAAAACACACTCTGACATCCGCGAACAAAGGAACACAACTCAGCAAGCCGTCACTGCCCCTAGTAAGTTGCTCATAATCAGCATTACTAAAAATCGCCCGGTTGTTCACACAATACTCCGCGCCCACACCAAAATAAGCAATGGGCGAAAACTGGTAGCCAACGCTTCCTCCTACACTGAAAAGCCCGAAATTATGCTGCAACAGCATCCAAGGCAAATCCAAAAGCCCGATAGAAGCGTTCAGCCGGTAGGCCATGCCCTCATGCACATCGTTCATCCCAACGGGACTTGTCTCAATTTCCGATGGCTTAGGTGGCGCCGACAAAGTGTAAGAATAACGCAAATAAGCATTTGGGCAAAGGTCAACCCATTCCTTCTCTTCGTGACAACCCTCTTCGCAAGTATAGGTATGATGGTAATACATCTCATTCACGATAACACCGAAACTGAGGTCCGAACGCTTCATCTTGATGCCAAACCCCAAGCCGGTATAAATCCCCCGAAGGATTTCCACACCATCGTAAACACCTTCCTCGGGAGGAAGCTCATCATAGCTTGCATACGAATCAGAATGCTTCACCACCTTATGCAACGGAAAGGCATAGCCAGCACGCAGCTCAAAAAAAGGTGCCGCTCGTTTTGGGGTCAGATAACACTTGACATCGAGAAAAATCGGAAGGCTGCAATGCCCCGATGAACATGTCAAATCACTGTATAACAAGCCTTTGGTATAGGAAGCATCCACCCCCATGCCGAAAAAAAAGCGCCGGCCAAAACGATACCCGGCAACAGCGCCGACCCCAAAATGAACAAACCCCGTTGAAGCCGCCAGTTGCAGCGCCTTTCCACTGTACATGGTCGTGTCATAACCCAACAACGCTTCATCCTCTTTGGTCAGCACAATATCATTCCGCTGCGAGAAAACCGGAAGCACAAGCACCATGAGCAGGCACAACAGCCCATGCCGTTTGAAACGATCTGTCATACTAACGTTTTCTTTTCTCATTTCAACTGTCATTATCTTGGCGCAAAGTTAAATTTTCTATTCGTACCGATGGATAATCAAGCCGCAATTGTGCTGCAAATTCGTCACGATCTTTCACAAAAAGCTGATAAGCAACACTCTCCGGATAAAAAGGCTTATGAGCCAGCCTGTTTTTCAATTCCAAGACCCTTTCCATCGGTTTAGACACCGATTCATCCAACCCGAATTTCGCAAAGGCTTCCCAGATGTATTGGACTGCGGTATGATTGGGATGAAACATGTCCTCCTTATAATAACGGTAGTCGCGAAGCTCGTCCATCATGATTTCATAGGCCGGGAAATAGTTGACATGGTCAAACTTCTTGCAGACCTCGTCCACCGCCAGCAGCAACGCCGCCTTGCTCAACTGGTTTTCATGCAGTCCATCGCTCAGATGACGCAACGGAGAGACAGTCAACACAAAATGCTTCTCCGGATTGCGCCGCACCAAATCCGACAACAAACGTTCGGACTCACCGACACTCAGCTTCTCACGATGAAAAGACGACCCCGGCAGCTTATGGCAATTGGCGACGATTTGACCTGTCTCCTTATGCCTGTAACACCACGAAGTACCCAGACTTATGAAAATCCACTTCGACCGATTGAAATGAGCCGACGCCTTTTCCAATCCTCTGTTAGCCTCATTAAGCAGTTGTTCGGGATCGGGATACCAGAACTTGGCGTTGTGTCCAAAAGTGGTGTAATAGCCATTGGGCGTGTTTACGACATCCGATGCCGAAAAAGGAATGCCGTCCCGCATCCTGCCCAACGCAGCAACAATGGAAAAAGGATTGAAAAGCACACCAAAGGGATTAATTAAGGTGTCGAACCCCAATCCGTAACTGATGCCTCCAATTTCTTCAGCAAAACACGAACCGATGAAAAGCAGCTTGTCGCCATAGACGATACGCTGTCGCATCGGTTCGATTTTGTCTTGAGTAAAGAGGCAGATAGACATGAAACTATTGCCGCAGAAGGAAACGTTCCACTTCGATACCGGCCATGGCTCCCGTTCCGGCAGCTACGATGGCTTGACGGTAAGTACGATCCTGGCAGTCGCCGCAGGCAAAAATGCCGTCCACATTGGTTGCCGTCGATTTGGGCTTGGTAACCAGATAGCCGTCCTGATCCATATCAAGGATACCCTTGAAAATCATCGTGTTCGGCAGATGGCCAATAGCCACGAAGAAGCCATCCACGTTGATGGTGCGTTCTTCCTTGGTATCGCTATGATACAGCACGGCGCCTTTCAGTTTCTTCATGAAGCCTTGCTGCTCACCGAAAAGCTCCTTGGTCTGGTGTTTCCAAAGCACTTCGATGTTCGGCGTATTCAGCACACGGTGTTGCATGGCTTTCGATGCACGCAACTCGTCGCGACGGACAATGAGATAGACTTTATTGCAGATTTTAGCAAGATAGGTGGCGTCTTCGCAAGCGGTATCGCCACCACCCACCACAGCAACATCCTTTCCTTTATAGAAAAAGCCGTCGCAGGTAGCACAACCCGAAACGCCACCACCCTTGAAAGCCTCTTCCGAAGGCAGTCCCAGATAACGTGCCGAAGCACCGGTAGCCACAATGATAGCATCGGCAAGCAAATCGCCGTCGTATTCCGTTGTCACTTTAAAAGGACGCTGAGCGACATCCACTGCAGTAATTTCACCCATGCGCATTTCCGCTCCGAAACGCTCCGCCTGCTGACGCAGGTCTTCCATCATCTCGGGACCGTTGATTCCCTTAGGATACCCCGGAAAATTCTCAATTTCAGTAGTTTGCGTCAGCTGCCCCCCCGGCTGTATGCCTTCGTATATCACGGTTTTCACATCGGCGCGACAAGTATAAATAGCTGCGGTATATCCAGCAGGACCTGATCCAATAATCAGACATTCAACATGTTCCATAACTCTTCTTGTATGATTTTGCAATATTTTCGATGACAAAGATAGAATTTTCCCCTCGCATCGGGAGTGAAAAGCGGTATAAAACCGAAAAAAACGGAAAAAAGCAGATTTTTTTGCATTTTTACGCTCCATGAATGAAAAAGTTTGTATTTTTGCAGTCAGAAATCGGGGCGTGGTGCAGTTGGCTAGCATTCTTGCATGGGGTGCAAGCGGTCGCCAGTTCGAGTCCGGCCGCTCCGACTTTCAAAAACGGCAGCAGTTTTCTGTTGCCGTTTTTTTCTTTTAGAAGCTGGTTTGTAGGACTTCAAGCCGGTTTCAATTATTCAGCAAGATCTCTCTGTGGTCATTCCAAACGTCTCATCCTCTGTAGTTATTCCAAACTTGATTTGGAATCTCCTGACAAGGATATTCTTTCTATTAAGGTGATCCCGATAATTGGAGGATTCCGGATCGAGTCCAGAATGACATGGTTTCTGATGAAGATGGTCTGTTCAACAATTCAACATCCCATTATTCCGGACAACGTGATGCAGATGGGGAGATACGGATTGAGGGACGGTTTTGCTCGGCCATCAAAAACAGGTTTTCGTAAAATCAAAATAAATAGCTATCTTTGCAAGTTTAATATTAATGGTAATCATATTCATTCACGATGACAGAACAAAAAGAAAACCAACCATATAACGACGCTGCTCGTCACAACGACCCCCGATTCAACCGCGGGTGTTGTCTTTGTCAGGATTTTACCACGGGTCAACTCATGCTTGATCATGGCTCGAGCAAACTGAATCAGTACAACTGGATGCGCGATTACGAGGCTGAACCGTCTGACAGCAAGCCCTGCCTTGCCGAGGTGCGTTTCAAGAACGACAGAAAGGATTTTTTCAGCTATCCGCCTGAACTCGATCTGCAGGAAGGCGACATGGTGGCCGTTGAGGCTGCCATCGGTCACGACATCGGCATTGTCACCCTTATCGGCGACATTGTGGAACGCCAAATGAAACGCAAGCGCCACCGTACCCCGGTCAGCGAACTGAAAAAAATATACCGCCGTGCCCGTCCCAACGATGTCGAAAAGTGGCTGTCAGCCATCAGCATCGAAAACAGCACCCTGTTCCGCACCCGCAAGATTGCCGAAAACCTCGGTCTCGAAATGAAACTGAACGATGTAGAGTTTCAGGGCGACAAAACCAAAGCCATCTTTTATTACACTGCCGACGGGCGTGTGGATTTCAGGGAGCTGATCAAGAAAATGGCCGAAGAGTTTCGTATCCGTGTCGAGATGCGCCAGATTGGCGTGCGTCAGGAGTCGGCCAAGTTAGGCGGCATCGGGTCGTGCGGACGCGAGCTGTGTTGCGCCTCATGGATCTGTGACTTCCAGTCGGTCACCACCAGCGTGGCGCGTGTTCAGCAGCTCTCGCCCAATCCACAGAAACTCGCCGGACAATGCGGCAAACTGAAATGCTGCCTCAACTTCGAGTATGAGGCTTATGTGGATGCGCTTAAAGACTTCCCCGACCCCAATATCCAGCTTAAATTCAAGAGCGGTATCGCCGTGCACCAGAAAAACGACGTATTCAAAGGCATCATGTGGTACTCTTACACGACCGACCGCTGCAATATCATGGCCATCCCGACCGAAAAGGTGAAGGAAATCATCGCATTGAACAAGAAAGGACAAAAACCGGAGAAGTTGGAAGACTATGCCACCACCATGGAACAGCATACCGACACTTCGGAGACCTATCTCAACGACGACGGCACCGTGGTGGACTTGAAGAAATACGAATGACATTAGTTTATGCCTTGAGCGTTAATCTATAACCCATGAAGACCATCAAATATCTGACAGCGATTTCATTATTATGCTTTGCGTTATCCTCCTGCGGATCGGGCGAGTTTAACGAGCGCAAGGTCATTCCGGAAGGCAATTGGCATCAGGACAGCCTCATAACCTTTGACGTAGTTGTCAACGACACCACCGGAATCTATCTTTTCGGGTTGAACATCAGGCATTTGGAAAACTACCGATACAGCAACTTGTACGTCTTTCTTCACACCACCATGCCTAATGGCAATATCACACACGATAC
Organism: Candidatus Limimorpha sp.; assembly: GCA_041842465.1. GTDB lineage: Bacteria > Bacteroidota > Bacteroidia > Bacteroidales > F082 > Limimorpha. Next base: position 78,083 of record JBGYXG010000111.1, read on the forward strand.
CATTGAGTGCATCATCGCTACGCCCGATGGCAACTGGATGGGCAAAAGCAGCGGCAGCATGCGCGACGTGCACATCCCGCTCAACAACAACCTCATGTTTCCCCTTAGCGGCAACTATCATTTTGCCATTGAACAAGCCATGCGCGAACCCGAACTGAAAGGCATCACAGACATCGGCGTCTTTATCGAAAAACAACCATAATACCCCCAAAACCCCATCATGGCAGCAACAAACCCAAAGAAAACCTCCAAAGGCGGCTCCCCGAAAGCCATCAAGACACTATGGATCGTCTTCGGCAGCCTTTTGGCTTTTATGGTCTTGTTCTTTATTGGCATAGCCAAAGGACTGTTTGGCGAAATGCCCAGTTTTGAGGAATTGGAGAATCCTCAGACCAACCTTGCTACGGAGATCATTTCGGCTGACGGCGCATTGTTGGGAACCTATTATGTTGAGAACCGTTCCAATGCACATTACAGCGAGTTGTCCCCTTTCCTTCCCCAAGCCTTGGTGAGCATCGAAGACGCCCGCTTTGAAAAGCATTCCGGCATCGATGAAAAAGCCTTGTTTCGGGTAGCTTTCGGTGTGCTGACAGGGAAGCACCGTGGCGGCGGCAGTACCATCACCCAGCAGCTGGCCAAGAACCTGTTTCCGCGTGGAGAAAACCTGAACACCTTCAAATTGGTGATTCGCAAATTCCAGGAATGGATTACGGCGACCAAGCTTGAGCACAACTATTCCAAAGAAGAAATCATCGCCATGTATCTGAACACAGTTTCGTTCGGGCACAATGCTTTCGGCATCCGTTCAGCGGCAAAGACCTTCTTTGATAAAGACCCTATTGATCTGAACCTTGAGGAATCGGCCTTGCTCGTGAGTGTGGTCAATGCCCCTACCCGTTACAGTCCGGTGCGCAATCCCGACCGCGCCATTTCGCGCCGCAACCTGACCCTGCAACAAATGGTACATTGTGGGTACATCACCGATTCGGTCTGCGATTCCGTCTCGCAAATCCGGATCGACATGTCGCATTTCGGCGTTATGGACCACAACAGCGGACAGGCTACCTATTTTCGTGAATACCTCAGAACCGAGCTGACAGAATGGGCCAACACCCACACCCGCGCCGATGGAAAGCCTTACAACATCTACCGTGACGGATTGAAAATCTACACGACCATCGATTCCCGCATGCAGCGCTATGCCGAGGAAGCCGTCAAGGAATTTATGGGAGACGAGCTTCAGCCCAGTTTCTACAGGCACTGGAAAGGCAAGACCAATGCGCCCTTTGCACTAAATGACAAGGACGAGATCGACCATATCCTCGAAACCTCGATGAAACGCAGCGACCGCTATCGCATCCTGAAAAACGCAGGGCTTGGCTACGACTCGATAAAAGCGGCTTTCAACAAGCCCATTGAGATGACCGTATTCTCCTGGAATGGTCCCATCGACACCGTCATGACGCCGATGGACTCCATCCGTTACTACAAATGGTTCCTGCAAGCCAGCCTCATGTCGATCGAAAGCAACACGGGACACGTTAAAGCATACGTCGGAGGTTTGGACTTCCGTTTCTTTAAATATGACCATGTCATGCAGGGTCGCCGCCAAGTAGGCTCAACGTTCAAACCTTTTCTTTACGCTTTGGCGATGCAGGAAGGCGAATACACTCCTTGCACCCGCATTCCCAACATACAATACAGCATACAGCTACCCGACGGCAAGTTTTGGGAGCCAAGCAATACGGGGGGCAAATACGTGGGACAGGAAGTGACCCTGAAATGGGCGCTGGCGCAGTCAAACAACTGGATTTCTGCTTATTTGATGAACCGCTTCGGTCCCGAAGCCGTTATCGCCATGGCACGTCGCATGGGCGTAGAGTCTCCCATTGATGCCGTGCCATCCATCTGCCTCGGCGTTTGCGACCTGAAACTGAGCGAAATGGTAGGGGCCATGAGCACCTTTGCCAACAAAGGGGTCTATATCAAGCCCATGTTCATCACCAAAATCGAAGACCGCAACGGTAACGTCATCGCTCGTTTCAGTGCCGAAGAATCGGAAGCCATGAGCGAAGTCACCGCCTATAAGATGGTCGAGCTAATGAAGGGTGTCGTACAAAGCGGCACCGGCATACGCTTGCGCTATTACTATAATTTCAACAACCCCATCGCGGGAAAAACAGGGACAACGCAACGTCAAAGCGACGGCTATTTCATGGGCATCACTCCTGACCTTACCACGGGTGTATGGGTTGGTGCCGAAGACCGAAGCGTGCACTTCAGAAGCACCCAATTGGGGCAAGGCTCACGCACCGCATTACCGATATGGGCATTGTACATGCGCAAAGTCTATAACGACCCAAGTCTGAAAATCAGCAAAGGAGATTTCACCAAACCCATTTCACAAGATACCGACTTGAATTTCAACTGCGACCAGTACGACACGGAAGAATCCACTGAATTTCTTGACGAATTTTAACGACTTCCGTGTTTTGAACAATAACTCACTTTAATACATCAACCCACAAAACGCCTCATCATGAATTCAAACTTCGTTGACTACGTAAAGATATTTTGCCGCTCGGGAAAAGGCGGTTCCGGATCGCTGCATTTCAGGAGAGAGAAATACATTCCGAAAGGAGGTCCCGACGGAGGCGATGGGGGACGTGGCGGCGATGTCATCATGCGTGGCAATGCCCAACTGTGGACACTGCTGCACCTGCGCTATACAAAACATCTGTTTGCCGACGACGGAACTTCCGGCGGGAAGAACCAACTCACCGGCGGCGCCGGCAAGGACATTTACATCGATGTTCCTTTGGGGACGGTAGCCTATCGTGCCGAAGACCATCGGCAGATGGGCGAAATCACCGAAGACGGACAAACCGTTGTCCTTCTCAAAGGAGGACGTGGCGGCAAAGGCAATGCTTTCTTTAAATCGGCCACCATGCAGGCGCCCAAGTTTGCGCAACCCGGCGAGCCTTCGCAGGAAGAATGGATCACGATGGAACTCAAAGTATTGGCTGACGTGGGGCTTGTCGGATTCCCCAATGCCGGAAAATCAACCCTGCTCTCGGTGGTCTCGGCTGCCAAGCCCGAAATCGCCGACTACCCCTTCACCACATTGGTGCCCAACCTGGGTATCGTGGCCTACCGCGACAATCATTCCTTTGTGATGGCCGACATACCGGGCATCATCGAAGGAGCCGCAGAAGGCAAAGGATTGGGAATCAGGTTTTTGCGACATATCGAACGCAACTCCACCCTGCTGTTCATGGTGCCTGCCGACAGCGAAAACGTTGCCAACGACTATAACATCCTGCTCAACGAGCTGAAAAAATACAACCCAGAGCTTTTGGACAAAAGCCGTATCCTGGCCATCACCAAGTGTGACCTCGCCGACGACGATAAAATCAAGGAGATCGAACGCGACCTGCCGCACGACCTGCCGCATGTGTTCATCTGTTCTGTCACCGGACAAGGTATCGACCAACTGAAAGACCTCATCTGGCTCACCCTCAATAACAACCCGACCAACGAAGAAGACGAAGCATGATGCGGGCGACTGCGCTGCTCATTCTTTGTCCCCCTGACATCATCCAAACGACACCCCATGAACATCGTCCTTGATTTCGACTCACGCCTGTTTCTGTTTCTCAACGGTCTTCACACCGACTGGCTCGATACGGTGATGGTCGCCATCACGGGGATGTGGGTGTGGATGCCGCTCTACATCCTGCTCATCTATGTGGCCGTCAGGCAATACGGATGGAAAAGCATTTGGATTTTTCTCGCAGTAGGGTTAGTGGTGCTTTGCGCCGACCAGCTTTCTGCAAGCGTATGCAAGCCTTTGTTTCATCGCCTAAGACCTTGCTACAATACTGATTTTCAAGGATTAATATATCTTCCCAAAGGAATGGCGGGAGGAGATTACGGATTTGTATCTTCACATGCCGCCAACACGTTTGCCATCGCCACTTTCCTGACATTCGCATTGAGAAAAAACGGCTGGTGGGTCGGAGTGACGCTCTACCTTTGGGCTTTCATCTCAAGCTACAGCCGCATCTATATCGGTTACCATTACCCCGGCGACATCCTTGCAGGAGCCTTGTTGGGGCTGATCGTAGGATGGGGAATATGGCGCCTGTTCAGATGGGCAATGCGCAAAAAAAATCAATAGAAATTGATCAGGACGTGGGTGTCGATCTCCACGCCCCACAATGATGCCAGATTGGCGTTGCGAAGCGCCAATTCGAGGAAGCCATGCGTGCCGAACAAAGCGACAGGGTCAAGCCTTTCCACATCGCAATAGCTGGTTGAGATGGTATCGATGTCGTACAAGCTGCCAACAACACGGATATTGAAATTCCTTCCTTGACGAATCCCGTCGAACGTCTCCTGAGAAATATTGGTAATCAGGTTTTCGTAGTGATCGATAAATATGACATGCCCCTCGATGCTGTCAGGCTTAACGACAGGTGCAAAAACACCGCCGTCGTTCAACTTTTCGCGCTTCGGTCCGATACTCGACAAAGGCTCTCCGTTCGCCAGCATCACCGCCACTTTGACAAAACGGTCACGGGTCGCAAAAGTAAAACAACCCGTATCCTGAACCACATCATTAATGACGGCATCGTCAATCTTTCCATCCAGGATGTGACTGAAAATACCATTGTCCGTCGAGATGAAATACTGTCCGTATGCTTTCACCACCACGTGCGGATTTTTATCCGATTCTATGGAATCGACCGCAATAACATGGATGGTACCCGCCGGAAAATGTCGAAAAGCATTGCGCATGATAAAACTGGCTTCCCTAACATTAAAAGGTTCTACTTCGTGTGTGATATCCACAATGGTAGCATCGGGCAATTGTGACAGAATGGTGCCTTTTACCGCCGCTGCATAGTAGCCGGCATTCCCCCAATCAGTTGTCAAAGTGATAATGGCCATGGTTTTGGAATTAAAAATGTTCGTATTTCAAAATGGGCTGTCCGCTTTGCAAAAATAATCGTTTTTCCTCTATGGAATCTTTTTTGAAAGCATTTTTTTTGTGTCTTTTATTGCATCTTGCTGAAAACGAATCGGAAAATCCAAGAAGATGTTCTGAATGGCGTAGCTCTTATTTGATCGTTGATTTTAAGTCGGTTTCGTTCATCGCCGAGTGCGGAATGGCGGGCTATTCAAACGACAGGATGGTCGAAAAAGGTCAAAAAGCGCATCCAATCAGCCGAGAACAACAGGATAGGAAACGGTAATAAGCATGTTGTAAGAAATCAAAGCAACTTCTGAAATCTTTTGACTACTTTTGCGAAAAATAAAAGGCCAATGGCAGAACAGATTTTTCAGATAGAAAATGTCGATCCAGCCGATCTTTACGGTCCTGGCAACAAGTACCTCGACCAAATCAAGCTGCAATTTCCGAAGCTAAAAATCATTGCTCGCGGTGATTTCGTGAAAGTCATCGGGGTTGAAGAAGAGATTTCCCGTTTTTCGGGACGTTTCGGCCGTGTCGTCGGTTTGTTGGAACGAACGGGAAGGATTGACGAAAAGGCCATTACCGGCATCCTGACGGACAATGGCGGAGCAGACATGCAGGAGCCTCTCGACAGCGACGTGCTCGTGTTTGGCCGTAACGGACTTCTTGTGAAAGCCATCACCACGAATCAGAAACGCATGGTGAGCGCCTCGGAAGAAAAAGACCTTGTCTTCGCTATTGGTCCCGCCGGTACGGGAAAGACCTACACCGCCGTGGCACTTGCCGTCAGGGCGTTGAAAGCCAAAGCCGTGCGCCGCATCATCCTGACCCGTCCCGCCGTTGAGGCCGGAGAAAACTTGGGGTTTCTGCCCGGCGATGTCAAAGACAAGCTCGACCCCTACCTGCAACCGCTTTACGATGCGCTGCACGACATGATTCCGTCGTCGAAGCTCGACAGCTACATGGAAGACCGCACCATCGAAATTGCGCCGCTGGCCTTCATGCGCGGCCGCACCCTTGACCATGCCTTTGTCATCCTCGATGAAGCACAAAACGCCACGCGCAGCCAGCTCAAGATGTTTCTCACCCGCATGGGACGTTCCGCCAAATTTATCGTCACCGGCGACATCACGCAAATTGACCTGCCTTCCAAACAACCTTCGGGACTGCCACAAGCCATGAAAGTGCTGAAAGACGTCAAAGGCATCGCCTTCATCATGCTCGACGAGAAAGACGTGGTACGCCATAAACTCGTCACCGACATCGTCAACGCCTATAAAAGGAACGACAAAGAAGACGAAGAAGACTGACAGAACCTCCGACTATAACAACAAAGCGACATCGGAAGGTGTCGCTTTGTTGTTATAGGACGATGACAATCCATTATCAATGGGCAATGATCATGCGTTTCACAATAGAGCCATTGATGCGGACAAAATAGATGCCTTTCTCTAATCCGGAAGTCTCGACAGTGACCGCCTCTCCTTTCACGGCTTCATGCAGCACCTGTTGTCCAAGGTTATTGAACACCGCAACGTCCGACATGGACTTCCCAGAAATCATTACATGGTTGTTGGCGGGATTGGGAGCAACCTGATATTCGGCCACTTCCATGCCATCGACATGGTCTGTCGAAGTGACAAACTCAACCAAAACGGTCTCGCCCCATTCGCCATTGGCATTCTTGCCGGATCGCAAGGCATAATAATGAGTGTTGGGGGCTAAATTCACCCATATCCATTCATCATTGCCATAAAGCGGATGTCCGTTGCCGCGGATGACCTGAAGCGCAGAATCGGCACCGATTTCCTCATAATACGCCTTGGTAATCAATCCGTAGTAATACTCCGCTGTTTCGGCATTCGGAATAGCGATGGTTTTTACCGTGGTGTCGGAGAGCACCTCCACCTGAAGCTCTATTTGAGAAACGCCAGTGCCACCCAACTGAGCGGTCTTGACCACCTTGGTCTGCAAAGCGTAGATGGAATCCTCGGAGTCAAAAGGCAGGACATACACCGTATATTCCGTATTGGAAATCAAACCGTCAAAGACATGTGAAGAGGTTTCTTGCGCATGGATGCCCCATGCTTGCACCAATTCTTCCAAAGTCATGCCCGTGACCACCATCCAATTCTCCATTTCCGACTGAATCGCACATAAATAGGTGTATGAGGCGCACTCGGCATTGGAAGTAAAAGTAGCCTCGATAGTAGTAGAAGTGACTTCTCCAAAGGTGATGTCAACAGAAGGCTCCGTCACGGTATTGCAGTCATGCTGTTGGATGCCATAAGGTGCCAACGCGTTGATGACGGTTTGCGCACTGGCAATAGGCCAGAGATCCTGTATGACGATTTGACGGTCAGGTGCAATCAGGATGATGGCAGGATATTGAGGGATATTGAATGCGTCATCAATACTTGGTTCGCCCCCCTCAATTCCGATGGTCGGATACTCAATACCATAGGTGTTGCACCAATTCTGAAGCGTGTTGTCGTGGTCTTTATAAGAGATCTCCATAAAAAACACATCATGCTGGTTGCAGCCTAAGGCAGTATAGGCCTGAGCAACCTTTGGAGTAGCCGTTTGGCATGGTCCGCAAGAAGCAAAGAAGAAATCAATCAGGACATACCGCCCTCTGTCTAAAATGTCAAAAAGGTGCACTTGCGTTCCATGACAATCAGTGGCGGTAAAGTCAACGGCCTCGGTCAACGGGCATTGTGCTGCCAGATGAAAACTCATCACTAAAGCTGCAATCAGGGTAAAAATTCTTTTCATTTCGTGATAACTACGTTTAATTTGATTACGAGATTATTGAATAATGATTTTGAGTGGGCAAAATAGAAAAATTTGCGAATCCACAGGTTGTTTTTCGTTGGAATCGTTCTGAATAAAAAAAGCGATAAAACGAATCCTATTGGTATCTTTTTCCTAATTTTGACCCATCAATCAAAAACGGTTCATCATGTGTAACTCCATTCGGAAAGTCATCACTCTTCTCATTTTCTGCGTATCGGCAGGATCGACTTATGCACAAACCATAGAGGTTTCCGGCATCCAATCCGGACAATGGGATGCCGACACCGTTCTCGTCACCAATGACGTGACGGTTATGGACTCCTTGTCTATTGCCCCAGGTACGATTGTCGTATTCAAGGACTATTGCGGAATCGACGTAGGAGAAGGAGCCTTCATCAAAGCCATTGGAACCCAAACTGACTCCATTCTTTTTACCATGATCGACACTGCCGATTTTAGCCATTATGATGTTGGACGTGGAGGCTGGAACGGCATCAACCTTGATAAAGCCGCAAGCTCCCATTTTGACTACTGCGTATTTCAATACGGGAAAGCCTCTTTGCCGAAGAAACAACAAGGAGGTGCGCTTTGCATTATGAATTGTGATGAAGTAAGCATCTGTCACAGCACCTTACGTTGTAATTTTTCGATGGTAAACGGTGGCGCCATTAATGCCGAGCACTCGAAGGTAATCATGCGCGACTGCCAGGTAAAAGACAATCTGATTGTGAACAACGACCCTTCCTATTATGCCTTGTACGGCGGAGGCTTGCGTCTTCTGAACTGTGATGTCAGTCTCATCGACATGAAGTTCCTAAGGAATTATGCCCCGCGTAGCATTGGTGGTGCAATATCCATCGATAGCTGTTCCGTAATCATCGACAGGGCCGTATTCGATGGAAATCATGGCGTCAACGGAGGCGGTCTTTACCTCAAGCGCAGCAACCACAAGTCGTGCAGTATTTCCAACTCGCTTTTCTCCAATAACATTTCTACACATTTTGGAGGAGGATTGGCCATTGGCAATGCTTCGCCCGAAATCAATAACATTACCGTCACCCGAAACAAATCCATCGGCGTGAATTGCGGGGGTGTCTTCATTTATCAAAATAGCGCACCAGTCCTCACCAACTGTATCATCTACGGCAACGATTGTGAACCGCAATCGGAAGGTGACATTCAAATGTGGCTGTGGACTTACGACGATTACGCACCCGAATTTCACCACTGCCTCATAGAAGGAGGGCAAGAGCAGATTACCGGCTTTGAAGTCATTGCGGTGAATGAGGCCATGATAACCGAAGACCCTTTATTTGTAGATCCAGACCATCATGATTTCCGTCTTTCAAGCAGCAGTCCTTGCCGTGATGCCGGATCGCCCAATACCAATCCCGAAATAATGGCAGGCTATGACTTAGCCTTATTGCCACGCGTCTGTCACGAAATCATCGATATTGGCGCATACGAATTCTCTGACGCAGGAGTTGGTGACATGGGAAATGCCATCGGTAGCGTTCAAGTCATTGGCAATCCCGTGAATGTTTCGAGTGCCTTGCAAATGGAACTTACCGCCGAAACCAAGGTCATCGCCTACGTTTATTCCATGCGTGGCGACTTGGTGAAATCCATAGACTTTGGATTCCGTCGATCCGGCAAAAACAAACTTGACATTGGAGAACTTGCCTCAACGCTCGCCCCGGGTATGTATTTGATCGAAGTGAGCACCCTTGAAGGAATCGCAGTGGTGAAAATCGTCCGATAAGGAGTTGGGAGTTGATATAGGTCTTGTTTTCCCGCGCACGATTGCATTGCATCTCAATGTCAATTGTCGCGATAATCCTTTTTCTTGGTCAGCTTGAGGTCTTGCAACGCCGAAGCCTTCACGTTGATTGTAAAGTTCCAGCTTTTGTAGTTGCCGATAGGCACCCAACTGAATCGCATCTCCCAGCAATGGAGATCCCGGTAAATATTGACCGAAGTATAGGATAGTCCGTTGTTGGTAAAGTCCCAGCCGGTAGTAAAAGTGATTTTCCACTTCGGTGTGATGCTGATGTCGCCATTGAGGCTCAAGGTCTGCACCACAGAGTTGGTGGCAATGCCCATAAGTCGGGCATAGACGATCGAAGTGGTGTGCGACAGGTTGTAGCTGAAAGTCAGCGACCACGGCGTGTTCCAGTCCACATAGGCATCGGGATTGCCCATCACATCGCTCAACTCTTGTTCGGTAACGTTAGCCGATTGTCGGGCGCGGTTGGCAATATCGTTCTCAAAAGTGGTTTTCGGCTTGTTTTTGAACAGCTTCTGCATGTCGCTCTGGCTCAAGGTCCAGCTCATGCTGAAATTCCATGTGGAGCTGTTTTTATGAAACAGCCTTCGGTTTTCGATGATTTCAAACCTGTTGATGCGCCTGCCGGCGGAATCGGCAACATAGGGATCCCAAATGCTTGAATACTGCACGCGCAGCTTTTTAAATAAGGTGGTTCGGGCATTCACCGATACGTTGGAAAAATTCAACGAGTCCCGAGCCAGATCATAGCTTCCGGCAAGGTTCAGCGATTCGAGCAAGGTAACATTCTTCAAGCCTGTTACGGTATCTGCTTTTGAAGGCACTTTCATGTCGAGCGTATTGCCTAAGCTATAGTTCAAACGCCCCGACCGGTTCATGGATGGCGCACCGAACAGCGAGCGCGAAAACATATTGTAAACTTGTTCAACACCATTGGCATCGGAATAACGGCCGTAAACGCCCCATCGCGGACTGCTGAAATCGGGTTTATAAGTGAAACTCACCGTGGGAGTCAGCACATGGCGCACCGCACGGATAGGACCTTTCTGGAAACGCACCATGCCGTAGAGTTTCGTGGTAAGACTGCTCGACAGGTTGAAATCAATCAAGTTGCGGAAGCCGTAAACGGTATCGGTTTTCAAGAACCCCTGCACCGTGTCGTTGCCGTGGATTTGCATCCCGTTGACCCACCGTTGCTCCAAATGGTCGAAATACATATAGTCGTTGATGCTCACCGAGTTGGTCCACGTAAAATGTTTCAACAGCTTGATGGGAAGGTTGATCGGAATGCTATGCCGTATGCCGTTTTGCATGTTTTTCATCCAATGGCCGCGAAAGAGCAGAGTGTCAACATTGCTCATGTAGTTCTTGGCATTCATCGTATAGCTGATATTCAACTCCTTGTACCAACGGCGCTTGCCGGGTTTACCGACTTTTTTCAGCGGATAAAAGCGGTTGGCGGTAAACGTCAGTTCGGGCAGAGTGACGGTAACTTGCTTGGTCAGCGTGTTCTGGCTGTGACCTGCATTCAGCGTGAGGTAGAACCGACCCGCAAAATTGGTCTGGTAGGCCACACTCGACTTAAAGGTATTGCTCAGGTATTCGTTGGAGCTGATGGCGTTGTACTGGTTGTAGTTCGAGCTGAGGATGTTGACATCGGCAGAGAACGTATGGCGCGGATGCGCCTTGGGATCTTGCCTGTGTGTCCAGTTCACCTTGAAGTCGTTGCTTTCGTTGTAATCGGCGGCGCCTTTCGACCCTATTTTGTTGACAGCGAATCCCAGGGCAAGCGTTCCGTTATACCGGTAACGCTGCGCATAACGGAACGTGGGCTTGATGGCCCAGCTTCCTCTTGTGTAAATATCACCCAGCACCTGAAGGTCGTAATGCTCGTTGATGGCCCAGTAGTAGCCGCCGTTTTCCAAATAGAATCCCCGATTGGCCGATTCGCCGTAGGTCGGGATGATGACACCTGAACGCTGACCTTTCACATTGGGAATCAACGCAAAAGGCAAGCCCAAAGGCAAAGGCACGTCTTCGATGGTCAGGAAAATAGGACCGGTAACGATCTTGTCGTCAGGAATGACCTTGGCTTTTTTGAACCTGAACTGGAAGTGCGGATGCTCTTTCAAGTTGCAGGTGGTGAAGCCGCCCGACTTGATATTGATGCTGTTGTCGTTCATCCGCTTGATTTTGGTGCCATGCAGATAACCGCCGCCTTCTTCGGTAAACACCTTGGTGATGACCCCTTTTTTCGTCTTGAAGTTAAAAGCCATCTCTTCGGCTTCAAATTTCGTAGCGCCTTGTGTGAAAACCGGCGTGCCGTAAAGCCGTCCGGTGGAATCGGAAAGGCCACGCGCCTTGCAAACACTCGTATTCAGGTTGAACTCCAAAAACTCGGCTTCCAAAACGATGTCGTCATACTTCACCACCGCTTTCCCATAGTAATACACCGTGTTATTCTTGATATCCATGATGACCGAATCGATCGAGTTGCGTAAAATCCTTGTGGTAAAAGCGGGATCTTTGGGCTGCTTCGTTTCCAAGCTGCGATTTGACATTGAAGATGGAGAAAGGCTGTCGGACAACATGGCATGCATTTCTTCCACAAAAGCGGAGTCGATGTTGACGGCAAGCAAAGTGTCACCGGCATGGATTGGATTGGCAAAAGTCAAGGTGTCGGAATGTGCTATTGAATCACGATCAAGTTCATGTTGAACCGGAATAATGGAATCCACCTCCGGCACAACGGCATTGCCCGATGGAAAGGAGCCGTCGTGCTGGTATGGTTCCTGCTGCACGGCTCTCGTAGTGCGACATCCGGCCAAAAGGCAAAGCACCATTGCCAGCAGTCCTAAAACTGCCGATGCAAAATAAATCGGGTGTGTCGTGCGTTTGTACAAAGCAAATGAATACTTTTGTGCCCTAAAATACGCTGCAAAGATAGTTTTTCTGCCTCATATACGTAAGCTGTCATGTTTCAACGAAGGATTTTTAAGTTTGGTATTTTGCTGTTGGTGTTTCTTGCTCCGCTGATGGTCAATGCACAGCGCGGTGAGAAGATCCGGACTATCGTCATCGACCCCGGACATGGGGGCAAGGATACGGGTGCCTTGGGCAAGTCCAGCAAGGAAAAAGACTTGAACTTGGCCGTAGCCCTTAAACTCGGCAACTATATCAAGCAAAACCTTCCCGATGTAAAAGTCATTTACACCCGTTCACGCGACATTTTCATCCCTTTGGCGGAACGTGCCGCCATTGCCAACCGCAATGATGCCGATGTGTTCATCTCGATACATTGCAACTCTACCGAAGGCACTACTACCGTCAATGGCGCAGAAACATTCGTGATGGGCGAGCACAAAAGTGCGGCCAACCTTGAAGTGGCTAAAAAGGAAAACGCCTCCATTCTTTACGAAGACAACGCAGCGGAGGAATACGACGGTTTCGACCCGAACAGCACGGAGGCCTACATCATCTTTTCGCTCTTTCAGAGCCAATACCAGTTGCAAAGTCTAGATCTGGCCGACAAAGTGCAACAGCAGTTCCGCGACCGTGTCGGGCGCAACGACCGTGGGGTTCGGCAAGCGGGTTTTCTCATACTCTACAAGACGAGCATGCCCAGCATCCTCGTAGAGCTGGGCTTTATCAACAACCTGAAAGAAGAAAAATACTTGAAATCCGAAGAAGGACAATCGCAAATGGCTTCAGCGATTTACCGCGCCTTCAAAGAATACAAGACAGCCTACGAAAAAGAGAATGTTTCGGTTAACACGCCCGCAGAACAACCTGAAAAACAAGAAACTCCACCAACGAAACAAAACGAAATGGCGTCATCAGGCGAAGTGGTCTTCAAAGTGCAGTTTGCCAGCGGCCCGAGCCGAAACAAGAAATTTCCCAAGGTGAAAGAAGTGGGCGTGTATGAGTTTAACAACGCCTACCGCTATACTTCCGGCAATTTCGCCACGCGTGACGAAGCCGTCAACCGGCAAAACGAATTGCGCCGACAGGGCTACTCCGATGCTTTCGTCATCGCCTTTGTCAACGGCGAACGTGTCTCACTGAAACAAGCGGAAGAAGCCCTGAAACGGAAATAGCGGCAACGAACTACCGCATCTGCCAAATCATCTTTTTTGAATAAAAAAAGCCATCAAGGTGCACCCCGACGGCTATAACGAGAGAATTTTGTTGCAAAATCATTAAAATCATTAATAAGACGATCAAAAGCGGCTTCACCCTTAGTCAAATGGACTGCTTTTTACATTTTTTTCAAAAAAGACCTTCCTGACGAAAAAATGTCCTATACCCGTCTTGTAACGGTCAAAAAAGTATCTTTGTGCCATGAAAATCCAACTGCTTGTCATCGGGAAAACCGACGATGCCTATTTGTCGGAAGGCATTGCAAAATACGCCGAACGTCTGAAACATTACATTCAGTTTGAGTTGAAAGTCCTTCCCGACCTGAAAAACCGTAAAACCCTGAGCGAGGAACAGCAAAAAAAAGCTGAAGGCGAGCTATTAATGATGCAGTTTCAGCCTCAAGACACCATCATTCTTCTTGACGAAAACGGAACGCAACACTCTTCGGTTGGTTTCGCCAGCACCCTTGAAAGACAGTTGCATTCCGGTGGCAAACGCTTGGTTTTTATCGTTGGCGGACCTTACGGCTTTTCTGAGGCAGTGTATGGCCGTGCCCAATCAAAAATATCCTTGTCGCCAATGACTTTTTCACATCAAATGGTGCGATTGATCTTTGTCGAGCAACTGTACCGCGCCTTCACCATCATCAAAGGCGAACCCTACCATCATATTTGATTTGCAGCGGCAAAGGCTCAGAAACTTAAACACGCATCCAAGCGAAAAACAGCCGTTTCGATCAAAATCATTATTTTTGCCCAAAATTTTAGTCGTAATATGAAAAGCATGAGAAAGGCGTTTTTTGCCTTCGCGACATTATCTCTCGTCGCATTGGCCTCTTGCACGAAAGAACTCGACATGACCCTCGTTAGCAAGACCTTATACGAAAACAGCGCGATCGACGCCATCGAAGCCGAGCAATATTGGATACTCAATGTGGTTGCCGATTCGAACAGCAATGGCGTGAAAGTGGAATACTCCGCCTATTTGGACGAATACCTCGACATTTCGTTAAACAACGGCTTGTTAAAACTGGCATTCAAAAACCAGCCCTACATGTCGCCAAGCACCCGTTTCCAAGCCACGGTTCACCTCGGTAACCTGAATCGGATGACGCTTAACGGCCATGCGGTTGCCAACTTTGAAGAGAACGCCATACGCACCTCCGACCTTGAACTGACCTTGAAAGACAAATCCGTCTGCAAAAACGCTCATTTCACCGGCAATGCCTGCAAAATACATCTTTCCGGCGCATCGGAACTACAGAAATATTCCTTTGAAGGAAGCTCCTGTAGCGCCCAACTCTACGACCAATCACGGATCTGGGGGAATATTTCAGTCAGCGACAGCCTGTCGTTTTCCCTTGATAATGCTTCTCGTTTTTCCAACTACGGAGGAGTCTCCTCTTATGCCGACATCCGACTCGATAATGGCAGCGAGGCCAACCTGCTCCCGACACAAATCAACAAACTCAATGTGGAGTTGAACAACAAGGCAATGGCCACTGTGACCGTCAGCGACCTCATGACCGGATCGCTGCAAAACACCTCCACTTTGCACTATCTCGGAACCCCGCAAATAGAGATCGTCTGCGACACCACCTCGAAAATCACCCCCCTATGATTTGGTTCGGTTTTTGTTCAAACAACAATCGACGTTTTCCAGCGTTGTGATTTCGTGATTAACCTCAAAATTTAAAAAAGAATGAAAAAATTGATCATAGTCGTAACGGCACTTCTTTTTGCAACAGCAGCTTTCGCCCAAAACACCAAGCCGCCTATCAACGAAAAGACCCAGAAAATCTGCTTTCAAAAAGTCGTTAAAACGCAAGGCACTCCCAATCAGGTGCACGACCGTATCATCAGTGCTTTTCTGAATACCTACTATAAGAGTGCCGCATCGGTAGTCTTCGGTGATGACGGCACAAAGATACAAGGCAAACACACCGTGCAGATGAGTTGCAATGATGAAATCAAAACCAAATGCCCTTGGGTCAACTACAAGTTCACCATCGAGATTCGCGAGGGGCGCATCCGTTACTCCCTCACCGATTTCACCCTGAAAACGTCTCAATCGCTATTCCCCATCGAACGCTGGATGGACAAGAGCGACCCCATGTACGAACCGCAGTGGGACAGCTACATTGATCAACTGGCTTCTTTTGGACAAAAATGGGGATCCGAACTTGAGGAAAAACTGATCCCTGAAAAAGAAATCAAAGAGGAAGACTGGTAAAAAACGGTCGGAACCGCACAGCATTCCCTGCGGCTTGACAATCTTAAAAACGCATTATTCGTCAAATACTAATGGCACCGCACAACAGCATAAAGAAAGGCTTTTCCAAACTGATTAAAGAAGATAAGTTGAAACTTATCGCCAGCTACTTTGAAAACCCGGGAGAAGTCGTCGCGCTTTTGAAAAGTTACTGGCATTCCGACAAACGCCAGCAGCAGCTATTCGACGAGTTCAGCGAAAACACCATCACCAACTTCTTTATCCCTTACGGCATCTCACCCAATGTGAACATCAACGGGAAGACCTACATCGTGCCTATGGTCATCGAAGAAAGTTCCGTGGTAGCGGCAGCTTCGGCCGCAGCCAAATTTTGGGGCGAACGCGGCGGATTCCACGCCGAAGTCATCGACACCCGCAAAATCGGGCAGGTGCATTTCGGATGGAACGGCGACAAAACGATGCTCGACGGTCTGTTTCCCGCCCTTCGTGAGCGCCTGCTTCACGACACCCAAACGCTGACCGAAAAGATGGTGAAGCGCGGCGGCGGCATCCTCGACATTCAACTCATCGACTTCACCGCACAAATTGACGACTACTACCAGCTTCGCATCGCTTTCAACACCTGCGACTCGATGGGTGCCAACTTTATCAACTCCGTGCTCGAACAATTCGGGCACAGCCTGCAAGATTTCTTCGCCGAACAAATCGGATTGCCCGAAACACTTCGCAAGGCGGAGATCATCATGACCATACTCTCCAACAACATCCCCGACTGCCGCGTGAAAGTCTGGGTGGAATGCCCTGTCAGCCAACTTGAAGGCATCGACGAACAACTGTCGGGCGCTGAATATGCGCAAAAATTCAAAAAAGCCGTCGATATCGCACACATCGACCCCTACCGTGCCACCACTCACAACAAAGGCATTTACAACGGCATCGACGCAGTGGTCATCGCCACAGGCAACGACTTCCGTGCCGTGGAGGCCGCCGGACACACCTACGCCGCCCGCAATGGCCGTTACGAAAGCCTGTCGTCAGTAAGCATCAGCAACGACATCTTCCGCTTTGAACTCGAAGTCCCCATGGCTTTAGGAACCGTTGGAGGTCTTACCAGCTTACATCCCTTGGCGAAAAAATCACTCGAGCTGTTGGGCAACCCTACCGCACCCGAACTGATGACCATCGCCGCCACCATGGGACTGGCCAACAATTTCTCAGCGGTACGTTCGCTCACCACCAAAGGCATACAGGCCGGACACATGAAAATGCACTTGAACAACATCCTCAACCAGCTTCAGGCTACAGAAGAAGAAAAAAGAAAGGCACGAGAATATTTCAAGGAAAAGACGGTATCGTTTACCGGAGTGGAGCAATATCTCGGAGATTTGAGGAAATGATTGGGGGACAAAAAAGCATCACGCAGAATACGCAGAATCATGGGAATGTTTTTTTCCCGGCAAAATACCCAAAGGCTATTCTGCGATTTCTGCGGATTCTGCGTGCAAAACATTCCACATGCAAAACATCCTGCGTACCAATAATATCATAGAACCATGACCCAACGCTACCTTTCTCACGGGAAAATCCTTCTTACCGGCGAATACTTAGTACTACACGGCGCTTTGGCTTTAGCCCTGCCGCTCAAATTGGGACAAAGCATGGAGGTAGAAACACTCCCGTCCTGTGACAACCGCTTGAATTGGGAAGCCTTTCAACCCCAAGGACATTGGTTTTCGGCCACCATCGACAAAAACAACCTGCAAACCATCGCTACCGATGATGCTCCCAAAGCCCGCAAGCTGTGTGAAGTGTTGAATGCCCTCAAAGGATTGAATCCCGCCCTATTTCATGGTCATGACTTGCACTTTTCCACCCGCCTTGGTTTTCACCCCGAATGGGGTCTTGGGAGCAGCTCAACCCTGATTGCCAACCTCGCACAATGGGCAAAGGCAAACCCCTACACCTTGCTCCAAATGACTTTCGGCGGTTCAGGCTACGACATTGCCTGTGCCACGGCAACCCATCCGTTATTCTATCAACTCGTTGAAGGACAACCTCAAATAGCACCTGCACCTTTTGCCCCAGCCTTCTCCGACAACCTGCATTTCATTTACCAAGGCAAGAAACAAAATTCCGCTAAGGAAGTCGGCGCTTTCAAGGAAAGGATGTCGCACACGGATTTGAGGAAAGAAATCGATGCCGTTACCTCCATCAGCCGAGCGTTGCCCGACAGTCGGGATTTACAAGATTTCCGTTCCATGTTGAACGCCCACGAAACCATCTTGTCGCGTTGTTTGGATCGTGAGCCTTTGCAAACACAATTCCCCGACTTTGAAGGAAGCTTGAAGTCGTTAGGCGCCTGGGGCGGTGATTTCTTTCTGGCAGCTACGGAATGGGACGAGACCCGTATCAAAAACTATTTCAAGACCAATGGACTGGACATCGTCTTGGAATACAAAGACATCGTACAAACCCTATAGTATTATTTGCAAATTTATACAAATTACTATAAAACAAAACTTTACACTTCCAAACTAAAACATAGAACTTTTTAGCCGAATATTTTCTTACTTTCGCAGTCAGAAACACGACTGTTATGAATCACACCTGGTCACCCCAAACCTTTCAAGGCGAGTTGCCTGCCGACTTTCAAGGATGCCTGAAATGGCAAAGTCCATCCAACATCGCTTTGGTGAAATATTGGGGCAAGCGGGGGAAACAATTGCCGCAAAACCCCTCCATCAGCTTCACTTTGAGCCAATGCCATACGGAAACCTCCGCTACTTTCCGCAAGTCCGATCGTTTTTCCCTGCATTTCCTTTTCGAGGGAAAAGAGCAACCCGCCTTTACAAATAAAATCGAAAAGTTTTTACTTGAAAACCCATCGTTTTTCCCCTTTCTCCAACAACTCGACCTTTGCTTGGAAAGCCGCAACACCTTTCCCCATTCTTCGGGCATTGCTTCCTCTGCATCGTCGATGAGCGCCTTGGTACTCTGCCTTTTAGACATCGAACGGCAAGCTACAAGAGCACATGACATCGACTGGCGCAAGGCTTCCTATTGCTCACGCATGGCCTCGGGAAGTGCCTGTCGATCCGTATTTCCCCTAATGGCGCTTTGGGGCGCAACGGATGGTTTCAAAGGCAGTTCCGATGAATACGCCGTGCCGTTGGATGATGAAATACACCCTGTTTTCAAAACCTACCGCGACAGCATCCTGATTGTCAGCGAAGCCTCCAAGGCCGTTTCCAGCCGTGCGGGACATGCCCTGATGGACAGTAACCCGTATGCGGCAACCCGCTACCGGAAAGCCCATACTAACATCAGCGACTTGCTTTCCGCGCTGAAATCGGGCGACTTGGAAACTTTCATTTCGATCACGGAATCCGAAGCCTTGCAACTACACGCTCTGATGATGTGCTCCTCTCCTTCTTTCATCCTACTGAAACCCAATACCTTACGAATTATTGAAGAAGTGCGGCTTTTCCGAGAGGAAACCCAAATACCGGTTTGTTTCACCTTGGATGCGGGACCTAACGTACACCTGCTCTACCCTGAAGCATTTGCCGACGAAGTGGAGCGTTTCATTATCAATATTTTGGAATCCTACTGTGCAGCATCGAAATGGATTTCCGATCGAATCGGCAACGGTCCTTCCCCATTGTAAAGCACCAACCATGAAAAACACCTTCTACAGCAAAGTCATTCTGTTTGGCGAATACTCGATGATTTTCGACTCGACCGCGCTGATGATTCCTTTTCGGAATTTCCGTGCCTGTTGGCAATACGGCGAAACCGACAACAAATCCCACCGTGCGTCCACAAACAGCCTGCTGCGGTTTTGCCGTTATTTAGCTGATAACGAACTGCTTTCACAGACAATAGATTGCAAAAGCCTTGAAACAGACTTGAACCTAAACTTGTTTTTAAACTCTGACATACCGAGCAGCTATGGCCTGGGAAGCTCCGGCGCTCTCGTTGCCGCCGTCTATGCACGCTATGCCGTACATCCGACGAGCGACTTGTTGGAACTGAAACGCCTCTTTGGAATCATGGAAAGCTGTTTTCATGGCAGCAGTTCCGGTATCGACCCATTGCAATGCTATGTGGGACAACCCTTTAAGATATCACCGGGAAAAGGTGTAGAACTATTGGACGAACAATTCTTACAACGACACATCCAAATCGGGCTTATCGACACGCACATCAAGAGCAAGACTGCGCCTTTAGTCGCCTATTTCAAGCAGCAACGGCAGGATCCCATGTTCCTGCAACAGTTTCAAAACGACTATCTCCCCCATGTCAACGCCTGTATCGCCAATATCGTCGCTGGCAATGATAAAGCGTTTTTCACCTCCTTGAATGAGTTGTCAAAAGGTCAGATGAGGTTCTTAAGACCCATGATCACCGACAACACGCTTCCTCTCTTTCATCTCCGTCCCGACTTTCGGTTCGGTGTCAAGATTTCCGGTTCAGGAGGGGGCGGCTTCCTGCTTTGCTTTACCGACAACAAAGACAAAGCTGTAGAGGTATTGAAAGATTTCAATGTGATTTGGATATGAACGCCCCGGACGGACAATACAAACGGTAAATAACCGTTTCATTGCTGCATACCATCAAACAACACAACGCATAGAATGAAAAAAATACTCATTTTGATCATGCTGGCCACAGCGAGCACCGTTGCTTTTTGTCAAGTACACCGCA
>JBGYXG010000112.1:0-26634 GCA_041842465.1 Candidatus Limimorpha sp.
ACTGAAGCCATCCAGATTATACGCTGCCGCGCGATCGTATCGCGTGGCAATAAAACTCCAAAGACCACGCGATGCAATCGCGCGGCAGCGGAAAATAAGCCTTTCATGAATAGCCATGTGGTGTGTTATCCTTTGTCAGGAGATTCCGCATCGGGGTGCGGAATGACACCCGAGAATGGAGCAACGATGACCCAATACACGATGAGAAGCAGGCATCGTTGCACAAAAAGACGCGCCGAAGCGCGTCTCCAAAAACAATAATGAAATATGAATAGATTATACTTTTTCTTATCCTCTATCATTTGCCGAACAACCAGGAAAGGTTGAAACGGAGCGTATTTTCAAGCGGACTGGTGCCGTTTTTCACATTAACCGGTACCAAATAGGAAACGTCCAGCAAGAACATGTTGTATTTCAAAGCCGCTCCTAAGGTGGCATACTTACGATTACCCTTCATTCTGGGCTCGTTGAAATAACCGGCACGTACAGCAAAGACATTATTGTACCAATATTCGGCACCCACGCCAATATTAATCTCACGTACCTCTTCCGAAAATCCCCCCGGAGCATCGTAGAACGAATGAATCATACCCACGATGGTAGAAACTTCATTATCCATTCCATGTTGAATGACTTGTTGATGGGTAATTGAATCTTTGCCATAAATCGGCGGTGTTGGGACCAACAGTTTAGTAAAATCAACACTGAACGCCAAGGAATTGTATTCATCCAATTCCATTTTCAAGTTGGGACCAAAACGCAACATCGTAGGAATGAAATCTTTCTTGATGCCCGCATTTCTATACGAGACCTTGCTTCCAATGTTTGAGATGGCACCGCCAAAAGCAAATTCGGCATCCATGTTGCTGAACCATTCGACAGGACGGTTGTAATAAACGGCCACATCAGCCGCAACGGACCATCCGGCAGAAGCATCGCCCGTTTGACTTTGACCTTGTGTCAAATCGGAATAAATAAAACGACCCGCCACGGCACCCGAAAGATAATCCCCCAACAAACGGGAATATGTGGCATCGATCGCCCATTCATTCGGCTCATAATTACCTGCTGGATTACCATCCGAATCGGTAAAATGAATTTCACCACAGCTAAAATAACGCAATGAACCCGCCACAGCCGATTTGTCATCGATTTTATAAGCGCCTGCAAGATAAGCCAAATGCATATCTTTCACAAGATTATTCAACCAAGGGCTATAGCCTAATCCTATCGAGAGCTTCTGATCTAAAAATGTATACTTTGCCGGATTGTAGTGCATGGAATACACATCGGCTTCTGTTGCCGCACCACAATCACCCATGGCACCACCACGTGCATCGGGAGCAATGGAAACAAAAGGAACGGATGTTGTAATCACATTGGCGCCCTTTTGCTTTTGCCCAAGCACATCATTTGGACTACCGCCATTCTGGCCAAAAGATTGATAACCCATAACGACCAAAACAGCCAAAAGCAGGTTTCTAATTTTCATACTTGTCTTCTTTTCAATTAATAGTTTGTATTTGAACATGCAAAAATAACGAGATTAAACTCATATTATTATATTGTACCAATAATTTTCAAAAATGCTTGTTTCTTTATCGACAAATACCTGATCTTTACCGGACAACCATCATGCGTTGCGCGGAAGTGCTGACATGTCCTTCGGCGTCCCTCGTTGTTATTTTGTACACATAGATTCCAGAGCCAAGCTGGTTTCCGTTAATGTCAGTGCCTCTCCATCGAATAGGCTCTATGCGGCCGCCAGAAGCAACAACCGTGGTTTCAAAACCCGAGATGTATTGCCCAAGTGTGTTATAAATCTCTACCACAACATCTAAATCGCCATCTTGTCCCATGGGGACGAAAGTGAAGAACGTCTCATTCGAAAAAGGATTGGGGAAATTGCCAATATTTGTAACGGCAAAAGGACTTTCAACCACACCTCTACCCACAACAAACCACAAACTGACCTCCGAAGAGTTGTTTTGCGTATCCCATGCACGAATTGTAAAATCATAGACGCCTTCAGGTAAATCGGCTATCGGAAAGGCAATACTACCCCGCTGATAGTCGTCAAGAGCAGGCTCATAATAGTCATTCAAGATTCTATTCGTAAATCCATTCGCATTGCCGTTCAGCAAAATATCTCTTCCAATACTGAAATCATAGTGATAGATCCCCTGTTCATCGAAAAGATAAGCATAGAGCACCCCTTGACTCGGCATGGTGTCGCCATTGGAAAACGCAGGGGTTTCGTAATAAAACTCAATTTCCGGGCCGTTATGATCGGCCATATCCTGCTGAATCCCTCCCAACGACCAGTTTTCGAAAACCCCATTGGCATCGATGTGCCTGACGGTATCGTAGGCATAATAGCTCAAACGCGGCTCTCCATAGCTGTAATTGATTTCGTAAGGCACTTGAAAAACGAACTCAAACTTGCCATTGGCAACTGTTGCAATTCCTTCGCACAACACCTTGTCGTAATATTCAAAAGAAAAACTGCCAAGGTGCCCGACTTCGGTTGAAGTATGTTTGTTCCGTTTGTCATAGAACTTGTAGCCGACCGTTCCGTTGAAAAGGCTGTCACAATTTCCCGTGGCATCCAACACTTCACCCCTGATTTCAACTTTACTCATGGCATGTATGTTAAGATGTGCTGCCGCAGAAATTCCATTGACTTTGGTGGTGCGGATGTCGAAATTGGGATATGCCAAACGCAAAGCCGGATCGCCGAACAACACATAGCAGCGGTTTAACAAATCATAGCTATGCATCACCTTTGAGAGCTTTACGATGTCGCCAATACGGCACCCCTTGTTGCCGTCACGCTTGAAAATCTCTTGCGCCAACGACTTACCCATTTTCGTATTCGGTCCCGGATAGGTGGAACGCGTCGTGGTGAGCAAAGCTATAGCCCCGCCCTCCGGCTGCAAAAACATCCGCTCTCCAGCAGAAACCAACAAAGGACTATCGAACTTGCTGAACTGACAAGTCCCAGTGAAGACAAAGGGGAGTTTGTCGTAGTTGGTCATTGTCTGAATATCGGTATTGGTAAAGAATTGTTCTTGTGTCAATCCGGTCACTCCGCCATGCCCCAAATAGAACATCGCAAAAACACCCTTTTCAAACCTGCGCATCAACTCGGCATTGGCTTCCGGATGAATATTGCCCGACACCGTCGGTGTAGGCGGATATTCATCGAGAAACAGTTTGGTCTGATTCATGACATGAAACATCGTATCCATGATCTTAGCACAAAGATTGGCGCTTTTTGCGTAGTCACACGTATGAGGGTCATCATCTGCGGCCAATAAAAGCTCATTTTTCCATCGGCCATGAGTGCTGGCGTTATCATGATAATGTTTGATCTTTCGCAACACCACATCCGCCTGCTCTGTTGTAGAAACAGGAATACGCCCCACTGCAACGTCAAGATAGCCGGCACATGCCGGACCATCGTTGGCTCCCATCAAGCCAAAATAGTCATCGGAACAGTAACTTTCCGTCTCTTGACACGAAAACGGCAGTGCTTCGTAGCAAGGGACATAGTTTTGCCCCAACCCTTTAATATCGCGGAAGTCAGCCGACGCCTTGCCAAACAGCGTGACATAGCCCAACCGGCTTCCTGTCCGACGATACACCATGCGGATAAAGTCACGCATTCCGGTAGGATCGGGCATACCGGTTGAAAACTCATTAAACACATCTTCCACATTGACAACAACACACTTCATTCCATCGACTTGAGTATGAAAATCGGCTAACTCTTGTGCTTGTGCAACAAACTTGTCATGGGTAAAGATGAGCATGTCGGCATCGTCAATACCATGCAGATTCTGATTGTGAATCAAACGGAACGACGACACCGATTTGACGGCCTGCACATCAAATAGCACATAATGCTTCTCGATCTTTTCTTCCGTAACAAACAGCATATCACCCCCGGTATTCGAATACTCCTGTTCATACGGTGACAATGGCTGCGTGACATCCCAAAGCACAAAGTGCAACGGCACATTCTGCACCCATACCGTAGAGTGATCACCCTCGCCATACTGATCGGGGGTTATCCTGAACGGATAATAATCGCCCACACGCTTCAAATGTCGCCAGAAATTCAACTGGAAATAATCGATAAAAAGCGTAGAACCAATCACGTCAGGGGTCATTTCGAAACGTATGGTCAAAGTGTCGGAATCCGAGAAAAACATACGGGCAAATGCCTTTTCTATGCCATAGCTTACATCTCCAGGCTTGACAATCTGAACTTTATCTTGCAAGATATTGTCGTTGACCTTTACCGAGAAATACATGTTACCGCTCGTACGCCCCATCACTCGTGCATTCATTTTCAGCTCTTTTGACTTCACAAGATCAGGCAGCACCTGCTCAAAACTTATCACGGGATCTCCCGATGTAAGTTGCTCGCCATACCAGTTTCTTCCCGAGAAAAACGGGGTCATCAATTCAACCTCATGATAGGCATAATCGCGAAATTCGGTGATAACCGCCGTAGCATTCTGCACCGTTGCCGAAGCATGATGCCCGATGCGACGTCCTTCTTCGCCGCTGTTCACACATAAGAAATAATAGGTGCTGTCGGAATAGTAGTTCCTCTCTATGTCATATTGTTCCGAAACTGTCGGCACTCTATCAATGGTGTCCCTTCTTTGCCCCAACACCCACTTTGAGGGATGCTGCCCATAAAACAACACATAGTCATCCGCATCAAAACGGCTGTCTTCGGCTCCAACAACTTGAAGGGCCAATTCGGAGAGATCGTCGTAACGCGGATCGCCGCATTTCTCAGACAGCAATCCGGATTCGTTGCCAAAAATCCTGATATGATTGGGATTGAGCATCTGCATGTCGATGCCTAAATTCTGAAAGTCCTGGTAGTTCAACCTGTAAATGCCATCTTCTGTCACCGATAAACGATACCAGGTGTGTTCGCTCAGCACGGATTTTGTAGTGTTGTTCTGCGCATTCACTGCCCCAAAGGCCATGGTTGCCAACACAAAAAACAAACGTATGTATAGTTGACTTTTCATTTTCATATTAACGGGTCAAAATGAGTTTTGACGACACGAATGAGCTTTGTCCAGCATCGTTAGTGGCGATAATCCGATAAATATATATTCCCGAAGGAAGAGGTGCTCCATTTGAAGCCCTGCCGTCCCAAAGAATTGGAGTTGTGCGTGCTGTCGTCCCGAAAAGCTTTTCATTCAATGTTACGACATGCCGTCCCATGATATCGAAAACGCGAATGCTTACATCCATATTATTACCCACCTGGTTATGGCCAAAGGTGAAACGGGTTTCCCCATTACAAGGATTCGGATAGTTGAGCGGGTTTTCCAACACCATTCCGACATTGTTCGCTACCACAAAGTCGATGGAAGCCGTATTGGAGTTGTTGTAGATGTCCCAAACTTTAAGTGTCAGCGTATATTCGCCATCGGGCAGGTTTTGCAATCGGTACACGACATGCCCCTTGCCTTGTGTATCCATTTCAGCTTCGAAAAAATCGTTCAAACAGTACGTGCCTCTTTTGCTTCCTGTCAAAGTTGCCGTAATATCATGCCCGATGCCGGTTCCTGTAGTATTGATACCGCTCTCATCCTCAACGAAAGCCAGCAAGGTTGGGTTTTGGCATGTCAATCCGCCGCTGACAAATAAGGTGTCGTCAATAAACAGTCTGATGACTGGCGGAGTTTCATCCAATGCCGCATTCGGGTTAAAACCTCCGATAAGAAAATCATCAAAAACACCATTCGCATCCGTTTCATAATTGGTGGCATAATAACTGATGAGGCCTTTTCCATAAGCATAAGCAATATCACGGGGAACAACAAATGAAATATGGAAACGTCCATTCGTAACGGTTGTTTTCCCATTGAAAATCATGCTGTTTCTAACTTGAAAATCCGTAACAACACCGTTATGATCGGGAAATGTTGACACCGTTTTTTCCTTATCGTAAACGCTCACGTGAACCACACCATTAAACGACGAAGCCACATTGCCTTGCAAATCCTTCACAACACCTTCTAAATCAACATTTTGCAAGGCTTTTAATGTATCTTGCTCAAAAGCAGGATCATGGCCATTCAGACTAACCGTTTCAACCTTCCATTTCGGATAAGCCAAGCGCAAAGCGGGATCTCCAAACAACACATAACTTTTTTCTGCTGCACTTCCAAAGGTCTTCGCCAAGCGATACACGTCTCCCAAACGGTAATGGTCACCGCCTGAAACTTCAAAAAGACGATTATAAATAGCCTTGATAAACACTATATTATTCGTTCCATAAGTCACACGTGCCGTAGTGAACATGGCAATCATTCCTCCATACTGGTTCAAGAAGGCATATTCTCCCAAAGAAGTGCGTTCGTGGTCGTCGTATCGGCTGAACTCACATGTACCCGTAATCATAAGCGGATATCTCGGCGCATTGCGCCACGAATCGACATCAGCACGCTGCATGATGCGCTCGTCGGCCAACTGCACTTCGCCACCATGCCCAAGATAGTTCAGTACCAGCGTTCCTTTCTCGATACTGCTATTGATAGCCTCGTTAACCTGCGGAGCAAACTGCCCGCTTGGCGTATTCTGTTGTTCAAAAGCCTCCAAATAAATCTTTTCAACCACAAGGTTCTTTCCACTGTTTTCTGAAAGCTGGCGTATCAGCAGCTCACTACTTGGTAAAAAATCGTCATTCTTGTCATTGTCATCACAGAAGAAAGTGATGCGGTTGCGCCAAGGATGCATGGTTGCTTCATTCTTTGCCACATAACGTTCAATCTTATCGACCATCTGAGCGGCAGACTCGACTGTTGCAACCGGCAGACGTCCTATGCCGATGTCGGCCAGCGATTCGTTGATGCCTCCTTCGGATGGGTCAAAACTACCGAAATAATCATCTGTGACATAGTTTCTGTTTACATCCGAACAAGAATACGTTTCAAAGGTCGGAACAAAATCCACTATTCCACTACGATTTTTATGGTCAAACGAAGCATCGCCAAACAGAAGCAGGTATTTCAACTCCTTGCCGCTATCGCTATCGAGATACAGCATACGGCAGAAATCACGGATGGCGGAAACGTCTTTTGCTCCACACGAAAATTCATTGTAAATGGCTTGTGGAGTGGTGACAAAAATGTCAAGATCGGGATCTATGGCAGCATGAATGTTCTTCAATCGCTCGGCTTGAGCCACAAAATCAGGATAGGCGACCATCACGTAGTCGATATTGCGCACCCCGTGAAGATTTTGATTGGCGACGGCCCCGAACTTTTCAGGAGAAAGAAAACCCGAACCGTCAAATGCCACAAATTCATTGTCGGCATTACCCATTATTTTATAGGTATAGGTCGTTCCCGACCACTGTCCATCCGTCTGTTTGGGCATAACCGGATTCGTAACATCCCATACCTTAACATTCGGGGAGGCATTTTCAAGCCGGAAGGCATAAACCGTGCTTGCATCCAAAGCTTCGGGGTTCCGGAACATCATTTGCGAACCGGAATACTGCAACAACCGCCAGACATTCACGCTGATGTAATCCACATAACCTTTTGAGGTTGTTCCCGATGCACCAACACGCCTGAGTTCCACCTTGGCTCCTTGCTGGCCGGGACGTGTAACGACATATCCACCAACCGGAATAGCAAACGGATCTCTCGAGTCAGACGATGTGGCGGCAACAGGATAGGTGGCTTTCAAATTGTCGTTGACATACACGTCAAAACGAGCCGGCCTGAAATTACGGCCAACCAATTCCAAATGCAACTTACAATCGCGGTCGGTACGCACATTGGCAAAGTTGAAATTGAAGGTTTTACTTCCTTCACCATCGATAATATCGCCATAAAAAGCCTTTCCCGAATGGGTCAGGTTGTATTCATCGGACTCATGCACTTTGTAATCCACAAAATCAGTAAACGTCTGAGCAGCAGTTGTGCCAATATTTTCGACATTCTGAATACGTTTTCCCGGTCCAAGGTCTGCCGTGACAAATGCGTAAGCATAGTCGCTGTAGGCATTCTGCCGGTGTTCATACATGGCTTTGTCCGCCTTGTATTTCCACACCACCGGTCCACGGGCATAAAACAGCACGTAGTCACCCTCATTGAAAACACCATCAGATTCGCCTTGCACATAAACGGGAAGCTCCACCAGATCATCGTAACGCGCAGCGGAATTCTGTTCGGGCAGCGTACCGCCACCATTGTGATAGATACGGATGTTACGGGGATTAAGGCCGTTCACATCCATGCCCAGTTCTTTCAGATCAGAATAGGTCAGCCGATACATTCCTGTTGAAGGTATGCCCACTTTGTACCATCTTCCCGAAGCCAGCACCGAAGAGGATGCATAACGCACCTCGCTTTCCGTTCTCGGCTTGGGCATAATGGAGAGTGTCACCTGTGCAGAACACAATTTTTCAAGGCGACCATCCACGCTTCGGAACGGGAAAATGGTGACATTCAGAAAGGCATTTTCACGGGCAACTACCGTATTGGATGACACGATGAAATCGGCTGGCAGTTCCATGGATTGGAGAAGATCCGCCTCATCAGGCTGCACCGGCTCCGTTTTCAGGTTTTCCATTTCGATTTTTGTCTCCACATTGGCATCCAAAATGGACAGCTGCTTGAAATAAGATGGAATTCTCGGAGTGCTGTTGCTGTAAGTTGCCGATTCAAGGTCAATGTATGGAATAGAATCGCCCGTGGAATGATCCACTTTCACGCCTTGCCATTTCAAATCGGCTGAAAACCGTTTTACGGTCTGAGCCTTTCCAAACGATGGAACAGCAAAAACGAACGACAACAACAAGCAAACAATCAGATATTTAGTAAAAATAATCCTATTTCCCATATTCAAACAATTAATCACACACCTCGCCTGATTGATGCAAGGCGAATAAATTTCTAAATAGGGAACGAAGATACAATTTTTTTATTGCAAAAACGGATGCCGAAAGCTCGAAAAAAAGATTTTTTTCAAAAAACACATGCCATTTCAAAAAAAGGTCGTAAAATTGTAGGCTTTTTCAAACCATACATGATTTGAATCACGCAACCGAAAATAAATATAAATAATTGACAACAAACACATTATCAATAACAAACGCAGGTTTTTCACTTACTTCCGGTCACAAAGAAGGCAATTTTACAAGGCTGGAGGTAAGTTTTACATGAAAAAAAATGACATGTTGGACAATAAAAACACGCTGTTGGAAGTTTAGAAAACAAAATTTGATCGATAAAATGCATAGAAAATCAGTTCTCAAGACATTAGGATGTTTCGTTTTAGCCGGAATACTTTGTGTTTCCTGCGCCAAGAAGACCTCACGAACCACAGGGTGGGCATACAACGACCCTGATAATGGCGGTTTTGAGGTTTCCGAGATTAACGAACAGCAAATCGGACCCGGTTTGATTGCCATCGAAGGCGGTACCTTCGTAATGGGTGCCACAATAGACAATGTGACCTATTCGTGGGACAACGCCCCCCGCAAGGTTACCATTCCTTCGTTTCTTATCGACCGTACCGAAGTCAGCAATGTGGACTATCGCGAATATGTATATTGGCTGAACCGTGTTTACGGACAAAATTACCCGATGGTGGTTCACAACGCCATGCCCGACACGTTGGTTTGGCGCGGCCGTTTGACCTACAACGAGCCTATGGTAGAGGTGTATTTCCGTCACCCCTCCTACGATGATTATCCGATTGTTGGTGTCACCTGGGTACAAGCCAACGACTATTGCGCATGGCGTACCGACCGTGTCAACGAGCTGATGCTTGTCGAAGCCGGCGTCCTCGACTGGGATCCGAATCAACAGGACGAAGAAAACTTCAATACCGACGCCTATCTTGCCGGGCAATACACGGGCAACGTGAAGAATGGCAAGAGGGATCTTTCGAAAGCCAATGGCGAAGGCATCAGAAACGTCCGCATGGAAGACGGTATTTTGCTGCCTTCCTACCGTTTGCCCACGGAAGCCGAGTGGGAATATGCAGCCGTAGGCTTGGTAGGCACCACTGAAAATGAAATCATCACAGAACGCAAGGTGTATCCTTGGACAGGAGACCGTCTGCGCACTGATAACAAACGCTATTTCGGCAGCTTCATGGCCAACTTCAAAAGAGGTCCTGGCGATTACATGGGGGTTGCAGGAAGCTTGAACGATGGCGCGGCCCTACCTGCCCCTGTCGGTTCCTATTGGCCGAACGACTACGGTTTGTATAACATGGCTGGTAACGTGTCGGAGTGGTGCGCCGATGTGTATCGTCCCCTCACATTCGATGACGTTGCCGATTACAGTCCTTATCGTGGTAACATCTTCACCCAGAAAGTGCTTGACGAAGATGGCTTCGTAGCACAGAAAGACTCCTTAGGCCGTATCAGAAGAGAGCCTATCTCCGCAGAAGAGGCAGCCAAACGCCACAACTACCGCACAAGTTTCAACAGCAACTACGCCGACGGCGACTACATGTCGGCCATCCGCAACAAGTGGACGGAAGGCGAAGGCGGCGACCAGAGTGTTTTCACACAGGAAATGTATGACTATGCTACTAACGATCGTCCCGGCACAACTTTGATTAATGACGAATCACGTGTTTACAAAGGTGGTGCTTGGTCCGACGGTCCCTATTGGCTTAGCCCCGGCAACCGCCGCTATCTGAACCAGAACCAAGGTTCGGCCAGCATCGGATTCCGCTGTGCGATGAACAAGGTGGGCGCATCATTTACGAAATAAAATTGACAAACCATAACGACAAAGCCGTTTGATTCATCAGGCGGCTTTTTTTATTGACAACCGACATGAATCCAATTGAAAACATATACCGTCATTACTGCATCGCTGGAAAAGTCACGACCGACAGCAGGAAAGTGGATAAAAACGCCGTATTCTTCGCTTTGAAAGGCGAACACTTTGACGGCAACGACTTCGCGTTAGACACGGCGAAAAAAGGAGAGGCTTCCTTAGCCGTATGCGATCGCAACGACATTCCCGACCATGAACGCATCGTCAAGGTGGACAACGCACTGACCGCTTTGCAGGAACTTGCCGTCATGCATCGCAACAACATGACAGCGAGAGTGTTGTCAATCACAGGAACCAACGGAAAGACAACGACCAAAGAACTTGTGGCATCGGTGCTGCGCCAATCCCATCACATCATCCATACCGAGGGCAATCTCAACAACCATATCGGCGTGCCCCTCACCTTATTAAATATTAAGCCCGAAACCCAAATCGCCATTGTCGAAATGGGCGCCAACCATCCAAAGGAAATCGAAACCCTTGCCCGACTTGCCCGCCCCGACTACGGCATCATCACCAATATTGGGAAAGCGCACCTCGAAGGCTTTGGCGGGTTTGAAGGGGTCGTCAAGACGAAAAACGAATTGTACTGCTATCTGCGCGAACACAATGGCACCGCTTTTGTCAATATTGAAAATCCGCTGCTGATGGAGCTTTCCGCCGATCTGAAACGATACACCTACGGAGCAAACTCCCAAGCCGACTACTGCATTGAGCGACAAAGCCGCAACCCCTTCCTGTCAGTAAAATACAATGGCCAGACCATCCAAACCCGATTGGTTGGCGACTATAACTTTGAAAATGTGGCTGCCGCCATCGCCGTAGGACTGCATTTTGAGATTCCGGAACAGAAAATCGCAACCGCATTGGAGGCTTACGAGCCTTCCAACAACCGCTCGCAAGTCATCCAAACCGCAGCAAACCGCATCATCATGGACGCCTATAACGCCAATCCCGTCAGTATGCAGGCCGCCATACGCAACTTCAAAACGATTTGCAGCGAGAAAAATCTGTTGGTATTGGGCGATATGCGTGAACTCGGCAAAGATTCGGATATGGAACACCATACCATTCTCCAACTTATCGAAACCTTGGGATTCAAACAAGCGTTTCTCGTTGGTCCTGAGTTTTCAAAAATTTGCTCAAGTTCCTGCTATCAGACCTTCGAAACGGTGGAAGCACTCTGCCAACACATAGAAAATCATCCGGTTAGCGGGCACGATATTCTTATCAAAGGTTCGCGCGGCATCCGCTTAGAAAAAACACTGCCCTACTTCCAATGAGAACCTACACTGCCATAGGACTGATGTCGGGCAGTTCGCTCGACGGCATTGACTTAGCCTTGGTCCAATTCGATCGATTGGAAGAACAGTATCACTTCGATATTCTTCAAGCCGCCACCCTGTCCTATCCCGATGCGTGGCGGCAAAGACTTGCCGATGCTTTTTTAGAAAATCCGGATACGCTGGACTTTCTCGACCTTGAATACGGTCGGTTTCTAGGGAAATGCGTTGCCGACTTTGCCCGAGGGAACGCCATCCATCCCGACTTTGTAGCATCGCACGGCCACACGGTTTTTCATCAACCCGAAAAAGGATTTACCTTGCAGATTGGCAACGGACAAGCTCTTGCAAATGCATGTAGTTTTCAGGTTGTCAATGATTTCCGCAGTGAAGACGTAAGCAAAGGCGGACAAGGCGCTCCCCTTGTTCCTATCGGTGACCGGCTTCTGTTCCCCGACTATGAAATGTGCCTGAATATCGGCGGCATCGCCAACATTTCCTACGAAGAAAACGGACAACGCATTGCCTACGACATTTGCATCGCCAACCAAGCGCTGAACTTCCTCGCACGGCAAGAAGGTTTATCTTTTGACCGGGATGGAAAACTCGCCCAAGCAGGATCCCTTCGCCCCGATTTGCTGAACAAGCTGAACGACAACGCCTTCTTCACCAAAACACCTCCAAAATCCCTCGGACGCGAATTTTTTGAACACGATCAGAAAACACTACTGAGCGACTATACTACCATTGACTTATTGTCCACTTTCACCGAACACATCGCCATTCAAATTGCACAATGCGTGGCTCACCTCCCCAAAGGTAAAATGTTAGTAACAGGTGGTGGAGCACTCAACACCTATTTAATGGAACGCATTGCTACACACACTTGGCACAAAATCGTCGTTCCCGACCGGCAAATTGTGGACTACAAGGAAGCATTGGTGTTTGCCTTACTCGGGGTGCTGCGTCTTGAAGGCGAAACCAACGTATTGGCTTCGGTAACCGGTGCCGAAAGCAACAGTTGCAGCGGGAAAATATGGCTGCCCCAAAATGCAACCCGATAAGTGTCGCACAATAATAAAGCAGCACTGTAATCTTTCTGTCTTTTGCCTTCTTAAAAATAGTATTTTTGCATCTGCAAACAGCAACGGTGCAGTGTAAAATGCAATAATTATGGCCGTTTGCAGTTATGTATTGAAAGAAACGAAAACAAATCACAACAAACATGTTTGGAACACTTTTGCAAATCCCTGCCGCCACCAACGACCTCGGTGTCGCGACACAAATGTCTGTAGAACAGCCTACTGAAATCACAATGTCCGTATTCGACCTCGCCATGAAAGGAGGCTGGATCATGATTGCCCTAGCTGTTCTTTCCATAATCGCAGTGTATATCTTTATCGAACGTTACATCGCCGTGACCAAAGCCACCCACTACGACAAGGACTTTATGGAACGCATCCGCGAATACATGAAAGACGGTCGCATCGATTCGGCCAAAGCGTTATGCAGAGGCAACGGAACCCCTATTTCAAGAATGATTGAAAAAGGTCTTTCACGTATTGGCCGCCCCTTGAACGACATCAATCAAGCCATTGAAAATGTAGGCAACCTCGAGGTCAGTAAGTTGGAACGTGGCGTCGCCTTGCTTTCCATGATAGCCAGTGCCGCCCCCATGCTCGGATTTTTAGGAACCGTTACCGGCATGATACGCGCCTTTTACAACATGTCGATGGCCGGCAACAACATTGATATTGAACTGCTTTCTTCGGGAATTTACGAAGCCATGGTCACTACCGTTGGCGGTCTCATCGTCGGCATTATCGTTTATATTTTCTACACCGTGATTGTTTCACGCATTCAAAAAGTCGTTTATCTGCTCGAAGCCAAGGCGACAGAGTTTATGGACGTACTGAACGAACCTGCATAATACTGAAAATCAGATAGAAATGGCAATAAAATCGAGAAATAAGATTGATGTCGCTTTCAACTCCTCGTCGATGTCCGACCTGGTGTTCCTGCTGCTGATTTTCTTCATGCTGACCTCCACGCTTGTGGCTCCCAATGCAGTAAAACTGCTGCTGCCCTCCAGCAAAAGCAAGACCATGGCCAAACAGACGCTTACCGTCTATATCAATGAGCAATTCAGTTATTTCGTGGACGAAACGCCCGTAAAAGAAAGCGAACTTGAAGCCCAAATCGGCACAAAAATTGCAAATGAACAAGAAGCGACCATCGTTTTACGCGCCGACAAGACCGTTCCCGTACAATACATCGTCAACGTCATCGATGCTGTAAACGACTTGAACAATGCCACCCAACGAACACATAAGGTCATCTTGGCCACATCGCAAAAGAAATGACTATGAATCGCATCAACAAGGATAAGGGATTTGCTATTGCCGGAACGATTATCTTTCACGGTCTCATCCTTCTATTGTTGTTTTTGACTGCATTCCGCACGCCGCTTCCATTGCCAGGAGAAGAAGGCGTTGAAGTCGATCTGGGGCTATACAACCAAGGCATGGGCTACGAACAGCCATTGAAGCCCGCCATTCCCCAACAGGCAATACCGGCCCCTCCCAAAAACGAGAACAAGGCCAAGGAAGAAGTGGTGACGCAGGATAGCGAAGAAACTCCTGCCATCGCAGAAAAAAAGCAACGGCAAAAGCAAGAAAACACCGCCACTCCTACTCAAAAGCAAGAGAAACCTGTCGAGCAAAAGCCGAAGGTCAACGAAAAGGCTTTGTTCAAAGGTTCTTCAGAAGCACAGGAAGGCGGTTCGGAAGGCATTACCGGCCAACCGGGCGACCAAGGCAATGCGAATGGTTTGGCAGGCGTAAAACGCTATGAAGGACAAGGTGGACAAGGCAATGGTCCCGGATACGATTTGGGAGGACGTGGTGCCAAATCGCTGCACCGCCCCAGCAATGACTTCACCGAAGAAGGCACGATTGTCGTCGATATTTGGGTCAACCGCAACGGTGATGTGACAGATGCTAAAGTCGCTACCAAAGGCACCGACATCATCAACTCGCGAATGCGTGGCATCGCCGTCAACTCGGCACTGAAATCGAAATTCGCCGCCGACCCTACCGCACCTGAAAAACAAAAGGGAACCATCACCTATCATTTCGTAATCAATCAATGATCGCCCGAAAAGCAGATGGTTCACTCTTATCCGTAACGCCTGACCTATTATCAACCACCTTTCACCAATCCAACTATACACAAGGACAAACCTCTACTTCACTATGGAATACCGCGAAACTCTTGATTGGATGTTCAACAAACTGCCCATGTATCAACGCATTGGCGGAGCAGCATACAAAGCCGATCTGAACAACACCATAGCCCTGCTCGATCATCTTGGCAATCCTCATCATGACTTCAAGTCGGTGCATGTGGCCGGCACCAACGGGAAAGGCTCGACATCGCACCTGCTGGCATCCGTGTTTCAGGAAGCCGGCTACAAGGTCGGTCTTTACACATCGCCCCATTTGAGAGACTTCAGGGAGCGCATCCGCATCAATGGCGAGATGATTTCTGAACAAGCCGTGGTTGATTTCATCGACAGCCACAAGAACTGGTTCGAAGAGATGGAGTTGTCGTTCTTTGAAATGACGGTCGGCATGGCCTTCGATTACTTCTCAAAAAAGCATATCGACATTGCCATTGTTGAAGTCGGCATGGGCGGACGTTTGGACTCTACCAATCTCATCACTCCCGAACTGAGCATCATCACCAACATTGGTTTCGACCACATGAAGTTTTTGGGAGACAGCTTAGATAAAATCGCTTTTGAAAAAGCCGGCATCATCAAACCCGGCATCCCCGTAGTGATTGGCGAGACACATCCCGACACGGAACCTGTTTTCCGTGCCAAAGCCTCAGAATGCAAAAGCCCTATCTGCTTTGCCGATCAAATCTTTGACTGCGACCGGATCCATATCGATGCGGACACTCTCATCCGTTTTGATGTTTGGAAAGAAAGCCGTCTGTACATGGAGGCCGTTGACTTGCCGTTGACCGGAAACTACCAGCAGAAAAACCTCACAACCGTAATGTGTGCCATCGATCAGCTTCGTCAACGCTTTGCATTGAACGACGACTGCATTCGCGACGGTCTGGCGCATGTAATCCGCAACACCCACCTCATGGGCCGATGGCAGATACTTGGCCGCGACCCATTGGTCATCGCCGACACCGGGCACAATGTTGACGGTATCCGCGAAGTTGTCGCACAATTGGCGGAAATGAGCTACGAAAGGCTGCATTTTGTCATCGGAATGGTGAACGACAAGGATATCGACCATGTTTTGCAACTGCTGCCCCACAATTGCGAATATTATTTCTGCAAGGCCGATATCCCTAGAGGACTGGATGCAAATCAACTTGCCGAAAAAGCTTTTGTCTTCGGGCTTCGGGGACAGGTTTACAGTTCGGTGCGCGACGCATATCTTTCAGCACTGAATGCTGCAGGATTCGACGACCTTGTTTTTATCGGCGGCAGTAATTTCACCGTTGCCGAAGTGGTGTAAACGATTACCGCCTCATTGGAATTATCGCGATTCACAGACTGCATTCATTGAATTTCTTATATTTGCATCAAATATCGAAACGTGCTTAGAAGGAGTAGCTTTCATATCGTCATTTTACTGGCATTATCGTTGCTGATGTCGGCATGTTCGCTGCAACGGTACGTTCCGGAAGGCAAGTACCTGATCAGGAAGAACAGTATCTTCATCGATTCTTCGCATGTTGCTTTCAGCAAATCCGACCTTGCCACTTATATCACCCAACAGCCCTATAAGAGCAGTTTCGGATCCAGTTTGCAGACAAGAATCTATTTCTTTTCAAAACCGCGCATCAAAAACAAATTCTGGAAATGGGTCAACAACAAACTCGGAAAAGAACCCGATTTCTTTGACCAAGAAGCCACCGACTACACCGCACAACAGATGGAGCGGTATCTCGACAATGTGGGATATTTCCACTCCAAGGTGACCACCGATGTCTCGAAAAAAAGTTTCAAAGTAAGGGTTAAATACCACGTGACACCCTCCACCCCTTATCGCATCAGCGACATCAGTTACGATATTGCAGATACGGTTTTGGCTGGCTATGCCTTATTCTTCGAAAAGGTTTTTCCGGTTAAAAAGGGGGACATTTACAATGAATACACCATGAACGACCAGCGAGATCTGATTACGGAACACCTGCGAAACAGCGGTTATTACTATTTCAACCGCAACTATATTTCGTTTGAAGTGGACAGCAGTCAGATGAACCATACGATTAAGGTCAAGATGCGGATTGAAAACGTGAAGGATCCGGAGACCGGAAAACTCACACCCCACAAACGCTACTATATCAACAAGATCAGCATCTATCCCAACTTTTCACCGGCCATGGTCAACCGAAAACCATCCGACTCAACGCATCTTGATGTAAAAATAGGACGACAACGGAAAATCAACACGTTGGATTTTTATTATTTCGGGAATCCAAGAATCAGGCCCCAGACTTTTTCACAAGTCATCCAGATACAAAAAGGCGAGCCTTACCGTCTATGGCGTGTGAATCAAACCTACAGCAGTTTACGCAATTTCCAGCTGTTTACCAATCCAAACATTGAGTTTACGCCCGTTGCCAATGCCAACGATACCGCCAATCTCCTCGACTGTCGCATCATGCTCCAGCGCAACGATGTCCATTCCTACCGGATTGAGACAGAGGGCACCAACTCCGACCGAGACCTTGGCATCAGAGGAAGCATCTCCTACACCAACAAAAACCTTTTCCTAGGTGCAGAAGTGTTTACAATAAGTGTCAAGGGTGGTCTTGAGGCCCAGCAGATTGTTGGTTTTGGAGGACTTGAAAACGACTACAAGGTGTTCAACACCCGTGAGTTCAGCATTAACAGCAACCTTTATTTTCCCAAGTTCCTCAGCCCTTTACGCTTGCGTAACTTTGTCAGAGACTATCAGCCCAGCACCAACTTAGCCTTGGGTTACAACGCACAAGTGAGGTACTACTACTCGCGTTACATCGCCACGGCTTCGTTCGGGTACGACTGGAAAAGCACACCGAGGCTGCAACATATTTTGAAACCGTTCTATCTGAATAGTGTCAAAGTCAATCCCATTCCCGAGTTTCAGGCTCTATTGGACCTCGAAGCCAACCAGCGCCGCAAAGACCAATATACGAACCATTTGATATTCGGTGCACAGTATTCGTTCACGTTGAACACGCAAAACTTCAACCGCACCGGAAATTTCATCTATCTCAGGGCTTCCCTTGAATCGAGCGGCAATTTGCTGTCATTACTCAACAACACATCCGTCATTTCGGAAAGCGAAGGTCATCACGAGCTTTTTGGCATTCGCTATGCGCAGTTTTTACGCACCCACATCGATTTCAGGCAATACTTAAGTTTCAACGAAGACACAAGACTTGTTTTTCGTCAAGTCATCGGTGTCGGATTCCCTTACGGCAATTCCATGGACATGCCTTTTGAACGCAGCTTCTACTCCGGTGGTGCCAACGGAATGCGCGGATGGCAATATCGCATGTTGGGTCCTGGAGCCTATCACTCAGAGAACAGTGTTCAGGAAATAGAACGTATCGGAGACATCCAGGTGGAGCTGAACACCGAATTTCGTTTCCCCATTTACAGTATTGTGAAAGGAGCGTTTTTCATTGATGCGGGAAACATCTGGAACTATCATGAAAACGAAGCGTTGCCAAACGGTAGCTTCAAGTTCAACACCTTTTACAAGCAAATCGCCATGGACGGAGGCTTGGGGCTGCGATTCGATGTCAATATCATTGTTCTTCGTTTGGATTGCGCCATGCCTTTTCGAAACCCATATTCCGAAAACGGCACATACTGGCGTTTTAAGAATATGCGATTCCGCGATATGAGATGGGTAATTAGCATCGGTTATCCTTTCTAACATGGACCGCAATACACTATATCAGAAACTTATTGCTGCATTCGGCTTTACTCCCACCCCAGGACAAACAACCGTATTGCGTCATCTCAGTGCGTTTTTACTCTCCGACAAGAAAAATCCATGCTACATCATAAAAGGCTATGCCGGAACGGGAAAGACCTCATTGGTAACCACTCTCGTCGACACCTTACCCGAAATAGGCATGGGATTCGTGCTGATGGCACCTACAGGAAGAGCGGCAAAAGTCATTAGCAACTACACTAAAAAACCAGCCTCCACTATACACAAGCGAATCTATCAGTTTGCAGCACTTCCCGATGGAAGCGTCCGCATGGTTCGTGCCAACAACCAGTTTGAGAACACACTTTTTATTGTTGACGAAGCCTCAATGATCGGAGAGCAACATGAGTTTGGCCGCAGGAGTCTGTTAGACGACCTAATGGAATATGTGTTCAGCGGCAAATATTGCAAACTCCTTCTCATCGGCGACACGGCACAGCTTCCTCCTATAGGAAGCCAAGAAAGCCCGGCCCTTGACGCCGCATTTTTACGCAGCACGTTCCCTCTCACCATCGCTTCCTACGAACTCACCGAAGTCGTAAGACAAGCTTTACAGTCGGGCATTCTCGCCAACGCAACCCATCTTCGCGAATTGCTAACAGCACAACAGCCGGAATACCTTCTTCCTATCTTTAACATCGCTCCCTTTCAGGACTGCACTTTGATCGAACCGGAAACATTTGAAGAATTGCTCTATAACGCATTCGACTCGAATACGGAAAGCGATGCCGTCATCATCTGTAAATCAAACAAAAGAGCGAACCTGTTCAATCAAGCCATCCGAAGCAGGATCATGAATATGGAAGGAGAGATAGCCACCGGAGATCGGTTAATGATTGTAAAAAACAACTACTTTTGGGGTGACCAAAATAAAGCCATTAGTTTTATCGCAAATGGCGATTTAGTGGAACTGAAAAAGATATCGCGTTTTGAGGAAATGTATGGGTTCAAATTTGCGGATGCCGAAATCAGCTTTCCCGACTATCCGGACATGCCCTATCTTGAGGTAAAAATCATACTTGACACCTTATGCAGTAACAGTGCTTCTCTTAGCGAAGAAGAATGGAACAGGCTAAGACAGAGCGTGGAAGAAGACTACATGGACATTCCCAACCGACGCGAACGCTATAAAGAGATGAGAAAAAACCCATGGCTGAATGCCTTGCAGGTCAAATTCGCTTACGCACTAACCTGCCATAAAACGCAAGGCGGGCAATGGAAAAATGTCTTCATTGATTCTTCGCTCAATCAGAAACAAGCTCTTGAAACGGAAGACCTGCGATGGCTTTACACAGCATTGACACGTGCCGAAGAGAAAGTGTTTTTTGTCAATTTCGCAGTTGATTTTTTCAAACAATAAAGTCAGTCCCCCTAAAAACACCGAATGCCCCTTCAAAAAGAGGCATTCGATATAACCTAAAACTCAAACAAACGAAAAAACAGAAACAGAACGCCCTGCCTTTTGGGCAGGGCGTATCCGTTAAGGGTGGGCGGCGACCTACTTTCCCACACGGATGCAGTATCATCGGCGCTGCGGGGCTTAACTTCTCTGTTCGGAATGGGAAGAGGTGCGCCCCCGCGCTACAGCCGCCACGAGTCTCTTTGCAAAGGCTCTGACAGGGGAAGGAAAAAAGAACCGCGAAAGCAACGGCAGACGCAGAAAGACGACGGCACGGCAACCTCCGGCGGAAGCTCTCGGGCAATTAGTGCCGCTCGGCTCAGCGCATCGCTGCGCGCACACCTGCGGCCTATCAACGTGGTAGTCTCCCACGGCCCTCCGAGGAGGCCTCATCTCGGGGCGAGTTTCGCGCTTAGATGCTTTCAGCGCTTATCTCGTCCGGACGCGGCTACCCGGCGGTGCGTCTGGCGACGCAACCGGTGCACCGTTGGTCCGTCCGGCCCGGTCCTCTCGTACTAAGGCCAGCGCCCCTCAAGCCTCCAGCGCCCGCAACAGATAGAGACCGAACTGTCTCGCGACGTTCTGAACCCAGCTCGCGTGCCACTTTAATCGGCGAACAGCCGAACCCTTGGGACCTTCTCCAGCCCCAGGATGTGACGGGCCGACATCGAGGTGCCAAACCACCCCGTCGATATGAGCTCTTGGGGGTGATCAGCCTGTTATCCCCGGAGTACCTTTTATCCTTTGAGCGACGGCCCTTCCATGCGGTACCGCCGGATCACTATGCCCGACTTTCGTCCCTGTCCGACTTGTCTGTCTCGCAGTCAAGCGCCCTTCTGCCATTGCACTCGGCGCACGGTTGCCAACCGTGCTGAGGGCACCTTTGGAAGCCTCCGTTACGCTTTTGGAGGCGACCACCCCAG
Organism: Candidatus Limimorpha sp.; assembly: GCA_041842465.1. Classification (GTDB taxonomy): domain Bacteria; phylum Bacteroidota; class Bacteroidia; order Bacteroidales; family F082; genus Limimorpha. The sequence continues at coordinate 21,475 of JBGYXG010000112.1, forward strand.
TCAAACTACCCGCCAAGCGGTGTCCGGGATTCTCCTCCCGTTAGGGGACAGACGGACGAAGGGTGGTATTTCAACGGCGGCTCCGCCGCGACCGGAGTCGCGGCTTCAAAGCCTCCCACCTATCCTACGCATCGTCCGCCCGTCACCAGCGCTAAGCTGTAGTGAAGGTTCACGGGGTCTTTTCGTCCCGTTGCGGGTAAGCGGCATCTTCACCGCTGCTACAATTTCACCGAGCTCACAGCCGAGACAGCGCCCAGATCGTTACACCATTCGTGCAGGTCGGAACTTGCCCGACAAGGAATTTCGCTACCTTAGGACCGTTATAGTTACGGCCGCCGTTTACCGGGGCTTCGATTCGAGGCTTCTCCGAAGATGACCCCTCCTCTTAACCTTCCGGCACCGGGCAGGTGTCAGGCCATATACTTCCCCTTGCGGGTTCGCATAGCCTTGTGTTTTTGCTAAACAGTCGCCTGGGCCGTTTCTCTGCGCCTCGCTCACGCGAGGACCCTTTCTCCCGAAGTTACAGGGTCGGTTTGCCTAGTTCCTTGGCTGTGATTCACTCGAGCACCTTTGGATTCTCTCCTCGACCACCTGTGTCGGTTTCCGGTACGGGCGGCGCCCGCCTGAAGCTTAGCGGCTTTTCTCGGGAGCTGCCTTACCCGCCCTGTCCGCCCGGCCGAAGCCTCGCGGTACTGTCGCGCATCGCCCGACGCGGGGGACTTCCCTCCCGCGACTTGGACTTCGCGCTTCAACCTGCTATTCCGTCAGCAGGCGGCGGCTACGGTTCTCCGTCCCCGCTTCGCAACGGGCACCGGTACGGGAATGTTGACCCGTCGACCATCGGACTCATCCGCCTCGACGGCGGAACGCCCTTAGGACCCGACTGACCCTGATCCGATTAGCGTTGATCAGGAAACCTCGGTCTTCCGGTGTGCGGATTTCGCATCCGCATTGTCGTTACTCATGCCTACATTTGCCTTTCCGCGCGCTCCAGGTAGCCTCGCGGCTTCCCTTCCGCGCACGCGGAATGCTCCCCTACCGGCGGCCAGAAGGCCGCCCCACGGCTTCGGCGAAGCGCTTCATGCCCGGTCATTATCCATACCCGACCGCTCGACTGGTGAGCTGTTACGCACTCTTTGAATGAATGGCTGCTTCCAAGCCAACATCCCAGCTGTCTCTGCAGTCGGACCTCGTTAGTTCAACTTAGCGCTTACTTGGGGGCCTTAGCCGGTGGTCCGGGTTCTTTCCCTCTCGGGCGCGGACGTTAGCACCCGCGCCCTCACTCCCGGACTGCGCGACGCGGCATTCGGAGTTTGGCTGGGGTCGGCAGGCGGCGAAGCCCCCTCGCCCAAACAGTATCTCTACCTCCGCGTCGGACCGCCCGAGGCTGCCCCTAAAGGCATTTCGGGGAGTACGAGCTATCTCTCAGTTTGATTGGCCTTTCACCCCTACCCTCAGGTCATCCGAAGCCTTTTCAACGGCAACCGGTTCGGCCCTCCAGCGCCTGTCACGGCGCCTTCAGCCTGCCCAAGGGTAGATCACAAAGTTTCGCGTCCGCCTCCGGCGACTCAAGCCCTCTTCGGACTCGCTTTCGCTCCGGGTCGGCGCCTCAAGGCGCGCACCCTCGCCGCCGAAGAGCGACTCGTAGGCTCATTATGCAAAAGGCACGCCGTCACCCTCGCGGGCTCCGACAGCTTGAAGGCGCATGGTTTCAGGGTCTCTTTCACTCCGCTGTCCGCGGTGCTTTTCACCTTTCCCTCACGGTACTGGTGCGCTATCGGTCTCCCGGAAGTGCTTAGCCTTGGCGGATGGTGCCGCCAGATTCGGACAGGGTTCCTCCGGCCCCGCCCTACTCAGGGTCCGGTCCGGGTACGGCACGCGTTTCGCCTATGGGGCTTTCACCCGCTGCGGCGCGCCTTTCCAGGCGGCTCCGGCTACGCGTAACGAGTCCCGCGCGACCGCCCTACAACCCCGCGCGCGCCGCAACGCGCACGGTTTGGGCTGGTCCCCTTTCGCTCGCCGCTACTCGGGGAGTCACTCTTGTTTTCCTTTCCTCCGCCTACTTGGATGTTTCAGTTCGGCGGGTTCGCCTCCTCGTCGCCGAGGATGCCGCGCTCATCGCGCGGCGGGTTGCCCCATTCGGACACCTGCGGATCAACGGCCGTTCGCGCCTACCCGCAGCTTTTCGCAGCCTGCCGCGTCCTTCTTCGCCTCCGGGAGCCAAGGCATCCCCCATGCGCCCCGTGGTACTTCTCGCCACAGAACGCGGATCCGCGGCACTTGAGGCCGACTCGGGGTCCGCGCCCTCGCGCCGCACGCCTACAGGCGCACTGCGCAGGTGCTCTGCTATCGTATCTCTACGTCTATATGCATACCTTCTCGTTCTCTCTTCCTTCCATCCTTTCAAAGAACCGTCCGCGCGCCCTTTACGGCGCAGCGTGGAGAATGAGGGACTCGAACCCTCGGCCCCCGGCTTGCAAAGCCGGCGCTCTAGCCAGCTGAGCTAATCCCCCGGACCGCACGGCTCGACGCGCGTAGTCCCGGGCAGACTCGAACTGCCGACCCCCACATTATCAGTGTGGTGCTCTAACCGACTGAGCTACAGGACTCCGGCGCAACCGGACTCGACGCCGGCGCCTCTCCCGCAGGTCCCGCCTTCGGCCAGCAGCGCGCATGACAGAACGCGGAGAACAAGCCCCGCGCCAAACGCGCGCAACACAGCAGCCTCCAGAAAGGAGGTGTTCCAGCCGCACCTTCCGGTACGGCTACCTTGTTACGACTTAGCCCCAGTCACCGAATTCGCCCTAGGCGGCTAACGCCGACTTCAGGCGCCCACGGCTTCCATGGCTTGACGGGCGGTGTGTACAAGGCCCGGGAACGTATTCACCGCGCCATGGCTGATGCGCGATTACTAGCGATTCCAGCTTCACGGAGTCGGGTTGCAGACTCCGATCCGGACTGGGACCGGCTTTAGGGATTAGCGCCCCCTCGCGGGGTGGCCGCCCTCTGTGCCGGCCATTGTAGCACGTGTGTCGCCCCGGACGTAAGGGCCGTGCTGATTTGACGTCATCCCCGCCTTCCTCGCTGCTTGCGCAGGCAGTCCCCGCAGAGTGCACGGCCGGACCGTTTGCAACTGCGGACAGGGGTTGCGCTCGTTATGGGACTTGACCCGACACCTCACGGCACGAGCTGACGACAACCATGCAGCACCTCCAGGGGGGTCCTCGCGGACGTCCCGGTCTCCCGGCACCTCCCCCCCAGTTCAAGCCCGGGTAAGGTTCCTCGCGTATCATCGAATTAAACCACATGCTCCACCGCTTGTGCGGGCCCCCGTCAATTCCTTTGAGTTTCAGCCTTGCGACCGTACTCCCCAGGTGGGGCGCTTATCGCTTTCGCTTGGCCGCCGACCGTTTGCCGCCGACGGCGAGCGCCCATCGTTTACGGCGTGGACTACCAGGGTATCTAATCCTGTTCGATCCCCACGCTTTCGTGCCCGAGCGTCAATGCAGGCCCGGCGAGCTGCCTCCGCTATCGGCGTTCTGTGGCATATCTACGCATTTCACCGCTACACGCCACGTTCCGCCCGCCCAGACCGCATTCCAGCCCGACAGTATCAACGGCACTTCCGGGGTTGGGCCCTGGGATTTCACCGCTGACTCGGCGGGCCGCCTGCGCACCCTTTAAACCCAATGAATCCGGATAACGCTCGCATCCTCCGTATTACCGCGGCTGCTGGCACGGAGTTAGCCGATGCTTATTCCACCGGTACCCTCAGGCGCGCATCAAGTGCGCGGCGTTGTCCCCGGTCAAAAGAGGTTCACGACCCGTAGGGCCTACTTCCCTCACGCGGCATGGCTGGGTCAGGGTTGCCCCCATTGCCCAATATCCCCTACTGCTGCCTCCCGCAGGAGTCTGGTCCGTGTCTCAGTACCAGTGTGGGGGACCGTCCTCTCAGATCCCCTAGCCATCGTCGCCTAGGTGGGCCCTCACCCCGCCTACAAGCTAATGGCACGCATGCCCGTCCCCGACCGCGTCTCCGCTTCCCTCCCCACGGGATGCCCCAAGGGGAGGACGTGGCGTATCATCCGGCGTTTCCACCGGCTGTCCGCCTGTCGGGGGTGGGTTGCATACGCGTTACGCACCCGTCCGCCACTCTCGGCCCCCGGTTGGAAGCCTGCCGTCCGACTTGCATGTATTAGGCCTGCCGCTAGCGTTCATCCTGAGCCAGGATCAAACTCTTCGTTGTACTATTGTCTCTCATTCTTGTTCTCTTCTGTGTCTACGCCCACGCCAATGGCGCGTCTCCGCGCCCGCGTGTCCCTCGGCTTAGGTTTTCTTCGGGCGCCCCCGTGGGGGTGCCCTGTGCTGGCCTCAGACTTTCAATGAACCGCCGCAAAACCTCCAAACCCCGCGTCGCCGTCCCTGTTTTGCGGGTGCAAAAGTACCACTTTCCCGCGATACGGCAAGCTTTTTTCCGAACTTTTTTTCAAAACAGGACGCATCTCGCTGGACAACAGGACAAAAAAAACGCGACACGACAAAAAAAAATTCACCGGATTGGCAAAAACCGGAGAACCCAAGGTGGAAACAACGGCTCGGATGCGGATTGCCGCTTCACCCCAATCTCGGATTGCAGGGAACAGGAAACCAATGGACCCGTCTGGATAAACCGGAAACATTAATACAATTACATTTATATTATTATGTCTGTTTTTCCCAATACTGTCCGCTCTTTGACGCAAAATTATTATTTTTGCCCTCAACAAACTGATTCGCGTGATGATCACGCCGCAAATATATAGTTCGCGCCAAAATCTCATCCACTATGAAACTCGCAGAAGCATTAAGCATCAGGAAAGACTTGCAAAAACGCATACAACAATTGGTGCAACGCATACAGAACAACGTGAAAGTGCAAGAAGGTGACATGCCTTCAGAAGATCCAATGGAACTGATGGAGGAACTCGACACAAGCCTGACGCAACTTGAAAACCTCATCTGGCGCATCAACGCCACCAACACGCAGACCAAAAACGCCGATGGCATTACCTTGACACAACTCATGGCGCGCAAAGACGTGCTGACCATGCGTGTCAGCAGCTTGCGCAACATCTTTGATGCCGCTTCGGCGGGTCAAGACCGCTACTCTCGTTCGGAAAT
>JBGYXG010000113.1:0-25054 GCA_041842465.1 Candidatus Limimorpha sp.
ATAATTTCATCATGAATCTGTGCTCGGCACTTACGGCATATTGTTTCTTCGAGAACAAGCCGGAGGCTCTGCCGGTACACGTGGAAGAATCATGGCAATTGGGACTTTTAGCAATATAACTTATACCGAACTGGCGTATTGGTATGAAGGCAGTGCCGAACTATTGACCTATCAGTTGGACGAGTTAGTCGGCACCAAACTCCGCGCCTTGTATCAACGTCGCAAAGGACGCGACCTTTATGACCTATACAAGGCACTGACCATGGGCAACGTGAATGTTGATCATGTAATCCATTGTTATCGGGAATACATGGCTTTCGTCGTTGACCACCCACTAACCCACAAAGAATATGTGTTGAACATGGAAGAGAAAATGCAGGATGACGAATTCCTTGGCGATACCAAAAACATCCTCCGCTCAGGCGATACCTTCAACCCATCCCAAGGATACGAACTCGTCAAGTCAACTCTGATAGACCGACTTCAAAGCTAAGTTGTAATGATGTAAAGCTATCGCAGGGCAACGGAATCCTGATTCGCATGACACAAAACAGGCTTTGAGGAAGCCCTAAGACACATCACACAGGAAACCGGTCTCTATAACACCAGACGCCACCCTGCGCCTGAACTACAAAACACCAACCCAATCCTATTCAGAAGCAGGAGGATATGTTCGTGGCTGAAAGAACTGCTACAAAGCCGCTATGCCAAAAAGGTGACCATGGATTCACTCCACGATGGTCATTTCATCGATAAGGTGTGTGGCACCGGCAAACTTGTCGATGATGAACAGCACATAACGGATATCGACAGAAATGTTACGGCAAAGTCCAGGATCATAAATCATGTCGCTCATGGTGCCTTCCCAGCAACGGTCGAAGTTCAGTCCGAGCAGTTGTCCGTCGGCATTGAGGATCGGGCTGCCCGAATTGCCTCCCGTGGTGTGGACACTGGCAGTAAAAGCCACGTGCATAGAGCCGTCCTTGTCGGCATAGCGGCCATAGTCCTTCTTTGCATACAACTGTTTCAGGCGGGGTTCCACCACATAGTCGTAAACATCGGGATTCTCCTTTTGCATAATGCCGTCCAAAGTGGTGAAACGGTTGTAGGCAACGGCATCCTTGGGCTGGAAACCTTCTATTTTTCCATACGTCACACGCAGCGTGAAATTGGCGTCCGGATAAAACTGTTTCTCCGGTTCCATCTCCCTCTGCCCTTTCATATAAAGACGGCACAAACGGTCGATTTCAGCATTATAGGCGATGGCCTGCCCATGAACGTTGTCCATATAAAAATCGATAATGTTCTTGAACGTCTTGAATGCCGGGTCTTTAAGCAGCTTCCGAACGTCTTTCGCCTTGAAACCGTCCAGGAAATCGTTCACCTTCGCCTCCGAAACAAACATGGACTCTTCAAACAAATCGTCAACAAAATCCTGCACATCCTCCATTTCGTTTAAAAAAGGAGGTCTGAAATCGGCTGGCTGGGCCTTTTGGTATTCATTCAGCATGGTGACCGCCACTTCCTTGTCGATGGGCATATAATAGTCCTTGAAAAAGGATTGCGCTGCCGTTTTCAGGTTGGCAATCTGTTTGTCGATTTCGGCCTGTTCCGTTTCTTTGGTGATTTTTGACAGTTTGTTGAACTTTCCTGCAAAGTTGATCAGCTCGATGCGCAAACCGGCCTCCGCCACATAGCTGTAGGCCATGCGATAAGGTTCGAGCTCGCCATAGATGGTGTCGAAGTTACGCAACAAGTTGATGTAGCGATAACGGCTGCGGCTTTGCAGACACCATTCATAAAAACTCTCCTCATAATACCGTTTCCGCTCCACGCCTTTAAAGCTGTTGATGCCTTCGGTAACCCCTTTCCACTTTTTCCATCCGTTACCAATATTGGCGTGTTTGGCGGCATACTGAATGCGCACCTTGGGATCGGCTTCCTGATATTTGTTGTAGATGTCGAGCACCTTGCCCCTCAAGTCAACCACAACGGGATCGATGAGATTGGCTTCCTGATCGACAGCCACTGCGGGCAGATATTCGTTGGTACGGGCGGGATAGCCGAACACAAAGGCGAAATCGCCCTCGTCAGCGCCTTTGAGCGAAATTTCAAGGTGCTTGAGCGGCTTGTAGGGAACATTCTCCTTATCGTATTTGGCGGGACGGCCTTCCTTATCCGCATAAATGCGGAAAACGGAAAAATCGCCCGTATGGCGCGGCCACATCCAGTTGTCGGTGTCACCGCCGAATTTGCCGATATTCGACGGAGGCGTGCCCACTAAACGCACATCCTCAAACACTTGATTGAAAATGGCATAGTATTCATTGCCCAAGAAAAACGATTCGATCTCCACTTTATATTCGCTCTCCTTCTCAAACGCCTCGGTAAGTTTCTTGATGTTCGTCTTGATCTTTTCCTGACGTTCCGCTTCGTCCATATCGTCGTTGACGTTGAAAAGTATCTTCTCCGTCACGTTGCGCATCTCTTTCAACATGGTGACGGTAAGACCGGGACAAGGCAGCTCCTCGCCACGGTTCATCGCCCAAAAACCATCGGTCAAATAATCATGTTCCACGCTGCTATGACGCTGTATCCAGCCATAACCGCAATGGTGATTGGTCAGCAGCAAGCCTTCATCGCTGACGATTTCACCGGTGCAACCGCCGCCAAAAAGTACGATGGCGTCTTTCAGACTGCTGTGGTTGATGGAATAAATGTCGTCCGCCGTGATGCGCATACCCATTTCCTGCATTTCCTTCTCGTTGTATTTCAACAACATGGGAATCCACATGCCTTCACCGGCAAAGGATGCCACGAAAGGGAAGGCCAATAATAAAGCCAATAAATAGATTTGTTTTCTCATAATTAAGGTGAATTTTTCGCAAAAATATGGAAAAATCACGAAAAAACGCTACCTGTTAAAACTCAATTCCAATCGAAAAGGAATAGGCCTGTTGGGAAATGGAATAAGTAGCAGAGGTGCGGAAATGCGCCGAAAAACTTGCATACAACGCCGTTTTGTCGATCAGCCGAAGTTTTACACCCAAGGCAGGCGAGGCTACCCCCACGAGTTTGTATTCATTCTGAGGGTCTTCCGTGCCATTGTGAAAATACCGCATCGACCAAGTGTTTTCTCCACCAACCTGCATTGATAAAAACGGAGCTACTTTGCTCTTGAACGGGATGTACTGGGCTTCAAGAAACACGGGAAACACATACGTGTCGCTCTGGGTTCCGTCCTGATTGCGATGCCTATGTACCGGGGTGCTGACTCCCGTACCCATACCCAGAAAAAGACAAGGCTTCAAATAGACTCCGTGGCAAGTATTAAGCGTCAGGTTGTAATCGGAACCCCAACCCAAGCCCAATCGTCCCGAATAGCCTTCCTGAGCATAAAAACAAGAAACACTTAAACTAAAAACAAAAATCAGTGTGATTACTTTTTTCATCATAAATAACTATTAAAAATTCATACAGTAAAAATTAATTACTTGGCAAAAGCTGTCATGGTCATAATTACAAGTCATCGTCGTGCTGCCTCTCATACCTATATCAACCGCTAAATTGCTCATCTGCTTATCTCTTAACACTCACCCCAAAAGCCAAACTCATCAGGTCGGGATAGCCGGGGACAAAAGAGCAGGTGGCTTCTAATCGCTCCGATATGGCATACTTGTACTCAAACTCTCCGCCATACCACAAAAACAAGTACTGGTATTTTTCACCCATACCGCCTTTGAAACGGTCAGGATTCACATAGCCCGGAAGCTCAAGCCAGCTTCTTCTGAAAACGAGGGTCGGACCAATTCCTCCGCTCAGGCTGTGCCGTCCTATCTTTACAATCCGCCCCCTCACCCCGATATGGCTGAACCCGCCCAATCGCTGGGCACAATCGGCATATAGGGCTTGAACCACTTTGACTGAAATAATGTCGCGAAAAACAAACTTCTCCACCATCAGCTCCGCGCCGAAATTCATGACCAAATAACCGTTTTTGTCGAGCTTATTCGGCATCAGAAAAGCATTTTGCCGTTCTCCTTTAGGGTGAATGCTCAGCCCGAAAAACTTAATTCCGATGTTGTCCTGAGCCATCACGGCCTTGCACGACAAAAGGAAAACAAACAAAATAACGCCATTTAATACTCTCATTCTCAATATCATTGACAAACTATTTCCATCGTAGGACAGTTGATTAGGTGCAAAAATACAAATATCGTCCCGATTTCGATATGTAATTATTGAAATAAAATGGACCTTCTGCAACTTTTTTTTGCAATATCAAGATTTTCTTTACTTTTGTGGCAAGTCATACATCATTCTTTGCTTATGCAACCAAACTCATAACGAAATACTACATTCAACCAACATGTCATGAAAAAACTTATACTCCTTGCCGCTGCCACATTGGTTTCAGCACTCGCCATGGCGCAAGCCGCTTATCTTTGGCCCATCCCCGGCAAAAAAGCCGGCGATGACATTCTCTTCAAGCCCGGTGACTATATCGGCATAGCCGGAACAGCACCCTCCTCCGAATTGAATTTTGCCTCATCATCTCTGCCCCTCTAAAAACAGCCGTCCTTTCCCCTGTTGACGGAAAGATTATTTACGTCCATTACGATTACCGAAACAGTTTCCGGTGTTCGGTTAATAGTTATCGCTATGAATCTACAGGAGTTTTTGAGCGCGATTCGATTCATTTTATTGAAAACGAGTGGCTTGAACCTGAAAAAATACAGTTCCTCAACTATGGAATCACCCTCGTTACCTCAGACGGAAGGCAAGTGAGCCTAACGGGGATGCGCCCCGTAAAACGTTTCAAGACAGGTGATAAGATCCATCGCGGCGACACACTGGGAACGGTGGGCTATCTGTATCATGCCATCAAAGCGCCTTGCATCTCTATCGAGGTTTCTTTGAACTCGATCTGTGCGGATCCCATGACCCCATTCGGACTTCAAACGACCTTTGTCGCCTCCAAAGCCAACAACAAGCAACGCCTTACCCGAGAGGAAGCGGTCGCCGATTTGAATGGCCTCGTCGATGCCTTGGAAGAATCCATGCCGGGTCTGTACGATTATATTTCAAAGCCTGATTTTCAAAAGGAATTGGAAGCCCAGACAGAAGGATTGGGCAACACCATCGAAATAGGCGATTTTGAAACCCAAGTGCGGCTACTTATCGGAAGAATCCGCGACAGCCATACCGCCATCATGTCGCAGTCCAAAACCCAGCCTAAGCCTTTTGTATGCGGTGTGGCCTTGGGCTGGTTTGGCGATTCGCTTATGGTGTGGCGAAGCGTGCCAAAATACCGGGAATATGTGGGGAAAAAAATAGTCGCCGTGAACGGCATCCCTGCCGATTCCTTGAAAAACATGCTGACTGCTTATCTTCGTTTTGCTGATGGCTACATACAGAGTTATGAAGACTTCCGGCTCTTGTTTGCCGTTGATCAAACCTATTGTCCATTCATCGCTAAGGATTTCAACCTGAACCTCACTTTTTCCGACGGAGAAACCCGACATTTCGAGTCACAGGATGTCAGAAAAAAAGGGTTCTCAAACCGTGTTCCCGAATGTAAGGATTTCCTTTTCATCAACACCAAAGACCGTTTCCATTTCGAAAGACTTTCCGACAGTGTGACTTATTTCGGGCTACAGACCTTCGATTTGAATCAGGTGGAAATGGAACAACTGACAGATCAATTCGCCAAACTCATTGCCGACAGCATTCCTTATCTGATCATCGACTTGAGGAACAACCACGGCGGGGCGGATAAAGTCGTTACCGACATTTATGCCCGTATTGCGCAACAGCCTTTTTCCAACCATCTGCGCAAAATAGTCAACAAAAAAGGAGGTTTTTCATGCTACGGCTCCTGCCCGGTGGGGATGGAGATTCCGGATATCTTCCCTGACTACGAGCCTCTTGCCGATGGTTCTGGGTTTGTGAAAGAAGAACAGGAATGGTGCTACCCCGATTCCTTGGTCAACTTTAAGGGCAAGGTCTATCTGCTCACCAACGAAAGTTCGTTTTCGGCCTCCTCCTTGTTTGCCGGCTGGCTGAAAAAAGAAAACCGAGGTGTTATCGTAGGGCGTGAAACAGGCTCTGCCTACCATCAAATGAATGCCACACATTTCACGCAACACGCAATGCCCAATTCGGAAATCACAGTGCAAATCCCCATGGTCAAAGTCGTTTTCGACACCATCGTGAACGAGCGTTTTCCTTTCGGGCGCGGCGTGATGCCCGACTACCCCGTGGACTTCACCCCCGAAGAACTTTCGTTTGCCCATGGCGACTCCATCCTGAATTACGCCATACAGTTGATTCGCGATGGCCAATACATTTATTATCAGGAACCGGTCACCGAAACCGTTTTGCCTGAAAAAGAAAAAAGCAAGCCGAATGCGCTTTGGTTCGTGCTGGGTGCTGCCGTACTTATTGGCGGAGTCGTCTTGCTTGGAAGGGAAAAAAAGTAAGGGGAAGCAGGGCTATACGGAACAGGAATTTCCATCCGCATTTACCTGACAAAAGCAAAGCCCGTGAAAGGCTGTCTTCAAATGGATGAGGAGGCATTTTTATTTTTACGTCCAAAGGTGGCTTGTGGCTACCATTGATTGGGGTTTTTTGTGGCTACAAATTTAGATAAAATCCGCGAAATGTTACACCGGCAGAATAAAGAAATCGTTTTTTCTTTGATGGGAAAGATTCACTTTTCTCATCGACATAGAGAGGGACGCCATCCACAATCGCTATCCGAATAAGATGCGTAATTTTTATCCGTTCATAGCAAATAAAACCGTACTTTTGTGGATTCTTGTCAAGCATCAACTTATTATTCAATAAATAATGGATAGCAATAAATTAAAACAATGTGGATTTGCTACAAAATCCATCCACGGGGGCAAGCACCCCAACCAATTCGGCGCCTTAGCCGACCCTATTTATCAAACTTCAACATTCGTTTTTGAAAATGCCGAGCAAGGCGGTCGCCGTTTTGCCTTGGAAGAAGACGGATACATCTATACGCGTCTGGGCAACCCCTCTTGCACTGCCGTTGAAGAGAAAATCGCCTTGTTGGAAGGTGGCGAAGCCTGTGTTTCTGCCGCTTCCGGCATCGGCGCTGTGGCTTCAGCCATTTGGGTGTGCGTAAAGAACGGCGACCATATCGTGGCTTCCAAAACCCTTTACGGCTGCACCTTCGCCTATCTCAACCACGGACTTTCACGTTATGGCGTAGAAGTGACTTTTGTGGACACACGTGATCCTGAAAACATCCGCAAAGCCATGCGCCCCAACACCAAATTGGTGTACACAGAAACGCCCGCCAACCCCAACATGTACATCACCGACATCAAGGCTCTTGCCGAAATTGCTCACGCTCAGCCCGATTGCCGCCTGATGGTTGACAATACGTTCTGTTCGCCTTACATCACCCGTCCTATCGAGTTTGGTGCCGATGTGGTCATCCATTCCGCCACCAAATACCTCAACGGTCACGGTGATGTGATTGCCGGTTTCGTGGTCGGCAAGAAAGACTATATCGACGAAGTGCGCTTGGTGGGCGTGAAAGACCTTACCGGTGCCAGCATGAGTCCGTTTGATGCCTACCTGATTGGGAGAGGCTTGAAGACCTTGGCTATCAGAGTGGAACGCCATTGCAGCAACGCCCAAAAGGTGGCTGAATTTTTGGAAAGCCATCCCGCCGTGGAATCCGTCCTTTACCCCGGACTGAAATCTTTCCCGCAATACGACTTGGCCAAGCGTCAGATGTCGCTGCCCGGCGGTATCATCAGCTTTAAGGTGAAAGGCGGCATGGAAGCCGGCAAAAAACTGCTCAACAACCTGCACATGCTCGTTATCGCAGTAAGTCTTGGCGATGCTGAAACCCTGATTCAGCATCCTGCCAGCATGACCCACTCGCCCTACACGCCTGAAGAAAGAGCTGCCAGCGGCATCAGCGAAAGCTTGATCCGCCTGTCGGTAGGCTTGGAGAATGCGGAAGACATCATTGCCGACCTGAAACAATCCTTGGACAAGTTGGTGTAAACACTCCCTCTTGATTTCGATGTATTAAAGGCTGAATCCGGTACGGTTCAGCCTTTTTTGTCTGTGATTGCCACCGCGCAAGACACAAAATCTTGGAAAAACGGACAAACTTATGATTAACAGAAAGATTGACAGGTTTTTATTTCTTAAAAATAATACCTGATTCCCGCCTTTAGATTCACCCTTTGCAAACCTTCTTTGGATTTCCCTAAATCAATATTGTGGGTTGTAAATCCATCGTCGAATTTAAATTTTGACATAGACCCTGAATAATACGAAAACTCAGCACCAATGGCTAAGTGCTTGGTCAGTAAATAATCATAACCAAAATCTAAACCCAGCCCGAAAGTCTTTCCCGTAAGCGTATAGTGATGGCCCAATTCCTCGGCGACATCCGTATAGTCCATATAACCAAATAAGAAATCATAATATAGGCCGTGTCTCTTGTTAGATGTCAAGGCCAACATTCCGAATGAACCTGCAATAAAGTTGATGGTATGGATATTGCTGATGCTGCCTTCGACATAGTTACCTCCTTGGCTATAGCCATAAACATCAGCCTGCTGACCTTTGGAAAAACGGTCGTAATGCAGACCTAATGTAATATTGTCAATGACATTGAAGCGGATACTGGCACCAACATCAAGACCCCTTGAGAGCTTTCTAAGATAATCTTTGTAGTCACCAGAGATACCTTTGGCCATCTTTGCCGTCCTGAAAGCATAGCCGCCATCTAGACCGATGCGCACATGAAACTGCTTCTTGTTTCGCTCAGCAATTTGTTCGGCCAACGCCACGGGATCGTTGATATGATAATCCAAAATACTACTTTTAGGCAGTCGGCTGAACCGTCTAATGCCATGACGCTCGTAGATAAAACCGAGATGAGAATTGCTTTCATCCTTAATGGAACAAGGAAGGGTGTCTCCCTCTTTTACCACGACATAATCATGGAAGTTCTGTTGAGCCATTTCCGACAACTCGACAGGCTCAATGTCATCACTGACATTAAGGATAAAACCCACCATCTGATGACAGTTGCTACCATTCTGTCCGGGATAACTATGCTGAAGGATTTCGACGCCATTGCCTCCGGCAGCCCTTGCCTCTTGCTTTGCTGTCTCGATGACGGTCTCCCAGTCACAGTGTGTGGTAAAGCCGCCGTCAACAACACTCACTCCACCAATGACTTCGACATTTTCAGGTACAATCTCATCTATATCATATACGGTCACCTCGGCCGCATTGTCCAAGGGAGGAAGTTTCTTAGCAATCGTCTTATGGATCTTAGGAGAACACGAGCAAAAGCTAATAGCCACAGCACATAAAAGAAAAAACGCCTTTTTCATGAGGATGTCACTTTGAAGTTATTATTCGGCAAAAGTATGATTTTTCCTCAAAAAAAGGAGCTGTCAAGTCCATCTTGCACCACAAAAAACATCCAAGGATAATATAAAACCTGTATTTTTGCTCATCAATTCTTTTTGTATATGAAAATTAAACCATTGATAATTATGGCATTAGCATTCAATTCAAACTTGGCAGGCTGCCAAACGCCTACCGAACAAAACCATACCGCCAAAGAAATCTATTTTGCCGGCGGATGTTTCTGGGGAACGGAACATTTCATGCAGCAAATCGACGGCGTGCTGTCCACGCAAGTGGGTTACGCCAACGGCAACAAGGCCAATCCCACTTATCAGGAAGTCTGCACGGGAACGACCCATTTCGCCGAAACGGTGAAAGTCACTTACAACCCCGAAAAAGCCGACCTCCCTTTCCTCATCGACTTGTTCTTCAAGACTATAGACCCCACCAGCCTGAACCGTCAAGGTTTCGATGTCGGGACACAGTACCGAACCGGCATTTATTATGTGGAACAAGCTGACAGAAAAGCCATTGAACGCATTGTGAATCAATTGGCATCCAACTACGACGCTCCTTTGCAAGTCGAAATCAAGCCTTTGCAGAACTTCTATCCTGCCGAGGATTACCACCAGAAATACTTAGACAAGAATCCCGGAGGCTACTGCCATATCCATCCCGGCTTGTTCGACATGGCGCGAAAAGCCCGGATGAAGAAAACCTCCTACACCAAGCCCGATACGACACAATTGCGCGAACAACTCACGCCCATTCAGTATGCCGTGACCCAAGAGAATGCCACGGAACCTCCTTTCAAGAATGCCTATTGGGACGAGGACAGGAAAGGTATTTATGTGGATATCACCACCGGAGAGCCTCTGTTCGTCTCCACCGACAAGTTTGACTCGGGCTGCGGATGGCCCAGCTTCTCAAAACCCATCGATGCCGCCAAAATCGTGGAAAAATCGGATCTTTCCCATGGCATGATCCGTACCGAAGTCAGAAGCCAGACCGGTGATGCCCACTTGGGACACGTCTTCAACGACGGTCCCCAAGACAAGGGCGGACTCCGCTACTGCATCAACAGTGCCTCCCTGCGCTTCATCCCCAAGGAAAACATGGAGCTTGAAGGCTACGGCGACTATTTGGAGTTGGTGAAATAAGGGCGGAAGGACTTCCCCCTTCCTTGAAAGCACACCGATACCGCAAAAGCGGCGTGTAAAGCCTTCTTTTTTCTGCTTCTGCTCTTTGCAACCAGCACAATAACGCATTCTAAAATCTCGAAATTGGTAAAATAACGCGTTTTACAAACAAATATGTACTGCTGGCTGCAAAACATCATTCTGCAAGAGATGGAAACCCTCGACGGAATCATGATAGCCACCACCAATCTCACCCAGAACATGGATACGGCATTTGAAAGACGTTTCTTGTATAAGATCAACTTCCAAAAGCCCGACAAAGAAATCCGTCGGCGCATCTGGCAAAGCATGATGCCCGAACTCAGCAAGCACCAAATTGCCGTTCTCACCGAACGTTTCTCTTTCAGCGGCGGACAAATCGAAAACATTGCCCGAAAATCAACCGTAGAAAGCGTATTGACAGGAACGACTCCCGAACTTGACACCCTCATCAGATTCTGTCAAGAAGAAAGCATCCACAATGACCGCGCTACTATCGGATATTGAAAAACATTGGAAGATAAGCATGGCGGATGCTTTTCAAGACAAAGAATCAACACCATCCATTGATTAACAAACTGCTAAGTTGAAGCAAACAAATAAAAAGCCATCCATTTCATTATTGCGAAGCCCGAAAAAACCAAGAATGGCATTGCACAGATAAAGAAAGGCAACAGGCGGCATCGCACAACAAACCCAACAGAAACACCATCGGGCATAGTGGGAGGTTTTTCCGAATAAAAGATTGTAAAGACAAGGAAAATCTCTATTTTTGCCCTACAAAACAAGCAAGAAACCATAGACAGACTTTTCAAATGTATTTGGATTGCCAACACCATCGCCGACAGGCGCGATGCTGGTATCACTCTGAAAGAACTCAACGACAGATGGACGAAGGACAATGACGACGATCCCATTCCGGAAAGGAGCTTTCACAACTACCGGCAATACATCGCTGACTTTTTCGACATCGACATCGAGTGCAACAAAAAACGCAATGCCTATTACATTTCTCAAGACGAACGCGATGAAATGCTCGACAACAACTTGAAGATGTGGCTCCTCCGTAGCTTTGCCATAAGCAACAGGCTTTCCAATGACCTCGGCTTGCGCAAGTGCGTGCAATTCGAGAACGTGCCGGGCGGCATACAACACCTTGACCCCATCATTGAAGCCTTACAGAAAAAACAGATCATCAAAATCCTGTATCGCAAAGGCTATGGAGAAGATTCCGCTACACACTACCTGTGCAAACCATTGGGATTGAAACTGTTCAAGCAACGCTGGTATCTCATTGCCTACAACGAAGACAACGAGAAACGCATTTACGCCCTCGACCGCATGGAACTCATCGAACAAAGAGACGAGACTTTCAAGACTCTCCAAGACTTCGATCTACAGACCTTTTTCAACGATGTCTTCGGCATTTACGTGGAAGCCAACTTGAAAACGGAAAACATTGTCATCAAGAGCGATATTGCGCAAAGCACATTCCTGAAAGGCCTGCCCTTGCACCACAGCCAGAGAATCATGGAAGAAGCGGAAGACTATGCCATCTTCTCGTGGCGGCTGAAACCGTCCTACGATTTCAAGCAGCAGCTCATCACCATGAACAGCCACATCGAGGTGTTACAACCCGAATGGCTAAGGCAGGAAATGAAAGCGTTAATCAACGAAATGGCAAAAAAATACGAATAACCGCCGGAAAAGCCGAATTATATATTGGACAATAACTTTGACAGTACGATTTTGTACTTGTTATTGAATCTGCGTATTTCTACAATCGGAATAAAATGGTTAAGTTATGCAAAGAAGATTATTGGAGCAACTATTGGCGTGGAAAAACAGCAGAAAACGCCTGCCTCTGCTGTTAAGTAAGTAGCCAAAATTATGTCGGTGGACTCGCAGTCCTGCGGTCGTATTCACTTGCCCTTGAGTATTCGCACAGTGTCTCCGCGATGTTGATGTGCGGCGAGTAAGGCGGGAGGTAGAATAGGAACAGCCCTCTACTTTCATAAACGGGTCTCACCTCCTTCATGGCTTTGCTGCGGTGGATGCTGGCGTTGTCAAGCACAATGAAAGTGCTCCTTCCCCTATGCCGAAGGGACAGCCTGTCGAGGAAGTCGATCGGCTTGTCGCAGTTATGCCTTCTCTCGATGTGAAGCCTTCGTATCGGTTGTCCCTGGGGTCATGCCAAATATGTTGCTATCTTCTGGGACAGGACATGGAAATCCTCTACAGGAAACTGCCATCCGTATGGGACGGTAGCTGGCATCCTTCCCGCTTGACTGCTGCCACGCCTCCCGAAACTTGTTCACGCTCTGCCGATCCTGTTCTATCGCACGATGGACGGTTTCCTCGTCCGAACAGTCCATGATTGGCTTGCGCCTCCTGCCGGGACGAGTCTCCAGGTCTTTGAGGCCTTCTTCCTTGTACCGCTTGAGCCATTTCCTCACGGTGTGATGTTCCTGTCCTCTCGCCGACTTCTGTGGCGGACAGTCCCGATGCTTTCAGGAGTAAGGTCAGACTCCTCATCCTGAAGCAGAGCTTCTCGCCTTGGCAATACCCTCTCTCGAGTTCCAACCGCTGGGCTTCGCTTAGCCCAACTTTCACCGCTAAAAATATTCACCCGAAAATTACCACAATTTTGTGTTTGTGAAAATTATAACAACCTCATTATCAGACAATAATTTACTGTCTCCTCAAAAAAAACGTAAAAACCTTGATTTACACCATTCAGGAAGATGAAAATTTGTAGGTCACAGTCGCTGCCTAAGCATTCTGCAAAGTCATGCTACCAAAGAAGTCCGCAAATTAAAGAGTGAAAGTTGGGATGAGCACCAAAAACACTTCATTCTCAATTCTAAAATGAGGTTATAAAAATACAAAAAAAGCTATTGGGGCTCATGTTCCTTGCTTCATTAAATTACAACTTTCGAAATGGAACTTATACCTGCCCGTCTTAAGTTTTATTTTTCGCAGATTTAAATTACCAGCAATGTCATCTACCCTCCTGAAGCTGCTTCTTCCCTTTAGCATCTCTTCTTTATCACCAAAAATGATGATGAGTCGGACTGAAAATACCCATTAATGGGGATGGTGCATGGATGGAAAAACAACTTGTTTTGCGTTCTTAAATCAAACAAGTAACGTTTTTGCGTTTAATTTATTAAACAATTAAAATTCAATTTATTATGAAGAAGACTTTTCAATTGACCCTCTTGGTCATGGCTGCACTCACCCTGATGATGGCATCTTGTCGCAAACCCAAAGAGGAAGAGAAACTGGCAGAAGCCATTGCCAAGACATACCAAGGCTACATCAACGCATCGTGCGCCAATTTCACCAACCAAGTTAATGGTAACGAAAGCATTACTATCGCCAAGGCATCGAGCAACAAGACCGTAAACCTGACGTTCAACTCAAATAAATGGGGCGAATTCAGCATTCGGGAAGCTGCCGTCGTTCTGGAACAAGACATTTACAAGGTGAATGGTACGGGCACCTGCAAAATGAAAATGGGACATGGCGGTTCGGAGAAGGAATACGATTGCACCGTGACGGCTAACATCAAGCCCAATACCGATGATGCCGCCATCACCTTCACCATCGCCAACGTGATGGGAGGCTTGACATTGGAGTTCCACGAGGGCAAAATGCCCGCCGCCTACGAAGTGGCCGGTTCCTATGAAGGCTATACAACCGCTTCGTGCTCGTTTTTCTCGAACACCATCGAGGAAAACCAAACGGTGAAACTGAGCTATAAAGCCGACAACGAAGTCTCGCTCTCCTATACTTCACCGACTTGGGGCGAGTTTACCGTCGAAACGGTAAAAGTAAAGTCCGAAAACAGAGGTTACAGCCTTGAGGGCACCGGCATTTGCAAAATGACCAACCCGCATTCGGGACAACAGCAAGAACACCCCTGCACCTTTACCGGAAACATTGCCGACAAAGCCACGATGACTTTTGTGGTCGAGGATGTGATGGGAGGTCTGACAATAGCCTTCCATGAAGGCGAAATGCCCGTTGCTTTTAAAGTGGCAGGTGCCTATAAAGGCTCCGTGAACGTCTCTTGCGCTTTTTTCGCCAACTCCGTTGAAGACAACCAAACGGTGAATTTGAGCTACAGATCCGACGACGAAGTGTCGCTTTCCTACACCAATGCAACATGGGGCGAATTCAGCATCGAGGCCATGAAAGTGAACGGAGAGAACAACAGCTACAAATTAGAAGGCACGGGAATCTGCAAAATGACCAACCCCCATACGGGACAGCCGAACGAACACTCTTTCACCTTCACAGCAACCATTACCGACCAGGCTTTAATGAATTTCACCGTCGAAGACGTGATGGGCGGACTTAAGATCGAGTTCACCGGCACAAAAGGAAATGGAAAAGAGTTGCTTGCTCTAATTTTTTGAAACGATAATGTGTGAATTGTAGGTGCAGCTCTTTTTCTGCACCTACTTTTCTTATAGAATGTAAAAAGTTAAATGCTGTTATCATGAAATACCACTATATAATTTTGACCTTGTGTCTCGCCACACTGCTCTCAGCCTGTAAAAAACCCCAAAACAACATCCCTGAACCGGAAACAAAGACCAAGACCATTACGGTTAAAGCCATCAAATACGACCATTGGACCTATGTCAATCTCGAAACCGGTGAGATGAAATCTCTGCGCGACTTTTCAGCATGGAACTACTGGAAAGAAGGAGAAATTGTATCGACAACTCCGGCACAAGGCAGCGAAGCCGACATCAACATGGACTGGCACATTGCCATTCACCGCTACGAAATCAAGACCAACGAAGGCAGCGTGGCCGCCACAGGTCTCACCGAAATGGACAAACTGACCGAATGGCCGGCAAGCGGCTACGAGACCGACATTACGGTTTCAGACTCCCTCTACATGGACCTAACCCACATGATGGACGGCGAAATCGGCACCGCCGCCACCTCGAACATCAATGGCGTACTGTCCAACACCATCATCCGCACGCCTACACATTCCATGCCTCCAACACTTTATTCCGCATCTAAAGAAGTCTGTGTCTTGAAATGCAAAGACGGCCGCCGTGTTCAATTGCAGATCACCGATACGTACAGCGACACAGGAGCTGCCGGATTTGTCACATTAAACTACGAATGGGAAAAATAACTGTTATTTTAAGTCTCCTTTTGCTGTCTCCTTTTTTCGCCCTTGCCCAGCAATACCGCATCAGAGGTGTTGTCGTCGATGAGCGGAGCGAGCCTTTGCCGGGTGCTTCGGTATGGGTAAAAGGGACAACCCTTGGTGCCGGTTCCAACACCAAAGGCGCTTTTTCCATTCAACTGAATTCGGGCGACCCCATCACCCTTCGCACTTCTTATTCCGGCTTTGAGACCATAGAAATGCAGATCGACCCCAAACAACAGAAAGAAGCCCTGCATATCCGGCTCAAACCCGCCAAAAATGAGCTGGATGAGATCGTAGTGACGGGAGCACGGGTGGAAAGACTTATCAAGGAAGTGCCGGTGCTGACCCGTATCATCGGAGTGAAAGAAATAGAAACCGTCAACCCGATGAGCATCGAGTCGCTGCTGCAATACGAACTGCCCGGACTGCAAATCGGCTACAACTCCATGAGCCGGATGCCTGAAATCAAATACCAAGGCATGGAAGGCGAATACATCCTGTTTCTGATTGACGGCGAACGCATTAGCGGCGAAGGCTCCGATCATAACGTAGATTTTACACGCTTCAATGTGGACGACATCGAACGCATCGAAGTCATTCGGGGCGCACAGTCCACCGTTTACGGCTCCAACGCCTTGGGCGGGGTGGTCAACATCATCACCAAAAACGCCAACCGCCCTTTCAGCGGCAACCTCTCGGCACGCTATGCCGGCAGCAACGGACAAAAGTATTCGGCTTCAGTAGGAACCAAGCAAAACCGCTTCTCCTCCATGAGCAGCCTGACCTACCGCACCATGGAATCCTTCACCATTGAAGATAAAGACGGATCCAACTACACGACCATCCACGGCTACAACATCTGGGATGCCGGACAGAAATTCAGCTACGCCTTCAGCGAAAAACTCAGCGCCGATATAAAAGGTACTTTCTATCATAACCAACGCCACATTTCGGAAGGAAAACGCTATCAAGACCATTTCAGCGACTATGTGGGCAGCGCCAAACTGAAATACCTGATTGACGGCAAACAGCAGTTGTCGCTTTCCTATACGTATGACGAATACAAGAAAGACAAGGACTTCTTTAACGCAGGATTTGTCCGCACCGATTACCGCAACCGCAACCACGTGACCCACTTGGACTATTCCGGCACCTTCGGAAAACACACCCTGAGCGCGGGCGGCGAAGGCAATTACGAATACCTAAAGCACTATATGATGAAGGACAGCACCGATGCCGATGTCAAAACGGCTGCTTTCTATGCACAGGAAGACTGGAAAATGACAGACGGTTTGAACGTCATCATGGGTGTTCGCGCCGATTATCAGGAAAAATACAAATGGCATTTAACCCCTAAGTTTTCCGCCATGTACCGTCCGATCAACTCCGTCAACCTTCGGGCGGGCTACTGCCAAGGTTTCCGCTCCCCTTCCCTGAAAGAGTTGTATCAAGAATACGATATGGGCGGCTTGGGCTGGTTCATGCTGTATGGCAACCCCGACCTGAAGCCCGAGACCAGCAATCAGTTTTCCGCCTCTGCCGAATGGAACCGAAACGGATGGAATGCTTCGGTAAGCGCCTATCACAACCTGTTTCGGGATAAAATCGTCTATAAGCGGCTAAGCGATAACAACAATGACATGCAGTACATCAATGCCGACAAAGCCAAGGCCACGGGGGTGGAAGCCTTTCTTCGCTGGCGATCCGATTTCGGATTGACCCTCATGGGATCATATGCTTATGTCAATGATTATCAAAATGTTGAAGGAAAGAATACTTCCAGCGTCCGGCCGCACAGCTTGACTTTCAACGCCCAATATGCCACGAAAATCTGGAAAATACACTATACCGCCGCCCTTCACGGACAGTGGGCTTCAAGGCTTGTGACACACGTCAACACCGCATCAGGGCTGAAGGAAACCTCCTTCGATCCCCGCACCTTGTGCAACCTGAACGTCAGCGCCCGCTTCCCGAGAGGCATTCTGCTCGGTATAGGCATCGACAACCTGTTCAACTACAAGGACAAAGCCGCCGACAGCTCCCTGCAACTCCCTCAAAAAGGCATCAGCGGCGTAGCCACCTTAAGCCTCAATATGGCTGATCTTTTCAAACTCTAACTCATAACTCATTACCATGAAAAAGAAAAACATCATCATTCTATGCTGCGCATGTATCGCACTCATCGCCCTGCTTTTCTGGAGCTGGCAGCGGTGGTTCAGCCCAACGCATGTCGCATTCGTCAACTATCAGGTCATCGCTTTGGGCGAAATTTCCAAAGCCAACGACAACAAATTTATTAATATTCATGAATTAAGCACCGATGCCATCGAAAAAGTCGATCAATACGACATGGTCTTCATCAATGCCATGGGGCTTCGCATCACCGAGGAGCAGCGGCAGCGTGTCATCGAGGCGGCGGAACGGGGTGTGCCCATTTTGTCCACCACCGTCACCAATCCGGCCAACAACATCATTTCCGTCGATACCCTTGCCGAAGAAACGCTTCGTCAGTACATCAACGGAGGAGGCCGCAGCAACTACCGCAACATGCTGAACTATGTCCGCAACGAAATTGACCGGAAAGTTTGCTTCAAACACGAAGCACAACCCGCCGTTGACCGCAGGTTCGATATGATTTATCATGCCGATATAGAGCATCGCGATGAGGAAAACCTTGGTTTTCAGTCGGTAGCAGCATACGAAGACTACCTGCAAAAGCACCGGCTCTATCATGCCGATGCCCCGCGCATCATCATCACAGGCCCAATGGGTGAGCCTTCGGCTCTGATCCAACGACTTGAAGAAAACGGGGTCATGGTGTATCCCGTGAACGACATTCAGGGATTCATCCGCGATGGCCATGCCGACACCGTTCAGCCTTCCGCCCTCATCAACATGGCGCACGGGCGCATGGGCGACAACATGGTCGAGTACCTCAAGCAACGAAACATTCCCTTGTTTTCCCCTTTGAACGTCAACCGTTTGGTGGACAAGTGGGAAGCCGACAAAATGGGCATGAACGGCGGCTTTTTATCGCAAAGCATCGTAACACCTGAAATCGACGGAGCACTCCGACCCTTCGCCCTTTTCGGTCATTACATCAACGACGAGGGTTTGCAATATGTCAGTGCCATTCCGGAGCGTTTGGATGTTTTTGCCGAAACCCTTTTGAATTATTTGCAATTGCAGCAAAAAAGCAATGCCGACAAGCGTGTCGCCATTTTCTATTACAAAGGTCCCGGCCTGAACTCGATGACGGCGGGCGGCATGGAAGTGGGTCCCTCGCTTTTCAACCTGTTAAGTCGGCTGCGTCAGGAAGGTTACAATGTGCAAGGTCTTCCCGCCACGGCTGCTGAATTAGAGGAGATGATCAACCGGCAGGGCAAACTTTTCAACTCGTATGCCGAGGGTGTCAAGTCCGACTTTATGCGGGAGGGCAACCCTGAACTCATCGACAAAGAAACCTACGAAAGCTGGGTGCAGAAAGCCCTTCGTCCGGAACGCTATGCCGAAGTGGTGGCCGCCGACGGAGATTTTCCGGGAGGTTATCTGGTCAGCGAAGACGGACGCTTGGGAATAGCCCGTGTGCAGTTTGGCAATGTGGTGCTCCTGCCGCAGCCTGCCGCCGGAAAAGGAGAGAACTCTTACGTGATTATTCACGGCACCGATGCCGCGCCGCCCCATTCATACGTAGCGCCTTACCTTTGGGTGCGCTACGGCTTCAAAGCCGATGCCTTGTTCCATTTCGGCACGCATGGCAGCTTGGAGTTTACGCCGCGCAAACAGGCGGCTTTGTGCAGCAACGATTGGCCCGACCGATTGGTTGGCTCTATGCCTCATTTTTATGTCTATGACATTGCGGATGTGGGTGAAGCCCTGATTGCCAAACGACGTTCCTACGGAGGCATACAGTCGCACCTGACACCACCGTTTTTCGAGAGCGGCGTGCGCTCCCTCTACAAAAACGTGAGTGAAGCCATTGAGAGCTTCAACAAAGCCCTCAACAGCGGCGACGAGCAACAGCAATTGACCTTAGCCTTGGTGGTCAAAAAGATGACGGTAAAGGAAGGACTGCACCGTGCCCTTGAATTGGACAGCATTCTCGACGTTCCTTATTCCGAGGACGATATTGAACGCATTGAGCACTATGTCGAAGAAATGTCGAGTGAGAAAGTCACCGGACAATTGTACGTCATGGGCGAGCCATACGAGCAGGAACGCATCAAAAGCAGCGTTTTTGCCATGACCACCGATCCCATAGCCTACAGCCTGTATGCCTTGGACAAACTTAACGGCAAAGCCGGAACGGAGATTGAAAAACACCAGTCCTTATTCACCCTGCGTTACCTCAATCCTTCCAAGACCCTCGTGGAACAAATCTGGAACAACCCTTCCATTGCCACCGATAGCTGGATTTGCAAAGCGGCAGGCATTACTCCTGCCGAAATGGACAGTGCCGTCACCATTACCAAGGCCATGCAGCCCGTTGACATGATGGCCATGATGATGTCGATGGGCAACAACAACGGCATGATGGGTGGCAACCGTCCCATGACGATGGAACGCATGATGCCCCGTGTCAATGCGGCACCAGCCTCAGGCATGATGGATAAAATGCACCGCAAGATGCGCAACATGGCGAAAGACATGGATCCGGAACAAGCCATGAAAATAGCGGAAAAGATGGGCGCATCACCCGAAGCCCTTGAAAAAATGAAAGCCTCGATGTCGGGAGAAAAGGGCGAAAAAGGCACCAGCGGCATGTCAGGCATGATGTCGGGCATGATGGGCAAAACGACCTACAGCAAGGAGCAGAAGGAATGGGCGGCTGCCATCATAGAAATCAAACGCACCGTCCAAAACGTGAATCTCTACAGGTCACAATTGGAGGCAAGCCCCGAAAAAGAGCTGTCCTCCATCGTCAATGCCTTGAACGGCGGCTATACCCGTCCTTCATCGGGAGGCGATCCCATTGTCAATCCAAACGTGTTGCCGACGGGAGCCAACATGTACGGCATCAACGCCGAAGCGACACCGAGCGAAACGGCATGGGAAAGAGGCAAGCTGTTGGCCAACAACACCATAGACCTTTACCGCCGTCGTCACCACGACAGCATACCGCTCAAGGTCAGCTACACTTTGTGGAGCGGCGAGTTTATCGAAACACAAGGTGCCACCATTGCGCAGATATTATACATGCTTGGCGTGGAGCCGATTCGCGATGCTTTCGGACGTGTCACCGATCTTCGCCTGATACCCTCTGAAGAGTTGGGTCGCCCCCGCATCGATGTGGTGGTGCAAACCAGCGGTCAGCTTCGCGACCTTGCCGCATCAAGGCTGTTTCTCATCAACCGCGCCGTAGAAATGGCGGCGGCGGCCACTGATGATGTTTTCGACAACCGCGTAAAGGAAGGCGTTGTCGAGTCGGAACGCACCCTGATTGAAAAGGGCGTTTCGCCCAAGGAAGCACGAGAGATTTCCACCTACCGTGTCTTTGGTGGCGTGAACGGCAACTACGGCACCGGCATCACAGGCATGGTGCAGGCCGGCGACCGATGGGAGAAAGAGGAAGAAATTGCCAAGGTTTATCTGAACAACATGGGGGCTTTCTACGGCAGCGAGAAATACTGGGAGACCGTCAAGCAGTTTGCCTTCGAGGCCGCCCTGACTCGTACCGAAGCCGTGGTGCAACCCCGCCAAAGCAACACTTGGGGGGCTTTGAGTCTCGACCACGTCTATGAGTTCATGGGAGGCATGAACCTCGCCGTGCGTAACGTGACGGGCAAAGACCCCGATGCCTACCTCAGCGACTACCGCAACCGCAATCACGTCAGGATGCAGGAAGTGAAGGAAGCCATCGGCGTGGAAAGCCGCACCACGATTTTCAACCCGAACTACATCAGCGAAAGGATGAAAGGAGGAGCGGGCGGAGCCAACTCGTTCGCCGAAATCGTACAGAACACCTACGGATGGAACGTGATGAAACCCCGTGCCATCGACAACGAAATGTGGGACGAGATTTACGAAGTCTATGTCAAGGACAAATTCAACCTCGGCATACAGGCGTATTTCGAGGCCCAGAATCCAGCAGCCTTGGAGGAAATCACTGCCGTGATGATGGAGACCGCAAGAAAAGGAATGTGGAAGGCTACCGAACAGCAGCTCAACGACATCGCCCAACTACACACCGAGTTGGTGCAAAAGCACCTGCCCTCGTGTTCGGGCATGGTGTGCGACAACGTCAAACTGCGCGACTTTATCGCCGCCCGCAACGACGAGCAGCAGGCTGCCGCCTACAAGCAGCAAATCCAAAACGTTCACGAACAGCAAGTGTCGTCACCTACCGACAACCAAGCCATGGTGATGAAAAAAGAAGAGATAAACAGTCGTCAGGAAGAAAGTGTCACCCATATCAACAACATCGTGGTGATTGTCGTCGCCGTGATCATCGTCATCGGATTGATTGTTTTCGTTCGCCGCCGCCGAAAGAACACCGAATCGTAATGGAAACATTGGTCATCATACTCATGATATTGGTCTGCTTTAACTTTCTGTTGAAGCAGACCTATCAAAAATGGTGGACGCTTGTCGGCATCAGCCTTGCCATCGCTCTTTTCATGGGTTTTTCGTGGCCTTACGCCATCGAACAGTCCAAGACTCAGATACACGACTGGCTGAACAACCCTTCGCTGATGCTCGACACTTCCGTCATCCTGAATCTTGAGGTCATCATCCAAATCGGATTCTGCCTGCTGGCTGCCAATATCATGACCACAGGCAAGCTCAGCCCAAGGGTGATAGGATGCTACCGCCTCTTGCGCTGGTTTCCCGGCATCTTGATTTTGCCGGTACTCTTCATCGGCTTGGTACAACTCATTTTCCAGTTTCCCGGTGCCCGTTTTTCCGTCATCTCTTGGTGTTATGCCGTCGGGCTGATGGTGCTGATACCTGCCGGTGCCAAGTTCCTACATTGGCTCTTACCCGAAAAGGAAGTGCGCTTGGAGCTGCTCTTCCTGACTAATGCCCTCATCGGAGTGCTCGGCATTGTGGCCACCGTCAACGGACGCACCGCCGTGAAAGGCACGGGCGAGATGAACCTCGCCGCCTTCGCGGGCATCTTGGGACTTGCCGTGCTGGGTGCCGTGGCCGGTTATTTCATTCGAAAACACAAACTGCAAAAACTTAAATAATATGCACTATATCACAGACATACTCTATTGGATTTCTACAGGGCTTTTGGTTCCCGTCATCGTCCTGCTCATCTTTTTCTTCATCCGTTCCCTGCTGCTCATCGGCAATTTCTTCGGCCAATACCTTTCCATGCGGAAGACCGAACAAGTGTTGAAACAGGAGTTCGCCACGCTCCGTGCCGATAACTTAGACCTGCTCGAGGAACACCTGCCGAAGAAAAACAATGCCCTTGTGATTCGTTACGTCAATCTGCTGATTGCCGAGAAGAACAATCCCGCCAAGCTGCAAAAGCTGCTTTCCGATTTTGAGGTGGCCGCCGACAAAGACCTTGCCCTTTCCAAGACCCTGACCAAAATGGGACCCATGCTCGGGCTGATGGGCACGCTGATCCCCATGGGGCCAGCCTTGGTAGGACTTTCCACCGGCGACATCGCTTCGATGGCCTACAACATGCAGGTGGCCTTTGCCACTACCGTAGTCGGTCTCTTCGCCAGCGCCATCGGCTTCATCACCCTTCAGGTGAAACAACGCTGGTATCTTCAAGACATGAACAACTTGGAATACCTCGGCGACATCCTGAAACAAAAACAGCAACAGCCATGAGACGCAGCCTATTGAGAAAAAACGAGGACATGGATCCCATGAGCGTAGTTGGCAACCTTTTCGATGTGGCCATGGTCTTCGCCCTGGCGTTGATGGTGGCTTTGGTCAGCCGGTACAACATGACGGAAATGTTCAGTCAGGAGGATTTCACCATGGTGAAGAACCCCGGCAAGGAAAACATGGAAATCATCACCAAAGAAGGGCAGAAAATCAACCGCTACACCCCTTCCGAAGACCAGAGCTCCAACGACAAGCGCGGCAAGCGCATCGGCATCGCCTACGAATTGGAGAACGGCGAAATCATCTATGTGCCGGAGTAAGGAATAGGATGAATATAACACTTAGAAGCCGTTTTTTAAAAACAGCTTCTAAGTTCCCCTACACCCTATCCAAAGGGCTTTTGATTTTTGAGCGCAAGCAAAACCCGTATTTTCATCAGAATACGGCAAAGACTTACTTGTGTTGGGTAAGACTTTTGCAGTATGTCCGCGTATCTTTAAATGGCAAGCTTTTGTTCAAACTGTCGCAAAAGCATTTCTTTGTTCATGACATCCGTTTGTCGAATTACCCTGCACAAAAGCCTACCATAAGCAATTATTCATTACTTTTGCGAGAGCAATAAAAAACCGAAAAGAAAAAGACAAGCGAAGAATATGCTATGTAAATTCGCGGCATTATATTCTCATATCGTATCGTGAGGATGCGACGTAAATAACTGAGAATCAAAAATAAAAATAAAGAAGGAAAATTGCATAATGATAGATACAGTAAAGACAATAATTTGTAAAAGCGGAGAGCATAGAGGAAAAAATGTGATTTTTCTTGAATTTGACTTTGATACGGCAATTATCTCTGCATTAAAAGAATTGACCTATCCAAAATGGAGCAACACGCAACGCAGATGGTATATAAACGAATCGAATTTTAATATACCTGATTTAAAGCGGGTTATGAAAAGCCTTGCAGAAATTGACACTTCAAAACTTGGTGAAGGAAATCCAGCAAAACCGACCGGAAGTATGGCCGACAATAAATACTTCCAGGAAATAACGGCATTTAAGTCGTGGTTATTATCAAGGCGTTACAGCGAAAGTACCATAAAAACCTATACAAATGCACTTTGTGTTTTTTTGCATTTTTTCAGAGAAAAATCGTTGTCGGAGATAAGCAATGAGGATATAATTGTCTTTAATAACGAATATATTCTGAAAAACAAGCTGTCGGCATCCTATCAAAATCAAATGGTTAACGCCGTAAAGTTGTTTTTCAAAACCGCTCAGAACAGGAAACTCGACATTGAACAGATACACCGTCCCAAGAGGTCGAAGACTTTGCCCAATGTTTTAAGCAAAGAAGAGATAAAATCCATTTTGGAAGCGCATGGCAATTTGAAACACCGCACCATGCTCAGTCTCATTTATAGCTGCGGATTAAGACGGGGTGAATTGCTGAATTTGACCATCAGGGATATCGACAGCAA
>JBGYXG010000114.1:0-9070 GCA_041842465.1 Candidatus Limimorpha sp.
CCGGAATTTCTCCAAGCTTATCTCGATGAATTTTGTTATAAATTTAACCGAAGATATTTTGCCGAGGCTTTATTTGGAAGACTTTTGGTGGCGGCTGTTTCTTATAAAAATGAATTTAGGTATAAATACGGATAATCATTTTTCTTTATTTTGTTTTTATTTAGAGTTTTTATTCTGTTTTTTCTTTGCCTTCTCTGCCAAGAAAGCGTGATAGTTTCCGTTAAGATACGCCTCAATGTCGCTTATCCTTACCTCCATGCTGTCTGTGCGTCTGTCAATACCGTTCAGTACTTCAAGCATTTTGTCCTGATTGAGCGTTCCACGTTCTTGGCTGTCACGCATCTTCTCCATCATTGCTAGCATACCGTCAAAGTACTTGTCTGCAAGGTCTATCTGCTTTGCTTGCGCTGATGTGCCTGCATCTTCAGCTTCCCTTTCCTTTATCTTAGCCTCCGCCTCGCGCTGCCGCTTGTCCTGCTTGCGATAGCGCACTACCTCTATCAGCGTAACCAGCGAGGTGCTGCCGAAGACAAGGGTAAGTATTTCGGAAATGTCGATGTCCATTCTTGTTATCATTATTGAATTAAGTCTCCTGGAACCCATACCTTCACGTTCCCGCTGCTGTCCATTGTCGCAATCTGGCAGTAAGTCTTGCCGCCCTCGATTTCTTTAGTGTAGTTTTTAATTTTGTTGGTGGTCATTCTTATACATTTTTTTTGGATAATAATTAATTATCAATAAGGCAACCGCTTGATTTTGCGTTACGAAACGAATTGCCGCGTCTTCCTTCTTGTTGATGATATACGGGTTGTCATCGACACCGGGCGTGAAGCTGCCCGATGGCGATGCGCTTCCATCGAGATAGTAATAGACCGCCGTCTCGCTTGAAGCGGTCACGGTGCGCGGGTCGGTCACATAGAGCTTCGTCGCTTCGATTTCAATCTCAGCAGTCTCAAAGTTGCCGTTGCCGTCATCCTCAAAAACAAACCTGACAGAAGACGACAGGTCTTCAAAGCCTCCTGCCTGTTCGGCAACGCTCTGGTGCAACGAGCGGTCAACGGCTCTTTCGGTGTCAATCATAATGTTTTCTGTTTCATCAAGAATGTAGCCGAATGAAGCCGAGGCGAGTTGTCCGTTGTCGCTCATCGAAATTTCAGAACTGTCTATTACTATTTTGAAATAGTCCATGGCTGCAGGATCGTATTTTTCTGCTCCTTTCTTTGCCGAAAGCAGTTCGTAAATCCAATTTCTGAATCGAGCTGGCATCACTCCAGTATTCTGCAACCACCTTCTGTAATTGTCGGCATCGTCTAATGCGCGGTAGTTTCCGCCGAATCGTCCTACGTTATGCGACAACTCCGGCTGCAACACGTTTTCTCCTGCGCAAATTAGCGTGTCAATGCCGCCGAGGGCGTTCACGAAACAATAGTATTTCTCGAACCCGGTGCGTTCCTCGTAGATGTATCGCTGTCTGCACACTTCTGTGTTTTTTGCATCATAAAGAATCAGGTCGTAAAAGCCTTTCAGCTGATTGGGCAGTAAGTTTGCCATGCGAATTATACGGCTGTAGCGCACATTTACACTATAGCATACTAAACCGTATATATTTGAGGCAGTGAACACAGTGACATCCTTGCTTCCCCCTACTTTCGGATAAAAACGTGCTGTTAGAGTTGACATACCCCACTGGTCAATCCAAGTCAGCCATTCAGGAGATTCGTAGTTCGTCGCTTTCTCAATCGGCTGGTTGGTGAGAAAGTTTTTTAGGCTCCAATCCGAAAAATCCATGTCGGACCTCAACTTTGCGTTTGCCACATACCAAGAAACGGAATTGTTGTCGCCTGGTGTGTCTTCACCAACAGCGACTTCGAATGTGGCGGTGAATTGGCGAATGTATTCCGTATGTGTTATTTCACCGTTTCCAGTTGTTGGGATAATGGTTTTCAAATAGTCGTCATACAACCCACGGAAGTCGATGTAAATTTTGCCATTGAAGTCGGGCGCGTAGATACCTTTGTAGATAATCTCGTTGCCGATACTCAAGATGGCCAGCAAGGTACTGTTTGTCGAGATGACAAACGGCGGCACTTCGTTTTTTGCGTAGGTGCGGTTGGCGAGGGGTTTCTGTGAAAAGTCATTGATGTCCATGGCTGCAAAAGTACATCTTCGCTTTACGGATGCAGTGACAACATCACGGATGTACGGCGGTAAAGGTGAAGTCTACAATCCGATTGAAGAAAGTCTCTTCCCAGTTGTATTCCAAAACGTTGGGCGTGTGATCCGGAGAGAACTCGACGACTTCATGTACATGGATCGTGATGTTGGCCAAGCGTGATAAGGTCTTGGTTTCACCAGCGTATTGAGGAATGCCGGGCTGCAAGTCGTCACCAATGTAACAAACGCTGAATCCGCCATAATAGATGTCATGTGACTCCACCCCAACTACTCCAAGGTTCGGCGTGAAATCATCGAGAATCCTCTGCCACAAAGCAGCTGCAACTGCAGCGGAATTGTCGGTGATTTTCCAAAAGAGCACTGACATGATGGCAGGCAAAATGCCACTGTCGTACACGCCGTTTACAAATGTCTTCACAATCATGAACTGCACATCGGTCAGTGTCTGCTTCTGTGCTATCTGTAATGATGCGCTGGATGGCATCAGCTTCTGCCCCCTGCAAAGCTTCATCCGAGTCATGTTTATCGAAAAAAACTGACCGATGCTGTAGCTAACACTACCGTTTATGTAGGTCGGGTGATTGAGGAGAAGTGTGTTGTAGTGGCTCCAGCATGCATCGTATAAGTCGTATGGGCACATCCCAAGTCCAAGCTCGTAGAAGTGCTTTCCCTCTTCGGGCATGGCGTATGGGATAACAGGCTGCGTCGTACCCGTTGTGGTGTAAAAAAAACTACTGCTTGTTACGGCCTGTACAACAATAATTTCCTGAGTGTCGTCAGCTGTCGAGCCGTTGTAGCTGGTGTGTGCGTGCAGCCGGTCGCCGATAAAAGGTGCGGTTTCCATCTTGTGTCCGACAATCATCAGCGGAAGGATGTCGGCCTGACTGAATTCTTCGGTCTCCTCACTGTTAGCCCTGTCATAGGTGAAATGGTTTGTACCGATCATTTTGGTTACATGGTGATGAGCGCCCGGGTCGTATTCTACCATGTAGAACTGACCCGTTGCCCGACGAAGCACAAGGCAATCCATATAGGCGGGTGACTGTGATTCCAGTGTCCTGAACTCAATTTCGTTGGCAATCGCATAGTCGCCGTATTTCTCAATCAGCTTGTCGAAAGTGACGGCGGCGGGTTCCGTGCCTTCGATTTTGTTCGATGGTGTAAGTATGACACGTTTCGTCGGATTGAACTGTACGGTGAAATCACCCTCCACAAGGCCGCTGATGTCAGTGTCGGCATTCATCTTCAGCATCGTTTCCATCGACACAATCTGCACCTGCTTGGTTTCCGAGTCCACAACCGCCTGCACATGAAACTTGTTGTTCAGCCAAGTCAGGAAGTCACTCAACGTGCAGCTCGGCACCAGATCCTTATAATAAAGGGTGTAGGTCGGGTTGCACAGGCAGTCCGAACAGTTATGCACAACGACCATCCTTTTAAACGGCCAGTCCGTCAGGCAGTTTTCAGCAACCTCGTAACCGAGTATGCGAAAAAGCAGGTCGATCAACCTGTGCAGCTTCAAAAACGGAGCAAGACCATAACAGTCTGGCACTTCCACAGTGACGTCTCCTTCGTGCACCATGCGCGACTCCCAAACTATTTTTTTTCCGCCATCCACTTCGTTATTGTACTGATACTCCCTCATCTTCACGCCGTTGACGTCCACCTCGTAGGGAGCGATTGCAACGGGAAACACCACATAATCGTCCGTTTCGCCTTCGAACACTGCCTGAAGCCATTCCGCCGCCATCATCGGATCGCCGAACTCGACACTGTGGTCGGCAAAGATCTCTTTCAGCGTCTTGTTCTTGCTTTTCGAATACAGGTCGCCGTTGTCGAATGCAAACGAGGCATCAATCCCTTTAAAGCGATGCACAGTGTCGAAAATCAGTTGTCCGCGTTTTCTAACGGGACCCACTTCGAAAAAAGCCTCTATCTTGTTTACATAGCGTTCGGCGCGGTCGATTCGCTCACAGTGTCCGATGACGGACAGGTTGTGCGACGACGAAGGCAACTTTGCGGGCACACTGGCATCGCCTTGATCACTGAGCAAGGGGTTGGTGCGCTCGAGGGTTAGCGCAAAGTCGCGTGGCAAATCGAGCTCGCCTTTTCGTGTCGTTAGTTTCATGATCTCGATGTTTGTCGTTTCATCCTTAAATCCTGCACATCCAGTTCCCGGATGTCTTTCCGTACTACATAGCCCCTGAACCACCCGTTCTTCAACGCGTCGCGTATGCCATTGTACACTGCCTTCTCAATGTCCGATGACGTTGTACTGCCTGACGTGTTTACAATCACATTGCCTGTTGTATAACCTCCATCGGCAAATCCTACGCCGTTGCCATAGCCATGGCCGGCTCTCTTCCTGTATCGTTCAAGGCTGGTAAACACAACCGGATTTTCTCTAACCATCCAAGCAGGGGCTACCCATTCGTTGGCGTGGACAACCCCCACCGCCTGTTTGTCGGAAACGGCGTTTCCCGTGAACCCGCCTTCGCCGTATCCGGTGATGGCACGCTGTCTGGCATTGTGCGACCCCAAAAACCCTCCGGATCCCGCGTTCTTTATCGCGTTGCGCTGTGCAACGATGGTGGCGATTTCGGCAGCCGTTGTGGCAGCGATAAGAGCCGCCGCCACCGCGCCAGCAATTGGACCAAGCTGGGCAAAAGCCTGCATGGCTGCAAGCGATCCGGCCGCTATGGTTTTTGCAATATTGATGGCCATGTCTGCATCGGCGTACTTCTTTTGAATGTCGAGCTTCTTTTGCTCATGCTCCGCCTCAATCTTTTCACGCATTTCGGCATTATCACCTGCAGCGGCAAGTTGTGCCTGATACTCTGCCTCCATTTGCGCGCTCTCAAGCTCTTTGACCCGTGTGACGAAGTTGCTCACTTGCTCTGTAATGGAATTCATTTGAGCGGCGTATTGCTGTGCGAACTTCAGCTTTGTCTGCATCTTGTATCTCTCCGCCTCCTCGGTGGTCAGTTTGCCATCTTCCGCCAGTTTCTCCGCCCATTTCATCTCAGTTTCGTACTGTAGCCTTGCCGATTCATCGGCAAGGCTCTGTCTGATGTCTGCGGCCTTCTTCCAAAGCTGTTCTTGAAAGTTGTCGTAATCTTCCCGGTCACGGATGCCGTTGTTGCGAGGCGTTATGTTTATTTCTTTCTCTTCTTGCGCCAGCTCGTCCATCTCTTCCTTTAGCAGTTCCTTCGCTTTGTTCATCCGTGCGATTTGGCGGTCAAGGAGCTGGCTCATGTACTTGTCGATGTTCTTTCCGTATTTCTGCGCCGCGGCCATCTTCTTTTTCAGAAAATCTTCTTCCACCTCGCCGACCGCTGCTTCGTATCTCGCTTTGTCGATCATCCCGGCGGCGTATTGCCGTTTCCACACGAGAACCTGCGCGGCCTGGGATTTTTCTATTTTTTTGATTGCTTCGGCATAGGCATCCACTTGTTTTTTTGCAGTGCTTGTAGTCTCGACGGTTTTTTTGCTTCCTTCCTCTATCTGCTTCAGCACCTGACTTTGTGTTTTGTTGAACGCCCGCGTTGAAGCAGACACCTGATCCATTCCGGCCGACCATTGCGCAATAAGCTCCGCCATCTGTGTTTTTTTATCGTCTGGCAGTTCGAGCGCCGAAACAATGGCGCGGGTTGTAATTGAGGCTGAATTGTAGAGTTTTTCGTATTCTTTATTTGCCTCTTCAAAAATCTTGCGGTACTTCAATATGGTTTCTTCCGGTACATCGATACCGCTTGCAACGACTTCGTATATATTTCGTGCGCTTTTCATGGCGTCTTCGGCGGCTTTCAGGTCGTTTGCAGCCTTGTCTCGCCCCGTCGTGGCAAACTCGTAGTAGCGCACAAAGAAGTCTTTCAGTTGCGCTTGACTTTCAAACGCAATGCCTTTCCACGCGTTGAAACCGTCGGCTATTCCCTTCCACGTGGCTTCCGCTTCACTGACAATGAAAGCATTGTAGGCTTCAAGGTCTTTCTTCATGGCGCCGAGAGCTTCCCTTCGTTCCTTTTCCGTAGCTTCTGGGTCGGTTGCCACGGCGCGTTGTGCGTTGAATTCGGTCATGTACACGGCGTTCATCACTTTGCCTGAAATACCGTAGTCGGCTATTGCGTCGAGCTGATCGGCAAACTCGCGCGCCTTTCTCAGTGCCCCACCCAATCCGTTTTCAAACACCGTCCAGTCGCCTGTGGAAAGCGCCATGAAGAAAGCGTCTGTGGTGGTTTTCATCGCCGCAACGCCGTTATTCCACTTATCGGACAGTGTCTGGCTTGCGTTGACGGTTTCCCTCACTACCGCAGTTATTGCCTTAACTCCCATTCTAACGCCCTTCAGCAGCGCCGGCACGGCTGTAATCATCGACCCAAGGCTGCCTAGCTTCCCCATCAAACCACCCGTACCGGCTCCAAGCCTGCCCATCCACGTGGTCACGCCGCGCTGTGCGTCGGAAAGGCTTTTCATCCGTTCAGTCACCTGACGGTATTCATCCGACAGACGTTTCCATTCGTCGGAGTCGGGTTTAGTCATGTCAAGCTCGCGCTTCAGCTGCTTTTGCATCTTCACCAGCTGACTCATGCTCTGCCCGCTCAGGTTTTCGATCGCCCGGCGGTAGTTTTCGGTGCCTTGCCGCACACCGGCGATGCTTTGGCGGGTGGCTTCCATGTCTTTCTTCGCCTTCAGGGTCTTCTTGTCGAAGTCGCCGAGGCTTCCCTGCAGTTTCTTGTAGGCAGCCTCCTGCGCCTCCAGCTTTTTTGTAAGCTTGGCGATGGCATCCTGCGCCTGCTCGTTGTTCACGTAGATTTCGGTGGTGAATTGATCTCTGTTGCTTGCCATGTAAAAAGTGAAGTTTGCCGCAAAGCTATGCAGTAAACTTCAATGTGCCGTGACATTTTTTTTGCCTGCAGACGAAGGCGGGCTAATCGTCCCACTTCAGCCCGGTGGCCTCCTCGTATTGGGCTTTTACGCGGTTGATCTCGGCTTCCACCTCCGATAAGATTTGTTCGGTACGGCGGCTTGCCTCGGCTTTCTCAAAGCCGGTCGGTTCTTTCGGTGCGCACTTGCGCGCCTCGCGTTTCATGGCCCTCGCAAACGCGACGATGATTGCGACGGACATGAATCCAGCAATCGCCCATTCAAAATCAGTCAGTACCGGATAAATCATCGTTTCATCTCCTTTCT
Source organism: Candidatus Limimorpha sp. (assembly GCA_041842465.1). Lineage (GTDB taxonomy): Bacteria > Bacteroidota > Bacteroidia > Bacteroidales > F082 > Limimorpha. Next base: position 7,366 of record JBGYXG010000114.1, read on the forward strand.
TCGCCGCAAATATAGGCGAAAAAAAGGGTGTGCGGGGCGGGTTGCAAGGTTGCAATCATCGCACGCTTGCGAAATGTCACTTTCCGGCTGTTATCCGGCGCACCTCGATGGTACGTATGGCGGCGGAGGCGGCTCGTCCGTAATGTTCGGCCACCAGTTCGCCGAGGCGGTGCCGCTGGTTGGCGAAGATGCGGTAGAACCAGGTGCGCCGCCCGCGCCCGCGTCCCTTGCCGCGAAACTTCACGAGGTCGCCGCCGTTGCCGCGCGTGTAGCCACGTCCAACGCCTCTTTCCACATAGATGCCGTAGAGCGGGAACGAGAACGAGAACACCTCGGGGATGGTGCCCGCCTTCACCTCGGCGGCATGGCCGCGCCCCACGATTTGGTTCAGCGCGTTGGTGGCCCGGTAGCCGTATTCGAGTGAGCGGTAGAGGTTGCCCGTGTCGTAGATGTCCTTTTCGAGCAGCTGGTGCTGCCAGCGGTCGATGACGATCTCGCCGAAGCGGTCCCAGTTCACGCGAAACTCGTCGAAGTTGCCTCGTGTGCCGTGTGCCCTTGCCATGATCTTTCGTTTTAGGCCAATTCCCAACTATCGTCTTCGGTGTAGTTGAGTTTCAGTTTCCATCCCACATAGTTCGACGCGCCGCTCACGAAGTCGCGCTGTGCGGTGCGTGTCCATCCCTTCATTTCGGGGTCGCCCGCCCCTTGGCGTTGCAGCAGCAGGGCGCGTATTTGGCGGATGTCGGCCAAGCACTGTGCCTCAATGGGCCGGCTGCCCTCGTTGGCGGCCACCATGCGCATCACATAGATGCTTTGGTCGAAGCGAGCCACTGGCACATCGTTTCGGTCGTCGTCGTCATAGTGGTACGCCTCCTCGAAGAGCACCGCAAAGGGATAGCCTTTCACCTGCGCCAGTTGGGTGAGGCCCTCCATGATGTCGGGCGCGTCGATGATCTCCTTGTCAGTGTCGATGGTGTGGCCGTCGGCGCACACGAAGCCATCCATCACTTGTTTCAGATAGTCAACGGTGATCATGTTTTCCTCCTTTTTCGGGCAAAGGTATATACAAGATGTGGCCGTGAAGTGACAAAAAAAAGAAAAAGTTCCCAATCCTGGGAACTTTTTCCGTTTTGAACCATGCGGGCTGAAGTATACCTACCGTGTCAAAGAAAGGTTACGCCATGGCACGGCTCAATTCTTCTGCGAACTGCAACACGCTCACCTTGATGCGCTCTTGTGTCTTTGGTGATGGATGACGGCGGCCACACACATATTGCGACAACTGCGCCTTGTTGATGCCAGTTAAGCGGGCCAGTCCCGCCAGTGTTAGCAATCCTTTGTAGTATTGAAGGAAGGCCGAGGTATCGTACACAAACTCAAATTCAGCCTCCACATTCTCACCGGTGCGCTCAAGATGGTCTTGGCGCATAGCCTCAAACACGGCAAGGAAATCTTCCTTCGCCTCTTTTACGGACTTTCCTTCGCCGAAAAAGCCGAAGGGCAAATCTTCGTCTTGATACACCGAATACCATCCGTCTGTACCACATTCGATGTGAGCTATTATCTTCTTTTTCATAGTGCTTATGTTTTTAGATTTCTTTTCTCCTTTGAGGGGTGGGGCTTATTCAAGCCCCGCATCCCTCATTATGCTTTTTAATGTCCCCGGCTTAACTTCCTGCGAACCGTGGTGGCTCATTGTGAAGTA
>JBGYXG010000115.1:0-10264 GCA_041842465.1 Candidatus Limimorpha sp.
AGGTAGGTTGTGATTTGCTTTAAAAATTGTATCTTTGATGTTCTGAAAACAACAACCAGCCACGGCGGACTGGGTAACAAGTGGTTGTGATTTGCTTTCAAAATTGTATCTTTGATGTTCTGAAAACAACCTCGACAAGAAGGGCAGCCCCACATGGAAGGTTGTGATTTGCTTTCAAAATTGTATCTTTGATGTTCTGAAAACAACAGACTCTTGGCAAAAATCACTGAATCAACAAATTATGTTTGTTTTTAGAATAAAAAATGTCACTCGAGAGAGTGACATTTTTTGCATGGCAATATGAGATTTAGGATTCTAAAACAGTTCCAATTGTTGCCCAGGAGCCGTTACCTGCTCCACTGTTCGGCCAATAAACAATTCGATTTCCCCAAATTGCTTGTCGGTGATGCACATAATGCCGACCTGCCCAAGTTCAGGAAGATAACTTTTCACCCGCTTGATGTGAACTTCGGCATTTTCGCGGCTGGCACAGTGCCGCACATAGATGGAAAACTGAAACATGGTGAAGCCATCCTTCATGATTCGTTTCCTAAAGTCGGAAGCCGCTTTTCTTTCCTTTTTGGTTTCTGTCGGCAAATCAAACAAAACAAGCACCCACATAATCCTATATTCGCTGAATCTATCCATAAATGCAATCACATTTCAGGATAGATGATTTTTCGGCTTTCGCCACAATAACACCGTTGCAAGGAAGCAGAGGTTTGAGCGGCCGCAAGCATCAGCGGACTTCTTTTCCCGGAAATGCTTACTTCAAGCGTTGGAATGGTGAGCAGACTCGCTTTGAGTTCTTTGGTTAATTCTTCAGGGCATTCGGTTTGGCCAATCAGTTTTAGCACGTGTGCATCGACATAGGGACGATAGGGTTCCATGATGTCGTCAGCCAAACAATAGGCATTGTAGCGATTGTGATGATGAATGCCCAAAGTGGGCAGCATTCCGCTCGAAACCAAAGCGCGCGCCACCACACCTCGCAATATGGCATAGCCGTAGTTGAGCAGGTTGTTAGGCGGCATTCCGTTTCGGTCGCGAACAAAATCCGTAATATCAGGGAATATGTTTTTCCAATAATAAGCGGCCGCTCTTGCTTCCATGTTATCAGGATCCCCACTACGTACTGCCTCAGCCCATGCTGACATGCAACCTGTTTCAACAGAACCGATTTGATTCAGCACCTTGGCTTGATTGGTGATTTTTGTCTTGATGGTTTGCTGCCAAAGCTGTTTCTTTAATGGGACAGAGGCCTCAATTTGAAAACGGAACCGCTCACTCTGAGTTGTATTGCCACAAAGCGGCAGCATCAGTCCCACGGGCAGGTGGGTGCTGTCGGTGGTAATGACAGCGCAGTTGTATTCTAACAGTTTCTCTAACAAGCCTTGGGTAATTGTGATTTGCTTATGGTCGAGTACCACGTAGCCAATGTCTTCGATAGGAGCTGTTAACTTGCGGTTTTCCTGTTCGGGCAGCACGATGACCATCTGTTCATCTTTAAGTGACAGATAAGCTGGATTGCTGAAACAGAGCGTGCGTTTTATCATGACTTCGGTTTTAATACAACAATCTAATATTCTCCTACTGATACAATGTGACCAATATGGTTAATTCTAACTTTTACGATTTTATCCAAACCCGTTGAGCTTCTAAAATCCGTCCAAGTAAATCCTTTCAAATCAGCAGAACTCATATTAATAGAACTTTCAAGATGATGTCTAAACACGTAGTTTTTATGAGAAAACTTTTGCACCCTGAACAAATTCGGACTTATTGCGGCATAGTTGTCAGGATTGGTGAGGTCGATGGCGGAGGGGTCAAAGGTCATCACTTGGGTTTCTGCTTCGTTTTCATCTGTTCGGGTTTCGTATCGTGGAAATACAAAATACTCGTTCTGTTTCATTGAGAACAAGAACTCCCAACCTTCGGATTTCTTATAATCCTTATCAATGATAGGTAACCCTAAATTTGCTCGTGTTGTGGCTTCAAAGAACGATACTATTTGCTCCTGCAAATTTCCTTCGGCATCTCGGTAAACGGCAACGTGGTGGTTGTTGCTGGTGCTTACATAATCAGCAGGTCGGTTTTTCCCGTTTTCGTCAAGAATAGGATTTCCAAAGTGGTCGTGCTTGTCGTGTAATGCGGTAGCATTGCTTACACCTGTAATGGTTACGTTTTTAATGTCAATGCCTTTTTCTTTGTTGAGCCAAATTGGATTTTCTTCGAGGTTTGAAAAGGCTTTTTTGGCATCACCGCCATATTCTTTTAGCCTGTCTTGTAAAATTTTGCGTACCCTAACATCAACCACCTTGTCTATTTTTAAATCGGGCGAAATGGGTTTGCGAATGGTGAAGATGTCTTCCAAAACAACTGTTTTTACCTTTATCAGAACTCTTTGGGTATGCTCTGGGTCAATGAAAATAGGACGCTTTTCCAAGCTGTTTTTGCCCGTAAATGCTTTCTTGGGATCATTGCCCGACTCGTTAAGCCTTTCCATCAATGCCTCTCGGAATCGCTTGCAAGACACGGTGGCAATTTTTTCTGCGTCAAAGTTTGCTCCAACTTTTTCCACTTTTGTAACGTATTGTTTAATTCGTCCATAAACCGTTTCGTTGTGCAATTGTCCACGCGGCGTAGCCGTAACTTGTCCTTTCACCTTTTTTATTTCGCCATCATTGGTGATGATTTCAGAACTTGCGTTATTTTTTGCCTTATTGATATTTCGAGTTACGACCTTGTTTCTTGCTTTTATTGAAATCAGCGTGTTTTCCAATTGTCGTTTTGCTTCGGCACGAAATTCATCCAAGGGCATTGGCGGTTTGAATTTTAGTTTTCCATGCGCATCTCTATACAGTTCTTTCTTTTCGATTCCGTAAATGGCAGATGCACGCTCTTCTTTGTTCAAATCCTTCAGTTCAACCATATCCAAGTCAATATGATCGTCCGTTCCCTTTTGCACTCTGGCATTCAAGTTATTAAGGTATTGAATAAAACTGCGTTTGGTAAATGCGATGGTCAAGGCATCCATGGCGTGGTGACGGTGGTCGTTGCGTTTTGTCCAGTCTTTGATGTGGCGTATTCTGCGCCCATCCTTATCTGCAATAATTTCGGTCAATCCTAACTTGTTGTATTTGTCCCAATTCAATTCCTGCATCACATCAATCAATTGCCAATCTTCGCGCAGGCGGTCGGTTATGGCTCCGGTGGTCGGAACAACAAATTTTACGATTTCTTCTAATATTTCACGCGCTTTCTTCGCAATATACTGTGAATCACGTAAATCTCTATCGATAAATCCGCTTGGAATATCGGCTTCTTTCATCAGCAGTTTGTCATGCTTGGTTTTGGATATAATGCCGTCTTTGAATAGTTTATCAACTCGTGCTTTGTATTCAATAACAAGTTTTTCATCGTGTTTTCCAAGCACATAGTCATATGCCGTTGCGTTGCTTTTTTCAATATTCACTTGGCGTGCCTCAATTGTTTTATTGGAAAAACTATCGTCAAACAGTTTTGCTTGGGGGATAATATGCTCAATATCAAATTCTTTACTAAACAATTTTTCTTGTGGAATATAAGTATTCGAGTACAATGTCTTATAGCCATTGCTTTCAAGTTCTTTGTAAAGTTTATACCTTATTATGTCGTTGCGGCTGACATTTGAAATGCCAAAATCTTGTTGTAGAATTTTTCGGTATTCCTCGTGTTGTTTGGTCGATTGATTGATGGAATCGGTCATCTCGGCACGTTCTTTTCCGCTTTTTTTCAATTCACGCGCCAATTCTATTCTAATCTCGTCGGGTTTGCCGTAAGCGTCAATTACGGCATTGACTACATTCGTCATTTGGTTGAGGATTTTCTCCACCACAGGATTGCGTAAAGTATTGGGAGGCAATAAGTCCAAGCGGTCTTTCAATACTTTTTTGTCCAATTCTTCTTTGGTAAGCGATTTTTTGGAATGCCTATAGCCGGCATATTCACATGCCACGCTGTATTCCAAACCGTCCTTCAAATGAGGAAGGATTTTTCGCATGGCTTTTGTGCTTAAGCTACCATAATCGGATTGGAAGATAACCTTGGCAAGTATCGTAGCATATTCTTTGTCAAAGCCATACAAATCCGAAATTTTGTTGATGAGTTTTTCATTACCCGTTTTTGAGTCGTCATCTTCGGCAGAATACAATAGGTGCCAAAACTGATAGGCAGGTTGTTGTTCAAGTTTTTTCCCGTCCAAATTTGAGTTGAAATGCAGAATATCGGTATTGAAACCTAATCCTTTAAAAACGGTTTCTACAATTTCCATTGATTTCTCAGCCGGTATTTTTGAAAAATCGTATTCACCGTGTCCGCTCTTGGCAATAATGGTTTGGTAGGCTTTAAATAGTTCGGCGTTCGTTCTGTTGCCTTCAATGGTTTTGAAATTCAAATCCAATTCAGAGTCGTTTTTAAACAACAAGCGCAATGCTTCGGTCTTTGAAAGTTTTTCTCTGACATTCAGTTCGGCAAACAAAAATTCTTTTTCTTCTTGTTCCAAATACCTTTTGCCAAATTTATAGTCTGTAGCATTTCCAAAAAGATCTTGTTGAGCATCTTTAATTACTTTTCCGGAAACTTGAATGTTGTTCAAAATCTGCCATATCTTGAACTCCTGAAACAGAGGCGATGATTTGGGGCAAACACGCGGTCCTATTGTTATTTCTTTCTTTTTCCCATCTGCTTCTTTCAATATTTTTCTTCCTTCAAGTTCGCAAATACTAATCAGCCCTTTTTGCGATTTTAGCGGACGTTGGTAGAAAATGACAACATCTCGAATCTCCTTTTTCAGGTCTTGGGTCAATTCTGAATGGAATTGAGCTTGTTTTTCCCAAATAATTTCAAACTCATCCAAATAATCTTGGCGATAAAAAACTTGATTTTTTAGGCTGTAATTGGGATTTTTATCCAATTTATCCATCAAGTATTGCCCAACGGTCTGTTTTTTGAAATACAGTTCTTTGCTTCGGTCGCTTATGTCGCCCAAATAACCGCTGGAGCCGTTTATATTGGAATTTATTTTTTGTAAAACGATGGCTAACTGCTCCAAATTCATTTGTTCCGACAGGCTTTTTGACCGCCAAACGTAGTTTTCTTTTTTCAGCGCATCGCCTTTGGTTTCGCGCTTAATGCCCACCAAACTAAAGGGTTCTTGACAAATTGCCCAGGTCTGCTTTTCGTTTTTGCCTTGCAGTTTTTCCTTCAACTCATCGGTAAGCAGAGTTGGATAATATTGCTTTTGAAAATTCCAAACCCTGTTGAACTCATCTTGTAGATCGGAACGATAAAAATCGGGAATGTGTTTTTTGCCTTGGTTTAGTAGGTTTAGAACATACTGTCCGGGGGTGAGATTGTTTTCATAAATGAATTTTGCAATTTCCATTCCGTCAATCAATTGTCCCTCGTCAGTTGATTTTGCTTTTCGGCTGCTTTTGTAACCGCGTTTTTTGTTAATCATCAGCAGTATTCTGGCAAATTGTTCCAACGTAATCTCTTCCGTTGCCGACTTTGCACGAAGTCGATAGGTCTCAAACGTGGTTCTGTTACCATTTTCAACCAACACAGAGTCATCGGAAATGATGTCGTTCTTGATCAGCACGTCTAATAGATTTTTGCGTCGCAATTTATAGCGTTGCAAATTACGGCGTGCAGAGCGTTTCATGGTTCTACCCGCATTGCATGAGATGCTTTTTCCACCCCTGAAATCCTTGTCGGCATCCATGCACTCCTTGCCGGTTTCAGTACTTACAAAGTTATCGTAACTAATTGTGCGTACTCCCAGTTTGATGATGGATGATTTTTCGTCCTTGCTTTCCGCCTCGTTCACAACTGCCCACCCAATGCTGTTGGTGCCTAAGTCTAAGCCTAATATTCTTTTCATGATGAATCTGGTTTGTCTTGATAAATGAATGCCAAATTTAATAAAACTTCCTATAGAAATAATAAAGGAAACATTTTTTTATTATTTTTGCAGGACAATTTTGAAGCAAATCACAATAAGGATTATTCCGTTGTGAAAACATTTAGAGCGGGGAAACTCGCTCTTTTTCATTGGAACAAAGTAGTTGGTGTTTGACATATCAAGCCGTTCAGGGAAAGTGCTTCGGTTTATTTGTCATTGCAAGTCCTTCAATCCGAGTTAGCAACTTTTTTTCTTCCGTAACAAAAAAAACACTACTTTTGCCGTGTCATTGGTCAAGGGAATGCCGTGCAAATCGGCAACAGTGCCCGCTGCTGTAAGCTCAGCAAAATGACTTGTCAACAAGCCACTGTCCGGCCCATCCGGATGGGAAGGCGGCAAGTCGTGAGTAAGTCAGAAGACCTGCCTGTGGCGTATTCAACTGTAGGCTTTCGGGAACAAAAGCGACTTTCGGACTGAGGCAATCGGAAAAAGCTTCCCTTGGCATACAATATTGTGTCATTTAAACAAGTACGTCCCATGCGGAGGACTTTTTACTTATTGCTGCTGACTGTTTTAGCATTTCAGATGTCTGCTTTCTCGCAAGGTGGCGGCATGTCGGGCACTTACACCATCAATGCCGATGCCGGCCAATCGCCTAATTTCACATCCTTTACGGCTGCCGTCCAAGCCTTGAGTGTTTCGGGGGTCAGCGGACAAGTGGTTTTTGAAGTGGCCAATGGAACCTATGAGGAATTTCTAACCATACCTTCCATTACAGGGGCGAGCGCCAACCAGCGCATCATTTTCAGGGGCATGGGAACGACCAACGCGCAAGTCGTGCTGACCAGCAATGCGGGTTATTTGGAGAAAAACACCCTCACTTTGGATGGTGCGGATTTTATCAGTTTCGAAAAAATGACCCTACAGACCACCTCTACCAACTATGCCAACGTGGTGTATTTGGACAAGGGCGTAGTAAGTGACTATTTTATCAATGTGCGTTTTGTCGGATACGATAATCCCAATGGTGGTACCGGTTATGTCAAAAATCAAAATATCATCTACGATAAATCACAAGATGTCAATAACTTGGATTCTGATTTGCAGTTTAAGAATTGCAGTTTTACCTACGGGGATTATGCCTTCTACATGCAAGGTCCGGGCTGGCAAAAACCTAACGACACCCATTTGTTGATTGAAAGCTGCACGTTTTCCAACCAGCGTTTCAAGAGTGTTTATCTCACCTATCAGGAAGATGCGATAGTCAGGAACAACACTTTCGAGAACAACAAGGACGTGAAAGAATACTGGGCTATTGATGCGTTCAGGAGCTATTATGGAACACTCATTGAGAACAATGTCATCCATGCCGACCTGAACACGGTGAACGCCGAAGGCATCATTTTCCGTCCCGGAACAGGTTCTGCCGAACGCCCCATCATCGTCCGCAACAACATGATTTCCATTCATTCCAACGATGACTATAGCATGGGCATTTACGTCAAGGATGATGAAACGAGCCATCTGTACATTTCGCACAACACGGTTAAAATGACGGGTTCAGGCACAGCCACCAACCTGTTCGTTGAAAAGAGCTTCCCCAACCTGACCGTCAACAACAATATTTTCATCAATGAAACACCGGGCTATGTGTTTCGTTACCAGTCGGACAACGTGACGGGACGCGTTTGCGACTACAACAGGATTTCCTTTACGGGAGAAAAAGTAGGCAGATTGGGCTCCACCGACTATGCCACTTTGGAAGCATGGCAAGCCGGTTCGGGGTTTGACACCCACACTGCTCTTTGTACGCCTTCTTTTGTTTCCGCTACCGATTTGCACCTCAATAATGCCGGTGGGCTGACCCTCGCCAATCCGCTTTCCTATGTCACTACCGATATTGACGGTGAAACCAGAGCAAATACCCCTTGTGCCGGAGCCGATGAGTATGGCGGAGTTGTCAACCTGCCTCCTGTTGTGGCCAACCCGATTCAAGACCTCACTTTCGAGAATTTTCCGGCCGACACGACCGTCAACATGAACAATACTTTTGATGATCCTGATGATCCCAATGAGAATATTGTGATAGAGGTGTTTTCCAATAGCAACTCGACCTTGGTCAGCGCTGTAATCAATGGTAAAACGCTTACTTTACAACGTCTCGTTGCCACTTCCGGCGATGCGCTTATCACCTTGAAGGCCACCAGCAACGGACAAAGCGTTGAAACGTCATTCACTGTTCACTGCCTTGTTGGGGACATGCCTCCTGTTGTCGCGAATCCTATCGGCAATATCGTTTTCAACGATTACCCGGCTTCCCAAACCATTGATTTGAGTACGACTTTTGATGATCCGGACGACCCGAACGAGAACATCGTTATTGAAGTGATATCCAACAGCAATACGGCTTTGATAAGCACCTCGTTAAGCGGCAGAACCCTTACCGTTTCGCGTCTGCTCACCACCGGAGGCACAGCCACCATCACCTTGAAAGCAACCAGTGACGGACAGAGTGTGGAAACCTCTTTCAATGTGCAGTGCATTGCGCAGGATTTGCCCCCTGTTGTGGTCAATCAATTGGCACCCATTGTTTTTGCGACATTCCCACAACAACTGTCGTTCGATCTTACCAATACATTCGATGATCCCGACAGCCCGAACGAAGATATGGTGCTTACGGTGCAGTCCTGCCCCGAAGCCATTACCGCCAACATTCAAAACCGCTTGCTTAGCGTTGTCCGCGCTACTCCCGATGCCTTTAACGGATCGTTAGTAATTAGAGCGACGAGCAACGAAAAGCATGTGGACATGACGGTTTCCGTTTCAGGGGCAGAAGTGATTGTCGTCAACGAAACCGCAGATTTTGAAGACGTATCGCTTTCTGAGGGCGGTGTGTGGGTACCTGCTCAGACAGGAAACAACACCCTGATCAGCCATTCGTGGAACTTTACGAATTTTTACGAGTCTTATTTCTGGGGAGGATTTACTGCATCCAATCGTAGTGACACTACGGTTGCGGGCATGGATGCGCAATATACCGCCGTTACAGGATGCGGTTTTGAGAATTCCAGCCAATATGCTGTTGCCTATGCCATGGGAAACCCGACAGAGGTTTCACCGGTTGACGGGGAGCCTTGCGTGATCACCGGCTGCTATGTCACCAACAACCTATGGGCCTATCAGTCGGTTATTGAAGGAGATTACTTTACTACACCTTTCGGCGGCCCTACAGGAAACGATCCCGATTATTTCTTGCTTGGTGCCATCGGTAAAAATGCCAGCGGACAAGCCATGGATACGACTTTCTTCTACTTGGCCGATTACCGTTTTGCCGACAACTCGCAGGACTATGTCGTGAATACTTGGGAATGGTTCGACCTGAGCGTGTTGGGCGAGGTCTCCTCCATATCCTTCTATTTGGAATCCACCAAGACCAATTCAGGAGGCATGTTGACACCGGCTTATTTCTGCATGGACAATTTCTACGGTGCCAATCCACAAGGCGACCAGCCGCCTTACGTGCAACATCCGGTGGAAGACATCCATATTACCGGTTTCCCCGAAACCAAACAAGTGGACTTGGATGGTGTCGTGACGGATGATGATAACGATGACGACCAAATCGCTTATACCATTCTTTCTTACACCAATGCGCCCAATATGTCTGTCAGCATCATTGATAAGTTGTTGACCATTGAGCGCCTGGCTCCCAATGCGTCAGAGGGCGTGATCACCATCAGGGCTATCAGCAACGGCTTGCATGTGGATTTCGATGTCAAGGTAATCCTGCATCCCGCGGAGGGTGTAGATGAGAATCATGATAAGTTTATGGTTTATCCTAATCCTACCACTGACTTCCTGACCATTTGCCATGCTTCAAAATACACTGTCTATCAGATTATCGACATTAACGGCAAAGTGCTTCAAGAAGGAGTACTGTATGCTGAAGTAATTGATGTTCAAAAGCTCAAGCCTGGTCAATATGTGATCAGATTGGTTGATAAAACCCGACTTACAACGCATTTCCATTTTATTAAACTATAATTTTGTTTTTGGGAGGATGTCGCAAGGCATCCTCTTTTTTTGAAACTGATTCGAACGACTTCGGTTTTGTCATTTCAGCTTTTTATTGTATTTTTATATTCTCTATGTTGTTTTATGAATTAAAAACATTGACGATCAATATTTTACTAATAATACATAATGAATATCCGCATATTTACCTTTTTTTATGTATCTTTGCCGAAAAAATAAGCAGCATGAATTTAATCGATTTTATAAAGGAATATCCCGATGAAGCGGCTTGCAAGGCAAAATTCA
>JBGYXG010000116.1:0-7965 GCA_041842465.1 Candidatus Limimorpha sp.
ACCGACTTGCTCGCGGTATTCTTTGAATTTTGCCTTGCAAGCCGCTTCATCGGGATATTCCTTTATAAAATCGATTAAATTCATGCTGCTTATTTTTTCGGCAAAGATACATAAAAAAAGGTAAATATGCGGATATTCATAAAAACATTATCAATGAACTAATTCTCTTGTACATAATTTTCCTCCTAAATTTAATTGCAATAATCTATTTAACGTAAGTTCGATATAAGCAACTAAAACAATACCAGCTGGTTATCGTTGTAATGCTGTAAGTTGATGGAAGGTTTCTTAGGGAAGAAGCAGTAGGCGGCGATCGCTGCGAGGGCGTTCACGATGAAATGATTGAAAGAGCGGTGTCTTGGGTGTTCTATCTGGGCAATGTTCTTCAACCCGTCATTGGCCGATTCTATCAGGGCGCGTTTTCGGAGCAGCTCTTTGTCCGCAACGCTCATCAGGGAGTTCTTCATGTTGTTCCTGACCTTTGTGACCAGTTGTATCCCGTTGACAAAGAGTTCCTTGAACAGTTCCTTTGAGATGTAGCCCTTGTCTGCCACGAGTTTCCCGTATATCTCCTTGACGAAATTCCTGATTTTCAGAGGTTCCCTGTCGTCTATGTCACCGGGCGTGAACATGAAGTTCAGGATTTCGCCCTTTTCGTTGATGATCAGGTGCAGCTTGAATCCGAAGAACCAGCCCATCGAGCATTTGCCCCTCATGGCTATGCCCTTGAACACCTTGTGGCAGTGTATCCGCTGGTTGCGGCAGACGCGAAGCGGTGTGGAGTCCACGAAATTGACACCGGTGCATTTCCCAGGCAGCACTTCCTTCACGAAGACCTCCAATTGGACCGCAACCTCCTTATCCAGCTCCACGAAGCGGTTGTAAGACACGACTTTCGGAAACAGAAGACGGCAGTGAAGGCATACGTGGCCGACATAGAAGTGTTTCAGGCACCGGTACCCTCCCATGTGGAACAGGATCAGTATGGTGATGACCTCGGCATCGGAGAGTCTGTTCGGCTTGTTCCTGTGCTTTTTCCCGTCCGAGACGCTATGGCGTTTAACGGTTTCATCGAATATTTTGCAGAAGTCGTCTGCCATGCAATAAATTTCTGTAATTTTGTCTGTGGATAACATAGCGTGTTCGCTGTTTTTTGCACTACAAACATACGAAAAATATCGCTATGTTATTCATTTATAATGAAATATATCATATCGAACTCACGTTATTTATTTAATAATTCATCATTTTTTCCGAAAGGCAAATCCTATTCCTAATTTCCCTTCAATGGTTTTAAAATTTGTTGTCACGGCTTCAGCGGAAATAACAAAACCACTTAGATTTAATTGAAGACCGGCAGACAAGTCCACTCATTCAAAACTAAAAGCCGTATTACGCATCCAATTACCATCTTGCATCTTCCATCGTACTGTGCGGTTGCCATACCCAGCTCCAAGACGAGCGCATAATGGACCTGTAAGACGAATCATTCCTCCGGCAATGATCGATAATCGCATCTTAGAAACATCTCCCGTATAGGGCATTAGATACCCTCCATCAATATATCCAAACTTATTACAATTACCCCTAAAGTCATAACCGGAAAAATCACCGTTACTCATCACACTTACAAACCATCCAAAGTGTTTCACCTGGCCAATGCTGAATCCATACGATAATTGCAGTGCTGGCGAATAAGCTCCATTAGCGGTAAAAAAAGTTTCCTTATACCATTTTTCCTTGAATTTCACACCTAATTTGAAACGCACCTGATCGCCTTCAAAAGCATCTGTTTCAAATTCTTTCAAAACCTCCCAAGTAATCCTTCGGTTATACCCTGCTTCTATTGATTTTATTTCACCCTTGACTTCTTTCAACGGTCCGCGGTAAGTTTGTCCACCGTCTAACGACACGTATAAACGTACAAAATCAGCAGCGGCATTCAAATCATACTCCACAACAATGGCATCACCATGCTGATAGACATTCACTATTTGCTGAGTCCATGCTTGCTTTGTGAAAAAAGCAAATAGCACAGCTAATAACAATACATGCTTTTTCATAATCAATACCTTTATTTGAATTTTATTTTTCTCCATTCACTCATGCTGCTGCTAGCTACCGTTGCCGGAGTCTGGCTTTTGAGTTTTCCACCATTGACATGCGTGAAACTTTGTCGTTAACAAAATCTGCTAAATCGCCATAACTTACATTACCCTTATTTTCCTGTAGCTTTTTGAGCAAAAAATTAGGTGAACATACCATGTGACTTATCCTGATAAACGTATGCTGTTTCGTTGCCTTGTGCGGCGGAAAAAACCACGGCATTGCCTTTCAATACGCCTGCCTTTGACTTGATAGCAGCTCCTCGACTTTGGGCGAGCTTTTCTCCTATTCGATTGGCACCACTAAAACAAGCATCAATGAAATAGGTCATTGTTTCTGCTTTAGCACCGCCCAATTCAGCATAAAGCTTATCCAAACCATAACCTGATTCAGGATCGGAAGAATAACCATCCACAGGAAGTAAATAGGAGTTTTTATTGGCTTCTTTGGGGATGTCGTGCCCCGAATAATAAAATAGTCCTTTTGCCTCGCCCTTAAAAGCCAAAAGTGTGCTTTTGAGCCATTCCACTTCGTGTTTCATATTATTCAATGTGGCATTGGCCTGCATACGGATATTCTTTTCGGGTATACCCAAGGTGCGTATGCAATACTCCTTAAAGATTTCACCATCATGAACAGCAAAAGGCACTTCTTGTTCCTTTTGATACTTTTCATTGGCGAAAATAACAACAAATGTTTTTTCGTTTACGGATTTTGTTTCAGGAATGTTGAAGTCCACTTCCGAAGGTCGAACCTTGTTGCTGAACTTCCCAATTTTGAAACTGAATATCACCAATTCTACGTCAACCGTTTGAGCCATAAGGGCGGCTCCCATAAAAAACACATCCTAAAAAAAAGAGTAGTATTGTTCTTTTCATATCGTGAATTAATAAATGATCAATGATTTTGATGGATTGATAAAGGGTTTAATATAGTAATAGGTTCGATGATCACCTGCATGTCTTTGTCGTACTTTCTGCAATTCAACAACCAGCGCTGAAACTCATTGAAGGTAAGCTGGCGTGGCAAATCGAAGCCTCCATTGCTTACCTTCACTTTCACAGGTGATTGATGGTCGTTTGCCTTTACAAACCGGTTGGGTGAGAAAATGACAAAAAGCAAATCCTATTCTACTTCCTTATCACAAGTCAAGATGTACTCATCGCACAATTCCCCTTTTTCGGCATGTTGCTCCGAAAACAAAACGTAGGGTTTGTTTGCCCTAACTACAAATTTGCCATCGGTATCTCCTGCATAGGGCAACAAGCAATAGGCTTCTCCTTTGTCATCCATTAGATAGACGGCTAAAAATCCGCTTACAGGTGATTGGAAAGAAAGAAACATATCATCACCGTTACGGAACTGATTGTCCTGAAAGCGGCTGGAAGTGCCATTTTTCAATATCTTTACGCTCATGTCAATGGGAGCTGAAACAATTTCTATCGCTTTGCCACATACCTTGGCTGTCACCATGAAAAAGCCATCCTCGAAACTTTCGATAACCAACGGTTCTTTGATATCGGCAAGCCATTCTCCTTTTACTGTGCTTTCTCCCAATGTAAGATAATTGATACTCGATTCCCCGTTAGCATTTTTCATCAGAGTACTGTTCCGCTGATCTACCAGTGTACCGTATTCATCAGCCAAGGCTTGCACCCTCGCTCGGTCAATGGCGGTTGCCCGGGTTGCTTCTATACTCACGGTCTGGGGTACATAATTAGGTGTACTCCCCCGATACTTCCCGCACTTTTTGAGCGGGAAGCAGAGAGGGGAGGATGGTTATCAGTAAGAATAATACTGACTTACGAAACATGTCTAAACATTTTTACAACTTCAACAGGTTATCTAATTGTTTTGATAATTCATCCGCTTTGGATTCAAGATCTTCGCGAAGTGTCTGCCGGACAGCTTCCATGGCCAATTCATGACTGTAATAAATCACGGTTCTGACCTCCACTTTGCCGTTTTCAAGGTCACGATACATCTTTACAGGGGAGATTACACGACCAATTTTCTGTGCAACGAGATTTTTGCTCGTCGCAACACTTTCTGCTAAAGACACGGCATCCTGCTTGCTAATCTGTTTATTAGCCAACTTATTATCAATCAATTCCGTCACTTCGGTTTGAATTTTACCTGCAAGATCCAACTTAGCAAGATTGGAGGCTTGAAACATGGCTGCATCATAATTTTCGCCCATACTCATGGCTTCGCCTGAAATAAACTTGTCGTATCCATTGGTGTCCCTTTCTAAAGCTTTTGTATAGGATTCCTTCAATTGAAGTTCCATTGACAGATTTCCGGGAGCGACTTCCCATCCGGCTTTTTTCATCTGTTTCACTTCTTTTTTGATCATTTTATTGGCTCTTTTTTGATCCGCCGTCAATTTCTGCGCATTGCCGCATGAACTTGCAATGACCAATGTAAGCACAAACATAAGAAGCATTCTCAATTTTTTCATTTTACTTTTCCTTTCTATTTATTAGTACAATTCAATTATTTGTTGATTCTACGAATTAGTGACAGTTTCTTCTTATTATTAGTCTGAAAAATCTCTTTTACTTTACTTATACTATTGATTTTTCAGAATGTTATTTTGCTAATAGTGTAATAAACCAAGGTTCAGTAGTAGAAGGTCGATAGAAACCTTCCCAAATCTGATAGCCTTCTTTCATGACCTGTACCCGTTGCACCTTATCCTGTTTTTCGTAAGGGATTTCTACTCTAAACTGCCCGAAAGCATCTGTTTGTACTGAAAAATCTTGAAGCATAACACTGGCTCCTTCGACAGGCTGTTCGGTTTGAAAATCTATCACACGTCCAAACACGACACCAAGATCATTGTTTCGTTTCAGGTTCAGAGTTAGTGTCTTTTGCACTGATACCAAGGTATCAATGGTCAAATAGCCGTCCGATTCAAAAACAAGATGTACCTTCGTTTTTCGATACGGATACGGTATGTCGTTCAGGAATATCGTAGTGTTGCCTTCTCCCAAATGAAGGGTCTGAAGGGCATTATCGGCATATTCGCAATAAAGGGTTCCTTGTTTGAAAGGAAGAGAAGGGATGCAATACGCCTTGTCTTCCAAAATGTTCACTTTCATTTGCAACGGAGTGGAAATACGCCAGAAATAATATCCCATTCCTCCCAATAGCAGCAATGCCAATATTCCAATGGAATACAGTCGCAAATTCCGTTTCCGGTAGCCTTGCTCATTAGCAATAAACCCCTCTTTGGCAAGCCGTTTCACAATTTCCTCGTAGGTCATGTCGGCAAACTTGCGCACATACCCCAATTGATAGTCGAAGTTTTCCATTTCAGGGTTGCTCGACAAGGGTGCAGCCTGTTTGGTTGCCACCATGAAACATCCTGTGTGTTTCCAACGTTCCATGAAATCTTTGGCGGAAAAGCGTTGCTCCTTCTCGGGAAGAGAAGGATCCTTGATCAAGACCTGTAAGTCATCGGCATTTGAAGTATCAATTCCTGCAACTAAAAATACATGCTGTTGATCCTCTGTGTCCAAAGATTTTTGTTCATTGTTCTTGTCACGATTGATGAGTTCCGAGTCCACACCGACTATTATCCGGTGACCTTGGCTAAGCTCATGCATAATATGGTAAATACCGGCATTACGCATCTGCACCGATTCTACACCATATAGGTTGAGCAGCTCTCCAACAAAGTCAAAGGCGCTGCCTTTCCCTGATTCAAACCAACCTTTTTTTTCGGCCAAGGAGGTCAACTCCTCCATGCTTATTTCAATACCATAATTGTGAAGCACCATTTGTTGAGCCTTGATGGCACAGTCCATATTATCGGATTTTGCAGCCATAGCCCTGTCATGATAGGCTATCATAGATTGCGCAAACACCGACTGCCGTATAATATCTTCCTGATACGCCAATTCAGCCCGAGCTATAAACACTGTTTCCAAAGCATCCTTATTATCGGAAAGAAAAGCCTCGACAACAGCCCTTTCGGGTTCCGTGACTGATCCTTCGAGATAACATGCGATCAACTCGTCAGTAATATGTATGCTTTCATTACTCATCGCTGTGGACAATAATCTTCCTTCATCATGGTTCGTAGCTCTACTCTGGCTTTTTTTGTCAGGTTATATACTGCCGAAACCGTGCAGTTCATCTCATCGGCTATTTCTTCAGTTCGTTTGCCTGTGAGTTCTGCCAACAGGGCATAGCGTTCACGAGGTTTCGATAGTCGTTCGATGGCTTTATAAAGCTCAAGACGGGTCATCTCCCTAACAATGTCGTAATCATCCGTCTCATTCTTTTGGGTCTCGACAATCAATTGAGGATCAGTGACCACAAATTTAGTCTGTACATGTTGCTTTTTTCTGAAAAACCTTACGGCAAGCACCGTAAGCCACGTGTTCAATGAAGACCTGAACTCGAATTTTCGGAGCCGTTTCCAATCATTCTCACTCAAGTAAAGATACAGTTCCGTTATCAGTTCTTCCTTTTTTCCATGCGATTGCAATACACTATGTATGATATGTGCAAACATGCCGTCGCAACGGTGAAAAAACACATATTCTATAGAAGCTTGGTCGTTCGCCAAAAGCAAACTTACCAAGTCTCTGTCTGACAAACCTTCAAAATATGTCTTTTTATGTGTGTACACGTTTTGATACTTGTTTTTTGAAAGGGTTACCTATCTTCTATTGTTTTTGTCAATTAGGTTTTTAATTCTAGAAATCTGTTCCGAATAGTTGCTTTTTTTCAGCTCGTTCAACATTTCATACATACGCAATGCCTTTGTTAGATATGTTCGAGCTGCCTCTTTCCAATCCATGTTTTTATACAGAACTCCCAAATACAGACACGATTTTGCATATCGCAAGCCATTGATAACGAAGTCGCCTTCAAAGAGTTGTGTATAGGTCTGCAACACCATGATATCGGAATAGAGAGTATCGGGGAAGTGAAAAGTATCGGAAACAGCGTTGGCCACTTCGACTTCGTCGTTCTCCAAAGGATAAAGTCTTGTAAAATTGAGATAGGCTTGCATCACCGGTTCATGAGTGCCATTTTCAACAAGGGACAGAACGCCTCTCATGTCTCCTAAGGAATACTTTTCAATGATTAGGCGAGGCCGTTCTTCCATATCATCTTCATTGATATGTGCCAGCTTATCGGCATAATCATACAAGGATAAGTATGCTTTTTTCAATTCCTCTTCCGCTTCAAACTTCCAATATTGATATTCAGGTTCTGAAATTAACTGGTGGGCATATTGCTCATTTAGAAAAGCCATGGTTGTGTCGTAACGCATCACACATGCTGTTTCAAGGATATTGTAATAATGAGCTCTCGCTTCGGCAATTTTTCCTATCGGAGCCATCACCACCTTCAGTGAGTCCTTGTCTGTCAAAGTCCAACCTTCACGTACGATGTGATGGTTCACAACCTCGTAGCCTTGTTTTCTGATAATAAGTCCGTACACCACATCTCCCACTTGGTGCTCGCCGAAACTCAGCCTGAAATTTCCATGCACATCGCTCGAGGTAGGTTGACAATCGTGGGCGGTAGGCAAAGCTATGGAAACACCAGATATGGTTTTCCCTTTCGAATTCATTTCAACTACACGACCATACTGCACCATCTGTGCTTTCAGCCATCCAACATGCCCCATTACAATGAACACAATACCGAATATGGTTCTTAACAGTGTTTTCATCACAATTTCGTTTTCTGCTGCAAAAATAGGCCAAAATTCCTTAGGAAAAAATTTTTTTAATGCTTTTCATAAAAGCAGATTCAAAAAGTCATGTGCAAGTAAGAACTTGTACTTCGTACATTTTTTCTATTACCGGAAACTTTCCATAAATCATGCCGAAC
>JBGYXG010000117.1:0-4962 GCA_041842465.1 Candidatus Limimorpha sp.
ACGACCGTAAGCCCCGGTGTGATTCAGACGGTCGTCATGGACGACGGCACCATATACTTCTCGTATATGGTTCATACAGGTGGGGCCAACCGCTTGGCATTGGCGTGTCTTGACGGCGATCTGAATCTAAAGTGGAAACAGTATTTCCTTGAAAAAGATGCTTTCCACTGGGGAACAAGTATGAGTGTTTCTCAGGATGGGAAAGTGGCGGTGGGTTCATATTATTATCGACAAATTCCAGGAAAGATTTCCGTTGTCGTTGTCAATGACAATAGCTGGGGCGCTCCCGAGACGGAAGCCGTCATGCGTCCCTATGTTTTCTATCCCAATCCGCTACGAGACCGTTTGAGCTTCCATTACTCTCCCGACGTGAAGCCGCAGCACGTGGCGCTCTGCGACTTGCAGGGGCGCGAGCTTCGCGTGTGGCGCAGCGGATTTGAAAGCCTCGACCTGTCGGGACTATCGGCAGGCACCTACATGCTTCGCGTCACCTTGAAAGGCGGCAAGTCCTATTCCGACCTGGTTATCAAGGAATAAAGGCCGTGTTGCGCAGTGACCATGCTGCAAGCCTTTTTACAAACGAAGCGTCATCCGATGGGGTGGCGTTTTGTGTTGATATGCAATGCGTTAAGCTGCTGATTGTTGGTGGAATAGGTGTCAAACAATTCTGCGTTTTCTGCGGATTCTGCGTGAGGATTTTTCGTTGAATTGACCCTCCTCATCAGCACCCGTCATTCTGGACTTGATCCGGAATCCCCTCATCATCGGTATGGATTGAATAGAAGAAATATCCTCAAACGGAGAACCTGAGCCAAGTCCACTATTGAAGACAAATCCATTTGATGACAATACGTCAGTTGACGTGACATTTTTACCGATCATTCTTGTTGGCTGATTTTTTGATGGATGTAAACCGTCAGTAAAAACAATGAAATCAGTAAAACAATGAATATTAATCAATTCACAATCAAAGCACAGGAGGCTATTCAAAAAGCACAGGAAATAGCCTCTTCGAATCAAAACCCAACGGTGGAAAACATCCACTTGTTGAAAGGCATGATCCTGTCCGACGATTACATGGTGCCGAATCTGCTGAAGAAATTAGGTGTCAATGTGGACAGCTTGAATGCCGAGTTGGACCGTCATCTTGCATCGCAACCCAAGGTGAGCGGAGGAGAACTGTATTATTCCAACGAGGTGTCGAAGACTTTCAACGAAGCATTGGGCATTATCAAAAAAATGGGCGACGACTACGTGTCAATCGATCATTTGCTGCTGGCAATCTTCGATGGCGGCGGAACGGCTTCGGCCTTGTTGAAAGACCACGGCGTGCGCCGCGACGATCTTCTGAAAGCCATTCAGCAGCTTCGCAAAGGTAAGAAGGTCGATTCGCAGTCGGCGGAGCAGAATTATGACTCATTGAACCGTTTTGCACGCAACCTGAATGAATTGGCTTCGGCAGGCAAACTCGACCCGGTCATTGGTCGTGACGAAGAAATACGCCGCGTGCTGCAAATCTTGTCGCGCCGCACCAAAAACAACCCCATTCTTATTGGAGAACCCGGTGTGGGTAAGACCGCCATTGTGGAAGGTCTGGCGCAACGTATCGTAAACAGGGATGTACCCGAAAACCTGAAGACCAAGACCGTTTTTTCCCTCGACATGGGCGCTTTGGTGGCGGGTGCCAAATACAAAGGCGAGTTTGAAGAAAGGCTGAAAAACGTCATCAAGGAAGTGGTGGAGAGCGATGGTGAGGTGATCCTTTTCATCGACGAGATTCACACCTTGGTGGGCGCCGGAGGCGGAGAGGGTGCCATGGATGCCGCCAACATCCTGAAACCGGCATTGGCACGGGGGGAGCTGAAAGCCATCGGCGCCACCACCTTGAAGGAATACCAGCAGTATTTTGAAAAAGACAAGGCCTTGGAGCGCCGTTTTCAGATTGTCATGGTGGATGAACCCGACATGGTTTCCACCATCTCGATTCTTCGTGGACTGAAAGAACGTTACGAGACCCATCACCATATCCGAATCCTCGACGAAGCCATCATCGCAGCGGCGCAGTTGTCGGTGCGTTATATTTCCGACCGTTATCTGCCGGATAAGGCCATCGACCTGATTGATGAGGCTGCCGCTCGCTTGCGGCTGCAAATCGACTCGGTACCCGAAGAGTTGGAGGATGTGGAACGCGCCATCCGTCAGCTCGAAATCGAACGCGAGGCCATCAAGCGCGAGAACAACGATAAAAAAGTGGGGGAGATTGGAAAGGAACTGGCCGAATTGAACGAAAAACGGAATGAAATCAAGTCGAAATGGGAGGCTGAACGCCACTATGTGGAGATGATTCAAGCCGAAAAGAACAATATCGAGCGTTTCCGTCATGAAGCCGAAGTGGCCGAACGTGACGGAGACTATGGCAAGGTGGCCGAATTGCGTTATGGAAAGATCAGGGCTTCAGAAGCTGCCATCGAGCAGGCCAAGGCGGATTTGAACAAGGTGCAGGGAGAGCATCCCTTGGTGGATGAGGAAGTAGGTGCCGACGATGTGGCGGAGATTGTATCGCGCTGGACCGGCATACCCGTTACCAAGATGATGCAGAGCGAGCGTGAGAAGCTGCTGCATCTCGAGGAACAGCTGCACAAGCGCGTGGTGGGACAGGACGAAGCCATCCGTGCCGTTTCGGATGCCATACGGCGTAGCCGGGCAGGATTGCAGGATGCCAAACGCCCCATAGGATCGTTTATCTTCATGGGAACCACAGGAGTGGGCAAGACCGAATTGGCCAAGGCGCTCGCCGAGTTCCTATTCGACAATGAAAACGCCATGGTGCGTATCGACATGTCGGAATATCAGGAACGTCACACCGTGTCGCGCCTTATTGGAGCGCCTCCGGGATATGTGGGCTATGAAGAAAGCGGACAACTGACAGAAGCCGTGCGCCGCAAGCCTTATTCCGTCATCTTGCTCGACGAAATCGAAAAGGCGCATCCTGATGTGTTCAACATCCTGCTGCAAGTGCTCGACGATGGTCGTCTGACCGATAACAAAGGACGTGTGGCGGATTTTAAGAATACCATCGTCATCATGACATCGAATATCGGATCCGCCATCATACAGCGCAATCTTGCTGCCTCAGGAAACGGCAGCGACGAAGCGGAGTTTGAAAAGACACGCAACCAAGTGATGGAAGAACTGAAAAAGTTCATGCGTCCGGAGTTCTTGAACCGTGTCGATGACATTATCATGTTCCGTGCGCTTAGCGAGGAACAGATTGCCGAAGTGGTGCGCTTGCAGTTTGGACAGATTCAAAAGATGCTGAAAGACAATGATATAGAAATCAGCATTGAGGAAGCTGCGGTTGATTTGATCACCCGACAGAGTTATGACCCGCAATACGGCGCACGTCCCGTGAAGCGCATGATGCAGCGTGAACTGCTTAACGAGCTTTCCAAACTTATTCTGGCCGACAAGGTGGACAAGAGCAAGCCTATTGTGGTTGGCGTGAAAGACGGCGCTTTGGTCTTCGAAAACTGATAATTCGCACCGTTATGAAAAGGTCTTCGCACATAGCGGAGACCTTTTTTTCATTTTCAACGTTGCTCCTCACGCCGATGTGGCATTTCCTCATTCGTTGGCACGCGATTGCGGTTATTTGTTTTCCTTGCCGGTTGAATCTATGAAACTATAATCAAGCGAAATGGCTTTCCTTTTGTTTGAATGTCTTACCTTTGTATTCTAAAAACAATTGTTGCGATGGATTATAACACTACTGCTATCATTATCGGGTTTTCCTTTATTTTTCTCATGACATCTTTGGGTGCGGCGATGATATTCATGTTTCAGAAAGGCATTTCACAGCGCATGAATGCTTTGTTATTGGGCTTTGCCGCCGGTATCATGGTGGCGGCTTCGGTGTGGTCGTTGCTGATTCCTTCCATAGAAGGCGCTTCGGAACAACTCGGGCGTATGGCGTGGTTGCCCGCTGCTATTGGCTTTGTGTTGGGCGGTCTGTTTCTCATGTTGCTCGACAGGGTGGTGCCTCACATTCACGGAGGGACGCTTTTAGAAGAAGGTCCTCGTTCCAAGGTGGCGAAATCGGTTAAGCTGTTTCTGGCAGTCACCATCCACAATATTCCCGAAGGGCTTTCGGTAGGTTTTGCCTTTGGTGCAGCAATGGCAATCGGTACGCACGAAGCCATGATTTCAGCATTGGGTCTGGCCTTAGGAATTGGCATTCAGAATTTTCCGGAGGGAGCTGCTGTTTCCTTGCCCATGTATGGGGTCACAAAGAGCCGTATCAAATCGTTTTGGTATGGCGTGGGAAGTGGGGCGGTGGAGCCTGTGGCGGCATTGCTGGGTTTCTTTTTGGCGTCGCAGTTGGTGGTGCTTCAGCCTTGGCTGTTGGCCTTTGCTGCAGGTGCCATGGTGTTTGTAGTGGCCGAAGACCTTATCCCCGATGCCAACCTTTCCGACAACCAACATTGGGGCACATGGGGACTGATGGCTGGTTTTGTTCTGATGATGGTGCTGGACGTGGCATTGGGATAAAAGGAATCTTTGATACGAACAGTAAATGGAATAAAAAAACGCCGGCATGAATCATGCTGGCGTTTTTGTTGTAAGCTCGGCATGAGCATTGTCTAACGGTAGCAAGTCCCGAGTGGGCCCAAATAGGGGGAACCACACAGCCAAGGGCAGGGGTGTCCGCCGTGAGGTGAAATCTGAAAGAAGCCTGCGACAAACGTCCGGTCTGACGGACAGTAACCGCATACGGGGCGCTTATACGCGGGTAAGGCTGCAAAACGAGGCGAAGCCGGTGGGTATTCGGAACGTAGAGCGTAAACGTGGCGGACGTAAGAAGGAAAGACAACACCCTTATCCGTGGAGGTCTGTGTGGCGGGCCGTAAGGCGGGCGGCAGCAGCGAACCCATGGAAGTCGGCAGACGCCATGGTAGCCGTGGC
>JBGYXG010000118.1:0-10881 GCA_041842465.1 Candidatus Limimorpha sp.
ACGTTGTTCGCATTGCTTTTTTTATTATTCTTGCATATTGAATTTATACTAAATCTTGATACCTTGAAAAAAGTTAAAACAGCCTTAATATCAGTCTTTTACAAGACTGGAATGGATGAAATTGTCGCATTACTCCAACAAAATGGGGTGCAAATCTATGCTACCGGCGGGACTTTTGACTTTGTCAAACAGCTCGACCCCACCGTAAAAACCATAGAGTCGCTAACAGGTTATCCTTCGATATTGGGCGGCAGGGTCAAGACTTTGCACCCGAAAGTGTTCGGGGGGATTTTGGGACGCACACAGCTTGCAAGCGACCAAAAGGAAATGGCGCAGTACGAGATTCCTGCCTTCGACCTTGTCATTGTCGATCTTTATCCCTTTAAAGAAACGGTTGCCTCTACCGATGACGAAGCGCAGATTATCGAAAAAATCGATATTGGCGGTATTTCGCTGATTCGCGCCGGTGCTAAAAACTACAATGACGTACTCATCGTTCCATCGCGAGACTACTATGCAGAGCTAAAACAAATACTTGAAAATCAGCATGGAGAAACCTCGTTAGACGACCGTCGCCGTTTTGCCAGTTATGCGTTTGCCGTCAGTTCGCATTACGACGGAGCCATTTACAACTGGTTTTCAAAAGACGATGCAAGCCGTGTGCTGCGCATTGGCGAAAACACCTGCACGGAATTACGCTATGGCGAAAATCCGCACCAAAAAGGAGTGTTTTACGGTCGGTTGGACAACCTGTTTGAAAAATTACACGGCAAAGAACTGTCATACAACAACCTGCTTGACCTTGACGCCGGAATTAACCTGATCCATGAATTTGACGAACCTACGTTTGCCATCCTGAAACACAACAATCCTTGTGGTCTGGCATGTCGTCCGACCGTCAAACAAGCCTATCTCGACGCTCTTGCCGGCGATCCCGTATCGGCCTACGGCGGCGTGCTGGTGTGCAACCGCCCCATTGACCTTGAAGCGGCGGAAGAAATCAACAAGCTCTTTGTGGAAGTCCTTGTGGCTCCCAGCTACGAACCCGGCGTGCTCGACCTTCTGTTTTCAAAGAAAAACAGAGTGATACTAAAACTGAACGACCAGAAGTTCAGTAAACAAACGGTTAAAACCGCATTGAACGGTTTTTTGGTACAGGACCGCGACCTTCACACTGAGAATGCAGGCGACTTCAACACCATCACACAAAAAGCTCCCACCCGGCAAGAAACCGACGACATGGTTTTCGCCAACAAGATTGTGAAACACAGCCGGTCCAATGCCATCGTTCTTGCCAAGGGAGGCCAACTCGTAGCCTCGGGAATCGGACAAACATCACGCATCGATGCCTTGAAGCAAGCCATTGAGAAAGCGCATTCCTTCGGGTTCGATCTTCAAGGTGCCGTGTTGGCTTCCGATGCATTCTTCCCGTTCAAGGATTGTGTGGAGCTGGCGCATCAGGCCGGTGTAACGGCTATCGTTCAACCTGGCGGTTCGGTGCGCGACCAGAAATCCATCGATTGCTGCAACGAAAACGGCATTAGCATGGTATTCACGGGATTCAGACATTTCAGACATTAATAATCTTGGCAGGTGCAATGCCAGAAAACAAACTAACGATAAACAACTAACAACAACAGATATGGGATTATTTTCATTTCTCAGCAAGGAGATAGCCATCGACCTTGGAACGGCCAACACCATCATCATATACAACGACAAAGTTGTTGTTGATGAGCCTTCCATTGTAGCCATGCAGCGCGATACAAAAAAGATCATTGCCGTCGGTAAACGCGCCATGATGATGCACGGAAAGACACACGAGAACATCAAAACCATCCGCCCACTGCGCGACGGTGTCATTGCCGACTTTCAGGCGGCGGAATATATGATGCGTGAAATGATCAAGATGATTAATTTCAAGAACAGCCTGTTTCCGCCTTCGCTGAAAATGGTTATCTGTATTCCTTCGGGCATCACCGAAGTGGAAGAACGCGCCGTAAAGGATTCCGCCGAACAAGCGGGAGCAAAAGAAGTACGTCTGATCCACGAACCCATGGCTGCCGCCATCGGCATCGGCATCGATGTGCTTGAACCGACCGGCAACATGATTATCGACATAGGCGGCGGCACTTCCGAAATCGCCGTCATTGCCTTGGGAGGCATCGTCAACAACATGTCGATACGCATCGCAGGCGACGATTTCAACGCCGATATTGAAGAATACATGCGCAAACAGCACAATATCATCGTAGGCGAACGCACAGCTGAACGCATCAAGATCGAGATTGGAGCCGCCATTCCGCAACTCGACAATCCGCCCGAGGATTTTGCTGTCCAAGGCCGTGACATGCTGACCGGCATTCCGAAGGAAATCAAGGTGAACTATTCCGAGATCGCGCACTGTCTCGACAAGAGCATCATGAAAATTGAAACCGCCGTGTTGAACGCCTTGGAACACACTCCTCCCGAGCTGGCTGCCGATATTTTCCGCACCGGTATCTACCTCACTGGCGGCGGAGCCTTGCTACGTGGTCTTGACAAACGAATCGCTGCCAAAACCAAGCTACCCATTCACGTGGCCGAAGATCCGTTGCGTGCCGTAGCCCGTGGAACAGGTATCGCGCTCAAGAACTTCGACCGATTCACCTTCCTCATCAAATGATGAAGACGCTGCGTCATACGACCATCATGGATGCTTAAAACGTTTTCAGCATGTACAACCTGATTCGTTTTATCCAGAAGCACTTTTCCGTCATCCTCTTCCTGATCATAGAGGTGGGATGTGTGATTTTGCTGGCTTCAAGTCTTGGCTTCCACCGACAGGTCATATTCAACGTAACGAATGACGCTGTAGGCTGGGTATATGAAATCGGATCGGATGTAGGCGATTATTTTCGCCTGAAAAAAACGAACAAACAACTGGCAGAAGAAAACGCCAGACTGCGTGAAAGGCTTGCTTTTGATACCGACACTTGCAATGAAGAGCTGCACGTGTCAGACAGCAATTGCATCTACAAATTCATTCCTGCAAAAGTAGTCAACAACAGCATCAGCCAAACCAACAACTACATCACCATCAACAAAGGGCGCGCCGATGGCATTGAAAAAGACATGGGTGTGATCTCCACTGACGGTATTGTTGGCATCGTTGTAGACGTGAGCAGACATTACGCCACCATCATCAGTCTGTTGCACAACTATTCCGTTACCAGTGTTCGTTTTAAGGATAACCAACATCTGGCCAATCTCCGATGGAAAACCAATAATTTCCGTTACGGAACGGTTGAAGATATTCCCACCCATCTTGTGCTCAATAAAGGAGATACTGTTGTCACAAGCTCGTTCTCCTATGTTTTCCCAGAAGACATGATGGTAGGCACCATTGAGGAGGTACTTGTTTCTCCTGCTGGAGACCTGAACCAGGCAAAGATTAAATTTGCAACCAATTTCTCCACTTTAAGGTGGGTGTATGTCATTCAAAATACAAATAAAAAGGAAATCGATTCCTTGACATTCAGATTGCCTGAACCATGAACACGACCATTAAGATGATATTGAGATTTGTTGGACTGGTTGCGGCACAAGTGCTCATTGTCAACCATATCCGCTTTGGTGGCTATGTACACCCATACATCTACATGATTTTCATCATGCTGCTCCCTGTCAACATGCCGAAAATCCCGCTGTTGTTAGTGGGTTTTGGTTTGGGAATCGTCATAGATTTATTTATGGGCACACTGGGCTTGCATGCTGCATCGACAACCCTCATCGCCTTTTGCAGACCTGCTATCATTAGAATCATTTCTGGCAATCAAAAATTAGAGAATATCCATGAGCCGACCATTGAGCATTTGGGATTCCCGTGGTTTTTGCGCTATACGCTTTGCATGGTCATTCTGCATCATTTTGCATTGTTTCTTTTAGAGACATTCAGCTTCAGGTTGATTGGACAATCCTTACTGCGTATCCTGCTAAGCACTCCCGTATCGATTTTTCTCGTTTTGATCATCCTGTATCTTTTCAAGACCGACAAGAAGAAGAACGATTGAAGTGCTATGTAACTTATACAAAGATAAGATTTTAGAACAAAAAATTTGAACAACAAACCCTACAATAAACATCAATTAAATCATAACATCATGAAAAAACCAGTATTATTTCTATTTATTCTCCTCGCCGGCCTTACCGCCTGTGAGAAAAATGTGTTCAAAGTGGATGTCCGCATGAATAATGCCGACAGCACCATGCTTTACCTGCAAAAGTTCGAAAACGAGAAGCCCGTCAACATCGACTCTGCAATGGTGATTAACGGTGCCGCCATTTTGAAAGCTCCTTTTGGAGATCCTCAAATGGTGTACGGCCTGAATATCAAAGGAACACTGGGAGTCATAGAATTCTTCCCCGACAACAAGTATGTGACCATTATCGACAAAATGCAAGAATCTAACGATATGGAAGTCGTTGGATCGGAAACGCAGTCGAAATTCAATGCCTTCAAGAAACAAGAGAACACTTATTATCAAGAGGTTGAAGCCCTTTATGGAAAGATGCAGGAAGCTTACATGGTTCAAGACAGCTTAATGATAGACTCGCTCAACAAGGTAGGCGAAAACATTATGAAGGAACAAGCTGAATTTTACATGAACTACTTGAAAGAACATTCCGACGACTTTTTGTCACACTACATTCTCAACAAATCAAGACGTGATTATTCTTACGAAGAGTTGAAGAGGTTCTCCAATTTATTCGGAAACGAAAATCCCTCCATGTATCTTGACCAGCTGAACCAATACATTACAAAAATGGAAAATGTTGAACCCGGTCATTCCTATTCCGATTTCACACTGCCATCCATAAATGAGAGTGAAAATATCACGGTATCGAACCTGATTGTCGGCAACAAATACACGCTCATCGACTTCTGGGCTTCGTGGTGCCGCCCCTGCCGCGGAGAGAATCCTGTCGTGCTGGCCGCTTACAATCAATACCACGACAAAGGTTTTGATGTTATCGGCGTTTCGCTGGACGACAATGCCGAAAACTGGAAAAAAGCCGTTTATGATGACAAGTTGCCTTGGACACAACTTCGTGATGTGGAAGGCAATGTTTCCAACACTTATGTCATCAATTTCATTCCCAGCAACTTCCTGATCGATTCAACGGGAACCATCGTCGCCAAGGGTCTTAGAGGCGAAGATCTGATGAACAAATTAGCCGAACTACTGCCATAATCCTTAAGATGATGAATATTCAAAATATAGCTTCTGTTTTTTGTGGTTTACTGCTGGCAGCCTGCACCACCACGACCACTCCTACTTTTAAGGTGACGGTCGATATGGATCATGCCGAAGGCGCAAAGGTATATTTGCAAAAGGTGACAGGACAGGAAATCCAAACCCTTGATTCAGCCCAAATCACAGAAGGAACTGCCATGTTCAATACGCCCGTTTCGTCTGATAATGAAATGTATTCCATCCTGATGGAAAACTGGCGGCGGCCAGTTTCGTTTTTCACCGACAATAAAGATGTTACTGTTTCCGGCGACCGCGAACAGCCCTACAACTTAGTAATCGCTGCTTCGGAAACCCAAGCTCGTTTAGAAGCTTTCAAGCAAGGTTATCAAGCATTCGACAAACAGCTTGATTCTATCGGCACACTGACAGAAACAGCAAAGACAACCGGCGATACCGCCCTTTTTGCCCGACTGAAATCGCAATATGCCG
Source organism: Candidatus Limimorpha sp. (assembly GCA_041842465.1). Taxonomy (GTDB): domain Bacteria; phylum Bacteroidota; class Bacteroidia; order Bacteroidales; family F082; genus Limimorpha. The sequence goes on from JBGYXG010000118.1 coordinate 5,727, forward strand.
ACAAAGAAGTGGAACAAAAGATGTATTGCTTCAACTATGTGTGGGACAACAAGAGCGATGTGGTGGCCCATTATGTGCTCTACAACTACAAATGGGCGTTTACGACCTGCGAGATACACAATATGATTGACAACCTCGACACGTTGGTTACTTCAAGCAACCTTGAACGCGCCAAAGTGTATGTGACCAAGCTCGACCGCGTTGAAACCGGACAGCCTCTTATTGATTTCACACAAAACGACACTGCCGGGAACCCAGTCACTTTGTCGAAGCTTGCCGCCAATACCAAACTGCTGTTGGTAGATTTCTGGGCTTCATGGTGCCCCGACTGCCGCAAGGAAAATCCCAATGTTGTGACGGTTTACAACCATTTTCATGAACAAGGATTCGACGTACTCGGCGTATCGTATGACAAACAGCGCAAAGCTTGGTTGGAAGCCATTAAAACAGACGGACTTACTTGGACTCACGTCTCCGACTTGCAAGGCTGGAGCAATGCCACAGCAGAAAAGTACGCCATCGCTTTCATTCCGCAAAACATACTGCTGAAAGACGGCCTGATCGTTGGCCGTAACCTGAATGGTGACGAACTGATGCAAGAGGTTGAACGCCTGCTGAAAGATTGACTTACCACGGTAGAGGATGCCATTTGCAAGAATATTGAATATTTGAGCGTTGGCTTGTATCCTGCCAAAGAAAAGGACGACCAAAATCCAGTCGTCCTTTTTGATTTTCAAAAGCCAAAGATATGTATGAACATTTTCAAAAACTTTCGTTTTCAACAACAAAAAAGAGTATTTTTGCAACGATAATCCGATGGAAACACGAAATTTTGCAATTATATAAATTACACTTAGAGTTTGTTTAAATTTCAATTCAATAATTTGTTAAGCATGATTTTCGAGAAGGCGATTTGAATCATGGCCTCTGAGGATTCGGAGTAGAACTCATAGTCCAAGGCAATCCTCCTGAAGTTGTACAGCCAAGCGAAAGACCTTTCGACAATCCATCTCAAGGGGATGACATTGAACTTCTGTATAGTGCTTTCGTCGGGTCGAAGCACGACTTCAAGTTGGCATCCAAGCGTCTTGCGGGCCATCTCCTTCAGTTCATCGCCCCTGTAGCCACCGTCGGCAAGCATCTTCTTCAGCCTCGGGAACTTGTGGGCAAGTTTCTCCAATGCCGATTCTGCGCCTTTGCTGTCATGTATGTTCGCTTTGTGGACGGAGACGGCCATCGGGAATCCCAGCGAGTCAACCACAACTTGGTCTTTCCTCTCTTCCAAGCGAGGCGCGCAGCTTCTCCCGCAGCGTGTCCATCATGTCCTCAAAGACACCCTCGCGCTTCCACTTCGTAAAGTAGTAGAACACAAGGTTGTATGAAGGGAAGTCCTTGGGAATCATCCGCCATTGGAAGCCTGTCTTGTTGATGTAGAGTATGCAGTCCACGATGTTCCTGAGCGAATATTTTCTTTTTCCTGCCGTTGGTTCCAGAATTTTTTGCAATATTTGCCACTGATTATCGGTAGGGTTAGTTGGGTATCCTCTGTTCATACCTAAATGATCGGAAACCACAAAGATACGAATAAATATCCAATTAACCTACTGATTACCAATTATCTATATAACTTTTTTTATCGTCCATACAACTCTTTTTTATCCATTTTTAAACAGCTTCTAATTGGTATTAATTGAAAAGCAGGTACACACAGCATCGCCGCCACCGCCATTTTTTCATGCCATTCTTATTTCCAAACATATCAGTTAGGAGTTGATTGTTGCGGCAAAGTTAGGAAATCGAATCATGCTGTCAATAGATGTACAAGTTTATTTTCAAAAGGTACAAGAATATTTGCTATCAGTTTTTATAATCAATTGATTATAAATGAAATAAAAATTTTCAGATACAAGTGTTTTTTTTGGTTTCGTTACAATTTTGCAATCTTGTTAGGGACGAAAACCGTGCTTACACGCCCGAAAAAGCCTCCTGTAGCCGGTCTATTAGACGATTCTTGACAAGAGGATCGTTGTGCGCGATAGATATTGGCAGCGACATCATGGCATTCGATCTGGAGATTTATTGGATTGACAGATTGGGGTTCTTTGGGGAAGGCTCGGCAACTACGCCATTAATTCGCAAAACCGTTTTGGGCGATTGTGGATCGTTTGATTTCACGACTATTACTTTCGTGAAGCGCCCCCGGTTTACTTCTGTTGTACCTCACTTTCACACTGGCTTTTTGCTTGGGCATGATAGGCTCCTTGGGCCATTCCGGAATTACGCATCCGCATGAAGAAAACGCCGAAGTGACGAGCAGCGGAGATTTGCCGTCGTTGGAGAACCGGAAAACGTGGGTCCCGTCGCTGTTTTGCGCAATGGTGCCGGAATCGTGAGTGATTGCTTCAAAAGCGATTTTCGGGTTGTTGGCATTCTGGGCGTTGGCTTGCACGACAGCCGCAATAATTATGAATATGATAATCAATGTTTTTCTCATGGTTTATTTGCTTTGGTTTTGTTTTTCGTAATCGGCTTTGGCCTTGAGGAGTTTGGAATAGTCGCCCAAATCCCATGTTTCAAAAACGATTTCCTTGTTGGGTGCGAAGAGATAATAATAGCCAAGGTAGTTGAAGGTGAAAAAATTATTCATGCCCTTAGCCGAATACACGATGTCGGAACAGCCGGTTTTTTCTCCTATACGGGCAATAAGATCCATGTTGTCAGACATGTAATTCACTGCCCATATTGCAATGCCATGTTTTTCGAGCACCCGGCATCCCAGCGAATCCCGCTCGTGTCCGTAATGCATTAGGTTTTGAATGCATGGCGGGCAGTTGAACGTCCAGAAGTTGAGTAATATCCAACCATTGGCGTTACTTAAGTTTAGGGTGTCGTTTTTCAAGCTGACTACGGGAAAGCGCAACAGTTCGCTTTCCGTTCTCTTGCCGGACGTCCCGGAATCTGTACTGGTCGAGTTCCAAGCCTTGTTCTTCGAATAACGCGAGTAGGCTTCCGCATCAAAGTTGAAAACCGAATCGATATAGGCCTGCCGGTTGGAGAAGTCGAAGTTGCCGAAAGAGTAATACGACTCGTAACGATTGTCGTCTTGCAGATGCACTGCGTAAACGCTGTCGAGCAATCCGGTGCTCGTGTCAATAAAGAAACGTAGGTCGCCTTTTAGCGTCCTCCCCGGATTGGAGCTGTCTTCGATTTCAGAAGTCGCCGAATACACAAGGTAGTCCTTCTGATGTAGCTTCATGACGGTCTTGCCGTAATACGAAAGCGGAAAAACTTCAGCCTGCCCCAAAACAGTCGGATAGACAAAGAACGGGAAGCCCATGGTTTCTCTTAATGCACCGTTCACCACGCCAAATGTGAGAAAATTGCCCAAAGTGTCTGTTTCGTCATTATCATATTGTATCAGGTCGAGGTTTTGCTTGTCCACCACGCGAAAGTGTTTTTTGGTCAGGCAGGAAAAGACCTCAAAGTCCTTTTGATGATAAAAGATGGAGAAATCATCCGCATAATGGAAGATGAACCTTTTGTCGTGAGTGAAAAGCGGCATTCCATCGCAGAATCGTTCCATGCGCATGTCGACACCCACCCACTCATGCCGTTCCGCCATAGTTTGCGCCATTTGCCGGCACTCTCTTTTCAGGTCCGTTCCGTCCACCTTGTCGGTTTCCTGAGGGCTTGCCGTGCCGGAGCAAGCTAAGGCCAACAGCAATGCGGCTATTTTGATTCTATTTTTCATTTGATAATGACATTATGGATAAAAAAATGTTCTTTATGAATAAAAAGTATTTTTCTGACATATTTTGTGCATTTCCGTCAAAACGGCCTGTCGTGTTTCATCTTCCTGATTGTTCAAGTGCAATGACAAGAATATTCCATATTGCCATATTAAGGCATTTGTCCATCTTCACCTCACACAATAAATGGTGATTTTTCAGTAAATCAATCACCATTAATGAGGATTAATTGATGGAAAGCAGGTACACACAGCATCGCAGCCACCGCCAATTTTTCATGCCATTCTTATTTCCCAGCATATCAGTTAGGTGTTGATTGTTGCGGCAAAGTTAGGGCATCGAATCATGCTGTCAATAGATGTACAAGTTTATTTTCGGCAGATACAAGTTTTTTTTGAACGAATTTTTCACAATCATTTGTTTATCAATCGATTAAAATTTTTCAGATACAAGTGTTTTTTCGCTTCGATACAATTTATGCAATCTTGTTTAGGCAGAAAACCGTGCTAACAGGCCCGAAAAATCCTCATAGTATTGGTCTTTTGCCCTGTTTTCGGCATGATGACCGCTGATAAGATTGAGACTTTGAAGAAAAAACTGCTGAAGTAAGGCATTTTAGCTTCAGTCATAACACCTTGCGCTATACACATTCTTACCCACATCAGCAAGAGGCTGTGTCAAAATTCAATTTTTGACACAGCCTCTTGCTGATGTGGCTTGACGGTTGAGCATGGCAAAGCCTCCAAGATAGCTTTTTGAAGCCAGCACCTAATCCTTTCAGGCTGTCATTATCATGCCGCATCTTTCTAATTGCAGGATTTTTTTCTTTTCAAGGCCTGTTTGATACGGAAAGCAATAAATATTCCAATGGCGCATCCCAGTCCTAAATAAATAGCCTTGGCTGACGCATTTGGCTTTCCATAGTTGATAAGAAACAGGATGAGAAAGGCAATTGCTCCCCCGATGGCACTTGCAAGAATTTGCTTAATTGTTGGTTGATTCATAACGTTGTTTGTTCTAGTTGATTAAAAAAAGTGATTTAGAATCTGCAAGACAGCATCTGTAGCGGATGTCCCGACAGCACCTCCTACTGCACCAGGAATTACACCTGCACCTCCTCCAACTACTGCGCCACCAATAGCACCTCCTATACCTCCTGCAATATCAGATTTAGGCAGGCTTCCCCAGTTAAACCATCTAGTTTCTTGAATTCCAAATGATTGAATCCAATTATCAATATTTCCTGACCAATATTGTGAAGAAGCAATACAAATATCAATTGAATATTCCATTAATGCTTTTTCTTCTTCACCGCATTCATTTATTACACGACTTTTCACTGATTGACATGTAGTCAATACGGTTTGAAGATCGTTGCTGTCAAGAGCATTCGCCAATATTGATAA
>JBGYXG010000119.1:0-29019 GCA_041842465.1 Candidatus Limimorpha sp.
CCCATGGTGTGGTGTTCCGATAGGATTGCCCAACATGCTGTTCGGCTCATGCTTTTAGCAAAGGAGGAGTCGAAATCTTTGTAGAAGACAGAAACACTGTCGTTAAAACACAAATGAAAGTATAGGTTTGAAAACGGAAATATAAATTCTTCATCACTGTCAAATGGAGACCAATGACGGCTCCTTCTATCCTCATAAAACTCCATCTCATTGTTTTTCTCAATAAAGAGGGAGTCCGTATGGACAAAGGAGGAATCCGTGGTGTATCCTTTGAAAATCCTTACCGGTTCGGAAAATTTATTCGATACCAGATAGTTGTCGATATAATAAGGCTCATATACACATGAATGCAGCACGGCTGCACAAAAAGCCGTAATACAGGTGGCGATTGTGATTTTGTTCATTTTGAAACTGTTTGTATGGATTAGTCAGGATTTCTTGAATAGATTCTGTTCCAGTAAAGAGCCATGTGGTTGTCAATCATTTGGTCGGTGTTCCTGTTTCTTTCCATAACCGCACTGCTTGAGTGCATTTTGGTAGTCTTGCTCGTCGATGGTGTAACGCAGTTTGTAATGTGTATTGCGTGGCTGTCCGTTGTAATACATAAGTTCCCAGCAACTCTTTTTCCACATGGTTTTATCAAATCCAACTGTTGAAGTGTCATATTGTATCTTGATACTATCGTTGAACATAACAAAGTGTTGTTCGCAGATCCATTCATAAAACTCATCATTGCCGGAGTTGCCGTATGCACTTTTATGGGAATCGATGAATAACACTTCGTTATCCGGCTCAACCACAGTGGTGATAATGGAATCCGTGAGGGAAATTGGGTGGTGATTGGTGCAAACGCGCACGGCGTATGGCAGTTTGTTCAAAACATAGTACTCTTCGTGGTAGCTGGGGTCATACTGGCATGAACAGCATGCTAACAAAACGGATAGATATGGAATAAATAACTTTTTCATGATTTGTTATTCGGTTTTATTTTATGTCAAAAAATTAGCGCACATAATGTTGTCCCCAATATTTAGCCATTAATTCATCAATTTGGTTGTTTGTAACCCCGTTTATTTTATTACTTTTCAATGCGTCCTTAAGACTTGATAATCCATAAGAAGATGAAAGAATTTTGTTCTGAATGTATGATATTTCATACCATCCAATCAAATCATTGGGGTATTGTGAACCGGATTTTCTCTGATTAAAATAATCCATTAAATCTATGAATATTGGTGTATAACAGGAAGTCTTTCCCTTCCCTTTATTACCAGGAAACCATTCCTGGCAATTATAATAATATGTATATAAATCTTGTTCTTGCTCTTCATTGTAATGATGGTTGGTCAGCTTCCATTGCACGGCAGTGGCCCAACTCTCATGTATTTCTTTGGTCAATTGGATGTAGGTTCCTTTTCCGATAAAAAGCAGATGCGACTGGTGTCCGAGTTCGTGAATCGCGGTGGCGAACACCTCGCTTGTCGGAGTTGTGTGCGAATGGGCAACCCTTATGTCGGGGATAATGCCCAATAGGCTCCATGTCCCCCAGCAGCAGCCGCTTCCCCACCAGGGATTCCGATTGTAAACGCCTATTTTTGTTTTCCCGTATGGTAGAGCGGGGCTTTTCAATCCCAGCCTGTTGCCGTAAAAGAACTTGTAGGCTGCCCTGTGGACAGAGGCGTATAGTATGGACGAGCCGTTATTGGCAATGTAAAAATCCCAGTGGGAATGCATTTTCTTGTTTTCATGGTAATATGCCTGACCGAGAGATCCGTTTCTAATGTCCCATCTTCCTGATTCCCATTTAATGGAGTAATAAACATCTTTTTTAAAGTCTCTGTCCACTTTGCATCTTCCTTGGCTATCGGTTATTCCAACGCCCACTTTCGTGCCGCGCCTTGCCCTCACTTTTACTCCTTGAAGTACGATGTAGCCGTTTACAACATCGTCCCATGCTCTTATCGTTGCCGAGGGAGTCCACCAACTTGCGGTTGAAGTTTTCGTTCCGTCGTTATCGTCATCGCATCCTGCAACGTTGTAGGCTTCTTCTTCCAGACGGTCGTAAAAATCGCCCTTCGCCGAAGTGGGAGGAATGTACACATGATATATCAGTTCTTCATTGATGCCTGATGGAAAATGGTAATCCGATGGAACCACGCAATAAAGCCATGTTTGGTCGGCATCGGCCACCGACGGGTCGTGATAATATGTCCCAAATACTAGGATTTCATAGTGTAGTGGATAGTCGAACAAAACAAGGCTTGTATCAGATTCAATAGCGTTAAGTTGTTCCTTGTTGGCCGGTAATATGCGGACATAACGGTAATTCGCTTTAATACTTGCAATTGGAGCTGTGCCGTCATTGATGTTGTCGTAGGCAGCCTGCATGTTATCCACCTTGTAGGGGTCGTTAATAATGTTGCCAAGAACAATGGCTTTGTCTGCAATATTCCCGGGTTTCGAATAAGAAGAACTCCGAGTTGAAGGCTGCCGGTCGAAACGGATTTCACGGTCGTTTTCGATAGAGGAGTCCTGATCCATTAAACCCTCTTTTTTGCACCCCAATAAAGCCATTCCTAAGGCAGCTATTATTATTAATAGTGCGACTTTTAATTTAAAATCGAACATGATTGCAATAGTTCAAGTTTAGTTTAATATAAAAACGCTGCAAAAATAGCGTATCTTCTCTTTGTCATCCTCCCCATAATTGGTGATTTTTTTTCATTATCCATCCCCATTAATAGTAAAGAGGATGATGTTTTTTATTCATTTTCTCTTCTCATCAGATCCAGTCCCTTGCGGATGATTTGCTGTATGTTGTTTTTCGAGGTGTCGATGAACTCGCACAGGGCGAAATCCTCTTCGTCCACTTCGTAGATGCCTAAGTTTTCCATCAGGTCGATGTCTTCGACCATACACGCCTTGATGAGTTGCAGCGGATAGATGTCGAATGGGAAAACGCTTTCGAACTTGCCGGTGACGACAAACGGCCGGACTTCGCCGTGCATGTTGGTGTCGAGTTCGAAACTCGGATGGAGCACGGGCGGCACGAATCCCGACGGGAATGTCCTCGATACGCTGAACTTGAAAAACCCCGGCCAGATCCAGCCTAACATCTCGTGCCGCTGGTCGCCTTCGGGTATCACGGTGATCATGTTGTGGTAGAAACCCACGAAACCGTCCTTGTCGGTTTTTGTGCCCGTCAGCACATTGCCGCTGATGAAACGGCAGTTGTCCTTGGTTCTATCGTCCACCATCGCTTTGACGGGTGCGCCGAGACGGGTCTTGAAATAATGCGGTTGCAACAGCGAGGAGCCTGCGGCGGCGAAGATACGGGTAAAGTCGAGGCGGCCGGTGCTGAAAAAACGCCCGATGTTGACCACGTCTTGCGGAGTGCAGTACCAAACGGTGTCGCCTTTCCCAATGGGGTCGATCTTGTTGATTTGGGTGCCGATGTTGCCGCTGGGATGGGGACCGCTGAAACGGTGCAGGTTTACGTTGCGGGCTTTCAAAAACACTTCGCTTTGGGTTTTCTTGGCATGGACACAAAGATGTAGCTTTTTGTCGCTCAGTATCGAAAGGATGTCGAGACCTTTCTGAAACGATTCGGGGAAGTGTTCGATAACGAAATCCAAGTCCGGAGCCAAGGGCGCGCTGTCGAAAGCCGAAATGAAAAAAGCCTTCGGGGATTGGTCGGGGTTGGCGACAACGGAGTAGGGACGTTGCCGTATCAATGCCCAAAGACCGCTCTCAAGCAAAAGCTGACGGATGGTACCGGCATCCAACGTGCCCATGTTGTATTCCAGCGATTCGTATTTTCCGTCCGATGCAATTACAATGGCATCCAGCCGTCTTTTCGGTCCGCGTAGGATGGCGCTTACCGTGCCGCTAACAGGCGCCACTACCTGAATGCGTTCGTCATGCTTGTTGTGAAACAGTGGTGTCCCAACTTTTACACTGTCGCCTTCATGTACAAGCAGGCGGGGCAGCAAACCGATAAAATCGGTGGGTTGTATGGCAAATAATTGTGGTTCAATGCTTTCTGCGGATAAAAGCGCTTTCCCGGAAAGATGGATGTCCAATCCTTTTTTTATTTTGATAATCGACGACATGATGCGATAAAAACCGTTTTTCAAATTCGCTGCAAAGGTACGTTTTTTTCAAGAGCAAGGAGACCAAAAGGCATAAAATCGATCCAAAAGTATCGATTTTTTCTGATGCTTGCTTTCTTGCAAGGCGGCATTATGTGAAATTCCTCAGGAATTGCTATTTTTGCCCATTCGGAAAGGTTTTTTTGGAAAAGTTGTGTAGAGCCACAGCCGATAGGTTTCATAAAGGATATGCGATGATGAAAATAGGAATAAAATACTGCGGAGGATGTAACCCGAAATTTGACAGGATGGCCTTTGTCCGAAGGCTGAAAGAGGCGTTTGGCCATTGCGAGGTGCAGGCGGTCAGCAGCGACGATGTTTTCGATTGTGTTGCTGTGGTTTGCGGCTGTCCGGTTGCCTGTGCCAGCCTGAGGGACATCAACACCCGAAAGGGTTTTGTGATTGTGCGAAAAGACGACATGGAGGCGACCATCAAGCACTTACTGACCCTTCAATGCGATGAAACCGAAAGCGAGGGCAAACGTTATGTGTAAGTTATGGAAGAAGCTGTACTCAACAAAGGAGAAATAGTGATGGGCTATATTGAGCAATCGGGGCGCCGGAACAGAAGACATGATGCAAAGACCCAAACTCTCGCATCCTCCTGTAAAACTCCTTGTCCTTTTTCGATGTGTCGATAGGCGCAGGCTCATTTGTCGCTTTCCCTATGTAGAATTCCGACATGCAGGGCATTCCATCGCCGCATCCGCTCATAGAAATTTTTCAAGGAGTCTTTCTTTTAAGCTGTCGGCTTGGGCTTCGGTCAGCTCCCCATTTGTTATTTGAGAGGACAAGGGGTGTTCTTTGTGGTTTCCCTGACGGCAACCTTCCCAAAGAAAGACAACAACGGAAATCATTGCAAACAAGGGTACCAACAGTCTTTTTTTCCCTTTTTTCTGCACCTTATCCATAGCGCTTCTATTTTATCACTTGCATTTTCAACACGCCGTTTGTTTCACCATTGGCTCTAATAATGCCAATGTACATTCCGGTGGAAAGCGATGAGGTGTTGACCGTGGTGGTGTACCGTCCCGCCCCCATATTCTGGTAGTCTTCAACGGTAAACATTTTTTTTCAAGCCCATAAGGTTGTACACATCGATTTCCACTTTTGCGGTCGTTGACAATTCATATTCGATGGTCGTATAATCGCTACAAGGATTGGGATGGTTCCGCGGAAGTTTTTCGGTACTTGTTTGGGTTCTGCTTTCATGAATCTCTGTAGTAGTCTGTTCCTCAGGTTCCGTTTCTCCAAGCTCGGTGTTTCGTCCTGAGGGATTCTGTGGCAATATAAACAAGGACTCACATAAGAAATTTGAAGCATAAACATGAACAATCCCTGTTCCCGCCGGTCTCAAATGTGTTCCATTCTTTAACCGAATCGTGCCTTCACTACGAAGAATCACCTTACCGCTACCGTTTTGCACGGTAAAGTCGCCCTCTGGGATATGTGGCACTACGTTACGACCGGTGGTGATGCTATTTCGGGCCTCAAAATCTGTCGCATTATTTACGGTTTGGTTTTGCAAATACAAATCAAAAGCGCCGATTTCATTCATAATCCAGGCGATGTTTTCATTGGTTACCTTTACATGTTCCTGATTGTTGAGTGGGGCATATATCGCATCAAAAGGAGTATAGTTTGACATTGACCGCCTGCAACCAAAGTTTCTCGGATTATTTTATCGAAAATTATGACGATATACAAAAGTCTGAAAACCTGATTGTTGACATATCCTACAACATGGGAGGATACAGTTCGTTTTGCGATACGGTCATTGGCTATTTGGTGGATAATGATAGCATTTTCGGTCCGCCGGAGCTGAATCGTGTAAGTAATTCAAGCGTGAAAGCGTCTTCATATTTCATTTCCGATGCAAACAAAGAAGTTGAGATTGATGTTTCAAAAAAGCAAGAATACTACCTGAACCATTCCTTTGAAAGCCGCAATTATCAGGAACCGGAGTATGAAAGGGTCAAGAATCCTGTACCGGCTTCCCAGCGTTATCACGGCAACATTTATGTTCTGATGGGGCGCGAAACGGTGTCGGCTGCTGAGTTTTTTGCCGTAAAGCTGTCCCAAAACAAACGTGTCGTGTTTATGGGCGAGAAGACCGCCGGAGCCAATGCCCAGCCTTATTACTTTGTTTTGCCTTCGGGCATCAAGGCGATGATTAATATTGGGCGATGTTATGACTTTGAAAATCAAGAAGTCTCGTATGGTTTTTCGCCCGATTATGAATTGGATTTGTTTGACTTGTACAAAACCCGCTCAAGGAAAAATGAGCTTGCAAGCTTGGTGCGTATTATTGAAAGCATGAAATGATGTATGATATGGCCCGAAAAGAATTTTACACCTTCGTTGTCGTCGATGGCATCTACACTTTGAAACACATCAATTTGGAAAAAGGCACGGCAGAGTTTGTCTATGACCTAAGCGGGTATCCTTTTGCGCAAAAAATGAGAATCCATAATGGGGTACTGTATTTCCTCTATCCAACAGGCATCAATCATCGAAAGAGCTTGTATCAGGTGAAATTGGATGGAACGGTTTGATATTGGGTTTCTGTTACTTTGGACCATTACTTGATGCCTTTGAAACAACTTCTTAGTATCTTTGTGCCCTAATGAAAGCCTTTGTCGGCTGTGATCACCATCATCAAACCGCTATGAAAATGAGAAAAACATTGCTGATACTTCTGATGCTGTTGTCGCTTGGTCTTTATGCGCAGCATTATCCCGTTTGCGACAATATCAACTACAAGGACGATGTGCGCACCGTTCTGCTTTATGCCGGTGGCGACCAGACCGCCGAACCTATCATCACACTTGGCAATGTGATGGGGGGGCTTACCCTTTCTTTCGATGTCCTTGGCAATGAGGCAAACGTGTTGAATTATACGTTTATCCATTGCACCCACGACTGGCAGCCTACCGACATGCAGCGCCTCAACTATGTGTCGGGTTATGAGTCGGGGCGTATCGATGATTATTCCTATTCGGTGAATACGCTGATCGACTATGTCAATTACAGGTTTGTGTTTCCCAACGAGGACATGGTGCCTTTGCTTTCGGGCAACTACCTGCTTATTGTCTATGGCAGCGACATGAGCGAAAACAATCTGTATTTCACACGCCGTTTCATGGTGTTGGACGAAAAGGCACACGTCGGGGCTACTGTGCCGCGTTATACCGACGATCTGACCCTTTCCGACACCCACCAGCAACTTAACGTTAAAGCCACCTTGAACGACATCATGTCGGGCAACGTGCAGGACTATGCCAATCTTACTGTCAGACAAAACGGTCGCTGGGACAATGCCGTCGTTGGCTTGAAACCTTCTTATATTTATCCTGACCATATCTCGTTTGAGCACGATCCGCTAACGGTATTTGAGGCAACCAACCAATTTATCCGGTTCAATACCAGCAATTTCTATTTCCAGTCGGAAAATCTTGTCGACATCCGTCAGACCGACGACTATTACATTATCGACATTGCCACCTGCGAGTCGCGGGCGCGGAAACCTTACGTGACCTACGAAGACATTCATGGCAGGAAGGTGATTTATATCGCCAACGAAGGACGCGAAACGGCTACGGAAGCCGACTATGCGTGGGTGAACTTCTTTCTGCGCTGGGATGCGCCGCTCACCCATGAAGACATGTACATCATGGGCGCCATCAACGACTGGAACTTCAACGAGACGAACCGCATGACCTACGACTACAATCTGCATGGCTATATTTGTTCCATGTTGCTCAAGCAAGGCTATTATAATTTCATGTTTGCCACCGTCGATCGCGACAGCTATCAAGTTTCCACTGAAAAGACGGCAGGCAACTTCTGGGAGACGAACAACCAGTATCAGCTTTATTTCTACTATTATAACGCCATCAAGGGCTACGATGAACTTGTCGGTTATAGCGTTGTCAATTCCCATTGATCCATGTCCGACGAGCGTATCACCCTGTTTGCCGAGCTATTGTTGCCCATACCTGTCCCGACGACGTTTACCTATCGGGTGCCCTTCGTCCTTAACGACCGCATTCGCATAGGTCAGCGTGCCGTAGTGCCTTTTGGAGCGACCAAGATCATGTCGGGTCTTGTCGTTGGAATCAGCCGCGAAGTGCCGGCACTCAACACGGTGAAGTACATCATCGACCTGCTCGATGATGAGCCTTTGGTGAATGACCTTCAGCTTCGTTTTTGGGATTGGGTGAAGGACTACTATATGTGTCATCTTGGCGAAGTGATGCAGGCGGCGCTGCCCTCTGCGCTAAAGCTGAGCAGCGAATCCACCATAGCCATGTCCCCTGATTATGTGCTCGATACAGTGCCCCTCAATGACAGCGAGTACCTGATTGTGGAGGCGTTGCAGGTGCAGCCCAAAATAGCCATCAGCACCGTGAGCAAAATCATTGGCTATAGAAAGGTGATGCCCATCATCAAGACGATGATAGAGAAAGGCATTGTCATCATGGAAGAAGAGCTGAATGAGAAGTATAAGGCTAAGTATGAGCGTTTTGTGCGGCTTGCCGGGCTGTACCGCGACGAAAGCCAGGTGCAGGAACTCATGAATGCCCTCACCAAACGGGCTTTCAAGCAGCTACAGGTCTTACTTGCATTTTTCACCATGGGTGGCGATTGCGATCACGATATTATGGCAAAGGATTTGCTTAAAAAAGCCGAAACCTCTTCGTCCATCCTCAAGGCCATGTCGGAAAAAGGCATTTTCGAAGTGTGTGAAAAAAAAGTGAGCCGCCTGATCGACTATGCCGTTCAAACCGATGTCGGTTCAATTGTGTTGACAGAAGCCCAGCAGAAAGCATTCGACGGCATTGTGGCGGGCTTTGAAGCTCAAAAACCGGTGCTGCTGCATGGTGTCACATCGAGTGGTAAGACCGAAATCTATATCAAGCTCATACAAGAGACCTTGGATGCAGGGCGGCAAGTGTTATATCTGTTGCCTGAAATTGCTCTTACCGAACAGATTATCAATAGGCTAAAAAAGTATTTCGGCGAAAAAATCGGCGTTTATCATTCGCGTTACGGAGTCAATGAAAGGGTGGAGGTATGGCAGCAGGTACGTGATTTCGCCCAGGGCAAGTCGCAGCGTCATCAAATCATCATCGGTTCTCGTTCGGCTATCTTTTTGCCCTATTCCGATATCGGACTTGTCATTGTTGACGAGGAGCACGACAGCTCGTTCAAACAGGTCGATCCCGCGCCACGCTACAACGCGCGTGATGCGGCGATAGTACTGGCCAACATGCATGAAGCCCGCATCGTTCTCGGTTCGGCAACGCCTGCCTACGAAAGCTATTACAATGCGAAGCAGGGACGTTATGCCTTGGTAGAGATAACGGAACGTTATGGCGGGGTGGCGATGCCCGAAATCATTCTCAGTGATATGCGGGTCGAGAAACGGCGTAAGACCGTCCAAGCCGATTTCGGAAGCACCTTGATGGATGCGGTGAAAACGTCTCTTGAACAGAAAAAGCAAGCCATCTTGTTTCAGAACCGGCGCGGTTTTTCGCCACGTATCGAGTGCGAAGACTGCCACTATGTGCCCCAGTGCATCAATTGCGATGTAAGCCTGATCTACCATAAACGGCAGAACGTGTTGCGCTGCCACTACTGTGGTTACACGGCCAGCCTGCCGACGGAGTGTCCGCAATGTCATAGCACCAACATCAAAATGCATGGCTTCGGCACCGAAAAAATTGAAGAGGATTTGCAACTTATGCTGCCGAAGGCACACGTGGCGCGCCTCGACCTCGACACCACGCGATCGCGCAACGAATACCAAGGCATTTTAGAACGTTTCCAGGACCGGGAGACCGATATTTTGGTAGGTACCCAGATGGTGACCAAAGGCCTTGATTTCGATTCCGTCAAGGTGGTTGGCATTCTAAATGCCGACAACATGCTTTCTTTCCCCGATTTTCGTGCTCATGAACGCAGTTTTCAACTGATGGCCCAAGTGGCGGGACGTTCGGGTAGAAAGGGAGAACAGGGCAAGGTGGTCATCCAAACCTACGAACCCTCGCACCCAGTTTTACAAGACGTGCTTCGGAACGACTATAAAGGATTGTACGAGAAGCAAATGGCCATTCGCCGACAGTTTTCCTATCCGCCATACTACCGGTTGGTGCTGATCCGATTGAAACACAAGGATTATGAAAAACTCAACCCTGCCGCAGCCGCATTGGCCAACATGCTGCGTCCTATCTTTCAAAAAGACCTGCTCGGTCCGGAGTACCCAGTCGTTTCGCGGGTCAGGAACCAGTATATCAAGCAGATCCTTATCAAATTCAGGCGTGACCAAAGTGCAAAACGATTCAAGGAATTGATAAACAGTCAGATACAGATTTTTTTGCATGATGCTCAATACAAGTCCGTCACCATTCAGGTTGACGTGGATCCGATGTGATGGCAAGTGCGGTCGGCGATAATGGAAGAGGCTTTGTGCGGCTTAAAAAGCCAATACTTCCGTTTCGCCTTGAATAATTTCCGTTTTATGCTGTTTTTCAGTTCCTTATTTGGCCGAACGGCTATTTTTGTAGCCTCAATTATTGTATTCACCTATGAAGAACCGAATCCTTTTTTTGCTGGCTTTCCTTTGTGTTGCCCAAATGTCTTTTGCTGCTGTCACGGTGAAAGGCCGTATCTTCGACAAATCGACGGGGCAACCTATGGAATATGCCACGGTGACCGTGGCGTCCTTGCCTGATTCGGCGTTTGTTACCGGCACCATCACCCAGCCTGACGGCACTTTTAAGTTGTCGCTCGATGCCGGTCGTTACGTCTTTACGCTACAGTATATGGGCTATCGCAATATGGTTAGGAATGTCAGTATCGACGGCTCAAAAAACCTTGTCGAACTCGGGAGGATTTATCTTCTTCCCGATGAGCATTTGCTTGCCGAAGTCAATGTGGTTGCCGAAGTCAGCACGTATGAGATGACCCTTGACAAACGGATCTTCAATGTGGGTAAAGATGTGGCTACAACGGCGGGCAATGCCATCGAAGTGCTTGAAAACATCCCTGCGGTTTCGGTGGATGTGGAGGGCAATGTGAGTCTTCGCGGTGATGAAGGCGTGCGAATCCTCATCGACGGGAAGGAGTCGGGCTTGTCGGGCATGAGCACGCAGGACGCTTTGCGTACCATACAGGCCGATATGATTGAAAGGGTGGAGGTCGTCACTAACCCTTCCGTGCGTTACGATGCCGAAGGAACGGCAGGGATTATCAACATCGTGTTGAAAAAGGGGAGACGGCAAGGTTTCAATGGCGTTGTCAATTTGAGGGCGGGCTATCCTTGGCAGTATGGCGTAGGACTGAGCTTGAACTATAGGATAAAACGCTTCAACTGGTTTGTCAGCTACAATTACGACAATCGCAGCAATATTGGCGGTGGTGTCAGGAAGACCAAGCGGTATAGTGACATCAATGGATCTGATACCACTTTCGTTCAGCTTACGGATCAGCTCACTGAGCGCTCCATGCGGCGCAATAGCCGCAATATCCGTTTCGGGACGGATTACTACATCGGCGATAACGAAGTGCTGAGTCTGGCATTGGTTTATCGTGCCGCTAATAACCGTTCGCATCCGGTTGTTGCCTATAGTGACGAATATCCTTTGATCGACTCGTCGTCCTATGATGTGCGGGAAGAGTGGTGGCAGGAGAGCGATCCCGTCTATGAAGTCACCTTGGATTATGAAAAGCGTTTTGAGCGGAAGGACCGCAGCCTGAAAGCCAATCTGCGGTTTTTCGATAATGCCGAACTGTCGCATTCCGATATTTCCGAGTTTTTGTATCCTTCTTCCGTTGCCCAGCAATATACTTCGGCAATGTATCAACGCACCCATGAAGACCAGAGCCAGCGCAATCTTCAGGCTACGGTCGATTATGTGCATCCTTTCGCTAAAAAAGCCCTTTGGGAGATTGGCGGGAAATATACGTTGCGTCAGGTGAACAGCATTTCGACCGTTGAGGACAGCCTTGGCGGTATTTGGACACCTTTGGACAACTATTGTTACGATTTTGATTACTACGAACAGATTGGGGCGCTTTATTCGAGCCTTGGCAACGACTGGGGACGCTGGTCGGGACAGGTGGGGCTTCGTGCCGAGTTGACCGATGTGAAAACCATATTGCATGGCTATGCCATGGACGGGAATGACAGTATCAATGGAGGCATACCCTACGTCGACTGGTTTCCGAGTGCCCATTTGAATTATTCGATGAGCGAGAACGACCAGGTGCAGGTGAGTTATACCCGTCGCATTCGCCGCCCGCGCTACCGCATGTTAAGCCCGTTCCGCTCGTACAACGACAATCGCAATATCCGCATGGGCAATCCCTCACTGAAGCCCGTCTATACCGATAGTTATGAATTGGGTTACCTGCATTTCTGGGATAAGGCCACTTTTAGTTTTACCACGTATTATCGGCACAGTGTCAATACCATGCAGCATTACACCTATCTCGACTCTGTCGAACAAGTGTACTATAGTATGCCCATCAACTTCGGCACCAGCAACGATTTCGGCATGGAAGCCATGATGCAGGGGCAGCTTGCCAAATGGTGGAACCTGAATGCCAACTGCAATTTTTTCCGTTCCATTTCCGAAGGAATCATTAATGACCGCACCTATCCAACGGATTCCTATGTGTTTTTCGGTCGCTTGATGTCGAAATTCAGTCTTAAGAAGTGGTTCGATTTGCAACTTACTGCCCATTACATGGGACCGCGTGTTGGCGCCTTGGGTAAAAGAAGCGGTGAATGGTGGATGGACTTTGCCGTCAGCAAGGATGTGTTCGGCGATAACGGCACCATCACGTTCAATGTCCGAGATGTGTTCGGTACGCGAGGACATGGTGGTGAATCGTGGGGTGACCATTTTTGGCAGTACAGCATGCAAACCTGGACTAAAACCACCTTTTCGCTCAACTTCAGCTACCGGTTTAACCAGCAAGGTGCCAAACGCAAGAGAAACGACATGAATGATAACGACAGCGGGAGCAATGGCGGCGATGATGGAGAGGAGTATTTTTGATTTGTTCCGCTGAATGGATTTGGCATTTGCTACCGTACAATGGAAATGTTGCTTAATTTACACATTTTCAATGCTTTGCGATAAATAATCGTGGTTGGGACATAAATATCAGTCCGGTTTTCTTTCAGGAAGACGCATTTTATTTATCTTTGAGGCGGTTATTGTCAACCGCTTTAATAACAATGCACTATGAAAAAAAAGAAACAAATTGTTGCAGGTTTCTTTTTCCTGCTCACAATGATCGGGGTGGCGAAAGCGCAATCTTTTGGATACGACCGGGCAGTGGAATATCTTGCATGGTCATCCTGATCGGCCTTTGGCGAACAAATACACGGCCATTTATTATTCCAATGTTGATGACATGGTCATTTATGATGACCATACCTATACCTATGTTTTTTACGAATGCGGCTGCATATCTGGAACGCCTATCGGGATGTATAGAGAGGAAAATGGAAAAACATATTTCAGAAAAAATCCTGACTATCAGGCAAAGGATGAGGAAGAGTATCTGACTTACGATTGGAATCTTCCCATTGGTGATACGGTATTTGTGCAGTCGGATGATGCTGATAACAGTTTGATTTTGAAAACGATAGAAGATGTTATGATGCATGGTGAGACACGATGTCAGTTCCTTTTTTCCTATCTTTCCGTATCCGATTCCACAGAGCTATGGATAGAAGGCATGGCAGCGAACTCGGATTTCCTTTCAGCGGAACCAAGCTCAAGCCGGCTTCTCCTTTGAATTATCCGGAGTGTTCAAACCTGCTTTGTTACCACGAGTTGGAAGACTTGTTGTGGCAGAATCCACGATACGATACCTATTTGATTAATTACGGGAATTCCGTTGCGGAACCAACGGGCGAAAGCATTGTGACTGTTTTCCCCAATCCGGTGAAAGAAGACCTGTCGCTTCGATTTGGTGATGCGAAGAACCGAAGCATTGCAATTTATGATGGCATGGGCAGGAAAGTGTTGTCGCTTGAAACTGCCGAACAGCAAATCCGGATGAAGTTTGAAAACCTTCCTTTTGGGATTTATTTCATCAAAGTCAACGCAGATACGGGAACAACCACGCTTAAATGTGTGAAGTTGTAAGTCGCAGATACTTATAGGATATTCAGACGATTGGCGTCTTGTTTGACAAAGATGGCCAGCATGATGGTGAAGGCCAGCAGACTGGAACCGCCGTAGCTCAGGAAAGGCAATGGAATGCCGATAACCGGCACCAAGCCAATGGTCATTCCGATATTGATGGCAAAGTGCACGAAGAAAATTCCCGCAATGGCATAGCCGTAGATACGGCTGAATGCTGACCGTTGGCGTTCGGCGCGTGTAACAATACGGACCAGCAAGGCTACATACAGCAATACTACCACAAATGTTCCTTTGAACCCGCCCTCTTCGCCTACGGTGCAGAAAATGAAGTCGGTGTGTTGTTCGGGAACGAAATCGTATTTGGTTTGTGTGCCTTGCAGAAAACCTTTTCCCAACAAACCGCCAGATCCGATGGCGATTTTCGACTGGTGCAGGTTATATCCGGCACCACGAGGGTCGTCTTTCATGCCTAACATCACTTCGATGCGGGTGCGTTGATGTGTTTGAAGTACTTTGAAGAACGCAAAATGCACCGAAAACACAAATGCCGCCATACAAGCATAGATCACCACGATTCGCATCCAGTTGCGGCGTTTGCCGATCAGGTGGAAAGTCAGGGTCAGCACGAAAAATGCCGCGATGATGATGTACATGATTTTTTGAGACCATATCAGCGTGAGTACGAAAAGCAGCACTGCCAATACGCCAAGCAGCATGACAAGGCCAGCACCGGGAGAACCCTCGCGATACAGCACAAACAGAAATGACACGAACACGATGGCCGATCCGGTGTCGTTTTGCAGCAATACCAAAGCCATCGGGGCAAGGATGATGGCGTATGTCGCGATGCGAGTCTTACGTTTCCCTAAGTCAACATCCAGGTGTCCCAAGTAGTTGGCGACAGCCAACGCCGTGCCTAACTTGGCAAACTCCGACGGTTGCAGTTTCATGCCGCCTCCCAGACTGATCCACGAAGTGGCGCCTTTGGTAGCGGTGCCATAAGCCAGCACGCCAACTAAGCCAATGAGAATGATACAGTAAATCCAAAAAGCAAAAGCATTGAAAAACTTGGCATCTACAAGAAGGACAAGAAATCCCACAAACATTGAGGCTCCGATCCACAAAAGCTGTTTCCCGTAAACCTGCGACATGTCGAAGATGCTGGGATGTATCTCATCATATTTTGCCGAGAACACACTGAACCATCCGATGAGCACTAAGGCAAAGTAGATGAGTAGCAGTAGCCAGTCCACTTTTCCGATAATATGATTCCGGTTATCTGTCATCTTTCCTCCTTGTAAGTTACAACTCCTTCCATCATGCGTTTCTCCAACTCATCGCGCTTGGAGTAGCCACGAATGTATTTTTCCAGCATCAGGCTGGCGATAGGCACCGCCCAAGTCGCACCGAAACCACCGTTTTCGATAATGACCGATATGGCGATTTGCGGGTTTTCGACGGGAGCAAAGGCAATGAAGATGGAATGGTCCTTGCCGTGCGGATTTTGAGCAGTTCCCGTTTTGCCTCCGGCGGAAATACTATCGATTTTATACCGGCGTGCGGTGCCGTGTGCGCCTTCCACCACGTTGCGCATTCCGTTCTTGATGATCTTGAAGTTCTTTTGCGCAATGCCGGTCTCCATGCGATGTGTCATATTCTCGGGAATTGCCGTTGAATCGCCGAAGGCTCGTATCAGGTGCGGCGGATAGTAGAACCCTTCGTTGGCAATGGTGGCGGCAATGTTGGCCAATTGTAAAGGCGTGACAAGCACTTCACCTTGTCCAATTCCTAACGAACGGATTGTTAAAGAGTTCCATCTTTTATTGTAGTGTTTGTCGTAATAATTACGTGAAGGAATGTTGCCTTTTTGTTCGTAGGGAATATCGGTGCTGAAACGATGCCCCAGCCCCATTTTCGAAGTCATATTTTGCCAATAGTCATAGCCTTTTTTGATGTCGCCGAACTTGGAATTGTTGATGGTCGCCTTAAAAGCCTCGTAAAAATAGGGGTTGCACGAGTTTTCGATGGCATTGGCCAAGTCGGGTGATCCGCCATGGTGGTGGGTGCATTTGATGGGCAGGGTTCCCGGTCCGTTGCAATGGAAAATGGTTCCCGGCGTGATGCTGCCGCTCTCCAAGGCGATAAGTCCGATGACCATCTTAAAAGTGGAGCCGGGAGGGTAGGTGCCGTTGACGGCACGGTTGATGAGCGGCTTCATAGGGTCTTTCAGCAGGTTGTTGAAGTTCTCGCCCCGTTCGCGGCCGACGAGAAGGTTGGGGTCGTAAGTCGGACTGGATACGAAAGCGAGAATCTGTCCCGTGGCAGGCTCAATGGCTACGATGGAACCGATCTTGCCTTGCATCAGTTTTTCACCGTAAGCTTGTAAATCGGCATCAAGGCCGAGATAGATATCACGTCCGGCCTGCGGGTCTTTGTCCAATTCTCCTTCCCTGAAACTGCCCATCTCGCGGTTGTGAACGTCAACCATGACCACCTTTAATCCTTTTACGCCACGCAGGTCGCTTTCGTATGACTTTTCAATACCCGACTTGCCGATATAGTCGCCTAAGGTGTAGTAGGGATCTTCTTCAATTTGTTTTTGGTCCACCTCGCCAATATCGCCCAAGGTGTGGGCGGCAATAGAACTTGGATAATGCCGTATCGTTCGGGTTTGAAAATAAAAACCGGGAAACTTGAACAGCACCTCGGAGGTTTTGGCATAGTCTTCTTTTGAGATTTGCGACACAAAAGGAGAGGCCTTGACCTTGGAATAGGCTTTTGCTTTTTCTAACTTTTCGACAAAGGTTTCTTTTGAAATCTTGATGAGATTGCAAAACTCCAAGGTGTCCATCGCCTTGACTTGCCGTGGAACCACTAATAAATCGTAAACCGCCTCGTTGTAAACCATCAATTTCCCGTTTCGGTCGAACACCATGCCGCGTGCCGGATATTGTGTGATGAAACGCAAGGCGTTGTTATCGGCCAGTTGCTTGTAATGTTGGTCAGTGACTTGTAGTGTGAAAAGCCTGACAACAAACACCAAGCCAACAAGCACAAAGATTGTGATGATGACATTGCGTCGCCCCGATAACATTTTACTATTGAATTGCATATTGCATGAAAACAAAGCACAAAATTATAAGGATTTTTCCAAAAAAGAACGGAAAAAATCGTTTAGTTTTTAATATGCTTGTTTTCAACAGGATATGGCAATCATTATTGATAAAGAATCTGCATCAAAAACGAGACATTATCCGAAATGATGAGGGCGACATTACTTTTTGCCGGTCACCAAGAGGGATGCATGTGGAAAATATTTGTATGTTTGCCTATAATTTCAATCGGTATGAGACACGTTGTATATGCTATCATGTTAGGTATTGGACTGGTCTTCAGTTCCTGTACTGCTCAGAAAAAGAGCAACACCATTATCGAAAGGGAGTTTTTGCACGATGCTTGGGAGCGTTTTGACTACGTTTATTCCGACATCGAAATTCAGTCACCGACCACTTATGATCTAAGCATGGATCTCTATTTTACAGAGGAATACGAGTATGCTTATTTTGCTATGGATTTCGTTGTCTTCGATGCGAATGGCGATCCCTATCGCGCACGGACGTATAATTTCGGGTTAAAAGATGAAAACGGTTGGAAGTCGGAACAGAAGGATGGACTGTATCATTTCTCACTTCCGATCAACAAGGAATTGTTGTTAAGTGACGCAGGCTCTTACCGCATGCAAATTGAGAACCGAATGCCTATCACACCGGTCATGGGAGTCCGGAAGCTGACATTGTCAACGAAATGATAAACGGCAATGGATACGGAACAAAAACCTCCAGCCTCACGATTGCAGTCGCCTCATGAATT
This sequence comes from Candidatus Limimorpha sp., assembly GCA_041842465.1. Lineage (GTDB taxonomy): Bacteria > Bacteroidota > Bacteroidia > Bacteroidales > F082 > Limimorpha. Next base: position 18,191 of record JBGYXG010000119.1, read on the forward strand.
GCAATGGCATGCGATCTACGTATGGTCGCGGGCCGAAAAAAAGGTTTTCACCACCCTGAAAGAGATGGGTATAGAGGCTTATCTGCCATTAATTACAGAGATGCACCAATGGAGCGACCGGAAGAAAAAAGTGGAGATGCCGTTATTCAGGTCTTATGTCTTTGTTCATTCTCTGCCTGCTGACCAATATAATATTCTTAATGTCAGCGGGGTGTTGCGTTTTGTCTCATTTGGAGGTAAGCCCGTTATCGTTCCGGACAACCAGATCCTCGCCATCAAAAAGTACGTGGATGAATACGAAGGAAGGGCGGAGAGTTTGGACAACTCTCCTCTTGCCGAAGGACAGGCCGTTCGTATCATTGGAGGTCCGTTGCGGGGTCTTGTCGGACGTCTTGCATCGATAAAAAACAAACGGCATCTTATTGTTTACATTGAAACAGTAGGCCAGTATCTGCCCATCAACATCACACGAGCGAAAGTGGAGCCGGTTTCCGACATGAAAACATCCTCTTTCAACTCGGTGAGGTAAGCTTTTTCTATGAATCAAGCTTCTTGTACCAACAAAAAAACCTGTCAGGCAACTTTAGTTTCGTGCTATCGTTTGAAAAAAATACATATTTTTGCATTATGAGAAAAAGACACTAAAAATACATCGGATATGAATTCAGAAAAAACAACATCGAAGCCTAATTGGATGTACATCGTACTAGGCGTTTTGGCATTGGCTCTCATCGGGCTTTCTATCAGACTTATTTCTCTCAAAGGGGACAACCGGAAGCTTGCCGAGGAAAGGGAGTCGACCCGCATCAGTTTGCAGGCTGAAGTGGATAGTTTGTTGAAGGAGCACAATGCGTTGAAAGTAAGCTACGGCACATTGAGTGAGGAGCTGGTCGAAAAAGACAGTGTCATCCAGGCCGATGCTCAGGAAATCAAAGACTTGCTTGCCAAGCAGTGGGATTACAATCGCATCAAGAAGAAAGTGTTTGAGCTGCAAGTCATCTCGCAGCGTTATGTGCGTCAGCTCGACTCGCTGTATGTGGTTAATCGCGAATTAGTGGCCGAAAACGAACGTATCCGTGAAGAATATCAGGCGGAGAAAAAGGAAAATACGGTTCTTTCACAACAAAAGCAGGAGCTGACCAACAAGGTCAATATGGCTTCAATCTTGAAAGCCTATAACCTTAACGTAGGTGCAGTGAGATTTAAAGGAGGCAGCCAGGAAGTGCCGACCGAAAAGGCAGGTCGTGCCGAGCGAATCAGGGTGGACTTTACGCTGGCACAAAACAATCTCGTAAAAGCCGGCAACAAGATTTTCTATATCCGCATTGCCGATCCCAGCACGTCGATACTGGCCAAAGGAACGGGTGATGAATATGCATTCGAGTCGAATGGCGAAATGTTACAGTTTACCGAAAAAGCGCACGTGAACTATGCCAACGAAGAAATTGAAGTCAGAGCGTATTACATCAAGCCTTCGGGAATTGAACTGATGCCTGGAACGTACCACGTTGACATCTACGATCAGGCCGGTAACCTTTGCGGACAGTCGGGCTTCGACCTGAGATAAGCTCATCCTAATACGGTTCGCAACACTTCATGCGACTGCAGACCTTTCGACAGAGGGGTGTGTAGTCGCATGAAGTCTATTATGCCGTCCAGAAGGAGGCGCCGTTGTGCCGCGGAAAGCAGCAAGGTCATGGCTTCGTCGATTCCGGCACCAAGGAAGTTGCTGAGTAAACGGCTTGAAGGTAAATCGAGATAATACGGGTGTATCGGCACAGACTTGTAAAACTTACCTTCCTGCAAGTCGAAATAGCTGTCTTCAAGGTAGCCTGATTGGGGATAAAAACCCAGAAACCGACTCAGTTCCAAAGTAAAATACAAGGGGAAATTGGCATAGTGACTGTCAACAAGATCGAGCCAAGTCATCGAGTTGCAGATGAATTGGTACAAGGCTTCATTTTGCTCTTGGCCGGTTAGCGTTTTCGATAACAGTTCGCCGACATACATGAGTATGGCGGCTTTCTTGATGTCGAAAGGGATATGCTGATAGACGTAATCCAGTTCGACCTCTTTAAGATAGGACAAGGCTTTTCCCTTCGATTGTCCCGATGTCACGAAACGAAGCCTGTTCAGTTGCTGGAATAAAGCGGCCTTGTTGCGGGCAGAACGTCCGTAGACGCCTTTTATCATATAGGATTGTACACCGGAGGATTGTGTGAAAATCTTGACGATCAAACTGGTGTCGCCATAGCGTACAGATTGCAGGACAAAGCCTTGTATCTTGTCTTCCATCAATCCATTACGAGAACTTTTGTGGCAAATTTTTCTTCGCCGTCATCAGTGCTTAAATAAATCATATAAATGCCGGGAGCGACCTTTTTGCCGTCGATGGTGTGGCAGTCCCACACGGCTTGGCTGCCGTCGGCCCGGATTTCAGTGACAAAAGCTCCGTCAACCGTTGTGATGCGCACCAAAGCATTTGTGGCAATTCCTTTAATGCCTACGTAACCGTTGTATTCAGGGCGCACGGGATTGGGATATACAACTACGTTGGTATTCGGTTGAGGTACCGGAGGAGTGGCTTTGCCACGATAGGAAATCACACCTTCATCGGTGCCGAAAAACACATCGCCGTTGGAATTGATGGCCATGGTGTTTACCGAATTGTTCAGCAGCGGGCTGTTATCCGTATTAAAATGGTTCAACTGTGTTTTTCCATTGCTCGACATTTGATAAACTCCGGTTTCCAATCCAAACCATTTGTTGTTGGCACCGTCAACGGCAATGGACAGCACTTTGGCTCCGCTAAACAGCGGATCGGCTTGGGTGGTGCCGTCGTTACGAGGTATCAGGATGAGCGATGCGTCATATTCCGTAGAGTTGAAGATGCGTTTTGTATCGGAGAAGACGCAGGGACCGCTATCGGTTCCCACCCAAACGGCACCATCGTTATCAACGGCCATGCTATAAACAGCACCGCCAGGCATTCCGCCTTGTTTTTCCACGCATTTCAGTTCGACCACTCGGTCGTCCGATGTATTGTCTAATGTTCCATTGTCATTGAAAACAAGAATCTTTACATCATTGCCGCGACGACGCATGATCCATTTGTAGTCGTTGTGGTCGATAATCATTGTGGTGAGGTCTATGGCGCTGTTTGATCCTCCAAGGTTGAAAGATTGCCAAGTTCCGTCGGTTTTAAGTACCGAAAGCAGATTATTGGCGGCAGAGTTGGCCACCCAAAGGTTGTTGTGGCTGTCAAAGGCAAGACCAGCGATGCAGACGTATGGTGGATTACCTGACCACACCTCCAACGAACTGTTATTGGTGTTATATACAGTTTCTAACTTGTTGTCTTTGAGTTTCAGCAAACCATGTCCCCAAGTTCCTACGTATGTGATTGAGGGGTCTGAGGGATTGGTGGCGGTGCAGACGAAGTCGTTTATCGTGTCGAAGCCTTGCGTGTTCCAGATGTTCATGCTGGTCCACCACTGTCCGTCGAAATGCGCCACGCCGTCTCTCATCCAGCGCGGCGCCCAGTTGGCATCGTGTCCGCCGGTTGCAATCCAAACATTCTCGCCACAAGATTTTACTTCAAATACATTTTTCGAAGAGGGACCATTGGGTAAAATATCTTCGTTGTCCCATCCGGTGGCGGTTTTTATCATGCCGCGACGCTTGTCGCCCACCCAGTAGCAGCCGTTGTTATCCATAGCGGCGGAAAGAGGCTCGATTGCACCTCCGGGCCAGTTGATTTGGCAAATGGTTTCTAAATTATTGTTCAGTACCGAAACATGATAGTTGTTGGTGATGATGAATCGGTCGTTATAGGCTCTTAGTTCCCGTTTTTGCGAAGTGTTTTCTTTGTCGAAGTAATCCCATGCGCTGCCATTGTAAACATAGAGGGTGTCTTTGTTGTATCCTCCGTCCGAATTGATGTAAAGCCGGTTGTTGAAGACTTCTATTTCATTGTAATTGAGATGTGGATGAATCAGGCTCTCATCGAAGGTCCACGCCTCGTAGGAGGCTAGGTTTTGGCTGTTTTTCTGAGCATAGTACATGCCATCGTCAGAAGAAGCATAAATCCTGCCGTTATAAAAGGCAATGTCCGTCACATTGACAGCTGTGCCCAAGTCGCCGATATAATAGGTGTCCTTGACTTCGCGACGGCTCAAGTCGAAAACAACAATACCGAAACCACAGGCAAGGTAGGCCAGTTCGTTGTCAAACGTCACATTGTTGATCCTTTTGTTGCCGATAATAGCTTTGTCCTTGATGTCGCTCATGTTCGTAATCTTGCCTTCGGTGTCAATCAAGTCAACGTTGGCGTTGGAATAGGCCACCAATAGGAGGTTCATGCCTTTGCAATGGCTTATCGTGCTGATGCCGATGTCGGATAGCCCATTGATTTTATTCAGAATGTTGATGCTATTGTCCTCAGTATCGTAATAAAAAAGCTCGTAATCCGTAGCGGCGAAAACCTTTTTGCCGAACACTTCCACAGCATTCACTTTCTGATACGGTAAATGCGTGCGCCAATTGCCAATGGAAAGGTTTTCTTGGCAAAATGCGGTTAAAGTGCTGAAAACAAAGGCAACAAGCAGTGTAAATCTTCCAATTCGATTCATAGACGGTATTTTAAGGCTGTAAAATTACAAATAACTTTTCAATTCAACTTTTGCAAAATGGCAAAACGTCAGGATGCCACTTTAGTCGTCAGGTTTTTCAGCGTGTATTCCCAGCTCCTGCCTTTGCATGAGTTGAAACGCTATCATAACTCTATTCTACCTATTAATATTGCACGAAACGTTTCTCAAAGTAACATCGGAATAGAAAAAATCGCAAACGGCTCTTGCGATGCTATTTGCGATTCTTTAATGTAGCCCCACTAGGACTCGAACCTAGATTTAAAGTTTAGGAAACTTCCGTTCTATCCCTTGAACTATGAGGCCCAAACGGTTTGCAAAAGTAGTGTTTTTTCGTTTCATCACAGCATTTTTCCTTCTTTCATTCAAAAATGAAGGAGGAAACCGTAATGCGGAGCAAAGAAAACCATCCTTTTTGCAAGATTATGTTTGGTGATCTTGGATCAGTCATTCGTGTAAATCCAACAGGGTGGGGCAGTGGTCGGAGTGCTTGGCTTCGGTCAAAATGCCTACCGATGCGATTTTGTCAGTCAGATTTTCAGTGATCATTTGATAGTCAATGCGCCATCCGATATTTCTTTCCCGCGCGTTGGCACGGAAGCTCCACCATGTGTATTGATTGGCTTCCTTTACCAGATGGCGAAAGCTGTCAACATAGCCGTCATTCAAAAACTCACTCATCCATTGGCGTTCTTCGGGAAGGAATCCCGATGTCTTTACGTGTGCCTTGGGATTGTTGATGTCGATGTCCTGATGGCAGATGTTATAGTCGCCGGCAAGCACCAATTGGCTGCGTTGCTTGCGCAACTCGTTGACATACTTGTGAAAAACAGGCAGCCATTGCATCTTGAAATCCTGCCGTTCGTCGCCACTTGTGCCCGAAGGATGATAGACGCTGACGACAGAAAGCGGTCCGAAATCGGCACGCAAAAAACGTCCTTCGTCATCGTAAAGCGGTTCGCCGATGCCGTAAACCACATTGTCGGGTTGCTTTTTCGAAAGCAGTCCTACGCCGCTGTATCCTTTTTTCTTTGCGGGAAACCAGAAATGATGGTAGCCCATCATCTCGAAATCCATCAGTGGAATCTGTTCGGGAGTAGCTTTAAGCTCTTGAAAACAAATTACATCCGGGCTGTTGGATTGGATCCATTGCAACAGCCCTTTTGAAATTGCGGCACGAATGCCGTTCACATTATAACTAACGATTCTCATAGCGTAACGGTCATGATATTGGATGCGAAATTAGAAAAAATGAAGATTTTTATGACAAATTCAAGGATATATTTTAATTTAGCAGCCGCAAAGCACTTTGACAACGTGTTCAAGAAAAGAATTAGAAAGTCGATTGATAGGATTAATGCGTGGCGGCTTCGGCATGTCACGGACCGGCAGTTTATGTTGCTGCTGAGTCTGCCAACGGGTTTTTTGGCGGGCTTGGCTGCCGTGGCTATCAAGAAGCTGGCACATGGTATCCGTGATGGATTGCTGAGCATTCACTTTTCGAATTCCGATCTTTTGTATCTCCTTTTTCCGGCGTTGGGTATTCTGCTTACCATTGTTTTTTGCCGTTTCATCCTGAAGAAGGAGGTCGGACACGGAATACCGGGCATTCTCTATGCCATTTCGAAGAAAAAGGGCATCGTCAGCCGAAGTAGCACCTGGACATCCATTGTTGCCAGTGCGCTTACCGTAGGCTTTGGCGGATCGGTCGGACTGGAAGGTCCTTCGGTTTCAACAGGAGCCTCAATCGGGTCCAACATCGGGCAAGCTCTGAAGCTCGATTTCAGGCAGATTATTCTGCTCATAGGAATGGGAGGAGCTGCCGCATTGGCCGCCATTTTCCAAGCTCCGTTAGCCGGTATTTTCTTTGCACTTGAGGTGCTTATGGTTGACCTTTCGCTGGGATCGGTCATTCCTATCATTGTTTCATCGTTTGTCGCCATCCTTACTTCTTATTTTATCTTAGGGCAAGCGGTCGAATACCATGCCGTCATCACCGAAGGTTTTCTTCCTTCCAATGCGCTTTATTATATTGGCTTGGGACTTTTTGCAGGACTGATTTCCGCTTATTTCCTTAAAGTGACTTTCAGCGTTGAGAAACGGTTCAAAAAGATAAGGTCTCCTTGGTCGAAGTTTCTTTTGGGATCATTGTCTCTGGGTTTGCTCATTTACCTTTTCCCCGCCTTATACGGTGAAGGTTACGAAGCCATCAATGCGGCTCTGGCCGGAGACTACAGCACGATTTACAGCAATCCCTTGTTGGGTCAGTTTAAGGACAACATGCTGGTCGTGCTGGTATTGTTTGCCGGTATCATTTTGTTGAAAGCCTTTGCTACGGCCTTTACTTTTGGAGCTGGTGGCGTGGGCGGTACGTTTGCTCCGGCGTTGTTTATCGGTGCTTTTGCCGGGTTGTTTTTTGCGTTGTCCGTCAATGCCATGGGTATTGGTGAACTTGACCCGCCCAAGTTTGCTCTCGTCGGTATGTGCGGTTTGGTTGCTGGCATGTTGCATGCACCGCTTACCGGCATTTTCCTTATCGCGGAGATTACCAACGGCTATTCTCTTTTTGTTCCTTTGATGATTGTAGCGGCCTTGGCATACGCCGTGAACCGGCTTTTCTTCCGGTATTCGGTCTATTCCAATGCCGTGGCTGAGCTTGGGGTCTCGGTTACGCATAATAAGGATACGAGTATTTTGAATATGCTGGTTATCAATCAATTGATAGAAGATAATTTCAGTTGTATCGTGCCCCGAAGCAAGCTGCGCGATTTGATTCCGCTTATTGCCTCATCGAACCGCAATATTTTTCCGGTTGTTGACAAGGAAGGCCTTTTCTATGGGCACATTTTGTTCGACCACATCAGGAGCGTGATGTTCGACCAAAGCCTATATGATCATGCGATAGAAAACTTCATGGTGAAGCCCGACTATATTATCGATCCCGAGGAATCAATGGAGAGCGTGGTGCATAAGTTTGAGGAATCCGGCAAATACAATATCCCTGTCATTAAGGACGGCAAGTATTTGGGTTACATATCGAGGGCGAATGTCTTTTCTGCTTATCGAAACGCATTGAGTGAAATTTCTGATGAGTAGGGACAATTTTTTGAACAAATCCGTGTTTTTTACTGTAAAATCAAACTGATGAGGAAATTTGTAGTATTTGTTTTTTGTTTATTTGTCACATTGTCAGTTTCTTCTCAAGAAAAGAAGAATTTTTTTCAACGTTTGTTCGAAAAAAAACAAGTAGTTGTTCATGATACAACTTATGTTTATTTGGTGTATTATCAGATAGATACGGTATCGCAAAACGCGGAAAGCGGTCCGGAAATCCCCATGCCATTCGACACCCTGCCTACCAATGACAGATTTCAGAAGGTCGTGTTGTTTAACGACAACACCTGGACCTATTACGATATTGAAAAACCGGTGCTGCCCGATTCGCTTGATAGCGACCATTGGTACACCGATCAAGTTCATGCCTACCGTGACATTCAGCTCAAAGACATTCCCAATGAGATAGATATTCCACTCATTGATTCGCTTCACCCTTATTGCATTCCGGCTGAGGGCAAAATAGTTTCCGGTTTCAAACTTCGTCGGGGACGCCCGCATCGTGGCGTTGACATCGATGTGGACTATGGCGATCCTATCTATGCGGCTTTTGATGGGGTAGTACGTTGTGCCTTGCCCCCACGCCTTACGGGAGGATATGGGAATGTTTTGGTTATCAGGCATGTGAATGGTTTGGAGACTTATTACGGACATCTGAGCAAATATATTGTTGAAAGCGAGGATTTGGTCAAAGCCGGTGATCTGATCGGATATGGAGGCTCAACGGGGCGTTCTACAGGTGCGCACCTGCATTTTGAAACGCGCTATATGGGGCAACCTTTCGACCCTGAAAGAATCTTTGACTTCGAAAAAGGTTCTATCCGAGATGCTGTTTTTACACTAAAAAAGAGTTATTTGAACATTCATTCACGGAACGGTCAGTCGAATCATCAAGCAAGAACCTCGGTGCGTCGTACCATACATACGGTTAGGGACGGAGATACATTAGGAGCCATTGCCCGACGCTATAATACTACTATTAATAGAATCTGCAAACTGAATGGAATCAGCCGTAATAAGACGTTGCAGTTAGGACAGAAGCTTATTGTGAAATAATGATATTGCAATTCGATTTGTTATGAACCTTGATTTTTGCAAAGCATTACCTTCCGATTTGGATGAAATCATGAATATCGTGGCCGATGCCCAGCAATCATTGAAAGACCGTAGTATTGATCAATGGCAGAATGGCTATCCGGAGCGAGAAGTCGTCATGGAAGATATCCGTCAACAAGTGGGGGTAGTGGCCAGAGTGGAAGGGAAGATGGCCGCCTATGTCTCCATTGTTTTTACGGGCGAGCCGGCTTACGATGCATTGGATGGCAAATGGAATGATGATAGTGCTTATGTAGTGGTTCACCGTCTTTGTGTTCGTAAAGGGTTTGAACGCCAAGGTATTGCAACGGCACTCATGCGCTTGTCCGAAGAATGTTCCCGACAACGGGGCGTGCTTTACGCACGAATCGACACGCATCCCGACAATAGCTATATGTGCGGCATGTTGAAAAAGTTCGGATACCGTTATTGTGGAGTTGTTCGCTATGATCATGGTGATAGAATTGCATTTGATAAGAGAATAAAGGCCGAGTAGTGCTGTTTCCGGCATCGAATCGGGTTATTATTTGATGTAGGACTTTCAATGGATCATGAAAATTCTTATTCTGACTTGTTCAACAGGTGAGGGCCACAACTCGGCGGCATCGGCACTTCACGAATATTTCCAAACCAAAGGTATTGAAAGTAGCGTGGTGGACACGCTATCGCTTGTCAATTCGGCAGTGTCGAAGACGGCTTCGGATGTCTATTTGTTTTCGACCCGAACCAAGATGTTTCAGTTTTTATACAATGCGGGCGAGGCGGTGCGTACCATACATGCCAAATCTCCGGTTTACTTGGCCAACAAATTGTATTGCGGCAGGTTGCTGGATTACATCAATCAACATGGATTCGACACCATTATTTGTGTTCATTTGTTTCCCGCAGAAGCGCTTACAGCCTTGAAGAATGCAGGTAAGCTAAAGGCGGTGACTTTGTTTGTCATGACGGACTACACTTGTATCCCGTTCATGGAAGAAACCCGACTTGACCATTATATTGTTCCGCACGAGCATTTGATTGAGGAATGCGCATCAAAAGGGATTCCGCGCGAAAAGTTGCATCCTGTGGGTATTCCGGTGCGGACGTGTTTTTACTCGAGATCGTCCAAGGCACAAGCGCGAAATACATGCAAACTGCTTTTCGGAAGTGCCATCAATAGTGAGGTGCCTTGGCTGTTGGTCATGTCGGGAAGCATGGGGTTTGGAAATGTCGAGGCGCTGATTCGGGAAATTGTGAAGGAACCGCGCACCAAAGCAATATTTATTGTTTGCGGAACCAACAAGCGGTTAGAAAACGATTTGTGCAAAGATTTCGGATCCAACGAAAATATCTCCGTAATAGGTTTCACCGATCAGATAGCCACATTGATGGACGCCTGCGATGTTGTTTTTACCAAACCGGGCGGTTTGACGAGTACGGAAGCGGCGGCCAAGAACATTCCTATCATTCATACCGATCCGATTCCTGGCTGTGAGACCCATAACGCCCTGTTTTTTCATTATCACGGCATGTCGTATAGCACGAAAGACGTGGCGGAACAGGTGCGACGTGCCATGTCGCTTTGTACAGATCATCTGGAAAATCAACGCATGTTGGAAGCGCAACGAAGGAATATCAACTACAATACTTGCAACGATATTCTCGGTCTGTTGCAAATACAGTGTTTGATATGAGTTGAAGACAAACATTTGAAAAAATGCCAGTTGATTGTCCTTATGGAGGCACCTGCCGATGGTTTTAGCGGTGTGCGGCAATTGCAGCAAAAACGTTTACGATGCAATCCGTATTATTTCTTTACTTTTTCACGCCGGTGATACCAAGACGCTTTACGGTTTTGCTGAACAATTTGCAGAGGAAACCTGCCATACAATAAAATTCCGTATTTTTGTTTTCATACAACGCAGCGATTTGCTGTTTTTATGCACCAAACAAACGAAGGACATTGTTATGTTATTCGCTTTTAATGAA
>JBGYXG010000120.1:0-28203 GCA_041842465.1 Candidatus Limimorpha sp.
GCACGAGCCGAAGTTCTCTGACGGGAGCTGCGGTTTCCGACCCGGCGGGAGCGCACACCGGTCGTTGCACGGGGCGCAGGAAATCATCAATGACGGCTACAGGTACTGCATGGACCTCGGCCTGGAGAAGATCTCCGACACGGTGAAGCAAAGCAGGCTGGTGCGGCTTCTGTCGGACACCGTCAGGGACGGCCGTGTCGCGTCCCTTGTCCGCAAGAGCCTTCGGGCAGGCGTGCTGACGGGCCGCAGGTCTGGGTCCACGGAGCAGGGCGTGCCGCAAGGCGGCCCGTTAAGTCCCATATCGAGTAGCATCATGCTCAATGAGCCTGGCCGAGAACTCGAAAGGAGAGTCCTTCCGTTTGTCCGATATGCCGACGGCTGCGCCATCTTCTGCAAAAGCCCCCGTGCCGCGGGGAGGGTGTGCGAGAGCATCGGCCGGTTCATCGAAAAGAAGCTTTTTCTGGAGGCGGGCCGCGAGAAGACCCACGTAGGCAGCGTGAACGGACAGAAGAACCCCGGCCATTCCTTCTACACGAGGAGTGGAAAGCCCCGCCCGTGCATCCATCCGAATGCGGAAGCCGGACTGCGTAAGCGGCTCAAAGAGCTGACCCCGCGCAGCTGGAACCTCGGCCATGCGAGGCGCAGGGAGGGGCCGCCCCATGCCATCCGATGGTGGTTGACCTATCTTCGTCATGCCGACATGCGCGGCTTCTTGGAAGAAACCGGCCGGTGGCTTCTCAGCCGCCTTCGCATGTGTATATGGAAATGCTGGAAGAGGGTGCGCGCACGTTTCAAGGACCTACAGAAGAGCGGCATCCCGAAGTGGCGGGCGTGGCAGTGGTCGAACAGTCGCAAAGGCTACTGCCGTGCGGCTCACAGCTTCATGCACCGTGTCGCCGCCACCGAGATGCTGAGACGAGCCGGCTACCCATGGCTTATGGATTATTACGTGAAACTGCATCCGGGTTAAGAACCGCCGTATGCGGAACCGCACGTGCGGTGGTGTGAGAGGACGGAAAATGAAGTAGGAGTAAAATGAAGCAGTTTTCCTCCTACTCGATTTTGTTTGCAGACCCCACGTTTTTCTTTTAATTATGGTGGCAAGCAAGCAAAAAAATCATTATCTTTGCACGAAGATAATCGAGATGTGATGATGCGAAAGATATTGATTGTTGAAGACGATGCCGCTTTTGGTGTGATGATCCAGACTTGGCTTAAGAAGAACGATTTTGACGCTACATTATCTACCCGTTGCGCCCAGGCGAAGCGAGAGATTGCTTCGAATAGTTTTGACTTGATTCTTACAGATTTGCGCCTTCCCGACGGCGATGGTATCATGCTGATGGCATGGGTGAGGGAGCATGTAAAAAGCAGGGTGCCTATCATCGTCATGACCGGCTACGCCGAAGTGCAGACCGCCGTTTCGGCCATGAAACTCGGTGCTTCCGATTATTTGAAAAAGCCCATCAACCCTGCCGTATTGGAAGAGAAGATAGAAGCCGCCCTTTCTTCGAAAGTGGAGCAGGAAGAACCTGGAAAAGCAGAAAAAAAAGGCAAGATGGTGATGGGTGGCAGCCAGCTCATACAACGTCTATACAAACACATCGAACTCGTCGCTCCGACCAAATTCTCCGTCCTGATACTCGGAGAGAGCGGAACGGGCAAGGAATATATCGCCAGACTGATTCACGAAAGAAGCTTGCGCAATGACAAGCCTTTCATTGCCGTTGATTGTGGAAGTCTTTCCAAGGAGCTGGCGCCCAGCGAGTTGTTTGGTCATCTGAAAGGCTCTTTTACTTCCGCCATTGCCGACAAAAAAGGGGTTTTTGAACAAGCGAAAGGGGGGACGGTTTTCCTTGATGAGGTGGGCAACCTGCCTTATGAGGTGCAGATGCAGTTATTGCGCGCCTTGCAGGAACAGAAAGTGCGCCCCGTGGGGTCGGCCACAGACGTGAGCGTAGATGTGCGTATCATTGCAGCCACCAATGAGGATGTGGAAAAGGCCATTACAGAAGGTCGTTTCCGCCAAGACCTCTATCATCGTATCAACGAGTTTTCGCTCAGCGTACCGCCGTTGCGCGAAAGAATGGACGATTTGGAAGAGTTTGCCGATTATTTTGTCACACAGGCTAACGAGGAACTGAGTAAGGACATCAAGGGCTTCTCGGACGAGGCCCTATCGGTGCTTAAACAGCAACGTTGGGGCGGCAATCTGCGCGAGCTGCGCAACGTGGTGCGTCGTTGTGTCTTGTTTGCCGAAGGTGATAAGGTAGAGGTTGAGGATTTGCCGGTGTTTGCCGCACCGACAAAAGAAACAAAAGAAGCGGAGAAACAAGAACAGGAGTGGGCGTTGAGTCCTGACAATGAAAAGGAACAGATTGCCGCCGCGCTGAAAAAGGCGAGGGGTAACAAAACTGTCGCAGCCCGGCTGCTTCAAATCGACCGAAAGACCCTTTACAATAAGATGCACCTCTACGGCATGGAACTGTAAAAACAAAATTCGTCATGACCCCTTAAAAAGGGTCGCACGGCAATGCTTGTCGAAAAAAAATCCGCATTGTGGCAAGCATCGCAGCCTATCCGAAAGATTAGGATGTTTCCTCTTCCTTTTGTTGTATTTCGACTTATTTTTCATTAAAAATGCCTGTGTTTGGTCAGGATTTATTATCTTTGAAGCCCAAACTTTGCATTATTATGGTTCAGATCATCAATTTAGGCCATCAGGACAGCATTTTCAACCAGTACATTGCCGAGATTCGCGATGCCGACATCCAGCTTGACCGCATGAGGTTTCGCCGTAACCTTGAGCGTATGGGCGAAGTGATGGCGTATGAAATCAGCAAGACCTTGGAGTATGAGGAAATTGAAGTGGACACCCAGTTGGGTGCCAAAATGGTGCGTGTCCCAGCCGAACAGCCTGTCATCGCCACCATTTTAAGGGCGGGTCTGCCGTTTCATACCGGATTCCTGAATGTATTCGACAAGGCCGACAGCGGTTTTATCGCTGCTTATCGGAAATACGACAAAAACGAGGATTTTGAAATCAAGGTGGAGTATTACTCCGCACCTGATTTGGAAGACAAGACATTGATTCTTTGCGATCCCATGCTGGCAACAGGAGAGTCGTTCCATAAAACCTTGAACGGATTGTTGAATGAGGAAAATACGCCGAAACACATCCATATCGCCGTAGCCATTGCCAGTGCCGAAGGCGTGGAGTACGTCAAACGGGTGTTCGACAGTATGCCGATGACACTTTGGGTGGGTGCCATTGATGATGAATTGACGGCACGCGCCTATATCGTCCCTGGTCTTGGTGATGCCGGAGACCTCGCTTTTGGAGAGAAACATTGAAGTTGACCATCAATGGCTGCGGCGTTTTTTTTGTCGTTCAAGTTCCGGTGACATGACCGTTATTTTTCTATTTTTGCACCTTGTGCTGAAACGAGGCTGTTATTATGGCATGCATCGGCATGATTTTTAATGAACCGCATAATTCATAGCGACCAAAAACAATTCAAATGAATGAAAATCTGCATAAAAACAGAGAAGGCTTTGGATCAAAGATAGGCATTATCACAGCCGCGGCAGGTTCTGCCGTCGGACTGGGCAATATCTATCGTTTTCCTTGCGAGGCGGGCAATAACGGCGGTGGCGCCTTCTTGTTGGTTTATCTGGTCATTGTCCTTGTTTTGGGCATTCCAACCATGTTGTCGGAGTTCATCATTGGCCGCAAGGCGCAACGCAATCCCGTTGGAGCTTTCAGGGCTTTGGCGCCGAAGTCGGCTTGGCCGCTTGTGGGTTTTATGGGCGTGTTCTGCGCTTGGATTCTGTTGTCGTTTTATTCCACGGTGTCGGGATGGACGCTCGAATACATCATCAAGGCCGTGGGTAATGACTTTCAGGGCAAGGAACTTGCCACAATCGAACAGGATTTCAGCGATTTCCACAACTTAGGCTGGCGCAACGTCTTGTGGCAGTCGATTTTCATCTTCTTGACCGGATTTGTGGTGTTCAACGGGGTGAAAAAAGGTATTGAACGTTACTCCAAGATCCTCATGCCATTGCTGCTGCTCATCCTGATTATTCTTGGGGTTAAATCGTTGTCGCTTCCCAATGCAGGAGAGGGATTCCGTTTTTTGTTCCACCCCGATTTTTCAAAAATAACGGGAAAGGTGCTCATCAGCGCGTTGGGACAGGCGTTCTTCTCGCTAAGTGTCGGTATGGGTGCTTTGATTACCTATGGATCTTATATCAAGAAAAACGATAACCTTGCCACAACGGCATTGTCGGTCACATTGTCCGATACTTTGGTCGCCATTCTGGCCGGCATCGTGATTTTTCCCGCCGCATTTTCGTTCGGCATACAGCCGACAGCAGGAATGGGGCTGGTCTTCAATACGTTGCCGATGATATTCAATCAGATGCAAGGAGGATATTTCTTCTGCATCATTTTCTTTGTGCTGTTAGCGATTGCCGCGCTTACTTCCACTATTTCACTGTTGGAAGTCATGGTGGCCTATTTGGTCGAGGAGCTGCATATTTCGCGCAAACTCGCCACGGTGCTTGCTTCCGTTGCGACGCTTGCCTTGGGGGTGTTCGCTTCGTTGAGCCTTACCAACGACACCAAGTTCATCATAGGAGGACGGCCTTTGTTTGACGGTCTCGACTTTTTCTCGTCGAATATCCTGCTGCCCCTTGGCGGGCTCCTGATCGTTGTGTTTGTCGGTTGGTTCATGGGCAAAAAGAGGTATTTTGACGAAATTACCAACGAAGGTCAGATAAAGGTAAAAATGAAGGGTGTTATCTTGTTTATTATCAAATATATAGCACCTGTTCTGATTGCCGCGATCTTTATCAACTGCATACGATGATTACGCTATGAAAAACAATAAAAAACCGTTAGTATTCACACGGGGAGAACGAATCGCCATCATATCGGTCATGCTGGTTGTCGTGATATTGGTTCTCTTGAATATTTTCATGCCTTCCATACAGGGAGATCATTTCATTACTTTTCATAATCTCGATTCCTTGATCCAACGGCGTCAAATCGCTGTCCACCAGCAGCGGGCAAAAGAGCGTTCTTCGCTTTTTCAGGCGGATAACGCTGAGAGCCGGTTGAATCCGTTTCCTTTCAATCCGAATAGCATGAGCGAGTCCGATTGGCAACGTCTCGGGTTGACCGAACGGCAGATTCGTGGCATTATGAACTACAAGGCCAAGGGCGGCACTTTTTACACCAAGAAAGATTTTAAAAAACTGTACTCCATCAGTGAAGAAGAATATGCAGTCTTGGAGTCTTATATTGTCATTCCTGTCGCTGAGGGTCGTGGTAATGTCGCAAAAAGCCGTGAAGGAGGAATGCAATCTTCTGACGAGGACATGAAATCGGTTGAAGACAGAGAAATACCTTTGGTTGATATTAATTTGGCGGATTCCGTTACGTTTGAAAGGTTGCCGAGGGTAGGATGCTACATGGCGCAGCGTGTTTTGGCATACCGACGCAAACTTGGAGGCTACTTGAACAAGGAACAGTTGCGCGAAGTGAAGGGAATGGATTCTGCACGTTATGAGGCCATTGCACCTTATGTTATTTTGGAAGGGAACTTCATTCCGGATAAGTTGGACGTGAACCGTTCCGATTTCAAGACCCTTCTCAACCATCCGTACTTGGATTATGAGATGGTGAAGACGATTGTTCGCTACCGTGAATCACGAGGATTCATCAAGGACTGGCGGCAATTGTTGACCATTCTCGGCAGTCAGCACCACCCCAATCCAGCTTTGGAGCATTATTTGAAGTATTAGGCGGTTATATGAAAAAATACCTATTGATATTGTTGATGGTCATGATGACCGCTATGCCGCTACATGCGGCTTACCTGCTGATTCCCATGGACAATACGCAGACCAATCACCTGAAGGCTTACGGCGTGGCCTACTGGGTGCTGCAACGCGAGGTGGAAATCAGTTGGCTGCTTAACTACAAGGGTGGCAGTTATTTGATTCCGTATCACGATATGATTGAACGTGAATGCAAGATGCGCAATGTGTCGTATCGGGTGATTGCCGATGCGCAGGCCGATGCCATACTGGCGGAAATTGCCGACCCCGGAGTCAACATGGACGAGATGAAACTGCAAAAAGTGCCACGTATCGCCGTGTATGCCCCGAAAAACAATCTGCCTTGGGACGATGCAGTCACATTGGTATTGACTTATGCCGAGATTCCATACGATGTGGTGTATGACGACGAAGTGCTGCAAGGAGTGCTGCCCGCTTACGACTGGCTGCATTTGCACCATGAGGATTTTACCGGACAGTTCGGCAAGTTTTGGGCGCGTTACCGCAATTACCCCTGGTATCAGGAAGATGTTCGGTTACAGAACGAAACGGCGCAACGGTGGGGCTTTTCCAAGGTCTCTCAGTTGAAACTTGCCGTTGCCAAAAAGATCCGTGAGTTTGTGGCTGGAGGCGGCTATATGTTTGCCATGTGCTCGGCACCCGACAGCTACGATGTGGCGCTGTCGGCCGACGGCCTCGATATTTGCGACATGATGTTTGACGGCGATCCCATTCACAATGGCGACCCGCAACGGCTGGATTATGACAACTGCTTCGCTTTCACCGACTTTACCGTCTCAACGAATGCTCAGGAATACGAAATCTCCAATATAGATGTCACTGAAAGACGTGTGCGGACGGTTCGCGAAGACAACGACTACTTTCTGCTATTCGATTTTTCGGCCAAATGGGATCCGGTACCCAGTATGTTGACACAATGTCACGAAAAGCTCATCAAAGGTTTCATGGGACAAACGACGGCATTCGATAAGACTCTGGTAAAACCCGATGTGGTGGTGCTTGGCGACAATGCCGCCTTTGGCGAAGACCGTTACATCCATGGCAACTTCGGCAATGGCTTCTGGACATTTCTTGGAGGTCATGATCCCGAAGACTACCGCCATATTGTAGGCGATCCACCCACGGAGCTTGACATGTATCCCAACTCACCGGGTTACAGGTTGATTTTGAACAACATCCTGTTCCCAGCGGCGAAAAAGAAAGAGCAGAAAACCTGAGAAACCATGTTTGAATGGTGTAGGGCTTTTTCGATCATTGATTTTTTTTGAGTCAATTTTCTGGGGGATTCTCCAAGAAAAAAACACTAATTTTGCCTGCAAATCTTATTCAAGTTCAAATACTAATTCGCATTACACAATGAAAAAATCATTATTCACATTGCTTGCAGCCGCGTTTATGGTTATTTCGGCATGGGCGGCTCCGGTCAGTCAACAACAAGCCCAGAAGTTAAGCTTGAGTTTTGCCCGGGAGAATTTGTCTTCTGCCCGTCAAATCACCAGTGTGGAGCATGTCTTCACATTGTCACTCGACAAAGGAACCCCTTGTCTTTATGTTTTCGATTATGACAATGGATTTATCATTGTTGCGGCTGATGATGTCGCAAAACCAATTCTCGGCTATTCGGAAGAAGGACGTTTTGACATTGACAATATTCCGGATGGATTGAGCTATTACTTGGATCATTATAAAGGCCAAATGGCATTTGCCATCGAAAATGATATTCCTGCCGATTCTCAGATCCGGCAGGAGTGGGAGTGGGTGCGTCGTGACGGCACCATTGATGGAAGCCGTGGAACGAAAGGGGTCAACGCGTTGATTGCCACGATGTGGAATCAGGATTATCCGTATAACTACTACTGCCCGACCCACAACTTTGGTCCTGGTGGACACGTGTATGCGGGTTGTGTTGCCGATGCCATGGCCATGGTCATGAAATACTGGGATTATCCCGAAACAGGCACCGGGAGCCATTCCTACACCCCCAATGGTTATCCGACACAGTCGGTAAATTTCGGGGAAACCGCATACGACTGGAGCAATATGCCGAACAACCTTTCGTCAAGTTCCCCGATGGCGCAGATTCAAGCGGTCGCCCTTTTGATCTATCATTGTGGCGTGGCCGTGGATATGGGCTATGCACCCGATGGCAGCGGCGCATTTTCTAACGATGTACCGGGTGCCATGTCGGATTATTTCAGATATACAAAGGAAATGTCGCATCTTTACCGCAACAACTATTCGAAGACGGAATGGGAAGACATGCTTATTGCCAACTTTGACCGGGGATTTCCTGCCTATTATTCCGGTCAGGATATTAACCTTGGCGGTCATGCCTTTGTTTGCGATGGCTACAACGACAACCGCTATTTTCATTTCAATTGGGGATGGTCGGGCATGGGTAATGGATTTTTTGCCATAGATGCGCTCAATGCACCGGGTTACCATTTTAATTACGGTCAGTCGGCGATCTTCGATATGATTCCCGACCATGTGTATAACGGCCTTCCCGCTTTACCCGAAAGTTTTGAAGTCGTTCCCGAAAATGCGCAATCACTGAAAGCCACTGTTTCGTGGAAAAATCCCAGCACAACCCAGAGCAATGCGCCTCTCGAAAATCTTGCTAAGGTCGTGGTGCTTCGCAATGGAGCTGTCATCCATGAAGAGAATGATGTCGCACCCGGAGAAAATATGAGTTTTGTTGATGAAGTGCCGGAATACGACTATTATTCTTACGAGATTTATGCGGTTTCCGACAAGGGAAAGGGACGCCGGACATCTACCGCCACACAATTCGGTCCTTCATGCAGATGGCGTTTGCTTGGCACTACAACGAATTTCCAAGGCTGGAACGATGGCGCTGTGTGCGTTCATAATGCCAAAGGCACGGTGATAGCAGAGTTTACCCTTACTTCGTCTGGCAACGGAACACAATATGTTGACATGCCGGAAGGTGAGGTTTCGTTAACTTGGAAAGCGCCGACAACTCCTGTTGCTTCACTGACGATTATTTTAAAGGACGAAGGCAACGAAACGGTTTACACTTATACCGGATCATCGACCGGCTTGAACGGCACGTTGTTTACCAAAGACAATCAGTGTTCCAGCTGTCAGTCTCCCGAAAACCTTTCAGGTCACTACCATTGGCAAGGTGATGCTTTTGGCACACAACTCACATGGTCGGCGGCGGCGGGTGAAACCGAAAAATATTACGTTTACAGAGGAACCGGTCTGAACGACATGGAAAAGATCGCCGAAGTTGACGGCTCAGAGTTGACATATTTCGATGAGGTTGAGGTGGGCTCTTATTACTATCGACTGACAGCCAAGCATTCGTATTGCGAGTCGCAGTATGCCATGAATGCGGATCAACAGACGGACTATGCGCTTATTGAAGTCACATCTACAGCAGAAACATCAGCTTCAAAGATCGATCTTTATCCGAATCCTGCTCACCACGTGCTTTATGTCCATGCAGAAGGTGTGGAACAAATCGATGTCTTTAATATCATGGGACAACGTGTGCTTTCGCAACAGTCGCAAACTGATGACAATAAACTGAATATCAATGGTTTTTCGCCAGGTGTCTATACGGTTCGTGTCAAGACGGGGCAAGGGATGTTTTCGAGACGCTTTACGGTTATGCAGTAGTGGTAAAATGAGGATAGAAAACCTCGTTCCTGGGGTCTATATCGTCAGAATCAATGGGGGATTCCCCCGAAAAGTTATTGTCAGAGTAATTTGGGCAATTCCTACCTGATATATACTCCCAGCAAGTAATCCTTGTCTGGGAGTTTTTTTGTGTATGGGTATTTATCGGGGGTCGTGCGCTTCTGTACGATGGTAAGCGTCGTTAAGTCAACAAAAAGTTAGCCGTTAGCAATGAGCTTGCTTATTCGCCCAACCCCGCCATCTTTTCATCGGTCAAAATCAACATTTCGACAATCAACGCGCTCCATCTTCACTGTCGGTTCAAACCAAATTGGGCATCTTCCATTGCGAATACTTGTATTATTTGGGTGATAACACGGAAGCAAAATTGTTGTACGATTTCAATTCGGTTTCTTAGTCATAAGGACAAAATTATTTATATTTGCGGCTGCAATAAACAAGACAACAACAATTAACATCATTTAATCCAATGAAAAAGTACGTATTAACATTTGTCGCTTTGGTATTTGGCATCACCATGCTTCATGCTGGCCCTGTGGATGTCAGTAAGGCAAAGGTCGTAGGACAACAATTTGTCCGTACCCATTTTGACCTTTCCGTTCGAGGGACGGAACTGTCATTAGTTCAGACAGCCACATCCGACAGGGGTGATGTGTTTTATTACATCTTTAATGTGGGTCAGGAAGGTTTTGTCATCGTTGCTGGTGATGACACCCATCGCCCCGTTATCGGTTATTCTGAAGAGAGCAGTTTTGATGCGAACAATGTTCCCGATGGTCTTCAGTTTTGTTTGGATGAATTACAGGAGAATATGAGCCGCAGCGAAGCCGGAAACGCAGCCTCCGATCCGATGACGGTCGCAGAATGGCAAAGCGTGCTTTCAAATGGTTCTCTGATCTCTCGCAGTCGTGGTTGCGGATCGGGCATATTGATGTCGCAGAAGTGGAACCAGACCTATCCATACAACAAGTTTTGTCCGGAGCAAACCGCTTCATGGGCTTCGGGTGGACATGCGGTGACCGGTTGCGTTGCTACTGCAATGGCACAGATCATGGCCTATTGGAAACACCCCTTGCAGGGGCAGGGAACACATTCTTATACGCCTCCAATGTATCCTACGCAAACCGTGAATTATGGTGCTACGACTTATGATTGGGATCACACTGTGGATTTCCTCAATAATAATTCGACTCCAGAAGAAATTGATGCCGTTGCGCTGCTGAGTTGGCATTGTGGCGTTGCTGTCAATATGGGTTACGATACCGATGGTACCGGAAGCGGTGCTTACAGCGAAAATGTTCCCGGAGCCATTTACCAATACTTTAAGTATTCGAGTCATGCGCAACTGAGTAATAGAAATTCTTTCACCTACGATGCGTGGCGCGATAAGCTGAAAGAGTCTTTTGACATGGGATGGCCATTGTTCTACTATGGAAGAACAACACAAAATGCCGGTCACGCTTTCGTTTGTGACGGCTATAACTCAGAGGATCTGTTCCACTACAACTGGGGTTGGGGTGGAAGTGGTGATGGCTGGTTTGATTTCGACGGCATGGAGTATGCTACCCACCAAGGAGCCATTTTCAACTTTGTTCCGATTGACACCTATAACAACGCACCTATGGCGCCGACAAACCTGAATGTTGTTGCCGCACCGAATAACCAGCTTTCAACGACTATCACATGGACCAATCCTTCCAAAACCTTGGACAATACTACGATTTCAACGATAGACCAAATCGTTGTCAAGAGGGACGGAGAGATCATTCATACCGAAAACAACGTTGCAGGAGGCGCCAACATGACTTATGTTGACAACAGTGTGCCGCGTTTCGACAAGTTTGAATATGAAGTGTATGCGGTTCAAAACGGAGCTCATGGAAAAACCGTGAAAACCGAGATTTTTGTGGGTCCTTCCTGCAACTGGACCATTATCATGCAGACCACCTCGTTCCATGGCTGGCGTGGCGGATCCATCCGCATTTTCAATGCCGCCGGTTCTCTGGTTGACAAAGTCACCACAACGGGTTCCGCTCCTTCAACGGTAACTGTAGATATGCCCCTTGGCAATGTTTCTTTTGTATGGGCTCCGCCAGCGGCAGTCGGTGACAGTGTTGAAAACATGACTTTCATCATTAAGAATTCGGAAGGAACCTCGGTTTATTCCTATTCGGGTTCTTCCAATAACCTTGTAGCCGGAGTGTTTTTCTCCGCCAATAATAGCTGTGGCAATTCCGGAACATGTGCAGTGCCTTCGAATCTGGTTGCCACGACCAATTCCGGCAATGCAAATCAAATTACGATAACCTGGGAGGCTGCCGGCACACCTGAATACGGCTACAACCTCTATCGTGACGGATTGCTTTACCATTTGATTACGGAAGGAACGACTTTTGTGGACGAGAACGTGCCTCTTGGTGGCCACTGCTATTCTATGAAAGCCTTGTGCAACAGCGGTGAAGGCGATATGTCCAACGAATCGTGTGCCACAGCTGGTGAAGGCTGCAATGCGCCTCGGAATCTCGATTACGAAAAGACCGGAACAACTTTCAAGACCAAGTTGCTTTGGGAGAAACCGGAACCTTCCGATGGGCTGTCGGGCTTCTTTATCTTCCGTAAGGCTGAAGGGGGAGAGTACCAACGTATCAAATTAGTTGGCGCCAATACCACTTCATACACCGACAACTCATCACTCCAAGAAGGTTTTTACTACTATAAAGTGTATGCCTATTATGGCGACATTGACTGCACATCGGCTCCTGCAAATAGCAAATACCAACCGAATGTGTTCTATCTGCGTGTTTACTATTCACCCACCGGCGTGAACGAAACAGAAACAGCTCAGGTAGAAATGTATCCGAATCCTGCAAAACAGAGCTTTACCATCGAAGGAGAAGGCTTGTTGCATGTTTCGGTGTTCAACCTGTTGGGACAGAATGTGTTCCAATCCGAATGCAATGGCAATAAGTCCATCGTCAACCTCGGCAATGTCGAGAACGGCATGTATGTGGTGAGGATCCGCACAAACAACGGTGAAGTCACAAAGCGCATTACTGTGATTCGTTGATTTCACAATAGCTGTCAACTAAAAAAGGCTGCTTCTTTACGAGGCGGCCTTTTTTGATGGTGTTCCGGTAATTTGTTCGTTATTGTGGAAAAGCCTTTTCAAAGAGGGCGGGAAAGGGTGTTTCAAACTCAAGTTCTTTTCCTGTTATCGGATGGATGAAACACAAACGGTAAGCGTGCAGGCAAAGTCTTCCGAAAGATGTGTCGTCGCTCCCGAATTTGGTGTCGCCGACTACGGGATGGCCGATGTCTTGCATGTGAATACGAATCTGGTTTTTACGTCCGGTATCCAGTTTGAGGTCCAACAGCGAATAACGCGGGGTGCTGATCAGCACATCATAATGGGTGATGGCTAACTTGCCGCCGTTGTCGGTAGGACTGGAAATCGTGACAAAGGCATTGTTCTCTTTGAGCCACGATTGCACGGTGCCTTCACGGGGATCGACGGTGCCGCTTACCAAGGCGACATAACGACGGTCGTAAACCTTTTCTTTCCAGTCGTCTTCGAAACTCATGGCGATCTTCTTGTCCTTGGCAAAGATCATCAGCCCCGAAGTGTCACGGTCGAGGCGATGGACAACATGGGCGCGGCAACGTTGTTTTGTATAAATGAAGTAGTCGTTTAGAATGCTCTGCGCCGTTGTGTGTGTCACGGTAGGGCTGCTCGAAAGCAAGCCTTCCTTTTTGTTGATGACCACAAGAGATCGGTCTTCAAAAACGATTTCCAGCCATGGGCTATGGAAACGCTCTTTTGCAGTAGGTTTTCCGATTTCCACCTTCATGCCGGGCTGCAATGCGAAATCGTATTGGCTTCGCTTCTCGCCATCCACCGACACGCAGCCGTTCGACAGCATGTTCTTCACTTTGTTGCGGCTGATGCCATCCATTTTTTTCATGATGAACGCCATCAGTTCATCACGCTGCACAATATTAAATGTCAGCGGATTGTTGCGCGAATGAGGCTTTTTGCTTGATGTTTTTTTCATGATGCAAAAATAGTCGTTTTGGAATATCGTGTCACAAAATGATGCATGAAATTAGAAATCACCAAGTCAATGTTAATGCTGCTTTTGAAATGCAAGGATGGAACAGGTATGACAATAAGGATTATGGCGTGTGTCAAAAGCAGTATATTTATTTGATTATGAGCGTGTTATTTAATAATTTATTCGGGCTTTCCTTTTTTGTCGGAAATATTTCCACTTTGTTTTGGTCAGGTCTGAAATATCTTCTAAATTTGCCTACTCGAAAGAAAACTTATTATTACTTTCTAAATCATCGAAAATCAATAGAATAACAATATGGATATTCAACAATTAGAGCGCATTGCATCACAAGTGCGGCGCGACATCATCCGCATGGTGCACGGCTGTCAATCGGGGCATCCGGGAGGGTCGTTAGGTGCGACCGACATCGTCACAGCCTTGTATTTTGACCAAATGCAAATCGATCCGGCTCATTTCCGCATGGATGGAGAGGGAGAAGATATGTTTTTCCTTTCAAACGGTCATGTCAGTCCGTTGTTTTACAGCGTTTTGGCGCGTCGGGGCTATTTTCCGGTTTCGGAATTGGCTTCGTTCAGACTGTTGGGGACGCGTCTGCAAGGTCACCCCACAACGGCTGAAGGTCTTCCGGGCGTTCGCATTGCAAGCGGTTCGTTAGGGCAGGGTCTTTCGGTGGCCATAGGCGCGGCGCAAGCCAAACGTCTCGAAAACGACAAGCATTTGGTATTCGTTCTGATGGGTGATGGAGAGCAGGAAGAAGGACAGATTTGGGAAGCCGCCATGTATGCACCTGCAAAAGGAGTGGACAATCTCGTAGCCATTATCGACTACAACAAGAAACAGATCGACGGCTCTACCGACGACGTGATGAACTTAGGCGACATGAGGGCCAAATACGAGGCTTTCGGATGGAACGTGGTAGAACTCAATGGCAACAGCATGAAAGAAGTGGTGGAGGCTTTGCATCAGGCGCGGAAAAACGCCCATCAGGGCAAGCCCCAGCTGCTGCTGGCACACACCGAAATGGGCATGGGGGTCGATTTCATGATGGGAACACACAAATGGCACGGTTCTGCTCCCAACGACGAGCAGGCCGCACAAGCCTTGACTCAACTTGAAGAAACATTAGGAGATTATTAATGGGATAAAGTAAAGGATTAAGAATATGGATTTTACAGTTCAGAATTACAAAGATACCAGATCGGGATTCGGCGAAGGCTTGCTTGAGGCGGGTCGTGGTAATCCCAAGGTGGTGGCTTTTTGCGCCGACCTTATCGGATCGCTGAAAATGGGCGATTTTGCCAAGGAGTTTCCGCAGCGTTTCTTTCAGACGGGCATTGCCGAGGCCAATATGATCAACATGGCGGCAGGTATGGCGTTGAGTGGTTTCGTTCCGTTCACAGGAACGTTCGCCGCTTTTTCTACAGGCCGTGTGTTTGACCAGATTCGGCAATCCGTAGCCTATTCGAACAAAAACGTGAAAATTGCCGCTTCACATGCGGGCATCACGTTGGGTGAAGATGGCGCCACACACCAGATTCTCGAGGATATCGGCATGATGAAGATGTTGCCCAACATGACGGTCATCGTCCCGTGTGATTTCAATCAAACTAAGGCGGCAACATTGGCTGCCGCTGCCTATGACGGACCGGTCTATTTGCGTTTCGGTCGTCCTAAGGTGGCCAACTTTACGCCGGCAGATGAAGATTTTGTGATTGGGAAGGCGCAAATGCTGCACGAAGGCACAGATGTTTCTATTTTTGCCTGCGGACACTTGGTTTGGAAAGCAGTGGAAGCACTTTCGCTGTTAAAGGAAATGGGCATTAATGCTGAATTGATTAACATGCACACTATCAAACCGTTGGATGTTGATGCGGTATTGAAATCGGTGGCCAAAACAGGCTGTGTCGTCACAGCGGAAGAACACCAGCGCAATGGCGGATTGGGCGATAGCATAGCACAGGTGCTGGCACTCAACAATCCGCGACCCATTGAGATGGTGGCGGTGGATGACGTGTTTGGACAAAGCGGGAAACCCGAAGAATTGCTGAAACATTATCATCTTGACACGCCCGACATTGTAAAAGCGGTGCAAAAGGTGATGGCAAGAAAATGAAATGCGCCATGATGGCAATCGGAAAGAATAAAACACGATTAAATCAACGGAACCTGCTGTTGCTGACATCGTTGTCCTTGTTCATGTCGCTTTCTCTCTGTCTCAAGGGGCAGCCGCTTCCGCAAAATTCTCGTCAAGCCAAGAACGTTATCTATTTGATAGGTGACGGAATGTCGTTGCCGCAGATTTATGGGGCTATGCTTGCAACAGGGCGGGATTTGTCATTCAAGCAGTTCCCGTATTGCGGCTTGGTCACCACCCGTTCGGCAAGTAACGAAATCACAGATTCATCTGCTTCGGGAACGGCTTTGTCATGCGGCAAAAAGACCAAAAACGGCATGGTGGGTATGGATCCAGACAGCATTCCTGTGAAAAGCGTGCTTGAGGCGATGGCCGAACAAGGCAAAATGACCGGCATTGTAGTGACCAGCTATGTGACCCACGCTACCCCGGCAGTGTTTTATGCCAAAGTTCCCAAACGCTCTTATTATGAGGACATTGCTATACAGCTACTGAATTCTGATAAAGTGAATGTCATCATTGGAGGAGGAAGGAAGTACTTCAATCAAAGGAAAGATGGCCGTGACCTCATTGAAGAAATGCAGAACAAAGGATGGAAGGTGTACGATACTTTGGCCAATATCGATGTCGCCAACAGTAAATACGCCGTACTTGCTAACGATGGACACATGCCGTCTGCTGTATCGCGGGGTGATTTCCTTCCCGAGGCGACAAAAACGGCATTACAAACCCTGAGCAAGCATGAAAAAGGGTTTTTCATGATGGTGGAAGGCTCGCAAATCGACTTTGCTTGTCACGAATCCGACTCAGCCACCATGGTAGCCGAAATGCTCGATTTTGACAAGACCCTGCGTGTGGCGCTCGACTTTGCCCAAAAAGACGGCAATACCTTGGTGGTTGTCACGGCTGACCACGAAACGGGTGGTCTTACCATGATCGATCCGCAAGGGCGTTATTCGTCACCATGCTTTTCATTCTCGACCCATAGTCATACCTGTCTTCCGGTGGCCGTGTTTGCTTTTGGTCCCGGTGCGGAACGGTTTACGGGATGGATGGACAACACGGAAATCGTAGGCAAAATCATGAATGCCTGTGGTTTTGAGGCTTTGGATGCAACTCCGTCAACAAAACAGGAAATGGCGCCGATTCGTGAAAATTTCGATTCAAAACGGGAATAAAGTATAGAAGTGCTTCCGTTTCGATAAAATGAAAAAAGCCCTTGCAAGGGCTTTTTTCATTCAGTAATATCTGTGCTTTCCTAAGATTCCAAATAGGTATAGCCGTACAATCCCGAACGGTAGTTCGACAAAAACTCCTTGCCTTCCTCGGCTGTGATTTTGCCATCCTTCACACAGGTTGACACCCATGTTTCAACAGTCCTGACTAATTTTTTCGGACTGTATTGGACGTATTCCAATACGTCTGCAACGGTTTCGCCATCAATAACTTGGTCGATATCATAGTCCTTTTCGTTTACGGATACATGCACGGCGTTAGTGTCGCCGAACAAGTTGTGCAGGTCGCCCAGAATTTCCTGGTAGGCGCCGGCAAGGAATACACCGATATAGTATGGTTCTTTGCTGTTGAACGAATGCAGAGGAATGGTGTGCTGCATGGAACGGCTCACAAAATTCGTGATTTTGCCGTCGGAATCGCAGGTGATGTCCTGTAAAGTGGCCAAATGGTTGGGCTCTTCATCAAGGCGGTGTATCGGAATGATGGGGAAAATCTGGTCGATGGCCCAACTGTCGGGTAAGGACTGGAATAATGAAAAGTTGCAGAAATATTTGTCTGCCAGCAATTTGGGTAGCTGAACGAAATCTTCTGGAATGCGTTTTAATTTGTTTGCGATTTGGTTCACTTCACGTGCAATAGACCAAAACAGCCGTTCAACCTTGGCGCGCGACTCTAAGTCGAGAAGTCCCAAACTGAACAGGTTCAGGGCTTCTTCACGGATTTCCAAAGCATCATGCCATATCTCCAAAGAAGAGTTTTTATTCAGTTCGTCCCATGAATTATAGAGTTCGTGAATCAGCTCGTGGTCGGCCTCGGTAGGTTCTTCTTCGTCGTCCCATTTCGGCAACGATGCTGTTTCCAACACCTCGAAGATGAACACGGAGTGGTGTGCCGTCAAGGCGCGTCCCGATTCGATGATGATATTGGGGTGGGGCAGGTTGTTCTTGTCGCAGACGTCCACAATGGAGAACACGGCGTTGTTGGCGTATTCCTGAATGCTGTAGTTTACCGAACTCGTGCTGCTTGAGCGAGTGCCGTCGTAATCTACGCCCAGACCGCCGCCCATGTCCACAAACTCGATGTTGAAGCCCATCAAATGCAGTTGAACATAAAACTGAGCGGCTTCCCTCAGTGCTACGTTGATGCGTTTGATTTTCGTCACTTGGCTGCCGATATGATAGTGGACCAATTTCAGGCAGTCCTGCATCTTGTTTTGTTTGAGGAAATCCATGGCTTCAAGCAACTCCGACGGTGTCAGCCCGAATTTGCTGCCGTCGCCGCCTGATTCTTCCCATTTGCCGCTGCCCGAACTGGCGAGTTTGATGCGAATGCCCAGATTGGGGCGTACTTTGAGCCGTTTGGCAATCTTGGTGGTAAGGCGCAGCTCGTTCAGCTTTTCGATGACAATAATGGCGTTGCGACCCATTTTTTGAGCCAGCAAGGCAAGCTCGATAAATTCTTCGTCCTTGTAGCCGTTGCAAATAATGGGAGAGTTGACATCGGTGTTCAGCGCGATAATGGCATGAAGCTCCGGCTTGGAACCGGCTTCAAGACCAATATTGAATTTCTTGCCATGACTGACGATTTCCTCTACTACGGGCCGCATTTGGTTCACCTTGATGGGAAACACGATGAAATTCTGTCCGTGGTACTCGTATTCAGAAGCAGCTTCCTTAAAACAAGAGTCGATGCGATGGATGCGATCGTCGATGATGTCGGGGAAACGCACTAGAACGGGAGCTTGTACATCCCTGATAGTCAGCTCGTCCATCAGTTCGTGCAAATCGACAGCCGCACATTTCTCTTTGGGTCTCACCATGACGTGTCCCTTTTCGTTGATGGAAAAGTAATCGCAGCCCCATCCGTTGATGTTGTAAAGGTCTTCTGAATCTTCAATACGCCATTTTCTCATGGTACAAAGTCTAATTGTTGTTGCTGATCTCGTGATTGATGCGGCAAAGCTAACAAAAACATGATTTGAAAAGGGAAGATTTTGTCATTATCGGTCAAAAAAAGTGTTTTATGACTGTAAAATCATAAAAATTCTTGTATCTTTGTCCAAAATCTATCTCATGAGAATCATTGCCGATGGAGGTGCCACCAAGACGTCTTGGGTCATCATGAAAGGTGGAAATGTCATCATGCGTTTCACTACCGATGGGTTCAACCCCAACTATTCCGATATAAACGTTTTTATCGACATGATCCACCACGATTTGCCCGACATTATTGCCAATGCAGTAGAGCATGTTCATTATTATGGAACGGGATGTGGTAATGAAGGCAACCGAAATGCCATTTCCGCAGTTTTACAACACCGTTTTCCTCAAGCACTGATTCAAGTCAATCACGACTTGATGGCGGCTGCACATGCACTTTTCGGAAGTTCGAGGGGAATAGCGTGCATTTTAGGAACAGGGTCGCACTCGTGCCTTTACGATGGGGAGCGGATTGTTGACAATGCGGTGTCTTTGGGGTATATCCTTGGCGATGAGGGCAGTGGCTGCCATATCGGAAAAGCTTTGCTTCACGATTATTTCTATCACGTAATGCCCAGTGACCTGCGTGAGCAGTTTGAGACAACCTACCCCATGACCCGCGAGGGATTTATTGAAAACTGCTACCACAAGCCGCAACCCTCTCGCTATCTGGCTTCGTTTGCATGGTTTGCGGGTGAAAATATCCATCATCCGTATGTCCGTGATTTATGTAGTGATTGTTTTGACAGCTTCTTTAACCTTTTTGTATTGCGATATCCTTCCGCTTCTATCGAAAAAATAGGGTTTGTAGGTTCTGTGGCTTTTTGTTTTCAGGAATTATTAGCGGAAATAGCAGATAACAAGCATTTTGCCATTGAAAAAATACTGAAAGAGCCTATGGAAGGACTCATTGCGTATTATGGTGGTGTAGCAAAATAGTGAAGCGGTGTTTGTTGTGTTTTTTTCCATTGAAGAGGGGGAATGATTACGGTATAATAGAAACCAAACCATAAAACATGAAAACCAAAAGCATGGTCATGGCGCTTGTTTGCGCCTTTTTGATGGCTTCGTGCAATGAAAATGCAAACGAAACCATGGAGACGGGAACCTTCGAACCCACATGGGAATCCTTACAACAGTACGAAACGCCGGAATGGTTCCGCGATGCCAAGTTTGGCATCAGGGCGCACTGGGGGCCACAGTGCCAACCCGAGGCGGGTGATTGGTACGGAAGACTCGTGTATTGTCAAGGACATTGGAAGTATAACCATCATTTGGAGCATTACGGACACCCTTCCGAATTTGGATTCAAAGAGGTCATCAACGAGTGGAAGGCGGAACGATGGGATCCCGAAGCTTTAGTAGCCATTTATAAGCGTGCCGGCGCCAAGTACTTTTTTGCCATGGGAAATCATCACGATAATCTTGACCTCTGGAACAGCAAGCACCAGGAATGGAATGCGGTGGCAATGAGTCCTAAAAAGGATATTTTGGCGGGTTGGGCCAAGGCGGCGAGAAACAACGGACTTCCTTTCGGAGTGAGTATTCATTCCGCCCACGCATGGCGGTGGTACGAACCCTCGCAGGGTGCCGATGGCGAAGGCGCATTGGCAGGGGTTCCTTATGATGGGAAAATGACCAAGGAAGACGGAAAGGGAAAGTGGTGGGAAGGGTTGGACCCTCAAAAACTGTATGCGCAAGACCACGCTTTGAGCGAGGAGAGTGCCGACATTGGGGAGTATCAGCAAGCAATGGGATTGGGGGAATGGTGCCACACCGCCTTCGGAAGCATATTGCAAGAATTTTTACAACCGTACCGTGGATATGATCAACCAAATCCACCCCGACCTGATATATTTTGACGACACCGGATTGCCTTTATGGCCTGTGAGCAATGTCGGGCTTGAAGTCGCTGCACATTATTACAACTCGAACATGAAACGGCATGGCGGCAAGTTGGAGGCGGTTCTTTTTGGAAAAAAACTTACCGAAGAACAAAAGGAATGCCTTACTCGGGATGTGGAGCAGGGTGCTCCCGATACAATTCAGGAGCGACCTTGGCAATCATGCACTTGTATCGGCGGATGGCACTACGACCGTGGAATATATGACCGTGACGAGTACAAGTCGGCGAAAGCCGTCATGCAGATACTGGCCGATGTCGTGAGCAAAAACGGCAACCTCTTGCTTAACATTCCGGTGCGAGGCGATGGCAGCATTGATGAAAAGGAGTTGAAAATAGTGGAGGATATTACCCGCTGGATGGATGTCAACGGGGAAAGTGTTTTTGGAACCCGTCCTTGGCACATTTACGGAGAGGGACCTGCTGTGGAAAAAGCAAAGTCAGGACAAGTACGTGATTTCCAAGAAAGTAATGGAACCCATTTCACGTCGGAAGACATTAGGTTTACCCGAAAAGGAGATGCTGTCTATGCCATCATTATGGAGCTGCCGGTCCCGAACAGGGAGCTGCTGATACAATCTTTACCAACGGAAAGCCCGCATTACAATGGCAATTTGGATGAGGTCGATATGCTTGGCAGAGCTTTGCTTTCGTATCAATTTGATAAGAAAGGGTTGCACGTCACACTGGCCGACACGATGGATGTCATGGCTCCTATTGTGTTGAAAATTAAATAAATATCAACTTGTTAAAATTAAAAATAGAGACGAAACAAATAAGGGATTTTTGTATGAAAACGAAGTCGTTAAACTGGGAAAGGATTTTGAAGCATGTGTTGCCTTCGGCGTTTTTTGTGACTTGTATTGCTTTTTATATGGGCATGGAAAGAGGCTTGGCCTTCAATTTGGTTTTTGCAGGAATCGGGACGTTGGTTCTATGCAATGTTTTCATACAGAACAAAGCGATCAGTCGAATTCTTGGCGTGGTTTTTCTGCTTGCTTCGTTGTATATGTGCCTTGCGCTGTTTGACGATATTGCCGATGGCGAGGCGACACTTGCCGGTGGTTACTGGGTGGTATTGCTTCTTGTTGTGCTTAGTGTGGTCATGTCTGTTCTGCTGATCGTCGGCTACCGGAAGGGACCGTCCGAGAAGTAGAAGGATTGCTGAACGACATTTCAAAAGCTACAAAACATCGGCCAGTTGCGATTTTTCGTTCTGTTTTTCAGAACTATGGCATATTTTTGCGACTTATTTTGTATTATTTCAGAAACGTTATACAATCAAAATTTATTAAAATCATGGGAAAATTTGTAGTTACAACAAGAAAGAACGGTGAGTTTCAGTTTGTTTTGAAAGCCACCAATGGTCAGGTAATTCTTACAAGCCAAGGTTATAAGACCAAAGCGTCGTGTTTGAACGGCATCGAGTCCGTGAAAAAGAACAGTCAAGATGCAGGTAAATTCGATAAGAAAATAGCATCCAATGGCAAACCGTTCTTCAACCTGATGGCCACCAATGGTCAAATTATTGGTTCAAGCCAGATGTATGCTTCGGAGGCTACTTGCAATCAAGGTATCGAATCGGTGCGTAACAACGCTCCTGAAGCCCCGGTTGTCGAGGTTGAAGAGTGAGATTGTTTTGAACGAATAAGATGATAGTGGCAGACATTGTCATAGAAGAAAGACGGCTAACGCTGTCTTTTTTTGATATTTTCCCTTCATGAGTATCGGAAAAATGTGGAAATTTGCGATATTTGCGGAAACTAAACGACCATGAAAGTATTTGTAAACGATGTGGAAATCAACATCTTTGAGGGCGCCCGTGTGATAGATGCGGCGCATAAGTTCATCAATATGTTTGAATTATTTGAAAAATTGCGCCGTCTTTCGGCTCGCGATGCGTGGAACAACCGCATTGACCTTGATGGCGAATTGCAAGAAGGAAGTCGTATTTATTTAGATTAATGCAACCGCAGATTAATTGCAATACAATGAAAATCAATATGATGAAAGGAAATACTCTTATCCTGGCAACTTTATTATTGCTCATGCTAACGGGGTGTCATTCTGTTAACAGGCTTGCAAACGACAAGGAAGTTGCCATTCTTACGGTCAACGACATTCATGCCAATATTGACTTGTTTCCGCGTTTTGCTGCGCTTGTCGATAGCATTCGGGGCGTTTATCCCGATTTGCTTGTTTTTTCGGCAGGCGATAACCGTACCGGAAATCCGCTGAACGACATGTATGATCCGACCAACTATCCGGTTATTGCCATGATGAACAAGGTCGGATTCGACCTTTCGGCAGTGGGCAACCATGAGTGGGACGCCAACATCGAAGCGTTGCAACGGAATATTAGCGATGCCGATTTCCCTTTCTTATGCGCCAATGTCTTTATTCCCGACAGTGTCAAGCTTGACATTATGCCTTTTAAGGTGATTGAGAACAATGGAGTCAAAATTGCCGTTGTCGGACTGCTTCAATTGGGAGCGTCGGGTATTCCAAGTGCGCATAAAAACAATGTCTCGCGTGTCAGTTTCAAGAAAGGCATGGAAGTCGTTGCCGATTACCAGTATCTTCGCGATAAGAATGACTTGTTTGTGCTGCTTTCGCATGAGGGTTTCGAAGAAGACTTGAGGCTGGCTGATGCATACCCCTTTGTCGATGCCATATTTGGAGGGCATTCGCACACGTTGATCGAACATCCCGAAACGCATAATGGCGTTCTCATCACGCAATCGGGGTCGAAATTGAACTATGCCACCCTGACCGTCTTTAAATTCCATGACAAAGCATTGGTTGAAAGAAAAGCTACCGTGTTGAACGTCAATAAATTCAGCAAGGAAAACGCCGAGATGAAAGACATGGTCAAAAGCTTTTGCGAGGCCAACAACAGCATGGATGAGGTATTGGCAGTGGCAACAACGCGTTTTAACAACAGAGAGGAAATCGGTTGCATGATAACAGACGCGGTACGGGAAGGCTCTGGAGCTGATTTCGTTTTTCAAAACACTGGTGGCATTCGGGTGAACGATTTTGAACAGGGCCCCATTACGGTGAAAGATATTTATACGATAGATCCGTTTAAAAACATGGTTGTGGTTTACACCATGACTGGAAAACAGATCGAGCAATTCATCATTCAGTCGTATAAACAAAATGGACGACGGGCTTCGTTCGTCTCCGGAATGCGCTATAAGGTGACGACAGATGCAGACGGCTATCCGCAATCGGTCAGCATTACGCTTGATAAGGGGAACTTTTCCCCCAAGGCCCAATACAAAGTCGCCATGAACGACTATATGGCAACGAGTGTTAAGTTCAATAGCATTGACGATGGTACTAGTCTTTTCATAACCACCGAAGAAATGACAATGGATTATCTCAAAAAACATAAAACTGTTGATTATCAAAACGTTATTCGTACAGAATAAAAAACCGTTTGTCAGATCGAATCAATTTTTTAATTTTGCGCAAAATTTGAATTTTACGAATATGAAAAAGATGACGTTGATTCTTGCAACCGCCTTGCTTATGGTCGGTTGTGGAAAGCAAAAGGTCGAGCTGATTAGCGCCGACAACTTCAACACTCAGGTGGACGGAAAGCAAGTGTCGCTTTACACGATGCATAACGGCGACATTACCTTGCAAACCACTAACTTTGGCGGCAGAATTGTCGCTTTGTGGATGCCTGACCGTCGTGGCAGTTATTCGGATATCGTGTTGGGTTATGAAAACATCGATAAATATTTGAACGAAAGCGGAGAACGCGCTCTTGGTGCTGTTATCGGGCGTTGTGCCAACCGTATTGGCAATGCCACTTTCACTTTGGATTCATTGGTTTATCATCTTACCAAAAACGATGGTGAACACACGCTGAATGGCGGTGAAAAAGGCGCTGATAGGATGGTTTGGGATGCGGTGTCGTCGAACGATAGCACCATTGTCATGCACGTGCAGCTTCCCGATGGACAAGATGGTTTTCCGGGCAATTTAGATGTTACCATGACCTATGCGCTGACATACGACAATCAGTTGGTTGTCCGTTATAAAGCCACTACCGATAAACCTACGCTTTGCAACTTTGCCAACCACCTGTTCTTCAACTTGCGTGGCAAAGGCGACATTCTCAAGCACAACTTGCAGATCAACGCGCGATACATGACGCCCATTAACGCACAAAAGGTGGCGAATGGAAGGTATCTTGGTGTGAAGGGAAAGGCCTTGGACTTTACCGAAGCGCATAGGATAGGCGACAGCATCAAGTCGAAAGACCTGCAAATCCAATACGGAAACGGCTACGATCACAATTATGTCATTGACAAGTCAATGATTGATGAATATGTCTGGGCGGCTACGTTGAGCGAACCGAAAAGCAGACGTGAAATGCAGGTTTGGACCAATCAAATCGGTGTGCAGTTCAATAGCGGCAATTCCTTTGACGGTACTACGGAAGGAAAACGCGGAAAAGCCTTGAAGGCACATGGCGGTCTTGCTTTGGATACCCAATTCTGGCCGGATGCCGTCAATTACGACACTTATCCTTCGCCCATATTGCGTCCCGGTGAAGAATACGACCGCATTACCATTTATAAATTCGCCGTGACACCCAAAAAGTAAGAACGGTTTTCCAAGATTACAAAAAGGCGCAGGTTTCCGCGCCTTTTTTTGTGTTGAATTTATTCGTTTCGGGATCAAGGCAACCACAACAAGTATTCGTAAGCAATATCGATTTTTGTTATTTTTGCACCATGAATTTTCTCTCAGTCGATTCCATATCGAAGTCTTTTGGCATTAAGACGCTGTTTGAAAATGTTTCCTTTGGCATTGACAAAGGCGACAAAACGGCGTTGATTGCATCCAATGGGTCGGGGAAATCCACCCTGTTGAAAATCTTGGTCGGCAAAGAATCGATGGATTCTGGAACGGTGATATTTGCCAACGATATCCGCGTGGGCTATTTGGAACAGTTGCCGCGTTTCGATACGGAACAGACCATCGAAGAACTGATTGGGGCTTTCGGCCATTCCAAGCTGACCGGGGTAGTGGCGGACTATGAATGCGCCTTGCGCAACCACAAGGACGACACGGACTTGAAAACCAAGACACGGCTCGAACAGGCCATTGCAGAAATGGATGCCGCCGATGCATGGTCTTATGAATTGCGTTTCAAGCAATTGCTGTCGCTGTTTGAGATCAACGACTTGTCGCAAACCGTCGGGAACTTGTCGGGCGGGCAGGTGAAACGGCTGGCGTTGGCTTTGGTGCTGCTTGACGACCCTGACATGCTCATTCTTGACGAACCGACCAACCACCTTGACGTGGAGATGGCGGAGTGGCTCGAAAAGTACCTGTCGCAGTCCAATATCACGCTTTTAATGGTGACGCACGATCGCTATTTTTTGGACCGCGTGTGTAACAAGATTTTCGAGTTGTACGAAGGCGTTATGTACACCCATTGCGGTAATTTCGACTACTATGTGAGAAAAAGCCGTGAGCGGGAGGAAGCCAAGCGTGCTACCTGTGAAAAAAACAGCCAGTTGCTGAAACACGAATTGGAATGGATGCGCAGCACGCCCCAAGCGCGTACCGGCAAATCGAAAAGCAGAGTCGATGCCTATTACGACTTGAAGGAGCGATCCAAATACACCCAAGCCGATGATCGTTTGCAGTTTGGTGCCGATATGCAGCGGTTGGGGGGAAAGATACTTGAACTTCGCAACGTTTCGAAAGCATACGGGGAGATAAAGGTGCTGAGCCACTTCAATTATGTGTTCAAGCGAGGCGAGCGTATCGGGCTGATTGGGAAAAACGGGGTCGGAAAATCGTCGTTCCTCAACCTGATCACACAGGAAACAACGCCCGATTCGGGTTCCGTAATTGTCGGTCCAACCGTCACATACGGGTATTATCGTCAGGAAGGTATCCGTTTTGACGAAAGCAAGATGGTTATAGATGCCATTCGCGATATTGCCGAAGTGGTGCATTACGGTAAAAATCAAACCTATACGGCTGACCAGCTTCTGGCTCACTTTATGTTTCCCTATAAAATGCACCGTCAGCCCATCTCACTGCTGAGCGGCGGTGAAAAGCGACGTCTTTATCTGCTGACGGTTCTTGTGAGCAATCCCAACTTCCTGATTCTCGACGAACCGACCAACGACCTCGACTTGCTTACCTTGCAAAAGTTGGAGGACTTCCTGCAGACTTATACCGGTTGTCTTGTGGTTGTTTCACACGACCGTTTCTTTATGGACGAAGTAGTGGACGAACTGTTTGTCTTTCAGGGAAATGGCGAAGTAAAAGGCTTTATGGGCAACTATTCGCAATACAAG
Source organism: Candidatus Limimorpha sp. (assembly GCA_041842465.1). GTDB lineage: Bacteria > Bacteroidota > Bacteroidia > Bacteroidales > F082 > Limimorpha. The sequence continues at coordinate 27,201 of JBGYXG010000120.1, forward strand.
GAATATTTGGGGCAAAAGACAAAGGAAGAGAACAAGGAACTTTCTGAGTCGAAAAGGGTGGAGTGGAAGAGCAAGACTCGTGAAAAGCTCAAGCGGTCTTTTAAGGAAAATCGTGAATTTGAACAGCTTACAGAAGAAATTGCACAATTGGAATCTGAAAAGGCAGCATTAACACAGACGCTGAATCTCGAAAGCGACTTTCAAAAATTGCAGAATATGGGAAATAGAATCCAAGAGATCGACCGGTTGTTGGATGAAAAGGAAATGCGTTGGCTCGAATTGGACGAGATAGGCGGTTGAATCTGTAAGTTTTGAAAATAACCGTACTGTAGGAAATGTTATCGAAAAAAACACGATATTTGCAGCATAAAATCTGATAGTATTATGAATAACAAATCGATTTCTATTATTTTAGCTTCGGCTGTGGCTTTGGTGCTGGCTTCATGTAACAATACGCCGATCACGGGTACATGGATTGACGTTTCTTCGAGCAACCAATTCGTCGATTCCATCGGAATCGTCTTGAACGAAGACCATACTGTTGTTCCCATTAATTCCGGATTCAACGAGTATAAGACTTGGGAAAGAGTGGGTGATGATCTGTTGTTGAAAGGGGTTTATACCGGAACAAATCCCCACGATTTCACCGATACCTTATACATCGTAAGACTTAAAAAGGATTCGCTGATTCTTCGTCAGGGAAGCTATGAACTTCCGTTTGTGAGAAGGTAAGTAGTTTGATATTTGAATGACAAATAAAATGAAAGGGGTGTCTGTATATTGCAAAAACAACAGATCGGATAAGGCAATGGATCTGACCGAAAAAAGAGAATATTCAAATAATACCTTGTTTACAAAACAACATAATTATTTTTCATGTTGGAACAATTGTTTATTTTCGCTACATATACATAAGAGCGTTATACCTTTGGATTCAGAGGGATTATCGTTGAAAAAATAAATGGTTACGTTGAAAACATGAGTTTTTATCAAAAAAATGACC
>JBGYXG010000121.1:0-2543 GCA_041842465.1 Candidatus Limimorpha sp.
CGACTTGCTCGCGGTATTCTTTGAATTTTGCCTTGCAAGCCGCTTCATCGGGATATTCCTTTATAAAATCGATTAAATTCATGCTGCTTATTTTTTCGGCAAAGATACATAAAAAAAGGTAAATATGCGGATATTCATTTGTTTTTTATGAAAAGAGCATTAATTACATTGACAATTTGCTTGGCTTTCATGGGTTTAGCACAAGCACAATTAAGCGAGGGAAAAACCTATTCCTCGAAAATCGTTAATGGAAATCGTCCGGAAAGTGGCGATTGGGGACTGTATTTTGGTCCAAGTTTCTTGGAGATCAAAGAACTTGTAAATCCGAAAATTGATGTTATTGGCTTGCCATTAATCAATGTCAAGTATTACGCTTCCGACAATTTGGAAATCCGTGCAGGTCTCCAATACGGCGGCAAAACCACTAAAGCCAATGGCAATTACAATCAGGAATACTTTTTAGAAGACAACACCATTGAAAAGAGCATTCCGCTCACAGACAAATACTTCAGCAGGAATTTCCGTTTCAGCCCAGGTGTTGCCTACCACTTCTCTCCTAAAAACATCCTCGACGTGTATATGGGAGCCAGCATTCCTTTTGGCATCGATGCCCAGTCTTCTGTTTTTGAAACGGAACTCTATAAGAACGAAGAAAACGAACTGAAGAAATACACCTTTAAAAACAACAACTCCTACAATTCGTTTGTCGTGGGTTTGAATGCCTTTATCGGTTTGCAGGCTTTTGTGGCTGACCTTCCTCTTTCGCTTGGTTTTGAATACGGTCTCTCCGGTCTTCTCAGGACAAACGACCAGACTTACCACGAGAGAACCGATATGGACGGCAATACCCAGAAATTCTATACCTCGAACCATCTGTCCAACGAATTTACCTCCCTTGATTGCAGATCGAAATACATGAACTCTGATGTCAGATTTACCATAACTTATTATTTCAACAACAAATAACCGAGGCATCATGAAGAAAATCCTGTTCATCACATCGGTCATCCTTATGGCTGTTTTCTCTTCATGCGGAAGCCTGAACACCATGGAAAAAGCTCCGGCAACATCCATGATGCCGGAAGTTCGCATGAACATCGATCTTAACGACATTGAGTTTCTGGGCGAAACCACCATTACGGCAAACAGCCGCACTTACTTTGGGTTCATCCATCACCTTGACAAAGTGAATGGGGTCACTTTCGACCGCAGACAAAACACCTCGGTGAAGCTCTTTGGCAACACGCATATCAATATCCCCGGCGATTTGAAATTCGCTGCCGAAAAGGCCCTTGCCGATTTCCCCGATGCAGACTTTTTCTCGCCCGGCGTTTACAAAGAAGAGATTGTAAATATGTTCCTTGGCAAGACCACCCAACAAACCATGGTGATCAAGGCATATAAGTACAAATACAAAAAGTAATCATCAACAGAAATCACAATAATGTCGCAGGATTCCTTGCGACATTATTTTTAATTTTGCACTATGAAAATCCGCCATGTTATACTGCTATGCGTAGCATTCGTGCTTGTGTCATGCCATCCAGAACCGTCACCGGTCAATCTGTTCATTTCGCGCACCGACAATTACGGGAACCCCGTTTCCGGCAACCAGTACATTTTGTACCATATCAAGGCTTTCTCTGATGCGGATATAGTAAGCCGCATCGAATGCAAGAGTTTTGATTCCGAAAATGGCATCGAAACAATACTCGACACCATGGTCAACACCAAGAGTATCGAATTTGACTACCCGATTTTTACAAAATACTATACCACAAGCGAGTTTATGGAAGTCAAACTTTCGTTCACCGCTTACGCTTCCAATGGGGAAAAAACGACTCAGGTCTCTTCCTACAAAGTCGAAGGAAATGTCCCGCTGATTCCATACGAAAACATCATCTTATATTCAGCCTGTACTGAAAAAACCAACGGATTGTCATTGCAATGGGTCACTCCGGTTATCGTACAGACTGCCGATTCGACCACCATCGATGTTTACGACTATCACGAGCCTCAGACAGATTCAACCATCCTTTCCAAAAAATGGAGAAGCAAAACCGGCCTGGAATTTGTCAGGTACAATGATTTCAATTTTCATGCTGCCACCGTAAAATACCTGCATGATTCATACTTAGCAGGAAACAAGTACTCCTCGGTCAATAACCTTTCAGTTGGCGACATTATCTTGGTTGGCCGTGGCAACGATGCCATCGGCGTATTCCAAATACAGAACATCTACGATGAAGAAGGCTTTGAGAACGACCGTTATGAGTTGACATTCAAGAAATAACAACTCGCTTTCTTTTTCCGACAATTTTTCACACATCAAAATTTAGGGTTGGTTTGCTCGTTTAAAAATCAACCCTTTTTGTTTTATTTCTTTTCCTATTGCATAAAAACATGACAAATCCATACACGTTATCAAATTTATTTTATATTTGCACTATCAAAGTGAGTAATCAACACCAAAATGAAAAAAGACATTACATTAGAAGTCAACGAGACCTGCTCGTTTGAATTGGAAAGCCACACAGGAGGAG
>JBGYXG010000122.1:0-3027 GCA_041842465.1 Candidatus Limimorpha sp.
CGTGTCGCGGTAGCCGATGCAGGTGTAGAGCAGATCCACGGGCTTGTTCCTGTCGAAAAGCAGCAGCTCATAGCGGCCCTCGGCATCGGACGAGGTGCCGTAGCGTGTGTTGAGCACGCTGATGTTTACGTATGCAACGCCAATGTTGCCATACAAGCAGCATTGGTGTTGCGAAAAGCATTCCATAGGAAAAAATGCCGCTAATACAAATAGAAAGCGGAATCTTTGAAAATTACCATTCACCACAATTTACATTTTCGGTCATTTGTGTTTTACAGCCAGATTCTTCATCATACATGCTAGGACAAGAAGGACGTCCTCCCCAGCATCCTGACCAAGCACAAATTGGATAATCTGTATTTTGAATACACCCCATGCCTGTAGTGGTGGGCTGTTCGCCGCCTTGAATGCGGCCTTGTTCGTCGCTGTTTAGCCTAGCGATCATGGTCTTGTTAAGACTTAATTTTACTTTTTTCATTTGATTAGATTTTAATGGTTTGTAATTCATTTTAGAATATCCGTCGGCTTTGTTTTTGCCGACTTTATGGCGAAGCCAAAAACAGCCATCCTGTTTGCCTGCCCATCCCGGGCCTCCCGCAAGTCGGATGAAACGCCACCCTTGCCGGAGCCGCCGCCTCGCCCGTGCGAGGCAACGGAGGCCGCAACTCGGATGAAGCGGTTCTTGCCCAGCAGCCAAATGAAAGGCTGTTTTCTACCATGGCATCCTCTTCCGGCACAAGGCAAGGCACGTGCATTGCCCTCATCCGAAGAGATTGTCGTTGAATGATTTGTAGTCAATAGAACGGGCGGAACGATGCTCGAAAGGGATAACAACCCTTGCCGTCTCGCTGCTTCAATGAGTGATACCGCTATTCTTGTTATCGAAAGATCAGGCATCATGGTCGTATCCTTTCAATTGGGATTTACACCGCAATAATACGCATTATTTTTTCATTTGTCAAGTGTTTTGGCTGTTTTTTTATCAAAAAAATTCAATTTATTCACAATCTCAATGTCGTGCAAATCAAGGGACTGCTCCTCTTTCAGCTGCTCGAAGGAGAGGTGCACGCCGACGGTCTTGAAGCCTATGCCTTCCGCCGCCCCGCTGATACCTAAAAGGCTCACCCCCTCGCGGCTGATGTGGCACTTCTGCCTCAGGCTCTCCAGGGTGTAGTGCCGCCCGTAGTGCTGCGCCACCATGCGCAGGCAGGCCGGACCGCAGTCCATGGCGTCGTGCTGATGTGAAAAAGGAAAAGTTTGACACATTTTGTTTCGGATGGCGTTTCCTAAAAAATCATTCTTTATGATTCAGACCTTGGATGATGTTTATTAGCCTCTCCAACAATTTCTTACGAGACTTGGTTTGCCACAATTCATATAAATCCAACTCATAATTAGGCGGGAATCCACTTGAGACATCTTGGTTTTCAAAATCATAGCATTTACCTATGTTTATCATTGCCTTGATGCCCGACGGCAAGGCAAAATAATAAGGTTGAGAATTGGCACCTGCCGTTTTTTCTCCTAAAAACACGACGTTTTTGTTCTGTGACAACATAATGGCAAAGTACTCGGTGGCTGACACAGTTTCATGTCCCATCAGAACATAAATGTTACCATGATAGCGTTGGGATGTCGGCACAGGATTCTTGAATCGGTCATAACTCGGTTCTTGGTAATTCACATTTTCAAAGGTATGGTTCAAGTAGTATTCCTGTTTTTTTGAAACATCTATCCCAACTTCTTTCTTTTCATCGGGAATGAAAGAAAATGACGCTTTCGCACTTGCATTGCTTACACGATTCAATGTCGGGTATCTGAAAACACTATCATTGTCTATCAAATATCCAAGGACAGTATCACAAAAATTGCTGAAACCTCCCCAATTATATGATATGTCAATAATCAGGTTGTCAGCATTTTGTATCTCCTCATAATGGTTAAGAAATGTTTCTGAAAAACGCTCATTGCAGCCGGTCAAAGCGAGGTAAGCGAAGCCGTTTGTCGTGTCGTTGATAAATCCATTTTCTGTCCTCCAATAATTGCCTCCGGTATAAAACATGTCGTTTAGATTCCGTTTTTCCGGGTCAAGGTAATAATCAGCAAACACCTTTACCTCACGCACTCCATTTGGGTCTTTGACACCAAGGATGATCATTTCATCACTTTTCATCAAGGCACAGTTGATATTGTTGAAAGAATACATGGCCTCATGCATTTTATATGCTTCATTGGAGCAGGTCGTGTATGGGACATGATACTCTCGGAAATAATCCAAGGCATACTTTCCATTGATGGTTACTATCGTATCGCCAACATGTAGCGAGCCAGCCAATCGGACGCCAAAGTTCTCAACCATGACATGGCCATCATGCCAAGTCGTGACCAATAATGGATAGGCAAGATGCTTCACAAGATAATCCGGTGCCCCAAACACCTTGGTGTGGCCATTGTTGAAGCAAGCCATAAACTGCTGAAGTGTTTTCCAATACTCAAAATCATCCTTGGTTTCGGTCACTTTGGGAATATATGCCCTGTAAAGACTGTCCATGTCTAATCCCGGACAATTGTCAATATTCCCGAAATTATACGACAATTCCTTCCAGAGTACGGACAATTCGTATGCTTTTTGTTCGGCAGGGATGCGATTAATGTCGGTTGATATTTGTGCAGAAATCTGCGAGGTTGACCATCCAACAAAGATAAAGGCAAATGTAATAAATAATCGTTTGTTCATGACCCGATTTTATTCTGCTGTTTTAATATTTCAAGTTCATTTTTGGCTTTCCGAATGATGTAGTTTTGAAATGATACTTCTGAATAATCGTACCTACATTGAAAACTCCCTTTGCCGATTTGCTCATCATAGTACTTTTGAATACAAGGGCCATAACAAATAGGAAGCATATTGCAATTTAAGCATTTATTGTTTCGAAATGGAATATCGGAAAACATTACTGACAACAACTTGTCATTTAATAGCAATTCTCCGTTTTTTCCAATACTACCAATTGATAATTCATCAGA
>JBGYXG010000123.1:0-2764 GCA_041842465.1 Candidatus Limimorpha sp.
CGACTTGCTCGCGGTATTCTTTGAATTTTGCCTTGCAAGCCGCTTCATCGGGATATTCCTTTATAAAATCGATTAAATTCATGCTGCTTATTTTTTCGGCAAAGATACATAAAAAAAGGTAAATATGCGGATATTCATTTTTCTTTTTTCCGTTCTGCGCATACAACACAAACCGATATGAAAATTTTGGGATTTTCGGCTTTTTTGCGGGAATAAATTTTGAGATTTTCGGCGTTTTTTATGAAAAAGATTTTGGGATTTTCGGCAAAAGGTGTATTTTTGCAATCGAAAAACACCATTTTGGAATGACAAAAAGAGTATTCAAAAGAAAGGTTTATGACCAATTGCTCAAGTGGAAGAACGGTCGCAAAGGCGATTCGGCAGTCCTCGTGCAAGGCGCGCGACGCATCGGCAAATCAACGATTGTCAAGGAGTTCGCCGAAAAAGAATACCAGTCTTACATCTTAATCGATTTCTCGTCATGCACACCCGAAACATTCAACTTGTTCAACGACATCTCCAACCTGGATTACTTGTTCATGAGGCTGCAACTCATTTACAACGTCACGTTGAAAGAGCGGCAATCGGTCATCATCTTCGATGAAGTGCAGAAGCAGCCTTTGGCTCGGCAGGCCATCAAGCACTTGGTCGCCGACCACCGTTATGATTACATCGAGACAGGTTCATTGATTTCCATTCGCAAGAATGTCAAGGATATCATCATTCCTTCGGAGGAAACGCGCATCAATATGTATCCGATGGATTATGAAGAGTTTCGTTGGGCTTTGGGCGATACAACTACGATTCCCCTGTTGCGTTCCATCATTGAAAATCCTATGCCTCTGGGAGATGCAGCACACAGGAAACTATTGAGAGACTTCAGGCTGTATCTACTCGTCGGAGGAATGCCGCAATCCGTCAATAAGTATATAGACACCAACAATCTCAGCATAGTGGATGCCCAAAAACGCGAGATTTTGGACTTGTATGACAGCGATTTCTATAAGATTGACGAAAGCGGCGTGCTTTCCACACTTTTCAATGCCATTCCTGCGGAGCTGAACAAAAACACCTCGCGCTACCAAGTGTCGAGTGTCATCAAGGACGGGAAAACTGACCGCATCATGGATCAAATTGCCGCCTTGAGAGAATCCATGATCGTGAACATGGCCTACCATGTCACCGATCCCAACGCTGGGTTGGCTTATCACAAGGACTTGAACCGTTACAAGATGTTCATTGGAGACACAGGACTGTTTGTCACGCTGGCCTTCCGAGATAAGGATTTCACGGAAAACCTCATCTACCAGAAGTTGTGGAACGACAAATTGAGTGCCGATTTTGGGTATCTTTACGAAAATGCCGTAGCACAAATGCTAAGAGCTTCGGGCAATGAGTTGTATTATTACACATTCCCGACAGAAAAGGGCAACCACAATTATGAGGTTGATTTTCTTTTGTCGCGAAAAGACAAAATCTGCCCCATCGAGGTCAAGTCATCGGGCTACAAGACCCATGCATCGCTTGACGCTTTCAGTCAAAAGTTTTCCAATCGTATCAGCAAAAAATATCTCATTTATTCCAAGGATATCAAAGTCGAGCCAGGAATTATCTACCTGCCGTTTTACATGGCGATGCTGCTGTAAGTTACAAACCTATAGTCTGCGTTTACAAATGCTGTCTATTTCTCTTTCAATGTCTCAACATGGTAATCAAAGTACCCGTCACAGCGGGCTTTGATTACATTGGCAAAGCTCGTGTGTGGATAGCGTTCCACTACGGTCTTGTGGTTGGCGAGGCGGTATTGTGCCCGGGCGGCGCATTCGTCGTCGGTGAAGGTGGCTAAGGCGTAGGGGCTGGCACCGACTTTATGCTTTCGTGGGCACTTTTTTAATCAATGGAGAATAGTTTGATTATCCCAATTCGGCCATTAGGGTTCGTAATGATTTTTGATGGATTTTCGATTAGATTTCGTTTTTCTTTTCGTGAAGCATAGCGGGCTATGGAAATGAAAAGAAGGATGAAAGATGCCGAAAAGACGCAAAAATCATCGAACAGCAATAAAAAACTACATTCAAGCGTTCTAATGACCGATTTGGGATTATTGTAATAGATTGAAATTTAGTTGTTTATCGTTTCTAAACAGTATTCCAACAACCCCGTGCATCCCTCTATTACATCTCTCCAGGTAGCCTCGAAGTCACCAGTGCACCAGGGGTCTGCCACATCGCCCGGACGGTGGGTATTGTCCATCAAGAGGCTGATTTTGTGTTCGGTGTCCTCTTCAAACATCCGTTTCAGGTTGCGGTCTTGCCCTCGCAACAGATGCCGTTGTCCTCGCTGTACAATTTCCTGAACGTTTCCTCGAACACTTATTTTACAAAGATGGCGTAGATATTTGCCGACATGACGAATGTGAGCATGTTACAGCTGTGTTGTGCTGATTCGTTTTGTATAGAAAGCAAGTGAAGGAAGTCTTTGGCTTAGTAAAGAAAAGCCGACGAATAGTTGTAAAAGCCTGATAAAAGTCATGTGTTGTAGCTATTGCTTTTGACTTTCTTTCCGCTACTCATCCTTTTCTAAACATCCCCTTAAATTCTTGTTGCGCCCAGTGCCAATCCTCTTTGTCGGGAATGAAACTGCGCAGTCTGATTTTGGTAATCCCATGGAAGACCGTCCATTGGTAGGCTACGGTAACCATATAGGTGACGGTGGCCGAAATGGCGGCACCTGCAATGCCCCAACGCGGTATCATGAACCATGC
>JBGYXG010000124.1:0-40386 GCA_041842465.1 Candidatus Limimorpha sp.
ATAAATTTGCAGGTCTTCCATATCAATAGCAGGAGTTATCCTCATTTTATAATTCAAAGCTTTGCAGTCATTTTTTCCATTGTTGATGATCCAGCCTTTCTCTATTGCAGTTTTGAGGCCTTTTTGATAGCCCTCTTTTCCTCCCAACTTCGTCAGGATAAACTTATCCAACTTCGGCTTCACTTCGCTGGCTCGCAAGGTGGCACCTTCCTGATCGTGCTGGAAGTGAATCAGGGGCGTGTGCTGCTTTAGGGTTACTTTTAATGTATGCATAACAGTCTTATTTCTTAGTTTTTAAATTTGCAGGGTTGAGAATAACAGATAACCCATCGACTATTTTTTTATAGAGTTCAATGTCATGCTCAAGCAAAGCTATCTTAGATTCACTATTTGCTTCAATCGAAGTCTTTTCTTCTTCCAATTCTTTAATTCTCTGCTTTAATTCGTTGATCTCATTCTGTAGCGTTTCATCGGAAGCTACATCTACCTTCGCTATCAAATTCCAATATTTTTCCTGCTCAAACGACTTTGTTTTCATCTTTCGATCAAAGCAATTCTGAATGCAAGGTTTCACGATATGTTTCAACAAGAATACAAGGGCAACTAATCCGATGACACCCCAGCATAAACATGGGATAGCATTCACCACGTTTTGCCAATCTACGGCTAATAATACCAAGTCTTTCATTTTATCTTCCTTTTAATCACTAATATAATTCCAATTACTACTGAGACAATAAAACCCATGAGTGCAAACTGATATCCCCAAACATTGAACCATCGGGGCAAACCTCCGCATCCGTTTAAGTTTAACGCCGTGTTGCTCATCCCGAAGATGCCGGCGACAACCGTTATCGGAACAAAAATCGTTGCAATCCATGTGAGGAGTGATACCGTATTGTTGACTCTACGATCTTCCCGCAAAGTCACATAGTTGTATAATTCCTCTATTTCTTTATCCAACTTTTCGACATGTTCGTTTATCTTTAACAGTTTGTACAGTTTCTCATACATCTCAATGCCTTGATCTTGTGCCGAAACCTCCCGGAAATGAATCTTGTTGACAAAACGGATGTATTCTTTGTACAAGGAGCTCAATCTCGAACTCAACCCTTTCTTGTTATCCATATTGCTGATGTTTGTCACCTCTGCCGAGAATCGCAAAATCGAGGCTTTTTGAGCCAGAACAAGTTCGGACATCCGAGCATACTCTGTTTCAAAGTATTGCAATAAGAAAGGCGGACATGTCGTATTGGTGGCAAGCACCAAAGAATACCGTGACACACCATACAACGAGCACCATTTTTGCCAGCGTTCGTAGGTAGATTCCTTTATGAGTGTTTTCTGCATTTCCGTATTTTGGCAGCTCATACCATTCGGATTATCAACAAACAGAAACTCATACCAATTATTACTCATGATGAAGTCTTCGTACCCTCCGCCACAGAACCGATTAGTCCATTCATCGTTCTTATACCATGACAGCACAAACATCCTATCGTCAATAACCGGTTTCAGCTGAATATTAGCTGCCACTTCATGGATCATATCCGTAATAAAATCCGCCGGTTTGTTGTGCGGTGTTTTGTTGTCATATCGGCTGAAATCTTCGCAATAGCCGGTTTCACGTCCGTGGAGTCCGATGAATTCCAATTTTTGGGCAATCAGAAAGCGATCTTCCACATCTTTGATAAAAGGTGGAAAAACTCTTCTGCCATACTGATTGATATTCAACACAGCCTCCGGGTCTGCATATCTTCTGTTTTCCATGAAAAATGATAGAACACCAACGCCGGTCGAATACAGGTTCAAGTTGATGGCTTTTACATTCAACTCATATTCTTTCCCGCCGGCACAAGTTATTTTATACAATACCTCTCCGTGTTTTGGCTCATTTCGTTCATAATGGCGAATTAAAGAACCGTTTGAACCGTTGTCATACAAGGCCTCGTGAACAAATTCATAAAAATAGTTTTTTTCGTTGTACAAATCGTCCGATTCCTGATTATTGGCAGGTGTTGTCACTCTTTCCCAATTGTCCGAATCGGAATACTCGATTTTATTCAGGTCGATTTGTTCCGACAAGGTTTTCTCTTCAAAACCTCTAACATCCCATCGAAAGGGGAATTGAAAATTATGATAACTATATTCCATCATTTATGATTTTACTAATTGATTCAACATAATTCTTTATTTCATCGGATGAGAAACGTCCTCTTGGCAGACCGAAGAAGCCGCTTTCTCCGCCCCCGTGAAACGCCCGTCCTGTTTTGACTTCCTCTTGAAAACAATTGACAAGTTGAGGTTGTCTTTCTCCATAATAGACCAATTCCGCATTGTTATAAACCAACAGGTTCCGGAAAGGATACAGGTAATCGACTATGGGTGAAAACCTGGAAACAGAGGTATATACTATTTTTAGATTTCCTTTTGATACGGCTTGTCGGGCATCTTCTTCCGCTGTTTTTTCTTCCTCTTCCGTTACGCCTTGCGCTTTCCGATCCGCCTGCCTGACGGACAATATTTCTTCTTCCGTAGCATCCAAAGCCTTCATCCCCCCGATGTATGCCGAATCGTTAGCGGCAACCAATTGCTGCCGGCGGTTCAGCGTCACATGCAGCAGGTCGGCAACCTGCTCCAATGCGGATTTTTTCCCCGAATAATCGTTGTGGTGGTCAATGCGGACATAATGTGCAGGCGGAAGAATGTCTTCTCTCAATTCTATACCGTAAAACATATCGGTTTCGTTGATTTCAGCCTGGTATGCACTGAGCATGGCATTATTCCACGACAAGCCGTTGTCATGAAAACATTCACCACTTGCTAACAACATGTCCCTTATCGTAAGCATCTCCAAATCATGTCCTCCTAAAAGAAAAACCCTCTTCATAGCAAACTCTTATCTTTTGTAGTTAAATACCCGCATCCATCCTCTTCACCATCCCGAACCCCACGCTCACGCTTTTGCCCAGACCGATATAGTCGGGCAAGCTCGCGTTGCTCTTGAACTGCACGTCGAAGCCTTGCATCTTGACACCTTTATAAGAATAGGTCCGGACATTTTCCAAAGCGGTAATGCGAACCTTCACTTCCTGATCAAAGTGGATACCAAGTCCGCCGGCGAACGAAAGGATGTTGCCCGTCAGTACCCGCTCTAAAAAAGCACATTGCTCGGACAGGCTTTCCAACTGCTTGTAGTCCTGATAATTCTCCTGATTCAATGGCAGCCACTTACGCAAGGTATAAGAAAAAAGGTCGTCCCAAACCTGTATCAATACCTGTTCTGCCTTCACCTGCGACACCTCCAAATGCAAAGGTCTGTCACCCATATTGATGTCAAAGTTGCAATTGGCGAAAAAAGCACCTATCGCTTCCGTACCTTCTCCAATACAGACCATGGCCGCCTTGCCGCCGATGCGCTTGTACTGAATCAGCGGATAGCCGTAACGTAAACCCTCCTCCTCGTGGTTGTGGAACAACACGTTGGCCGATTCCATGGCTTGAACAATGGCACCTCGGAAAGAAGGCAGTTCGTTATGAGCAATCTCTTGTGCAAATCTAATATCCAGCTTCTTTATTCTCATCATATTTTGTTCGATAATCAATTTTCAAACTCGTTGCCTTGCTGTCTTTCAGTGACTTGACTACAATTTGGATTTGGTTTTATTCATTGCTTGACAAAACCATGCAAATATATCAAACATTTCTTTTCATTTTTCACATATTTATTAAATTTTTCCATGTCAAATCGCATGAATCCCTTTTTTGAAATCATAAAAAAACAGGGGCCTATTGCTAAGCCTCTGTTTTTCTTCTCATAAAGAACTGTTTTACAGCAGGTGCACGCTGACAGTAAGTCCAGCCATGACGATGGACACCATGCTCATCAGCTTGATCAGGATGTTGAGTGAGGGTCCGGATGTGTCCTTGAAAGGATCGCCCACGGTGTCACCCACAACGGTGGCCTTATGGTTTTCGGAACCTTTGCCGCCGAAGTTGCCTTCCTCGATGTATTTCTTGGCATTATCCCAAGCACCGCCTGCATTCGCCATAAACACGGCCAACACAAAACCGCAAGCCAGACCGCCAATCAAAAGTCCCAGCACTCCGGCCACTCCCAGAATCAACCCTGTTACAATAGGAACGATGATGGCGAGCATCGACGGGAAAATCATTTCATTTTGTGCGCCTTTAGTCGAGATGGCCACACAACGTGCATAATCAGGTTCGGCTTTGCCTTCAAGAATACCATTGATCTCATGGAATTGACGGCGAACCTCTTCCACCATCTTTTGGGCGGCACGTCCCACGGCATTCATTGTCAGACCGCAGAACAGGAAAGCCATCATGGCACCTATAAAGACACCCACCAACACTTTCGGGTTCATCAGGTTCACATTATAATAAGTCATGAAGTCCACCAACGTAGCATTGGCCGTTTCCACTACGCGCTCTCCAACTTCCAAAGTAGAGGTACCTACACGCACCAAGGCGATTTTGATTTCCTCCACGTAGGATGCCAGCAAAGCCAGTGCCGTCAATGCGGCTGAACCGATGGCAAAGCCCTTTCCTGTGGCAGCAGTGGTATTGCCCAGTGCATCAAGGGCATCGGTGCGATGACGCACTTCTTCTCCCAATCCGCTCATCTCGGCATTACCACCGGCATTGTCGGCAATGGGACCGTAAGCATCGGTCGCCAAGGTGATGCCTAATGTCGAAAGCATACCCACAGCTGCTATTCCGATGCCATATAGACCCATGGACAGGTTGACTGCCGTAAACTCAATATGGAAACCGTTGGCGCACAGATAGGCCAAAATGATGGCCACACCCACCGTGATAACCGGGACGGCAGTCGAAATCATGCCGAGACCAAGACCGGAAATAATAACCGTTGCCGGTCCCGTCTTGGAACTTTCCGCCACTCTTTGGGTCGGTTTATAGGATTGTGAAGTATAATACTCGGTAAACTTTCCGATAATGACACCGGCCAACAGACCTACGACAACGGAAAACGATAATCCAAGCCAGTTTTCGATGCCAAGTGACCAAAGAATAAAAAATGTGGCAATGGCAATGAGGATGGAACTGGTGTTCGTGCCTCTGCCTAATGCGCCGAGAAGTTGTTTCATGCCGGCACCTTCTTTCGTTTTCACCAAGAAAATGCCAAGAACAGACAAGATGACACCCACGGCGGCTATCAGCATCGGGGCAAACACCGCTTTGAGTTGCATGCCTTCCACTGCAGATGTGGCGAAGGCGGAAGCTCCCAAAGCCATGGTGGCCAATATCGAACCTGCATACGACTCGTACAAGTCGGCTCCCATGCCGGCTACGTCACCCACGTTGTCGCCCACGTTGTCAGCGATAGTGGCGGGGTTGCGCGGGTCGTCCTCAGGAATGTTGTATTCCGTTTTCCCAACCAAGTCGGCACCCACGTCGGCAGCTTTCGTATAGATGCCGCCGCCCACACGGGCAAACAACGCCTGTGTCGAGGCGCCCATACCAAATGTCAGCATGGTGGTGGTGATGATGATTAAATGGTTTTCCGCACCAATGAAATAATCAAGGATGATAAACCACACCGACACGTCAAGCAGTGCAAGACCAACAACAACAAGCCCCATAACAGCGCCCGAACGGAAAGCGACTTTCAAGCCGCTGTTCAACGAAACACGGGCAGCGTTGGCCGTGCGCGCCGAAGCATACGTGGCCGTCTTCATGCCAAAGAAACCGGCAAGACCGGAAAAGAAACCGCCCGTGAGAAAAGCGAACCACACCCAGCCGTTCTGCAATCCGAAAACTGCCATGATGCCGAAAATAGCTGCCAGACAGACAAACACAATGATAACGACTTTGTACTGTTGCCTTAGGTAAGCCATAGCACCCTTACGCACGTGTGCGGCAATCTTTTTCATCAAGTCGGTTCCCTCGTCTTCCTTCATCATCTGCTTGTAGAAGATGAAAGCGAATGACAGCGCAACAATAGAGGCCGCCAAAACGCAATAAATGATCCAATTCATAAAACTGTGATTAGTGATTTAATTAAGTTAGGTTAATAATAGATTCAAACAACATTTTCTCCACCCATCCCCGGCCCCACTTTTCCGCGTTTTTTTGAGTTTGAGTGGACAAAAATAGAAACATTTTCCGAAACAAATAACAGGTTCTTTCAGAAAATCAAACGATTGAAAAATAAATTTGCAAGATTCAAACAATGTCCGTACTTTTGACGATTGAAGGAAAAAGGTTTTGTTAAGAAACGAACATCCTGATTTTATTGTAAATGCTTCAAAACGAATGGATTTGCATAAAATATCATGTTTCTCTTGTTTCTTTCCAAATCCTATTAATCTCGATGACAATGAACAAGATCGCATTAGAAATCAAAGGACTGATGTTCAGCAACTCGCAGACCGGTGCTTACGTACTGATACTCAGAGACATGAACTCTCAGCGCAGCCTTCCCATCGTGATTGGAGGCAACGAGGCACAAGCCATTGCCACCGGTATTGAGCACATCAAAGGAAGCCGTCCTATGACCCATGATCTGTTCAATAAGTTTGCCTATACCTTTCAAATTGCCATTAAGGAAGTGATCATCAGCCGTTTTCACGAAGGTGTTTTCTTCGCCACGATTGTGTGTGAACAGCACGGCGAACTCACCATGCTCGATGCGCGTCCATCCGATGCCATCGCCCTCGCTGTGCGTTGCGGATGCGACATCTCAGCCTACGATTCCGTCATGGAGGAAGCCGGTGTCATCATGGATGAAAAAGACATGATGGACGATGGAAACGATAGCGATTTCGATGATGACGTTCCCGTGAATCCTGAAGCCACCGAAGAAAACGACCTTGCCACTTTAGAAGTCATGCTGCAAAAAGCCGTCGAAATGGAAGACTACGAAAAAGCCGCCATCCTTCGCGATGAAATCCAAAGGATAAAAGGAGATCAAGAATAATATTTCGGATTTATTTATTTAATCATCAACAATTTACAACTATCAACACACATGAAAGCCATCAAACTACGACTGATTGTCATGAACTTCCTCCAGTTTTTTGTTTGGGGAGCCTGGATGATGACATTGGGACACTATGGTTTTGTTGAAAAACAATGGAATGGTGCCGAATTCGGCTTGGTTTTCTCCACCATGGGTTTCGCTTCACTCGTCATGCCCACTTTATTTGGCATCATCGCCGACAAATGGAAGGCCAATTATGTCTTTGCCATCCTTCACGCTTTGTTTGGTGCGACCATGTGTTTTCTTTCAATAATCGACGCCCCTACCTCTTTCTTTTGGGTGCTGTTGATCGCCATGTGCTTTTACATGCCCACCATTGGCCTCAACAACTCCATCGGCTTCGACATCCTGAAAAACGAAGGCAAAGACCCCACCACTTATTTCCCTCCTATCCGCGTTTGGGGAACGGTAGGTTTCATCGCCGCCATGTGGATTACCAATATTTTCACCAAAGAATGGGGTCTGGGATACAGCATCAAAGTGTCGTTCATCATTTCCGCCGTCATGGCGTTTGCACTGTCGCTGTTTTCCTTCCTTTTCATTCCGACAGTCAACAAAGCTAAAACGCCTGAAAATGAAATAGAAAATCCTTCACTGATTCAAAAATTAGGGTTAGAAGCCTTTGTGCTGTTCAAGCAAAAGAAAATGGCGCTTTTCTTCCTTTTCAGCCTGCTGCTTGGCGCCGCTCTGCAACTGACCAATGCATACGGAGACAGTTTCCTGCAAGACAATGCGGTCTTCCCCAAGGGAGAGCTGATCAATAATTTTTCGACCATTATCCTCTCCATATCACAGATTTCCGAAACCTTGTTTATTCTTGCCATTCCTTTCTTCATGAAACGGTTCGGTATAAAAAAGGTGATGCTTTTCAGCATGATAGCATGGGTGTTGCGTTTCGGGCTGTTCGGCTTGGCCGACAACAGCGTGCTCGGATTTATCCTGATCAGTGCTTCATGTATCATTTACGGCATGGCCTTCGACTTCTTTAATATTTCCGGCGCACTGTTCGTCGAGCAAAACACCGACTCGAAGATTCAATCCTCCGCCCAAGGTGTTTTCATGCTCATGACCAATGGAATCGGCGCCGTACTGGGCAATATCATCGCCGGCTTAGTGATTGTCAAATGGTTTGAAGACCCCATAAGCCGTGCCAAAGACTGGCAGGGCATCTGGTTTACCTTTGCCGCGTATGCATTGGCGGTTGCCGTCCTTTTCTTGCTGCTATTCAAATACAAACACAACACATCCGAAACCTCTAAACAATAATATATCATGAAAGTTCAAATTACGATTCGTCCATGGTATCAGACCATGACCGTAAGTCTCCCCATCCTTCCCGAAGTCGGCATGCGCATCGAATTGTCCGACACCGACATCAACCGTTACATTGCCAAGGTAAAAGCAGGCGACTATCCTGAAGAATATGGTGTAGCCCTTGCTCCCAGCACACTCGAAAATGATGATGATGGATACTGGCAGGAGTTGTATATCGACACAGAAGTCGTGGAAGTCAACATCGCCTGGGACGACGAAGAAAAAGCCTATCTCCCGCAAGCCGTCATTGATGTCGTTGACGAAGACTACGACGAGGATGACGAGGAGTATGAAGAAGATTTTGAAGAGGAAGACGAGAAATAAACTTCCTTTCCGCACCTTATCGGTTTCCCGTTGATTCAATGGGAAACCGATGTAATACCATGGAGTAAATGAAGCAGTATTTGGATTTATTGCAGCATATTCTGGACCACGGAATCCGTAAGAGCGACCGTACGGGCACAGGTACCACAAGTGTTTTCGGCTACCAGATGCGTTTCGACCTTCGGGAAGGCTTCCCTTTGCTTACCACGAAAAAAGTGCATCTGCGCTCCATCATCTATGAACTGCTTTGGATGCTTCGTGGCGATACCAACGTGAACTACCTTCACAACCATAAAGTCAGCATTTGGGACGAATGGGCGGACGACAACGGCAACCTCGGCCCTGTTTACGGGGCACAGTGGCGCAATTGGAACAGCGAACACGTCGATCAGATTGCACAAGTGGTTGACAGCATCAAAAACAACCCCGACAGCCGCCGCCATATCGTTTCGGCATGGAATCCCTCTGTCCTGCCCGACGAGCATTCCAAAGACTTTGCTGCAAATGTGGCCTCCGGAAAAGCCGCACTCCCCCCCTGCCACGCCTTCTTCCAATTCTATGTGGCCGACAACAGGCTTTCCTGCCAGCTTTACCAACGCAGTGCCGACGTGTTTCTCGGCGTTCCGTTCAACATCGCTTCGTACTCCCTGCTCACCATGATGATGGCCCAAGTGACCGGACTTCGCGCAGGCGATTTCGTACATACTTTTGGCGATGTTCACATTTACAACAACCACGTCGATCAGGTGAAGCTACAACTCAGCCGCATCCCGCGCACACTGCCCACCATGCACCTCAACCCCCAAAGAAAAGACATCTTCTCTTTTGAATATGAGGATTTTACATTAGAAAACTACAACCCTTATCCACCCATCAAAGCTGACGTTTCTATCTGACATGAACCACCAACCCATCCTTTCCATCATTGTCGCCTTGGCGCAAAACAGAGCCATCGGAAAAGGCGGCACGCTGATATGGCATATCAGCAACGACTTGCAACACTTCAAAAGCATCACTACCGGAAAATGCGTTGTGATGGGCCACAAGACCTATCTGTCGCTGCCCAAACAGAAAGCATTGCCCAACCGTCGCAACATTATTGTCTCCACCCGTTTGGAACAAGCTCCGGAAGGATTCGAGCTGGCGCATTCCATCGATGCCGCCTTGCAGCTATGCGAAAAAGAAACCGAAATCATCATCATGGGCGGCGGCTCCATCTACGAGCAGACATTGCCCCAAGCCGACCGGCTTTACCTAACACGCATCGAAAAAAGTTTTGAAGCCGACACCTATTTCCCCATTATCAATTATGATGAATGGGAGCTTGTTGACCTTCAGGTTGTTGACGACGACCCCCAAGTGGACTATTCGTACCGCTTTGAACAGTGGGAACGAAAAACAGAAGACGAAATCTGAGAATTACCAAGGTTTTTCCCGCTCAATTACCAATAAAAGTGCTCATCCCCATAGGATACTCCACCTCTTCAAGAAACAAAGCGTAGGGCGGCATCGACATGCCTGCCGAACGGCGGTCTTTGTCTTCCAACACTTGCCGAAAACCTGCCAACGTCATTTTACCTTTCCCCACCTCAATAAGTGTTCCCACGATGGCCCGGACCATATTGCGCAAGAAACGGTCCGCCTTGATTCGGAAAACGAGCAAATCGCCTTGTTCAAACCATTTGATTTCCAATATCTTACAGTTATTCGTCTTAACCTGCGTGTGAAGTTTGGAAAAGCTGGTAAAATCCGAATAGTCAAACAACAGGTCGGCGGCTTGCTGCATGGCTTCCACATCAAGATCACCATACAAATAAAAGGCGTCATCGGTGTGAAACGGATTCTTTGTCCGTGTAATATAATAATGGTAAGTACGTGAAACCGCATCGAAACGGGCATGAAAATCCGAGGCGACTTCCCAAATGCGATACACGACAATATCGGCAGGAAGAAACGCATTTAACTGGTTGACAAACGTTTCTGCATTATCAATGGCTTTTTCAATATCGAAATGGGCATAAAAGTTCCTTGCATGTACGCCGGTATCGGTACGGCCACAGCCGATAACGCCGATTGTTTGTCCCAATTTCATGCTCAAACATTTTTCCAGTTCCTCCTGAACGCTTGACGCATCCGGTTGAATCTGGTAGCCATGATAACGCAAGCCGTTGTAAGCCAAATGTATGAAATAACGTTTCATCGCAAACTCTTTGTGCAAAAGTAACATTTTCCACATAAACGCCGCATCAATTTTCAGTTGACGCCTAACATTTTCCCATTTCCTTCCATCAAAAAAATGTATTTTTGTGGTAAGAAATATAGCTATGAACCGCATCTTCCAGTTGAACGATGACAACTGCTGGTTTCCTTCGGCAGACTATGCCAATGACGAGGGGTTACTGGCTTTTGGCGGCGATCTGTCGCCGGAGCGCCTCATCATTGCTTATGCCAACGGTATTTTTCCATGGTACAACGACGACGAACCTTTGTTGTGGTGGTCACTCGACCCGCGTCTCATCATGCGACCTGGTGAAATGAAAGTGTCAAAATCGCTGCGGCACACCATCCGTTCCAACAAGTTTGAGATTCGTATTGATGCCGATTTTCATAATGTGATGAAGCATTGCGCTGAAGCACTCCGAAAAGATCAGGACGGGACATGGATCAAGGATGAAATGATTGACGCCTACACCCAGCTTTACGAGCGCGGCCTCGCCCATTCTTTCGAGACTTATTCAGACGGCGAATTGGTGGGGGGACTTTACGGGATCTCACTGGGAAAAGTGTTTTGCGGCGAATCGATGTTTCACAATGTCAGCGACGCATCAAAATTCGCATTCTACCACCTGCACCGTTTCTTGGTTGAACATGATTTTAAACTCATTGACTGTCAGCAGGAAACATCGCATCTGATAAGTCTTGGAGCCTACGCCATCCCACGTTCAAGCTATCTTAACGAATTGACCGCCTTAGTAAAGGAACCTACCTTGGTGGGCAACTGGGGCACCGGATCCGTCGAACCTTTAGCGTTACACATACAACAGCCCGAAACGGTCTATTTCCGTTCCTTTAACCTTGACGCGGAAATCACTATAGACGAATAGCACAACACATTAAACACCAATATTATGAATCAAGAAGAACGGATCAAAAAAGCAGCGGAAATCGTTTCGAAAGCTCAAAAAATAGTGGCTTTTACCGGTGCCGGCACCTCGGTAGAAAGCGGCATCCCTCCGTTCCGCGGCAAGGGCGGTATCTGGAACCAATACGACCCCGACTCCCTCGACATCGATTTCTATTACAATCATACTATGGAATCCTGGAAGGTCATCCGCGAAGTATTCTACAACTTCTTCAATAACAACGACATAAAACCCAACAAGGGACACTATGTGCTCGCCAAATGGGAAGATGAAGGCCGATTGATGTCGGTCATTACCCAAAATATCGACAACCTCCATGCCATTGCGGGCAATGAGACCATTTACGAGTTTCATGGCAACTCGGCAAGATTCGTTTGCACAAAATGCGGTACAAAAATCAAATCCAACAAAGTGGAAATCACTGAAAAACCGCCTATATGTAAAAAATGCGGCGGTTTACTGAAACCCGATTTCATCTTCTTTGGCGAAGGTATCCCCCAAGATGCCTATTTCAATTCCTTCCAAGCCGCCAAGCACAGCGATGTGTTCGTCATCATCGGCACTTCCGGCCAAGTCAGTCCTGCCAACATGATTCCTGGTGTCGCCAAATCGCACGGCGCAACCATCATTGAAATCAACAGAGAGCCTTCCGCCTATACCGATCGCATTACCGACATCTATATTGAAGGAAAATCCGGCGAGATTCTTGATGCGATTGATAGTTTAATCAAGCGATAATAACATACTGAATAGTAAATACTTATAATTAGCTTCCAGTTCTCATTCGGTAATGACCGAAAATTCCGCTATTGACCCTTGGGCATCGCGGGTGAAACCGACCGCTTCAAATGTTAACAAAGAACCCATCACCGGCTCAAAGCGCACTTCCTGCTCAATAGGATTGTTCACTATGTTCGAGAACTCGCCTAAAGCCACAACCCGACCATCAACCGAAACCTTGTAATGCGTTATCGGATGCTGTGCATCGCGCGATTGATCAGATAAATAACGGAAACCACATATATTAAACTTTTTATTGAATTGAAAAGCTATTGTTCTTTCATTTTCATTTAAATACAGAAACGAATACGGATTCCCATCGCACAGCTTGTGCGAACGATTGTCATTAGGTTGAACGATGCGATATTCCGTTGTCGGTAAATCAAAATCCTTGGTTGCCACCTGCCCACTTTGACCGCTTACCGGATCAACTGACACCGCTTTCACGGTGCTTTTTTCCAGAAGTAAAAACGGCGCATGATAACGCATGGCTTGCACGTTAGGTTCACTCCCATCTAAGGTATAGAAAACCTGTGCGTTTCTATCGGCATTCATAAGGGTGACAACGTTGTTGAAATCACGCGAAAGGATTGGCTCCGACAGAACGGGATCCGCACAATAGGCCTCCACATTACAGATGCACAAAGGGCCTTTCGCCTGCTTAAAACGGATGCGCAAGCGCTCAGCTTGCACGGTTCTAAACCGGACTATGCGCTTGTAACCTACCGTCGTAAACGTTTCTTCCGTATCCACAGGAAGCCACTTCCCGTTAATGAAATAATCTATCGAGAAACGCTGCACACGCTGTCCCAACGGAATATATTCCTGCAACACAACACGGTTCAGGTGCGTGAGCTGCGGAAATGAAAACACCAATTCTCCCTTTTTAACGCCGTCTTCCGTCGCCCAATAGCTGTCCCATTTACCGTCGTTCACTTTTTCGGCAGCAAAACATCTTCCTCTTTCGTTGTCAGCATTTACCACACTGTTTTTTAGCAAATTATCATCAAAATCCTCCATGATACGCTGATGCCATTGCAGGGCACGCAAGGAATCGAAAAGCCCGATTTTCCCTTCTTTATTGATTGGAAAATTCAGCAGCAAAGTGGTGTTATGCCCCACCGTATTATAATAAATATCAAGCAGTTGTACTATACTTTTCACCTGATGGTCTTCCCTTGGATGATAAAACCATCCGGGACGAATCGACACATCCGCTTCGGCAGGAATCCACGCATCGCCTTTAGGGTTGCCTTGCGGAAGAAAATCCGTTTTGTCGAAGTCGGAAAGACTTGCCGTTGACCACTGGGTGGCATCCGCCCAACCCTTTTCGTTGCCCACCCACCGAATTGTCGGCACTGTTCCTCCAAAAATCATGGCTTCAGGATTGCGCCTGACAATGATATCCAGTGCCTTTTCGTAATTGTAATAGGTCTTTGCATTGATAGTTCGTGTTTCGTTTGCACCACCATACCAGCCATTTCCTCCGTTTGCGCCGTCAAACCAAAACTCAAAAACCGGACTGTAATTCTCAATAAGTTCTTCAATTTGAGCATGATATGTTTTTACATAATCCGGTCGTCCATATTCAGCATCATGACGGTCCCAAGGCGACAAATACAGACCGAACTTCAATCCGTGTTTCCGGCAAGCCTCGGAAAGTTCCTTTACCAAATCGCCCTTCCCTTCTTTATATGGCGTGTTTTTGATGGAATAATCCGTCGTCTCGGTCGGCCAAAGGCAAAAGCCGTCGTGATGTTTGGCGGTAAGTATCACAGCTTTCATGCCGCATTCTTTCAGGGTTTGCACCCATTGCTCACAATCCAAATGGATCGGGTTGAAAGTATCAAGTGGAACGTCGCCATAACCCCATTCCATATCGCTCAACGTGTTTAAGCCAATGTGAATAAAGGCATAGGTCTCCAACTGATGCCAAGCAACCTGATCGGCATTCGGCAAAGGTCCGACAGGTTCAGGCGCTTTCACACATGAAGCCATTACCAGACAAGTAGCCGCCAACAAAGCGGCAAAAATGGAAACAAACAGGTGGTGTTTGTCACGCAAGCGATTCTGACGGTAAAGAAAAACGAATCTCATTGCACATAAATTTCGGTCAAAATTAGCATTTTAGCCCATTCGACACACAACACAAAGATTTTTTCGGCCGAATCACGCTTCAGAACATGATTTTTTGCTAATTTGCGCCCTTAAACAATGCAAGCACTGCAACAAAACACGTAAACTATGGACTTACAGCAACTGCAAAGTGTTTTTGAATCCCGCTTCGGACAGCGTGGCACTTTATACACCTCTCCCGGACGCATCAACCTGATTGGCGAACACACCGACTACAATGGCGGTTATGTTTTCCCCGGAGCCATTGACAAAGGCATCTACGCCTGCATCAGGCTAAACGGTACGGATCTTATCCGCGCCTACTCCGTCGATTACGACGATTACTGTGAGTTTGGCCTTCAAGAACAAGACAAACCTCAGGCTGCGTGGGCGCGATATATCTTCGGGGTGTGCCGCGAGATGGCGAAACGAGGTTTCATCCCACGTGGTTTCGACACCGTATTTGCCGGCGATGTGCCATTGGGTGCCGGAATGTCGTCTTCTGCAGCGTTGGAAAGCGTTTTTGCCTTTGCTCTCAACGACCTGTTGCGCTTGAACATCGACAAGTTCGAATTGGCAAGGATCGGACAATCCACCGAACACAACTACTGCGGTGTGAAATGCGGTATCATGGATCAATTTGCCTCGCTTTTCGGAAAACAAGGCCATCTGATGCGTTTGAATTGCGCCACCATGAAGTTCGAGTACTTTCCCTTCCATCCGCAAGGTTACAGCTTGGTGCTGCTCGACACCGTTGTGAAACATGAGCTGGCATCCTCGGCATACAACAAGCGCCGCGAGTCGTGCGAACGGGTCTGCGCCGCCATTGCGACAAAACATCACGAGGTGAAATTTCTCAGCGATGCCACACCCGTCATGCTTGAGGAAGTAAAACACGAGGTCAACGAAGAAGATTTCAAGCGTGCTCAATACGTCATCGATGAAAAACAACGCGTGCTTGACGTGTGCAATGCTTTGCAACATGATGATTACGAGACGGTTGGTCGTTGCATGTATGGCACCCATGACGGCATGAGCCGTTTGTATGAGGTCAGTTGCGACGAACTTGATTTTTTGAACGACACTGCCCGGCAATGTGGCGTAACGGGATCGCGTGTCATGGGAGGCGGCTTTGGCGGCTGCACCATTAATTTAGTGAAAGACGAATTGCGAACCGCGTTCATCGAGAAGGCAAAACAAGCTTTCGCACAACGATTCGGACATGAGCCAAAGGTCTATGAAGTTGCCATCTCCGACGGTGCCAGAAAAATAACCGAATAATCATTGTTATGAATGTTCCGGACAGGGTTTTATCCTGTTCTGCATTTAATCAGTCAATAACAACTAAAGATAAACAAACCATGAATCCCACATTATTAGTATTAGCAGCCGGAATGGGGTCGCGCTACGGTGCGCTCAAGCAAATGGACGGTGTCGGGCCGAACAATGAGGCCATCCTCGACTACTCCATCTTCGACGCCAAACGTGCCGGATTCGGCAAGGTGGTCTTTGTCATCCGCAAGAACTTTGCCGAGGCTTTTCAATCCATCAACAACAGCGAACGCTTCGGTTTGCCCGTGGACTATGTCTATCAAGGTCTTGACAGTCTTCCCGATGGCTTTTCCGTTCCCGAAGGACGCGTGAAGCCCTGGGGCACCTGCCACGCACTTCTCATGGCAAAAGACGCCATCAACGAACCGTTTGCTGCCATTAACGCCGATGACTTTTACGGAAAAGAAGCCTACGAAGTCATGGCGAAACATCTGACGGAATGCTACGGAAAGACCGGTGCATACAGTATGGTGGCCTACGAACTGAAAAACACCCTCTCCGATTTCGGATCGGTGTCGCGCGGCGTATGTACGCAAGATGAACACCACTATTTGAAAACCATTGTCGAACGCACATCCATAGTCAAGACAGAACAAGGTGCCGCCTATTCCGATGAAAGCGGATCCTACCCATTGGATTTGAACACCTTGGTTTCCATGAACTTCTTCGGATTTACCCCCGACTTTTTCGACTATTCGGAAAAAGGCTTTGTGGAATTTCTAAAAGGTCCCGCTCAAAGCAACATCAAAGCCGAGTTCTTTATCCCGCTCATGGTCAACAAAGCCATCAATGAGGGTCATGCCAAACTGAAAGTCCTTTCGAGCGATGCGGTGTGGTTTGGTGTCACCTACAAGGAAGACAAACCCGATGTGATGCGTAAGATCCGCACGCTGATTGACAACGGGAAATACCCCAATAAGCTCTGGTGACATGACAATAACATCAAAAACATGGGGCAAAACCATTGACGGTAAGTCCATTATGCTTTACACATTGACCAATGCTTCAGGGTGCAGCGTGCAATTGCACGACATCGGTGCAGGCATTGTCTCCATCATCGTTCCTGATCGAAACGGACACTTGGACGACGTAGCGTTAGGCTATCCGCAGGCAACGGATTATTTGGGCGATGGCCCCTGCATGGGCAAGGTTCCTGGACGTTTTGCCAACCGTATTGCCAATGGCCGCTTCACATACGATCAAACCGAATACCAGCTTGACTTGGAACCGGGCAAGAGCTATCACCTTCACGGCGGCCCCATAGGTTTTTCCAACCAGAAATGGGCAAGTCGAATCGAAGGAAACTGCGTGGTTTTCAGCTATCTGTCGGCAGACGGCGAAGCCGGTTATCCGGGTGAAGTGCTGGCTCAGGTACGTTACACTTGGAACGATGAAAATGAGTTGATCATGGATTTTTCGGCTACCACCACCGCCCCGACCATCATCAACCTGACCAACCATAGCTATTTCAATTTGAAAGGCGAAGGCAACGGCAATATTCTCGACCACAATCTGATGCTCAACGCGAGCCATTACCTGCAAACTGACAACAGCCTCATCCCTACCGGCACGCTTGCCGAAGTGGCCAACACTCCCATGGACTTCACCGCTGAAAAACAGATTGGCGAAGACATACGGCAAGACTTCGACGCCCTTCGCAACGGCAAAGGCTACGACAGTTGCTGGGTGATCAACAGTTACGGCAAAGCCAAAACCAATCTGGCTGCAACCCTTTCTCACGAAGGAAGTGGTCGCAGATTGCAGATATACACCACACAGCCTGCCATTCAGGTTTATACCGGAAACTGGTTGGAAGGCTGTCCGGAAGGGAAAAACGGGCACGTCTATCACGATTACGACGGCGTGGCTTTGGAATGCCAAGCATTTCCGAATGCGCCCAACAATCCCAGTTTCCCGAACACTTTCCTGCTTCCGGGAAGAGACTATGAAGAAACCATCATTTTTAAATTTTCAACCCTATAAATCATTCAAAGACAAATGAGTACAAAAACAAAACAATGGGGTGCCATCATTGTGATGATCGCACTTTTTGCCATGATTGCATTCGTGACCAACTTGTGTTCACCTATGGCCGTCATTGTCAAAAACCAATTCGGTGCCAGCAATTTCCTGTCACAGATTGGCAACTACGGCAACTTTATCGCCTATCTCGTCATGGGCATTCCCTCAGGTATGCTCATCAAACGGTTTGGCTATAAAAAGACCTCACTCATGGCTCTTGCGGTGGGTATCGTCGGCATCCTTGTCCAATGGGCAAGTGGCAGATACGGCTTTGGCGTCTATCTGATCGGTGCTTTCATCGCCGGTTTCTGCATGTGCATGTTGAATACGGTCGTCAATCCGATGTTGAACCTGCTTGGCGGAGGCGGCAACAAAGGCAACCAGCTGATTCAAATCGGCGGAGTGTTCAACTCTGCTGCCGCTGTGGCTGTTTACATCATCATGGGCGCACTCATCGGCGAAGCCGCCAAGGCGAAGATCTCCGATGCCACACCCGCTTTGATGATTGCCTTGGCCATCTTTGTCATCGGCTTCATCGTCATCCTCTTCACCAAGATTGAAGAGCCGCAACAACCTGTGGAGGTCAAGACCAGCAACACGGCGAAAGACAAATACAGCGCCTTCTCTTTCCGCCATTTCAAACTCGGCATCTTGGCCATCTTCTTATATGGCGGCATTGAAGTCGGAACGCCCACCTATATCCTTCAATATCTGACCTCTGAGCAGACAGCGGCAACGCCTGGCATCGGCATGAGCGGCGCTATTGCGGGTCTCATCGTGGCTGTGTATTGGCTGATGATGCTCGTCGGACGTTTTGTTGGAGGAGCCATTGGCGGCAAGGTGTCGTCGAAGGCTATGGTGACCACCGTTTCTATTTCAGCTATCGCCCTGGTTCTTTTTGGCATGTTTGCCCCTACCGACTGGTTGGTCAAAGTTCCCGGCATTGACTGGGCCAGTCTGAGTGTCATTTGGGCCAAGGTGCCCGTTGGCATCTTCGCCTTTATCCTTGTAGGGCTGTGCACCTCGGTGATGTGGGGAGCCATCTTCAATCTCGCCACCGAAGGACTGGGGAAATATACCGCCATAGCCTCGGGTGCTTTCATGACCATGGTCTTCGGCTTTGCCATCATGGTCGGGCTGCAAGGCCTTGTCGCCGACTGGACGGGCAGCTATATGACGAGTTTCATTGTCGTGTTGGCCTGTGCCGCATATATCTTGTTCTACGCCCTCATCGGATCGAAGAATGTCAACAAGGATATTCCTGTCGATTAAGCTTTTTCTTCATCACGCAAAAAAGCCTGCAACCATTGGGGTCGCAGGCTTTTTTGCGTTTTCATAGTCATGCTAATTCTGAAAAAACGCCTTGATTTCGGTTTCTTTCATGCTTCGGAAGCCGTATGCGTGCACGACCTTTCCCTTCTCCAGAAACACGATGACTGGAAAATTACCATCTGTTATTTTCAGCAACTGCACGACATCTTCATAAACCACGCTTTGATAAGGACGGATACCGGTTTCTTCAAAAAAGCGGCCGATGCCCTCCGCAGTACCAAGAAAAGCACAATAAACATTGTCAGCAGAAAAATGATAGTGTTCCTGCATCAACGACAATTTCTCCACCGCCATCTTGCAATAATCGCATCCGGTGCTGAAAAAACAAAGCACTTTCTTGCCTTCATCCAAGTGCAAGCTGTCTAAAGGCGCCTGTTGCATCGACTTGTAAAGCAGTTCTGTTTGCACCGACCCTTTTTCATTGTAGTTGGGCATATAATTGTCGGGAGGCGAAACGACAAAAACCACTACCGAAGCAATGACCGCCACGCCCATCAGTGCTAAAAATTCCCTTTTGAAGCGAAATTCCTTCACCTTATAAACCAAAGCAAACAAAGCTAATAATGCAATATTCTTGACAATAGACTGCCAGGGATTGAGCTGTAGATATTCGCCGAAGCAATGGCAACTGTCCGTCCGTCCGATGACAAATGCATAAAAGAGGAAAAAGGTATATCCGATCAGCATCAGCACGCTACCCCACCACATCAGCATATGGAGACAATTGGAAATCAAACCGATGCCAAGCACAAGTTCGGCGATAATGGCAGCTCGTGCCACTAAGAATGAAAAGTTCAGACTGAAAAAGTGATAACTATAAATATAGATTTCAAAACGATCCATATCAGCAATCTTCACCACCGCCGATACGACAAAAAGAATTCCCAACAACAGCTTTAGGAAAAACTTCCAAGTAATCCTCCGTTCTTGTTCCATAGTGCACAAAAACAAAAAAAAGGAAACACGGATCCGTGTTTCCTTTTTCATCTCAAAAGAAGATTAGTTTCTACGGCACTGGATGTCGGAATAAAGTGATTGCTGCGCAGTTTCCCACTGTTTGCAGGTCTTTTGCATGTTTTCCATTTGTTCTGCAGTATAAGTCTTCGAAACTTCAGTACCCAATGGACCCTTATAAGTGCATTTACAATCCGTGTACTTGGCACATGAAGCAAAACCTGCCATGATGGCAACTGCGCCTAAAACTAACAATACTTTTTTCATTTCAGTAGATTTTGATTAATATTACAAATTTTCCAACCGTGCTCGCCAACAATGCAGCTAAACAACGGTCATGTTTTACTTAGCAAATTTCATACCAAATAACATCAATGCCCGTCATTATTACCTCCTCCAAAAAGATTATCCCATAAACCGGGCTCCTTATCTTTGTTCGGGTTGTCCACTTCGCGACAAATCACCTGCCCCCATCCTTTGAATTCCTTTTCCTTGTCGCTGCAAGAACCGGCTTCCAAATAATAAGGCTCTACATCATCGCCCAGCATGACGGATTCATTGTTCACCACTGCCGAGCATTGGCACCAAGTGGTCTTTTTGCATGAAGCAAAACCTACCAAGGCTACGATTGCGAATAAAAAGAATAGCTTTTTCATCAATTTCCTTTTGCATTCAACGTTGCAAAGGTACAAAAATTGCAAATGTTCAATTCAATAATGAATAAAATCTTGTGCTAAATCAATTTATCTGCTTAATAATCAACTGACAATAGAAATATCACCAAAAAAAAGCGAAAAAGAGTGTTTGGTAATTAAAAAAAGACTATTTTTGCAGCCGCTAAGTTCCACTGGAGAGGTGGGTGAGTGGCTGAAACCAACAGTTTGCTAAACTGTCGTATTCCGCAAGGGGTACCGGGGGTTCGAATCCCCCCCTCTCCGCCAAAAGGATTTCGGGGTATGGCGCAGTCCGGCTAGCGCACCTGCTTTGGGAGCAGGGGGTCGAAGGTTCGAATCCTTTTGCCCCGACAGGGTTAGAAATACAGACATGATCAGCCGCTATGAAGCGGCTTTTTTTATTTTCAATCATTGCTGTCCGGTAAACATATCTAAATCTAAGATGTTGATAGTCAAAGTGGTTTGGTATGACAAGCCCTCTCTTTGAAATGTTGACTTAACAATTTGTTATTCAATATGTTGCGAATGCCTCTGTGATTTTTACCGGACAGCAATGATTTTCAATAGGCTTATTATTCTGTCTGGGAGATGTTTACACATCAGAAGCGAACCTTTTTTATTCAAAACTCCTCAAGGCATCGGCATCGACTACCCTAATTTTCCTTCCTTCCATCCTCACCCACCCAGCCTCTATCAACTCGGCAAGCACCCTGGCCAATGACGGTCTTGCCACACCTAAAAAATCTGCAATTTGTTGCTGAGTCTCAACGTGTTCATGCGTCAGCAGATACGAAGCCAAACGCCCTTTGAGATTTTGCAAGGCAAAGCTATTGACCTTGCGAGTCAAGAAAATGCTTTTATCGGATAACAATCTAATAAAATGGTTGAGCACGGACGGCTCTTTGTGCATCAATTCAGCAAAGGATTCCCTTCCAACGAAAGCAATGGTGCAATCGGAAAACGCCTCGATGTTAACCGGAAAGCTGCATTGCGTGGCGAATAAGGCTGCTGGAGCCAGCACCTTTGGCGCCTGCATGAACTCGATGATGACCTGCTTGCCATCGGTATTGATCATCGTGGCACGAGCACTACCTCTCACAAGCAAATTCAACGTGTTACACGACATTCCTTGTAGAAACACCATGCTTCCTGCAGAAAAGCGCTTGGAATAAACCTGCGCTGTAGCTATGAATTGCTGCATCTTTTCATGGCTCATCCCCGAAAATAAATCAAACCGTATCAGGTCGTTGGTCTCCATACGCGACATTTTTGGCAAAGGTATGAAAATTCATGCCCCAGGTCCTACTTGAACACAAAAAAAGCCGCCATTGCTGACGGCTTGCTCCTTAAGGCGTTCGAGAGATTTAGGGCATTGCAATGCTATCGACCAAGTCGGCGGCGATGTCCTCGATCGTGTCTTCCAACATCTCGACTTCGTCTTCAACAACCTCGTTACAGCCGAGTTCGGCAGACTTGGCTTCAGCTTTCTTTGAAAAAGCATCCATCAACTCGTTAATCTTTTCCGTTTCTTCTGCTGTCATTTTCTCGTTATCAGCATAGTTGTCGTCATTAAAGCCGATTGAGAGCAGTTCAAGACCCAGCATATCAAGGTCTTCGCAGCTTGTAACAGCATCCATCTTCTGTTGGATGTTTTCCAAACTGGCTTGCGTGGCTTTAAATTGTTTTGATTCTTTGGTTCCGCACGATACGAGCGCGAAAAGCAAAGCACCTGTTAAGGCAAAAAGTAAACTTTTTTTCATTGTACAATAGTTTAATTTAAGTGGTTATAATGTACAAAAGTATATAAAAATTGGATTCGCAAGCAATTTTTCTTTTTTTTCATTTTTTTCTCACCTTTTTGAATGAAAATACTGTAAACCGCCATTAAGAAGGCTACAATTTCGTATTTTTGTAGTTTGAATTAATGTGCACCCTATGGAAAATTTCATCGTTTCGGCAAGAAAATACAGACCAGCCACTTTTGACACGGTTGTCGGCCAGGAATCCATCACTTCTACCCTGAAGAACGCCATCCGGAACAATACGCTGGCTCAGGCTTTCCTGTTTTGCGGCCCGCGCGGTGTGGGCAAGACCACTTGCGCCCGTATCATGGCTAAAACCATCAACTGTTTGAACCGGATGGAAAATTTCGAGGCCTGCAACGAATGCGAATCATGCAAAGCGTTCAATAACAACGCTTCTTTCAACATATACGAATTGGATGCTGCTTCCAACAACTCGGTTGACGACATCCGTAACCTCGTGGAGCAAGTCAGAATCCCACCTCAAATCGGGAAGTTCAAAGTCTATATCATCGACGAGGTGCACATGCTCTCGAAAGACGCTTTCAACGCTTTCTTGAAGACCCTTGAGGAACCTCCTGCGTATGCCAAGTTTATTCTTGCCACCACCGAAAAGCACAAAATCATCCCCACCATTTTGTCGCGCTGTCAAATTTTTGATTTCAAGCGCATTACCGTCGAAGACATTGCCAAACACCT
This sequence comes from Candidatus Limimorpha sp., assembly GCA_041842465.1. GTDB lineage: Bacteria > Bacteroidota > Bacteroidia > Bacteroidales > F082 > Limimorpha. The sequence goes on from JBGYXG010000124.1 coordinate 23,519, forward strand.
TGCTTTTGTGGCTTCACGGGAAGGCATTTCCGCCGACCCTGAAGCCCTGAACATCATTGCACAAAAAGCGGATGGCGCCCTGCGCGACGCCTTGTCGATCTTCGACCAGATGGTCAGTTTCTGCGGACAAAACATCACTTACAAAGCTGTTATCGACAACCTCAACGTCCTCGACCACGACTACTATTTCAAAGTGATCGAAAACATCCTTCAGGCCGACACCGGCAACATGCTGCTTCTCTTGAATGACATTATCAGCAAAGGTTTTGAGCCACAACATTTTATCAGCGGATTGGGCGAACATCTCCGTGACTTATTGGTCAGCAAAGATCCCGCCACGACCCAGCTACTCGAAGTAAGCGGTCAACTGCGGCAACGCTACGAAAAACAGTCCAAGCGCTGTTCCATGCCTTTCCTGATCAAGGCTTTGGACATCAACAACCAGTGCGACCTCGACTACAGAACCAGCAGCAACAAGCGGCTGCACCTTGAAATCGCCTTGCTCAAAATGTGCGCACTCACCAATTCGAGTCTGCATGTGGCACAGCCCATTCAAACACAACAACGCCTTCCTGACAATCAGCCCGCCGAACAACCGAAGAAACACACTGAAACACAGCCTCATAGCACCTTTTCGGCTCCTCAAAACCAGCCCGCACCCCAAACACAACAACAGACCACTCCCCAGCCATCAGCAACAAAAGTAGCCCAGGTAAATATTAATGCGGAAACCTTCAGACCCGCCGATACAAGCATTCAAGAAAAAAGTCCTTCGGCCATCGTCGTTCAAAAACCGGAAGTGAAGCGCCGCGGCTTAAAGACAAGCAGCATCTCCATTACTAGAAACGAAGACTCGGGAAAAACATCCGATGAAGAAGAAGCCAACTGGAACAACCCCTTTACGCAAGAAGCTCTTTTGAAATCATGGAACGAGTTTGTGGGCAAATACCGCAACATCTCTCCCAACTTCGCAGCCGGATTAAGCAAGTACAAACCCCGTTTGGAAGACAACAACGAAATCCATTTTAGTGTTGACAACATTTTGGTTCAGGACGATTCCGAAGGCATGGCATCGTTGAAAAACCATTTGAAAAACGATTTGCATAACAATCAGTTCACCCTGATACCGGAAATCATGGATCAACCAGCCGAGACACAAGCCTACACCGACAAGGAAAAGTTTGAAAAAATGGCAAATGACTACCCTATTCTAAAGACTTTGCAAACCGAACTGAAATTGGATGCAGACTTGTAATCTGTTTTTTACAATAAAAGACCACATCTCTTTTATTCACTATAATTCATCGAATATCAATTATTATTAGAATAAATTATTAAATACATCTAAATGAAAACAAAGACTTTTGCAGCCATGATTTTATTAGGCACAATTGCTTGTGGATGTGCAGAAAAGAGCCAGGAAAATCCTGCAACTCTCCAGCCCGCCATCGACACCAACAACATGGACTTGAGCATCAAGCCCGGCGATGATTTTTTCCGTTACACAAACAACAAATGGTTGAAAAACACCCCCATTCCTGAAGAATACACAACCTTTGGTGCTTTCACGGAAATCGACCAGCGCAACGAAGTTATCATTCAAGACATCATCAAGGAGGTATCGAATTCTTCGGATGCCCCCCAAGGCAGTGTGGCGCAAAAAATCCGCGATTTCTACAACACGGGCATGGACACCGTCGCCATCAACGAGAGAGGCTACAGCGAACTGCTCCCTTACTTCGATTCTATCGACCGACTCAACAGCAAGGCAGAAATCGCCGCATTGCTTGGGCGTTTTCACGCATTGTCGTTTGGCGGACTGTTTAACGCCGGTCCCAGCCCCGATCCCAAGCAAGCCGACAGGGTCATCATGCACTTGTATCAAGGCGGACTGAGTTTGCCCGACCGCGACGACTACTTCGGCGACGATGAAAAAAGCGTCGAAATGCACGAAAGGTACCAGGCACACGTTGCCAACATGTTTCAGCTTGTGGGTGTAGAGGCTTCGGCAGCACAGGCCAAGGCCGAAAGCATCTTTGCCTTTGAAAAGCGTCTGGCCGAAAAATCGCTGACCCGTGTCGAGCGCCGTGACCCCGACCGCACCTATAATAAAATGACGTTTGCAGAATTGCAGCAGCTCTGCCCTGCTTTTGACTGGACGGCATACTTTGCCCATGCCGAGGCTCCCGCTTTCGACAGCCTGAATGTTGGCATGCCGGATTTTGTGAGCGGTTTGAATCAAACCCTCGCCGAAACCGACCTAAACATCATCAAGGACTATCTGAAATGGAAAGTGCTCACCGGTAGTGCCTCACAGCTCAGTTCCGATTTGGACACGGAAAACTTCAAGTTCTACGCCACCTATCTCTACGGTCAGGAAAGCCAGCAACCGCGTTGGCGCCGTATTCTCAACGCCACATCAGGCTGCCTGGGTGAAGCCATCGGACAACTTTATGTTGAAAAATGCTTCCCTGCCGAGGCCAAGGAAAGAATGGTGCAATTGGTCGCCAACCTGAAAACCGCTTTGGGTGGACGTATTAAAAACCTTGACTGGATGACGGAACAGACAAAAACGCTCGCTTTGTCAAAACTCGAAAAAATCAACGTAAAGGTCGGCTATCCCGACAAATGGAAAGACTACACGGATTATGAAGTGGGTACAAAATCGTACTTCGAGAACATCCGCAACGCCAGCCTCTTCGAGAACCGCCGAGAGATGGCCAAGCTGGGCAAACCCGTGGATAAGGACGAATGGTTCATGACCCCACAAACTGTCAATGCCTATTACAGTCCCGAATACAATGAGATCGTCTTCCCTGCCGGTATCTTGCGGCCGCCTTTCTTCAACCAGAATGCTGACGATGCCATAAATTACGGTGGAATCGGCGTTGTCATCGGACACGAGATGACACACGGCTTTGACGATCAGGGACGCAAATACGATGAAAAAGGCAACCTGAACGACTGGTGGACAGAAGAAGACGCCACACAATTCAACCAACGCACGCAACGTCTTGTAGAACTGTTCAATACATTCCAAGTCCGCGGTTTCAATATCAACGGAGAACTGACCTTGGGCGAAAACATCGCCGACCTCGGTGGCCTGAACATCGCATGGGACGCCTACCAACTCACAGAAGAAGCCCAACGCAACGAGCCTATCGACAACTTTACCCCTGCGCAACGTTTCTTTATCAGCTACGGCACCATTTGGCGCAACAACATCCGCGACAAAGCCCTTGAACGGCGCATCAAGGAAGACGTGCACTCGCCTGCCGAAGCCCGCGTCAACCGCACGCTGTTCAGTATGCCGCACTTCTATGAGGCTTTTGAAATCCATCCGGACGACAAACTGTATATCGCACCGGAAGAAAGAGCCAATATCTGGTAATAACATACTATAAATCAATCTATTATTAATAAATGTCATTGAAACGGTTCATTGGAAAAGCCGCCCTGAAACTAAAAGGCTGGAAGCGTGTCGGAACCTTGCCGGCAGAGGCTAAGAAATGCGTATGCATCTATGCACCGCACACTTCGATGGAAGACTTCTTTATCGGATTGTACTTCTATTGGGCGGAAGAAATTCCCTTTAAAGTCATGATTAAGAAGGAGTTTTTCAAAATTCCCATCATCAGGTGGTGCCTGCTACGCTTGGGCGGCATTCCTGTGGACCGTGGTCATCAGAATCATTTGGTGGAAAAGATGGTCGAAATGTTCGAGAAAGAAGACACCGTTTGCCTGACCATCTGCCCCGAAGCGACACGAAAAAAGGTCGATCGCTGGAAGAAAGGATTCTATTACATCGCCGAAGGTGCCAAAGTACCCATCATGATTGGCTTCTGCGACTTTCAAAAGAAAATCTGTGGATTTGGTCCCATGATGCTGCCCACGGGCGACTACGACAAAGATCTCGCCCTGATTTGGGACTTTTACAAAGATGTGAAAGCCAAGTTTCCGGATAAATTCAACCTCGATGAACAATACCGCACACAAGAATCAGGAAACTGAACGCAAATTCCTTGTCAAGGACAACCGCTTTCTGAACGAGACCTTTCGGACGTATGAAATCGAACAGGGATACCTGTGCTTACAGCCTGAGAAGACCGTCCGCATTCGACTGCGTGACGACAAAGCGTTTCTGACCATCAAAGGGAAACCCGGCGCCAACGGCCTGACCCGTTTTGAATGGGAGAAGGAAATCGATCCCGAAGATGCCCGCCAGTTGCTGCAACTTTGCAAAGGCAATACCGTCAGAAAAACACGGCATCTTGTCTCCAGCGGAATCCACACCTTTGAAGTTGACGTGTTTCATGGTGAAAACGAAGGGCTTATTGTGGCAGAAATCGAGCTTGACCACGAGAACGACAGCTTTGACCGTCCCGAATGGCTTGACATAGAGGTGACCGAAGACAATCGTTATCACAACGCCCAGTTGGTTCGCAACCCTTACAAGCGTTGGAAAAAATGTTGAACGCTTTATTTCATGACGTCACAAAACAATCACAATCTAACAACATGATAATGAAATGATTGACCTTCAGGCGAAAATACACGACAAGTTTACCTTGGAATTTAAAGTCGGGTTTAGAACGAAAACGACGAAAGAGCAGGTTCTTTTCGACAGTAACGATTTTGTTTTGAACACTTGGATTTTTATTCCCAACAGCTTGGATGTCAATCCATCAACCTATAACAAGGAACAATTCTTCCGCGACATCAAATCGGATTTACGACTGATCACGCCGCCCTACCCCCTGCATCAGCTTGCCAACGATGACGAGTTGTTGCCTTACGTATCACTGCGTGACAACATCAAGGATTTGACCGTTTCCAACACCCATGCCGATGCCTTTGTCCATGCCGTGAAAATGTACTGTGCCATTGCCAAAAGTGCTTTTCGCGACACATTTCAGCACGTTTCCTCACTCACCGATTCCGAAACGTCGAGATGGGAAGCCCTGATCTTTCTCGATGATGCGGAACATGTTCTTTTGCGCTACCGACAGTTACAAGACCTACTCAAAGCATCGGCGGGACAACAACTACTTGAATATTACCGTTATGGCGATGAGTTTTTGAGCAATGTCTTCGAACAGTACGCATTCCGCCTTCTGAATACCCTTCCGACCTTGGAAGGAGAGTCGGGAGAACTGGTGCGGAAACGTTTTGTCAAAGCCTTAGCCGGAGAAAAGGAATACAAAAAACAGCATGGCTATCTTTGCGTTGATCCTGACGATGCCAACCATAACAGCGACTTCGTCTATCACGCCAGCCTGCTCAAGAAATTTGTCGAGAGCGACTTGTTTTTAAAAGCCAACAAAATCAAAAACAGTTTTTTCGTCGAGCAAGTGCTTTTCGGCTTTGCCGCTATCATCGCCATGCTTTCCTCCACGCTGCTTACCATCTACTTTCAGAATCAGTTCAACAGCTATGCCCTGCCGTTTCTGATTTCTGCCGTGTTGATTTATGCACTGAAAGACCGGTTGAAAGATTGGATGAAACTGTTGTTTTCTAACAAGGCTTCCAACAAGTTCTATGACCACAAGACTTATTTCCGCATCAACGGAGAGAAAATCGGATGGAACAAGGACAGTTTTGGTTTCGTGCGGCAGGACAGCATCATGCCTGAGGTGCAGCGGTTGCGCCATCGCAGCCCATTGCAAGAAGTGGTCAACAAAAAAGACGAAAAAGTAATCCTGTTCAGAAAAAGAGTTCGCTTGTGGCGCAGCAAGTTAGCCAAAGCCAGCCCTTTCCCGCTGCAAGGCATCAACGATATCATGCGATACAATATCACGGAGTATGTCCGCAAAATGGACGATCCACACACCTCATTATCAAGCACTTTAGGCGAAGATGGCTTCACCCCTGTCATCGGCGAAAAACTCTATTACGTCTATTTTATCATGCAATATGCTTTTGAGGAACAGATAGAATACAAAAGCGTGAAAGTGGCTTGCAACCGCAACGGAATCCAAGAAATTACGGTGATGTAAACAAAGTACGGCACCAAGCCCATTCACGATTGCTTCGATATCCTCCTTACCACCTTGTCGGCGTATGTTTTCGATACCGGAATCGAGTCGATGCCTTCACGGTCTAAATCGATGAAAAAGCCGTCCGTTTCATTTTTCAGCACCTTGACTTTCTGGATATTCACTATGTACGAGCGGTGACAGCGCATCAGCGGTCCGTTTTCTTTCAGCGTATCCTCTATGGATTGCAAGCGACAGCGAAGCATATAGTTTGACAAAACACCCTTGTTGGTGTAATACACCTTGATATAGTTATCTTCAGCCTTGATAAAATACAGGTTGTCGAGTCGCAATGATAGCTTCAGATGACCATTGTTATCCATAATATTGATGATATCCACATCCTTAGGCACCGTATCGCCATCAGAAGCTACGGCACTGGTATTGGTGAGTCTCAGCATCTTACGGGCGTCTCGAACCAAGAAAATCAGGTCGGTGACCACAAAAGGAATGCCAAGGGCGAAAAAGGTCACGAAAATGCTTTTCAGAAAAATATACTGAGGCGTATGGCCGGTGGACATCTTGAAAGACAGCGTAATCGTAGCATAAAACGCTCCGATAAGCACAATCTCCGACAACAGCCATAAACTATAATAGACCATGGGAAAATGACGGCGTGTAGATGCAATAAAAACCATCAGCACTCTACTACATACAAGCAGCAACGAGGCTACCACTACAAAAAAGGCAGTGAGTATAGCGCCGTGCGTGCGTTCAATTTCGAACCACGAGGTTTCGGAAAAAGGAGAATAAACAAAAAGGAACAGCAAGGCAAACATGATCGAGAAAGCGACTTGTGTCACCATATTCGAACGTTCCACCATGCATTCCGGAACTCCGACGAGCATTTTTTTACGAAATTCTTTCATGAAAACCATTGTTTACAGTCTTTCGCAGGTAAAATTCGCCACAAAAATACGAAAATTTCGCCACAAATAGCGATTTTCGCCACAATACACCGTCAGCAACAACATTTTTCTGTTCAAGCAAACATGAACGGCTACTTTTGCGAATCTTTTTTTAATCATAGATATGAAAATCATTGGAACAGGATGTGCACATCCTAGCAAAGTCGTCACGAACGAGATGCTGAGCGAGATGGTTGACACCAGCAATGAATGGATCACGACCCGCACCGGAATTACCGAGCGTCGTGTGATTTCGTCTGAAATGATGCTGGACCTTGCCGTTGAAGCCGCCCGCAATGCCTTGGACAATGCCGGCATTACAGCATCCGAACTTGACTTTATCATCGTGGCTAACGTCATTAACGAATACGTCACACCTGCATTGAGTTGTATTCTACAAGGCGCCATTGGTGCCACTTGTCCTTGTGTCGATTTGAACGGCGCCTGTGTGGGCTTCGTTTACGGCATCGACATGGCTGAGGCCTATTACAAGGCTGGCAAAGTAAAAAAGGTGCTCATCGTTTGCGCCGAACAGCCCTCACGCATGCTAAGCTGGCAAGACCGTTCGGTCTGCGTTCTGTTTGGCGATGGTGCCGGAGCAGCCGTTCTTGCCGAAGGCGACAACATCAAAGCCACCCGCTTGACGGCATCGAGCAACTACGACAAACTGTATCAGATGCATGAACTTCAGCCTTCCCCATTCAACACAAAACCCAGTACCGACCTCCCGCTCGTCATGCGTGGACAGGATGTTTTCAAATTCGCATCCAAAGCTTCGTATGCCGATCTTAATGCCCTACTGAAAGAGACGGGAAAGACACCTGATGATGTCAATTTGTTTTTATTGCATCAAGCCAACATCCGCATCATCGACAACATCGCCCATCTCTTCAACCAAGACAAGGCGAAATTCCCCACCAACATTCAAAAATACGGCAACACCTCTTCTGCCAGTCTGCCCATATTGCTTGACGAGCTGAACCGCGAAGGCAGGTTGCACAGCGGCGACCTTCTTGCCCTCAGTGCTTTTGGTGCCGGACTTGTTTCGGGAGCTTGTCTAATGGAATGGTAACATACAAAAAAATCAATTGAACACAATAGGAACGGGGTTCTTCCCGCTATTCACCTATAATAAATGAAATCATGGAAAAAAGAGTAGTTATAACCGGAATGGGCGTTGTTTCTCCTGTAGGCAACGACATTTCCACATTTTGGAACAATCTTGTAAACGGCGTCAGCGGCATCGATTTTATTCAAAGTCTTGAACACAACGACACCCCCGTCAAGGTAGCCGGCGAAGTCAAGGATTTCGATCCTGCAAAAGACGATATCGCCCCCACTTTCTCACGTCGCAACGACCGTTTTTCTATTTTCGCCTTGGCAGCTGCCAATCAAGCCATGAAAGGCAATGAGCTGAACATCGACCCTTCGCGTTTCGGCGTATATGTCGGTTCGGGCATTGGTGGTTTCGACACCAACCTTCGCGAATCGAAGAAATTGTTTGACGAGGGAGCCAAATGGGTCTCTCCCCTGATGATTCCGAGCATGATCTCTAACATGGCTGCCGGCAACATCGCCATCGCCCACAATGCACAAGGTGTTTGTCTGCCTATCGTTACGGCTTGCGCCACCGGCACACACTCCATCGGCGAAGCCTATCGCGCCATCAAGCACGGTTATGCCGACGCCATCTTGTCGGGCGGCAGTGAGGCTGCCATCAACGAGCTCGCCTTAGCCGGATTTTGCAACAGCAAGGCGCTTTCAAAGGCCGAAGACCCCAAGCTGGCTTCCCTTCCGTTCGACAAACGCCGTCAAGGCTTTGTCATTGCCGAAGGTGCGGGCATCTTACTGCTTGAGGAATACGAACACGCCAAAGCCCGCCATGCCACCATCTATGCTGAAATATGCGGCTATGGCAATACCTGCGACGCTTTCCACGTCACCGCACCGCGCAGCGACGGCTCCACCGCCGCCCGTGCCATCAGCATCGCCTTGGAGGAAGCCCATTACACTCCAGAAGATGCACTGTACATTAATGCACACGGCACCGGAACGCCTTTGAACGACAGCTCAGAAACCTTGGCCATCAAGTTGGCTCTTGGCGAAACGGAAGCCCGCAAAGCCCACATCAGCTCCACCAAGTCGATGACAGGACATCTCCTCGGCGCTACAGGTGCTATTGAAATCATTGCATCTGCTTTGGCATTACGCGACGGCATCGTCCCGCCCACCATCGGATTGGACGACCCCGATCCGGAATGCGACCTGAACTACACGCCTAAAAAAGCGGTGAAAACCAACCTGACAATCGCCATTTCCGAATCGTTGGGTTTCGGCGGTCACAATGCCTGTGTAGCCCTCAGAAAAGTAGAGTAACGGAAACTTGGTTTTACACGATCTGTCATCAAACATCACATATTACTATATTACTATTAGATAACACATTAAACCATACGAATATGACTAAAGAAGAAATCAAAGAAGTGCTTCCGCACCGCGAGCCTATGCTGTTGGTTGATGAAATGGAAATCGACGACAAGCATGTTGCCCATGCCAAGTATCACGTCAAAGGTGACGAGTTCTTTTTGCAAGGACACTTCCCCGGCGAACCGGTGGTCCCTGGCGTCATCCTATGCGAAATCATGGCACAATCCTGCGCCCTGCTCATGAAAGACGACCTTGCCGGTCATCTGCCATTGTACACCGGCATCAATAATGTACGGTTCAAGGCTTCGGTACTACCAGGCGACACCGCCGTCATCGAAGCCGAGCTCACTGCACACAAGGCCAACATCTACATCTGTCAAGCCAAACTGACCGTTGGCGACAAGCTGTGTGTCAGAGGCGAGTTGTCGTTTGCCTTGGTACCGGACAATAGAAAGAACAAATAATAGTTATTCAATAGGGAAATGACAAAGTTTGAGCCTGACGATAGCGTTTCCGATGTTTCACACTTTGTCATTCCCTATCAAAATCAGACAAAAACATTATTTTTCAGACATGGAAAAAACATATCAAATTGTAGCATTAGCGAAGCAAGTTCCTGACACCCGTAACGTCGGCAAAGACGTTATGAAAGCAGACGGAACCATCAACAGAGCTGCTTTGCCTGCCATTTTCAACCCCGAAGACCTTCTCGGTCTTGAAATGGCGCTGAAAGCCAAGGATCAGCTCAAGAACGCCAAGGTTACCGTTATCACCATGGGTCCCAGCCGCGCCGCCGACATCATCCGCGAGGCTATTTTCCGCGGTGCAGACGACGGCTTTGTGATCAGCGACCGCAAGTTTGCCGGCTCCGACACTTTGGCAACCTCTTATGCCATTTCGCTTGCCGTCCGTAAACTCGGTCATGTTGACCTGATTTTCGGCGGACGCCAAGCCATCGACGGCGACACTGCCCAAGTTGGCCCTCAGATTGCCGAGAAACTCGGTCTTCCGCAGATTACCTACGCCGAAGATCTCGTAGCTCTCGATGCTGACAGCATCACCATCAAAAGACGCATCAAAGACGGTGTTGAAGTGGTAAAAAGCCCCATGCCCGTTTTAGTGACCGTTCACGGCAACGCTCCTGCCTGCCGTCCCCGTATCGCAAAACAACTGCTGAAATACAAGAAAGCCTGCATTCCGGGCGAAGTAGCCGAAAAACAAATGAATTGCGAAGACCTTTGGGCAAAACGCCCCTATCTGAAACTCGGCGAATGGCATGCCGATGACCTGAATCCCGACGAAAACCGTCTCGGTCTTTCCGGATCGCCCACCAAGGTGATGGCCATCGAAAACGTAGTGCTGGTTGGTAAAGAAAACAAACAAATCAACACGGACGAGAAGAGTATCAGCGAATTGGTGCAAGAACTTGTCACAACACATATCATTGGATAAACACAAACCAAAAGACATTAATTATGACAGCAATAAATGAAAAAGTCAAAGGCATCATTGCCAATAAGTTAGGCATCAATGCTGCCGAAATCACGGAGGCATCCAATTTCTCCAACGACCTTGGTGCCGACTCTTTAGATATCGTTGAAATCATCATGGAACTCGAAAAAGAGTTCAATATCGAGTTAGCCGACAGTGAAACCGAAACCATCGTCACGGTTGGCGACGCCATCAAACACATACAGTCGAAATTGAATCAATAACGCCATGACAGAAAACAAGCATTCCATTCTGGTTTACTGCGAAGTCACCGAAAAGAAGGAGATTGCAGACGTAAGCCTTGAATTGTGTTCAAAAGCCTCACAATTAGCACAACGGACACACGGACGTGTCGAAGCCCTCGTCATTGGCGACGGTATCGACGATGTAGCATCCATGCTGGCACCTTATGGCGTTGAGGTCATTCACTACGCCAAAGACGCCCGCCTCACGCATTACCAAACCCTTCCCCACTTTGCCATTACAAGCAAATACATCGAGGAAAACCAACCTGAAATCGTGCTGTTCGGCGCCACTCCGGTAGGCCGTGACATTGCCCCACGCGTTGCCTCCTATCTGCGCTGCGGCTTGACGGCCGACTGCACCAGCCTGAAAATCGGCGACTATACAGATCCGAAGACAAGCACGACATACAGCAACATCCTGTATCAGATTCGTCCTGCTTTCGGCGGCAATATCATCGCCACCATTGTCACTCCCAACACACGTCCACAAATGGCCACCGTTCGCGAAGGCGTGATGAAAAAAGACTGCGTGGCGCAGGCTTCCAAATGCGAAATAGACCTGCTCGACTGCTCGCACTACCTTACCGACAACGATTTCTGCATCCAAACGCTGAGCCGTCAGATCGAGGAGCAGAAGATCAACATCAAGAATGCCAATATCATCGTTTCGGGCGGCTATGGCATGGGTGCAAAGGAAAACTTCGCCCTGCTTCATGAGCTGGCCAACCTGATTGGCGGCGAAGTGGCTGCTACCCGTGCTGCCGTTGACGCCGGCTTCTGCGAAGGAGAACGTCAAGTCGGTCAGACGGGAGTTACCGTTCGTCCGAAGCTCTACATCGCCTGCGGCATTTCCGGTGCCGTTCAGCATCGCGCCGGCATGGAAGAATCGTCAAAGATCATCTCCATCAATACCGATCCCAATGCGCCCATCAACAGCATTGCCGACTACACCATCATCGGCGATGTGCTCGACGTATTACCCAAACTCATCAAGGCCTACAAGACCTGTAATATTCCGCAACAGTAATAAAGAGAGAAGATATGAATTTTTATAGTGATAATGAGCGTCTTAGATCTTATTTAAGCCATCCGTTGATGGAGAAAATCGCTACGCTCAAAGAAAACAACTTCAAGGACAAGGATAGCGACGAGCTGGCTCCCGTTGATGCACAAGATGCCATTGACAGCTACGACAAAGTGCTTGAAATCATCGGTGAAATTTCGGGCGAAGTGCTCGAAGCCAATGCCGAAGAGGTTGACCATGAAGGTCCACAGGTGATCGACGGTGCCGTAAAATACGCCCGCGGCACCCAGCAAAACCACGAAGCCCTGCGCGATGCCGGTTTATACGGCATGTCACTGCCCCGCAAATACAACGGCTTGAACTTCCCATACGTTCCTTACGTCATGGCTGCAGAAATCGTTTCGCGCGCCGATGCCGGTTTTGCCAACATCTGGGGACTTCAAGACTGCGCCGAGACCATCTATGAGTTCGCTTCGGAAGAAATCAAAGATGCCTATCTGCCTTTGATTAACGAAGGAGCCACCTGCTCCATGGACCTCACCGAGCCTGACGCCGGTTCCGACTTACAGTCGGTACGGTTGAAAGCCAGTTTCGACGAATCCGCCCAATGCTGGCGTCTGAACGGCGTAAAACGCTTCATCACCAATGGCGATGCCGACATCAAACTCGTACTCGCCCGCTCCGAAGAAGGCACCAGCGATGGCCGCGGCCTTTCGTATTTCCTGTATGACAGAAAAGACCAAGCCGTGAGGGTGCGCCGCATCGAGAACAAGCTCGGCATCAAAGGATCGCCGACCTGCGAACTCGTCTTCAACAACGCCCCCGCCCTGCTTATCGGCGAACGCCGCTTGGGACTGATCAAATACGTGATGTCGCTGATGAATGGTGCCCGTCTCGGCGTAGGTGCACAGTCGGTAGGACTGTCGGAAGCCGCCTGCCGCGAGGCTGTCAAATATGCTCACGAAAGAGAACAGTTTGGAAAAGCTATCGTTCAATTCCCTCAAGTATTTGAAATCCTCGCCCTGATGCGTGCCAAGACCGATGCATCACGCTCGTTGCTGTACGAAACCGCACGCTTTGTCGATATCTACAAGATTTACGACCAGATCTCTAAAGAAAGAGACCTGACCTCGGAAGAAAGAGCCGAAATGAAGACGGCTCAGAAATATGCCGATGTGTTTACTCCGCTGCTGAAGCTGTTCGCCAGCGAATATGCCAACCAAAACGCCTACGACTGCATCCAAGTGCATGGCGGTTCAGGCTTCATGAAAGAATACAAGTGCGAACGCCTTTACCGCGATGCCCGTATCCTGAGCATTTACGAAGGCACATCACAACTTCAGGTTGTGGCTGCCATACGCGGTATCGGCAACGGTACCTACATGAAGCGTGTCGAAGAATTTGAAGCCATGCCCATGAATGACGAATTGCAATCCTTACGTACCAGACTGGCTGCCATGAAGGAAGCCTTCAACAGGCTGCATGAAATCGCCGCTTCGTGGGGTTCCACAAGCGAGATGTACAACTTCAACGCACGCCGTTTGGTCGAATCGATGGGATACCTCATCATGGGACACCTGCTGTTGCAAGACAGCAACCGCTGCGACTGCTTCAAGAAATCGTGCGAAGTCATGATTGGCCTTGGCGAAGCGGAAATAGCGCGTAACATTGCCTTCTTCCAAAATTTCAAGGAAGAGGATTTGGAATCTTATAAAATGAACTGAAAATGAAACTATTAGAAAATAAAACCGCATTAATTACCGGCGCTGCCCGTGGCATTGGAAAATCCATCGCCATGCGCTTTGCCCAAGAAGGCTGCAACATCGCCTTCACCGACCTGCAATACAACGACGTGGCGAAAGCCACTGAGTCGGAACTGGCCGCCTTAGGCGTGAAAGTGAAGTTCTATGCTTCCAATGCTGCCAACTTCGAAGAAACTCAAACCACCGTCAACCAGATTGCCACCGACTTCGGCAGCATTGATATCCTGGTCAATAATGCCGGTATCACAAAAGACACGGCACTGAAACGCATGACCGAAGACCAGTGGGATGCCGTTATCAACGTCAACCTCAAGTCGGTATTCAACTTTACGAAAGCCGTTCAGCCCGTCATGTGGCGTCAAAACTCAGGCAGCATCATCAGCATGAGTTCCGTAGTCGGTGTTTCGGGTAATGCCAACCAGTGCAACTACTCGGCATCAAAGGCCGGCATCATTGGTTTCACAAAATCGGCTGCCAAGGAAATGGGCGTGCGCAACATCCGTTGCAACGCCATCGCCCCCGGCTTCATCATCACCGACATGACCGCCGTACTGCCCGAAGAAGTGAAACAAGACTGGAACGCCCGTATCCCGCTACGTCGCGGCGGTACGCCTGAGGATGTTGCCAATGTGGCGCTGTTCCTCGCCAGCGACCTTTCGTCGTATGTGTCGGGACAAGTCATCCACTGCTGTGGCGGCATGAACACCTAAGAGAATATTACCATTAGATATTCACCCATAGCCAAGCAGGAGAAAACGATCGTTTTCTCCTGCTTTTATTTATTTTAATCTATTGAAAACAAGTGTTTTGTAAAAATACCAATGCCACTATTATAACTTGGCGTGTACGTCAAACACTCGGTAATATTCCATCTGATTCATGTGATGATGAGGATTATGTTTGAATGAACTTTTTGTCGGAATAGCACAAAAAAAGCCGCTCAAAAAGCGGCCTCGTTGTCGTGCCCCGAACAGGAATCGAACCTGCACTCCTCTCGAAATACGCACCTGAAACGTACGCGTCTACCAATTCCGCCATCGGGGCTTGGAAAGAGGTGCCCAGGACAAGAGTCGAACTTGCATGCCGGAACCGGCACCACCCCCTCAAAGTGGCGTGTCTACCAATTTCACCACCTGGGCTCCGAAATCGGCTGCAAAAATACACTTTTTTTGAATGCAAACCTATAATCAGCGAAAAAAATCTTCGTGTAATATCAAATTGATGCATTTTTACTATTTTTGAATCGAAATAAAAGAGCTATCACATGTTATCCCCAAAAGACACGAAACAACTATTCGCAAAAAACATCACCGAACAACAGGTTGCCGAACAGCTTGCCATGCTGAAAAAAGGCACTGTTTTCGCCCAATTGGTCTGCCCCGCCACCATCGGCATGGGCATTCGGCAAATGGATGAATCCGAACGGCAACACTATATCGATGTGTTCGAGAATGACAAAGAATACTACCGTCTTGTGAAGTTTGTCCCTGCATCGGGCGCCGCAAGCCGTATGTTCAAAGACTTGTTTTCATTCATTGAACAATTCGAGAACCAGCCTTTCCCCGATGATTATTTGGAAAAACACCCCGACAATGCGGTCACGCAGTTTTTCAACCACCTACAGCGTTTTGCATTTTACGATGAGCTGAACCAAGCCGTGAAAAATCAGTACGGGAAAGACATCGCTACCTTATTGAAAGAAAACAGATGGATTGATGTTGCAAAAGCCTTGTTGCTGGAAAAAGGCTTGTCATACGGGAAAAAGCCCAAAGCTCTGCTCATGTTCCATCGCTATGAGGATTGCTGCCGCATGGCCATGGAAGAGCATTTCCGCGAGGCTGCGGAATATGCCTGTAATGCCGACCATACGGCATACCTGCATTTCACCGTGTCATCCACGCATAAGCTGCTTTTCCAAAATGCAATAGAAGCCCTGCGCTCCCGTTACGAGCAAGCGTATCACTTGCAACTCGAAATCGACCTTTCCACTCAGAAACCCTCTACCGACACCATCGCATTGGATTCCAACGGAAAGCTTTTCCGGAACGACGATGGCAGCATTTTGTTCAGACCGGGCGGTCATGGTGCATTAATAGAGAATTTGAATGAGCTGCGCGAGGAAATCGTGTTTATCAAGAATATTGACAACGTAGCCATTGAATCGAAAGCTGTTTCCGGTTACGCATACAAGAAAATGCTGGCGGGCTATCTGATGTACCTGCAGCAACGTTGTTTTGAATACCTCGAGTTGCTCGACGACGGCAGTCTTTCCGATGCCGAAATTGACGAAATCATCGACTTTGCGCGTGATGTGTTATCTATTAACATTCCGGATTTTATAAAAGAATACAGCGGCATTGAGAAAATTGATTTTCTGTATGAGCGTCTCAACCGCCCCATGCGCGTGTGCGGCGTGGTACGCAACGACGGCGAACCGGGAGGCGGTCCTTACTGGGTCCGCAATGCCGAAGATGAGATTTCGCTGCAAATCGTGGAATCCTCTCAAATCGACCACAACAATGCCGAACAAGAATGTATCTTTAGAGGCGCCACCCATTTCAATCCCGTGGATTTGGTCTGCGGATGCTGGAACTACAAGGGCGAAGCCTTCAACCTGACGGACTACGTCGATCCGAGCACCGCTTTCGTATCAAACAAATCACAAAGCGGTCGGGAGCTGAAGGCACTGGAACTTCCCGGACTCTGGAATGGCGCCATGGCCGACTGGATCACGGTATTTGTAGAAGTCCCTACCGAGACCTTCAACCCCGTGAAAACCGTGAACGACCTGCTGAAAGACATGCATCAGCCATAAGAGGGATTGCCTTCAAACAAAGGGGCAGTCTCAAAAGGCTGCCTCTTTTTCATTCATTTATGCAGCGAAAGACTTGGAGCTAGGCAGAAAACTTTGCATTTCGCCCTTTTGTGGAGTACAGATAAAGAAAGGACCCAAAACAGTCTGTCTTTCGATAAGA
>JBGYXG010000125.1:0-4333 GCA_041842465.1 Candidatus Limimorpha sp.
CGGGTTTCCAGAAGAAAAAATATGACCGTGTGATTCATAATGCCACACGGATAATCACACACAACTCTTTTCAAAGAGATTTCATTTTCAATCATTATCAAATTGAATGTCAAGTTATTCCTCACGGAATCGAGTCTTCTTTCTTAGAAGAAAAGAAACTGATAGAAAAAAAAGACACTCTCATCATCACGGTAGTCGGTTCCTTAATCAGCCTCAAACGTAACGACTGGGTCATCAAGGCCGTGCAAGCCTACTCAGGAAGCAAAAAAATAACACTGAGGATTGTGGGTGACGGATTCATGAGAACAGCCTTAGAGCAACAGGCCGGCAACGCTGACAACATCATTTTCTACGGGCAGCAACCCCACAAAAAAGTTGGTGAGCTTCTTCACGAAAGCGATATCTTTGCCTTGCCCAGCGCAAGGGAGACTTTCGGTCTTGTTTACCTTGAGGCTGCTGCAAAAATGAATGCCGTCATTGCCGTAAAAGACACTGGAGTGTGGGGTGTCTTCAAAGAAAATGAGGAAATGCTATTTGCAAACGACTATCCCTCCTTCGAGAAAAAACTACATTTTCTCATCGACCATGACAAAACACGCATCGCCTTGGCGGAGAAGGCTTATGAGAGGACGAAAAACCACTACACTTGGAACCACATCACGGCAAACTACCATGCCATTTATGAAAAAATTCTCAAAAAAAGAGGAAAAGGATAAGGAATCATTGCTGTCCGGTAAAAATCACAGAGGCATTCGCAACATATTGAATAACAAATTGTTAAGTCAACATTTCAAAGAGAGGGCTTGTCATACCAAACCACTTTGACTATCAACATCTTAGATATGTTTGCCAGACAGCAATGATAAGGAATGCCAAGCCCTGCATTCTTTGTCTTCTATCTAAAACTTTTCCTAATCCTACGCCACATGATCCCAATATAAAACGGAGAGACAACCACGAACTTCAAGAAATCGGAGCATTTCAATCCGATGGACTTCATCGACAATCCGCTGCGATGCGAATCGGATAGCACCGATAGAAACAGGCACAACAATGACTCGACAAATTGGCCTTTGACACGATGTTTGCAGTAAAATGCAAATAAGTCTCTGAAATTACATAGCCGTGCCTCATAATTCTTTTCTGTGATGTTTGACATGATGGAACCTTCGCGCATAATCCGATGAAATAAGACGGGGATATTGTTGAGCGCACAACTTGAGGCAAAGTACAAAGCCCTGCAGTTGAACTCATAATCCTCATGAAGCCGGTGAGGCACGAACATCAGCTGCCGACATCGGATGAAATCCATTTTGTACAAATAAAGCCATACCGGAGACGCGAAATAAGAATGTTCATATCGATGGTAGAGTTTCAACAAGGCGTTTCCTGAAACCTTCCGGACATTGAATCCCGTGGAAAAATAACAGGTCTGCGCTCCTGTCTGAGCATTAAAGCAGGCTACATCAAGCTTCAGTTTTTCCGCAAAATCATACATCTGTCTCAAAGCATTCGGAAGCATGTAGTCGTCGTTATCCAAAAAATAGACATAATTGCCTTTCACCAATGATATTCCCGAATTGCGCGCACAGCTAATCCCTGCATTGGCTTGATGGATAACGGTCATGTTGGCGTGAATTTGCCGGTATTCGTCAAGAATGCGTCCACTGTTATCCTTCGAACCATCATCCACACAAATCACTTCATAGCCATCAAAATCCTGATTAAAAACCGAATCCAAACATTCTCTCAGATACGCTTCCGCGTTATAAACGGGAATCACTACGGAAACTCTCAAATCCATATTGGTTCGATTGATAGTGACACACATTTCAACACCCTGAAATCTTTCAGAGCACCCCGATTCCCAAATCGACCTTCCCTCAAAAAAACAGGAGCAGGAACCCTAACTTTCAATTTCATCATTTTTTTACCGTTACGATGCTACAAAAATAACGTTTTTCTGAATATATCCCCACGTCAACAGTTCGTTTCACGACAATCGCATTGTCAATAAAAATAAATCGATATGTTTTTTTCGATATTTTTGTCATGGTATTCAAAAATATACTATTTTTGCAGTCAGAAAAGTTCTTTGATTTGTTCGACCATTAAGGTGTTCCTCTTACGGGAGGAATGAAAAGGGAACCGTGTGAAAATCACAGACTGTCGCGCAGCTGTAAGCTTTAAACATATGCACATCACGCCACTGAGAAATTGGGAAGGCCTGCATATTAGAGCGAGTCAGAAGACCTGCCTTGGATGGTTTGGCAATGCTTTCGCGGAATGAAGCAGAGTCAAATATCATGGATTTTTTGCCAAATTCATGATTGTTCCTTTTTCAACCGGAGTCAGATCCTGTCTCCTACTTCTTCCCGCATTAGCATTCGCCATCGCAATCATGAATTTTTGCGAAGTGCAGACTAACTATAAGGATTATAATTGTCTAACCTAAAAATATTCTGTAAACTATGATGACAAAAGATCAGTACATCGAAAGTCTCCGCAAATTAAACCTCAAGGTTTATTTCATGGGAGAAAGAATTGAAAACCCTGTCGATCACCCCATGATTCGTCCTTCGATGAATTCCGTGGCGATGACTTATGAGCTTGCTGAAAAAGAGGAATACAAAGACCTCATGACAGCAAAGTCGAACCTGACGGGAAAGACTGTCAACCGTTTCTGCCACCTCCACCAGAGCACTGAAGACTTGGTGAAGAAAGTGAAGATGCAGCGTTTGATGGGTCAGAAGACCGCCGCTTGTTTCCAGCGTTGCGTAGGCATGGATGCTTTCAATGCCATCTTCTCCACCACTTTTGAAATGGACCAGAAATTGGGAACCGAATACCACAAACGTTTTACGGAATACATGAAGTTTGTTCAGGACAATGACCTCACCGTTGACGGTGCCATGACCGACCCGAAAGGTGACCGTTCCCTCTCTCCTTCACAGCAGCCCGATCCTGACCTGTACCTCCACATCGTGGAAGTCAGAGAAGACGGTATCGTGGTACGTGGAGCCAAGGCCCACCAGACTGGTGCGGTAAATTCTCACGAACACCTGATCATGCCCACCGCAGCCATGAAAGAGGAAGACAGAGACTATGCTGTTTCTTTTGCCGTCCCGTCGGATGCCGAAGGCGTTCTTATGATCTACGGCCGCCAGTCGTGCGACACCCGTAAACTCGAATCTGAGGCCGATATTGATCTTGGCAACTCGCAGTTTGGCGGACACGAAGCCTTGGTGATCTTCGACAACGTGTTTGTTCCCAAAGAAAGAGTGTTCATGTGCAAGGAATACGAGTTCGCCGGTATGATGGTCGAACGTTTTGCCGGTTACCACCGTCAGTCCTACGGCGGCTGCAAAGTCGGCGTGGGCGATGTGTTAATCGGTGCCGCCGCCCTGGCATCAGAATACAACGGCGTTCCGAAGGCCAACCATATCAAGGACAAACTCATCGAAATGATGCACCTCAACGAAACGCTATATGCCTGCGGTATCGCCTGCTCGGCTGAAGGTGAGAAAATGCCAGCCGGCAACTACCAAATCAACCTGCTGCTGGCCAACGTCTGCAAACAGAACGTGACGAGAATGCCTTACGAAATCGCCCGTTTGGCCGAAGATATCGCCGGAGGTTTGATGGTGACCATGCCTTCGCAGCAGGACCTGAAGGATCCGGAAATCGGCAAATATGTGAAGAAATACTTCAAGGGTGCCGTGAACGTTTCCACCGAAAACAGAATGCGCATCTTGCGCTTGATCGAAAACATGACCCTCGGAACCGCAGCCGTCGGCTACAGAACCGAATCCATGCACGGCGCCGGATCACCTCAGGCCCAGCGCATCATGATCTCCAGACAAGGTAATCTCGAACAGAAGAAGGCATTGGCCAAGGTAATCGCTCATATTGATGAATCAACAAACAGATAATAACGACGACAAGCTGAAACAAATTGAGCTCATTGTTGAAAACAAGATTCGTCCATATCTTCAAAAACACGAAGGTGACATTGTTGTCAGGGGATATGATAACAATTGTTTGACTATTGGGTTGACAGGGGCATGTAAAAACTGCCCCTCAGCCCAAATCACCATGGAGGAATTTGTCAAATCTGCGCTCAATGGGTTGGTTGATGAGGTCAAAGTCGTTAATACAATAGATGAAGATTTGCTGAATCTTGCAAAATCCATATTAAATAAGAGTAAAAAATGAATTGGAAAGAGATTTACAAAAGTAAAGTTGTCAATGCTGCCACAGCAATCAAATCCATCAAGGATGGTGACTATGTCGTTTTTTCGGAAACGGCCGGTGTTCCTCAACACATCGCAAA
>JBGYXG010000126.1:0-12580 GCA_041842465.1 Candidatus Limimorpha sp.
GTAAATTGGGGTGTTGATGTTTCATTGTATGCTAAGGAAATTGTGCTCACATCCGGTTTTCACGCAAAGAGTGGTTCTAAGTTTCACGCTGTGATATTACCTTGCGAACAATCCAAATCTGAAGCTGTTACAAGAGGCTCTGATATGGAGGAAAGCACTGGAATTATTAAGGAGCAACAGAGCTCTGACTTTACACTCTATCCGAATCCTACTACAGGGTTGCTCAATATCTATTTGGGCCCAGAGCAAGGCACTATCCGACAGGTGTCAATATTAAACCTTTTTGCCAAAGAAGTTTTCAAGAGTAACTGTGTGGAAAATGGGGCAATTAATGTTGTCGGATTTCCTTCTGGCATTTATATTGTCAAGATAATTTCGGATAAAGGTCAAACCTATTTCTCCAAGTTCGTAAAGCAATGATAAATAAATTCATAAAAAAAGTGTACCTTTGCAAGTTGTAATCCTAAAAACATCAATTATCATGAAGAAAAACATCAGTTTACTGTATTTGGCTGGCTTTGCTTTCTTGCTTTTGACCGGCTGTACCCAGAAACCTGTGGATTGTTTCAGAACATTGTCTTGTACGGCTCTGCCAGACAGTCTATGGAATGATTATTATCCGTATGCTCAAGGGCAAACATTTAATTATGAGTCCGATAAGGGCGGACAGATGAGCTTCCATGTCGATTCCATCGTGAAATGTGCTGATGAATATGACATTACATTCAATTGTGATGCTCCAGTAGAGTGTACAGCGTTCAAATGTGTTTATTTGCATTCAGATGAAGGGTGGCAGGTGAGATTGTCCAATACAAACTATCGTCTGGCAACCATTAATTTCTGTGTTGTGGATTTATGGGCAAGTGCTTCATATTGCGAATCTTTCACATCTGGAATGGGTGATACGATTCCTTATTGGAACAGTAACAACCAGCATGTTGACAATATTTGCCATGTCAGGCACAAAGGCCTTGTGAGCTTCTACGATGTGGAGCGGCAATGCACTTGGCGCTTGGCGGAGTGAGAAAAACCGCAAATCCAAGTCTTCCCCATGCCGCAGCGGAACAAGGCTGCGGCATGGGGATTTTTGTGCCAAAGTGTCCTTTATTTGTCCGTGATTCTTGCCGAAACGCCGCCGCTCAAATGGATAAAAAGGAAAAAATAGAGGTGTTATGCCTAAAATAGCTTTTCAAAGCACCATGTTTCCCGAAAAATGCCTACTTTTGCAGTCTTTTTGAGCAATAATGATGAATAAAATTGGCTTTGTCGGTGCCGGAAAAATGGGCGTATCTTTAGGTCATTATCTGAAAAACAATGGTCTGTGCGTTACTGGTTTCTACGACAGCGTTTCGGAAGCGGCTCGTTTTGCATCGGAACTTACTGAAACGGTGCATTTTGCCAATCTGAATGCGTTGTTGGAAGCCTGCGAGGTGGTTTTTGTTACTGTGCCCGACGGTGTCATCGCTGCGGTGTGGGACTCATGCCGGCAGTACGACATCCGTGGAAAATACTTTTTCCATTGCAGCGGCGCATTAGGCTCTGATGTGTTTTCGGGCAGTGAGGAAGCCGGCGTACAGGCCTGTTCGGTACACCCTGTCTGCGCCGTCGGGAGCCAAAATGACTGCGATGTCTTTTTCGGCAAGTTTTTTGTGGGTGAGGGCGACGAAACGGGACTGAAACTGTTGAAATCCATGTTGGAAAGAACGAACAACCCTTTTCGGATGATAAGGAATGCCGACAAAGCGAAATACCACGCGGCCGCAGTGGTGTCGAGCAACCTCTTTTGCGCCTTGGCGCAGATGGGGGAGGACTTGTTGCATGAATGCGGCTTCGACCCCGGGGCGGCGCACGAGTTGCTCAGCCCGCTGATGCTCGGCAACATGGACAATATCGCCGAAAAAGGTTGTGTGCCGGCCTTGACAGGCCCCGTTGAGCGTAACGATGCCGGCACCGTTGCCAAGCACCTGTCCGTCCTCGAACATCGTGATCGTGAGGTCTATCGCTTGCTCACCCTGCGCCTGATCGATATGGCGCAACAAAAACATCGCGACAGAGATTATACGAACCTCTTGAAAATGTTGGAAAAATGACAAAAAACACGGTTTTGACTTTTCGTAAGAAGAAAAAGGAAGGCAAGAAGCTCACCATGCTTACGGCCTACGACTTCACCATGACGAAGCTCATCGACGCCAGCAATGTGGACGCCATCTTGGTGGGCGATTCCTTGGGGAATGTCATTCTCGGCTATGAAGACACGGTTTCCGTGACCATGGACGACATGGTGCACCATTGCGCCGCGGTGGCTCGGGCTGCCGATAAGGCGATGGTGGTGGCCGACATGCCTTTCATGTCGTACCAAATATCGGTGGAGGAAGCGCTTCGCAATGCGGGCCGGCTGGTGAAGGAAGGACGTGCCAATGCGGTGAAGCTGGAAGGCGGCAGAAGGGTTTGCCCTCAAATCAAGGCTTTGGTGGAGGCGGGCATTCCGGTGATGGCACATTTGGGGCTTACACCACAGTCAATCAATACTTTCGGCGGCTACAAAGTGGTGGGTCGCACCAAGGAAAAAGCCGCCGAGCTGTTGGAAGAGGCCTACGCCGTGCAAGAAGCGGGGGCTTTCTCGTTGGTTTTGGAATGTGTGCCCGACAAATTGGCGGCATTGGTCACCGCGAAACTCGATATTCCGGTGATTGGCATCGGTTCTGGTGCAGGCTGCGATGGTCAGGTGCTGGTCACTCAAGACATGTTGGGCATGAACCTGGATTTTTCGCCGCGTTTCGTTAAGGTGTTCGCCCCTGTCGGCAAAACCGTCAAAACCGCCATCGCTGATTATGTGCAGGCGGTGGAAAACGGTACTTTCCCGGCGGAAGAGCATGGCTTTTCCATTGAAGATGACGTGATACACGATTTATATTGAAAAAAAAATATTCCTGAAAGATGATGACAAAAGTTGTTCATGAAATAAAAGAGGTCAGAGACGCCGTCAAGCAATGGAGGAGGGAAGGTCTTGGCGTGGGTTTGGTGCCCACCATGGGTTACCTTCATGCCGGTCACAAGAGCCTGATCGACCGCGCGGTAAAAGAGAACGACCGTGTTGTGGTCAGTCTGTTCGTCAACCCGATGCAGTTTGGACCCAACGAAGACCTCAACACTTATCCCCGTGATTTGGAAGCGGATACGAAGCTGTGCAATGCCAGCGGCGCCCATATCATTTTCAATCCGGAACCGAAAGAGATGTATGCGGACGGATTCTGTTCCTTTGTGGACATGACGGGTCCCACAGCCGGGCTCTGCGGCAAGTCGCGCCCCATTCATTTCAGAGGGGTTTGCACCGTGGTAAACAAGCTGTTCAATATCGTAACGCCCGACCGGGCTTATTTCGGACAGAAGGACGCCCAGCAGCTTTCGGTGATTCGCAGGATGGTGAAGGACTTGAATATTCCGGTTGAGATTGTGGCCTGTCCCATCGTTCGCGAAGCTGACGGGCTTGCCAAAAGTTCGCGCAACACCTATCTGAACGCCGAAGAACGTCAGGCGGCCTTGGTGCTGTCGTGTGCCGTCAAAATGGGGCAGGACCTTGTCGAAAAAGGCGAACGCGATGCCCGTAAAGTGGTGGAAGCCATGAAAGCCTGTATTGCCGCCGAGCCATTGGCAAGGATTGATTACGTTGAAGCGGTTGATTTTCAAAGCATTCAAAAAGTTGATGCCGTCCAAAATGAAGTGCTTTTCGCTATGGCGGCTTATATAGGAAAAACCAGATTGATTGATAATTTCATCATAAACATTAGCTGATTACCCATGTTGACACAATTCTTAAAGGCAAAAATCCATCGTGCCAAGGTGACCCAGGCCGAGTTGGATTATGTGGGAAGCATTACCATCGATACGGCTTTGTTGGAAGCCGCCGGTATTCGGGAATATGAAAAGGTGCAGGTGGTCGATATCAACAACGGACAGCGTCTCGAAACCTACGTCATCTGCGGGGAAAGAAACAGCGGCATCATCTGCCTGAACGGCGCCGCCGCCCGTTTGGTGAACATCGGCGACAAGGTCATCATCATGACCTACGCCTTGTTGCAGGAAAGCGAGACGGAGACTTTCGTCCCCAAAGTTGTCTTTGTTGACGATAACAATAAGGTAACCCGTGTCGTGGATCACGAAAAGCACGGTCCGTACGGCGGGTATTCCAATTCCAATCCAGAATCCTTATGATGCGGGGCAAGGTTGTTGTGCTTGGCGTAACGGGCAGTATCGCCGCCTATAAAATCGCCGGATTGGCGAGCAGCTTGGTCAAAGAAGGCTGCGAGGTTCACGTGGCGATGACCGCCAACGCGACCCAGTTCATCCATCCGATAACTTTTGAGACGATTACGGGCCACAAGTGTTTGACCGACACCTTTGACCGTAATTTCGAGTTCCATGTAACCCATGTCTCGTTGGCCAAGAAAGCCGATGTCATCTTGGTGGCTCCCGCTACCGCCAATATCATAGGGAAAATGGCTGCCGGTATTGCCGATGACATGCTGACGACCACGGTTCTTGCGGCACGATGTCCTATCATTGTTGCGCCTGCGATGAACACCAACATGTTTGTCAATCCCATTGTGCAGGAAAACCTGCAAAAGTTGCAACGTTACGGGATGGAAATCATTCCGCCTCAGTCGGGGCGTTTGGCTTGTGCCGATGTGGGCATAGGCAAGATGCCCGACGAGGCTGTTTTGATGGCCTATCTGCGCAAAACCGTTGCCTATCAAAAAGATATGAAAGGTCTCAAGGTGCTTGTCACCGCCGGACCGACCCAAGAGCCTATCGACCCGGTGCGCTTTATCAGCAACCATTCCACCGGAAAAATGGGGTTTGCCGTTGCCCGTGCCGCCATGGAACGCGGGGCCGTGGTCACGCTTGTCTGTGGAAACACATCCGTCGAGCCGCCCCTATTGGTGGAAACGCTAAAAGTGCAGTCGGCGGCCGACATGTTGAAAGCCGTCACTGGGCATTTCCCCTCATGTGACTTGCTTGTGAAATCGGCGGCGGTAGCTGATTTTACACCGGTCAGCTATCATGCTGAAAAAATCAAGAAAAAAGAAGGTGAAACGGTTTTGGAACTGAAACGGACGACCGATATTCTGGCTACGGTGACTGGCCTGAAAAAGCCCGGACAGTTGGTCTGCGGCTTTTCGATGGAGACCGACCGTCTGCTGGAAAACTCGAAGAAGAAATTGGAGGAAAAAGACCTTGACCTTGTTGTCGCCAACAACCTGAAAGTGGAAGGGGCGGGATTCGGAGTGGGCACCAATGTGGTTACATTGATTTCCCGAAACGAGGTGCAGGAATTGCCCATGTTGTCAAAGGAAGAAGTCGCCCACCGTTTGTTGGACAGGCTGCTTTCCCTTAGGTCGTCCACCTTATGATGCTTTGCCTTGACATAGGAAACAGCACGGTGTTCATGGGGCTGATAGCCTCGGGCGAAGTGCTTGATTTTACTAGGATTCCTGTTGCATCTTCATCTTATGAAGATCAGATAGCGGCGTTTGTGGGCGGTCGTCGCGTGGATGCCGCCGCCGTTTCGTCCGTTGTCCCCGATGCGACCGGTGCCGTGGTGGAGGCAGTGCGACGACTCACCGGTATCACACCTTTGCTCGTCAAGAAAGAGCTTCAGCCGACTTTTCCCATCGCATTGGACCATCCTGAGACCTTGGGTGCCGACCGGATTGCCGATGCCACAGGTGCCATCCGTGATTATCCTTTGCCGGTCATTGTCATCGACTTGGGAACGGCCACCACTTTTTCGGTCATCAACAATAGAGGCGTTTTTCTTGGTGGAGCCATCTGTCCGGGCATCACGACATCATTTTGTGCCTTGACCGAGAAAGCCGCCCAACTGAAAGGCTACAACCTCGATTTGCCGGAAAGAGTCATAGGAACCAATACCGCCGACTGTATCAACAGCGGTATTATCGCAGGGCACGCCTCTTTGATTGACGGCATGGTGAAGCGAATTGAAGATGAAACCCAAGACTGTTACACCGTTGTGCTGACCGGTGGCATGTCGTCAACCGTTGCTCCCTTCTGCCAGCACCCGTTAACGGTCGATAAGACACTGATTTTAAGGGGGATATATTGCATGTATATGGAACTTCACCCTAAATGATGCATGTCTTCGTCTTTATTGATTCGTCAAAGCGTTTCGAGAACCATTCCTACAATCCAGTCAATTGCCTGTATTTGAGCAGGTTGATTCTGTAGTCGATGCGGTCGTCCACATATTCGTCGCGAGTGTTTTTCAAAAGGGTCTGGGCTTCAAGCAGTTCCGAAAGGGTAGAAAGTCCGGCTTCGTAATAGTCTTTCGTGATTTTCAGATTGGCTTCGGCTTGCTCCACATTGGCCTTGGCCAGGGCGATTTGTTGCCAGCTTTGTTGCAAGGCGAACCAAGCCTGATTGGTTTGCAGCTCCATCTTTTGGGTGAGGTCGTGGCGGTTGTTGAGGGCAATTTCCTTGTCAAGCTCGTGTTTCTTCATGTTGACACCCGTCTTGTACCAATCCGTGATGGGCACTTGCAGCACGGCAAAGGCAATCATGTTGGACCTGCCTTTTGCAAACAAGGTATGGTGCAGACAACTGCCGCCGATAGCAAGGGAAGGCAATGCGGTTCCCAAAGTCATCTTTTTTTTCAGGCTTTCCGCTTCAACCGCCAAATCGAGCAGGCGTGTTTCACTACGCTGGGCCACGGCTTGCTGCGCTTCACGGAAAAAGGATTCCGGGGCGTGCTCTCCGTCTAAAGTGTCGGTCAGCACCATACTGTGCCAGTCCGTGCCGGTGTATTGTCCTAGCGCCATCATGAGCATGGTGATGCCGTTGTCCACCTTTTTTAGGTTTAGACTACATTCGTTCTGTTTCACTGTAACCTTCAGCAGGTCGTTGGGCATGATCAACCCGGCATCCACGGCCGACTTGACATCCTTGTGCAAGGTGTCCAACAGCGTGGAGAGCACGAATAAAGTCTCTTTTTTTTCGCGAAGGGAAACGATTTGCCAATAGATGTATTCCGTTTGCTGAACCACCTCGTTCTCAACGACGTCCTGCTGCAAGTGGGATGCCTCTATGCCCAACTGTGCCAATTTGTTCCCGTTTCGTATGCGTCCTCCTGCATAAACGGGCTGTAGGAGCATGGTTTGGACTAATGTACCATTCTCCAGCATCGACACCTTGTCCTGATAGCCCCAGAGATAGCCGTATTCCGAAATCAATGAATGCAACACTTGCCGCAACATGGCATTGTCGATGTCCGAAACGCCGAATTGGAGCAATGGGTCTTTGGCCTTGAATCCCATGGCTTGTATTGACAGCGAGGGAAGATGCTCCGCAAAAGCCGCTTTCTTGGTCGCTTGCGCTTTCCCTACTTCCAATCGGGCGTTTTTCAAGGAAATGTTGTTGTTCAGCGCTAGCTCAACGCATTCCTTAACAGAGAGATGAATCGTATCTCCCGTAGTAAGGCGCTCGTTGCCAGGAATAGACTTTTCTTGGGCAAATAGACACATTGACAAACAAAGATTGATAAATAGGATGACCAATGCTCTTTTCATTGTCTTACTCATTTTTGACATTCATAATTTGAAGGGGTTTCAAGCGCAAGGCCGTCGGCAATTCTATTCTTTCTGTCCTTATTCTTGAAGATTTGCCAATACATGACCGGGATGACGGAAAGCACGATGACCTGTGAGAGCAGCACTCCGAAGCAAATCACCACCCCCATAGGCATCCAGAGCGGGTTATGGCTGATGATCATAGGCAAAACGCCCAAGGCGGTGGTGGCCGAGGTCAGGAAAATGGGGCGCATTCTTCGGCTGCCGGCCAATCTGGCGGCTTCCTTGGCCGAATAGCCCTCATCCACCCTCAGTGTCTCCGCATATTCATACATGATGATACCATTGCGGACGATGATGCCAATCAAACTGACAATGCCGAGTACGGAAGTCATTCCGAAATCAAGACCAAACAGCCATTCGCCGAAGAAAGCGCCAAACAGACACAAACTGCTGGAACCAATGGTCAGTATGGCAAGGTTGACTTTCTTGAAATAGGCCACCAAAAATGCGAACAGCACCAATACTGCCACAATCACGCTGACCAACACTTCGGGAATCACACTCTCATTTAGGGCGGTCAAACCGCCGTATTCGACAGAAATACCTTCGGGAAGCGAGGGCAGGATCTCGGCATCGATGAAGTCCTGTATTTTTTTCATGCTGACGGTCTGGGGTCTCCAGAACTTCATGTCGGCACATACGGTGATGACATTTTTCCCGTTCCGATGAACGATTTGCGCGGGTTGCCATTCTGGGGTTACCGTGGCCACCTGACGGAGTGGCACCCAATTGCCCGAAATGAAAGAAGGCACCAGTTGGTTTTTCACCGCGTCAAAATCCATGTTTTCAAAAGGCTCGTTGGCATATAGGTTGACGGGAATACGCCTGTTTTCCTCCCATATCGAAGTCAGGGGCTGACCGTTCATGCTGGTGGCCAGGTCGAGCGAAAGGGTGCCTTTGGTAATTCCGAGTCTGGCGCATTCCTCAGGATTCATCGTTACTTTGACGGCGGGCATGTACTCATCAAAGTCGGTATGCACACCGCGAAGTTCGTCGTCCAAGGTGAGCATGTAGTCCTTAATCTTATCGGACACGCTTCTCATTTCCGCATAATCGCTGCCATAGACAAAGACTTCGACAGGATAAGAAACCGGCTGATAGTCCAATTGCCGAAAGCGCACGATGGCTTCAGGGAAATAATAGGCATATTTTTCATCCCACTCTTTCAGCAATTCTTCTGTGGTTTGACTGGATGTGGTGTTCACAATGAGCTGCGCCACATTTTTTGAAGGCGTACCCGGTGCGTAGGTTACATGAAAACGCGGAGCGCTTTCTCCAATGAAAGAGGTAACGGAAACCGCTCTTTTGTCTTGCAGCATCAGCTTTTGCAACGAATCGCTGATCATGGAGGTTTGCTCTAAACTGCACCCTTCGGGCAGTCGGACTTCCACGGCAAAGCTGTCGCGTTCCGCAGTCGGCATCATCTGCACCTTCATGGCCAGAAACATTAGAATTCCTACGACAACGGAAGCTGCGCCCACGCCTATCGTAATAAATGGCCGTTTGAAGCAAACAGTCTGCAAGCGGTCGTATGTGTTTTGCAGGCCCACAAAGAATTTCTGCTGTATCAGCTCAATCTTCCACGGTTTCCGTGTGTCAGTCTCCAATCGGATAAACCTAATTTCCAAAGCGGGGATGACCAACAAGGCATACGCCAAAGACGACATCAACGAAAAAGCCACCGTCCAAGGGAAGAGCTGCACGAAGTCGCCCAAATACCCTTTGATGATGAATTTGATAGGAAAAAACATGGTGCAAATGGCCGATGTGGCGATAAACATAGGCATGAACAGTTCCTTTGCGCTGCTGACTGCGGCATCGAAAGGCTCATAGCCCAAGCGCAGCCGTTCCACGTAACCGTCAATGTTGATGATGGAGTCGTCCACAATCATGCCCAATACTACGATAAGTGCCGCCAAGGTAACGGTATTTAACTCGATGCCAAACAGATACATGATGGCTACGGAGATGGCAGTACAGATGGGCAGTCCCGAGCTGGCAATCAACGCGGTGCGGATAGGGAAGAGCAGCAGCATTACGGCGATGACAACAATCATGGCAATGACCAAGTCGCGCAAAAATGAAGAAACCGATTTTTTCACCACCTTGGGCTGGTCGGTGATGCGGTAAAGACTTACGCTGTCGGGCAAAGTCTCCTGAAAATCTTGCAACACCTGCTCTATTCTTTCTCCGAAGGCAACGATATCGTATCCTTTGCACATCTCCACCGAGACAATCAGGGCCTTTCTTCCGTTGAAATTCACCAATTTGTCCGGTTTGGCATAACGCCGTTCTACCGTGGCGATGTCGCGCAATCTGACCATGTTCCCGTCAGGGTCGGAATAAACGATATGGTTTTCCAGTTCCTTTTCGGAGGTGATGGAACTCTCTATATGCAGAGGCACGTCAAAGTTTGCCATGCCTAAAGTGCCGCTGGTGGTCAAAAAGTTCTGTGCCGTATAGTTCAGCAGTAAGGTTTTGGGATTGATGCCGTAAAACGCCAGTCTTTCTTGGTCAATTTTCACCGCTATTTCCTCTTTTTGTTCCCCCAGCACCTTCACATTGCCCATGCCCGGGATACTTCTCAACCGTTCGGTAAGATCGTCAGTGTAGCCATGCATCTCTCGGTAGGTCTTATCTTCCGATTCCATGGCGATCAACAACGATGATGTGTTGCCGAAATCATCGACGACTACGAGGGCGAGAACACCCATCGGGAAACTCATCGCCTTCGACTCGCTCAGTTTGTTGCGCACTTTCGACCAAACGGCATCCCTATCTTTCACCGAAAAATTCAAATTGACGAAAACATAACAAAATCCTTCTTTTGACACAGAATATGTGGCCTCACGGTTGATTTCGGGGATGGAAAACAGCAATTGTTCCAAAGGTCTGGTGAGTTGCTCCTCCACCTCTTTCGGAGAAGCGCCAGGATAAACGCCTACCACCACCCCTTGACGTATGGTGAAAGCGGGGAACTCATCTTTTTTCATCTTGAACAGGCCGTATACACCAAAAAGGACAATGGCGGTCAGTACCATCCAAACAATATGCTTGTATAAGATACAGCCGCTGATGAAGCCACCCTTTTGAATGCTATTGCCCTTATTCTCCATAACACGCCACTTTCATGTTGCCACTGACTTTCTGATAGCCTTCCATGATAACGGAGTCGCCTTGTCTGAGACCGTCCTTGACGACGACACCCTTCCCTGAATAGCCTAATATTTCGACGGTCCGCTTTTGTGCCCTGCCCCCTTCAACAACCCAAACAAATTTGTTGTTGTCGTCGAGCAGAATGATATTGCTCGGGATAACGATGCCAACGCAAAGCTCCGATTGTAGCGACACCTTGCCTATCATGCCCGGAAACAGCAGCCCGTCGTCGTTATCCAAAGCAACCTTAACATCATAACTGTGGGAGAGCAGGGCTGCCAACATGCCCTTTTCAACCACACGGCCCTGATACGGTCTGTCATTTAATGCGGTAACCACCACATGAGCTTCTTCTCCAATCCTGATTTTTGAAATCTCATTCTCAGGGACGGATATCTTGACCGTTACACCATCAGTGTTTATCAGGCGCACAACAGGTTGTAGGGGAGAAAGATTGGTTCCTGCTTCCGCATAGCGGACAGCGACAATGCCAGAAAACGGCGCTTTCAAGACACTCTCTTTGATCATGTCATCGGCCAAGTCGGCGCTGGCACGTGCTTTTTCCAGGTTGGCGACCATTTCTTTCCATTTGATTTCGGGGATGCTCCCGCTTTCGTGCACTTTTTTCAAACGCATGTAACCGTCTTCCGCCTGTTCCAGTGTGGCGGCGGCTATTCGCTGCGCATTTACCAACTCCGAGGAATGCACCTTGGCGATATTGCTGCCTTTTTTCACAACATCACCCTCCTTTACGGCGATTTGCTCCAAAATCCCACCATACTTGAAACTCAGCTCCACCGAACGACTTTCCTCGACGGTGCCCGCATACGTGTTCAAAACGATTTCGGAAACCGTATCCACCCGAAGCACTTTGACAGGAACGACACGCTCCGGCTTGCTCCCCCTTCCCAAACGGTCATTGAGAAGAGCTATCGGATCCTTATCCTGGTCCGAACCTTTGCCGCAACCGACAAACAACAGCGGAAGAAAACAAAGCATTGCGAATGTGGTCCTGGTTTTCATGATAGTTTCATACTAATTGCGTGTAGCCGTCATGGTTATTTCCGAACCGTATACGGCAAAAGTCTTGTTAATAATCTGATATTCGCCTTCATATATCATCCTAACAAGCAGTAAGTTCCCGTCGTACATGCTCCCTTCGGCATGGACAGTTACCTGGCATTCAAAGTCCAAACTCGGGTCAAGGTTGACGATTCTTAGCTTTTTCCGGAAATCGGCAAAACGGATTTTGTCGTTTTCCACGTGGGCTCGGGCAACGTCAACCTTGCCGCCTAAGGCATTCATCACTACTAGGACACTGTCCTTTCTCTTGTCCAAGGTTGCAATTTCGAGATGTCCGATTTCATTTTGCAAATTGATTCCGAACGACATCAACACACTGTCGCCGTCAGCAGGCAACTCGGTAAATGTTACACTTCCGCTCGTCTTGTAGGAATAATCGCCCTGAAACAAATTCAAGCCTTTGTTCTGGCAGGAAGCCAAGGCCAATAGGGCAAATAACGCGATGGTTGACACACTGTTTTTCATGATATGCTGTTCTTTTGATTGTTATTCGTTACCGCTCGTCCGCCAGCCATGGTGTTCAAGATGATGATCACCATGTTTTCGTAGGTTTGTTTTGAAACGGCGTAGCTGTTTTGGGAAAAAAAGTGCAATTCAAGCCCTTTAAGCACCATTTGCAGCATATCGGCGAATGAATTGGGCTGAATAGCAGGGCTTAACACTTGCGCCTTCGTCCATTCCTCACAAATCCTGAC
>JBGYXG010000127.1:0-45070 GCA_041842465.1 Candidatus Limimorpha sp.
AGCAGCTGCCGCCGCTACCAGTAATGCAGCAATGATAAAAAATCTACTTCTTTTCATAATGATAATGATTAAATAAATGGTTATTTGAGTTGAATTAAAGTTGAATTAATCTGTACCGTAAACTCGCCGTAATACCCATCCCCGTTGGGCAGCATATTGAAGACCACAGCAGCGTTTTCCGACCTTACTCTTTCACGAACTTCCCTTGCAGCACTGTGTTTTCCGCATTGTAAATCCGGTAGGCGTACACTCCTGCGGGCAGCCCGCCCACGCCCACGGTGAGCACGTTGCCTTGGCCGCGGATGAATGCGTGGATGGTTTCGCCCTTGGGAGAATGAGTGGTTTGATGTTTTTTAATTTCAATTTTATTGTCATCAGTAAGGTTTGCGGGAAAAGCTTCAATCCTTGTTGCCGACAACAACAAAGTGAAAAGGACAATGATTCGTTTGAGTTTCCTTGCTCGCATGATTTTTTATTTTGATGTTATACAAAATTACAAATGCCATGGATTTTATCAAGAAAAACATTGTACGAAAATGTACGGATTTTCATTATCCATTTGAAAACAAAATAGTTATATCACCTCATCACTTTGTCACGCAAGAATACAGAAGGGTGATCTGCGGTACCGAATACCCTTTTTAATTTCCGGCTTCGGTCGCAAACCGTCGTATATGCCCTTTGCATTAGGGCGGAGACCTCCGCTTCATTCAAGTCGAGCAGATACAGGCGGCAGTAGTTCAAATCATCTTTGGTAAGTGTCGGATAGGCTTTACGCAAGTCGGTCGTGAAATTCGGAAAATGCCGGTCAACAGCATCATGCAAAGCCATTAGCTGGATTTTATCCAAAGCAAACTCCTTATAAATGGCGCAGTCCGTGTGCGCCTTGAAATGTTCACGCTGCATCACCCGCAAAATATGCCGGCAAACGGTTTCTTCGGTAAAACTTGCCGCTTCCATTCTTTCTTTCAACAACGAAAGCTCCTCCTCCTTTGCTTCCAGTTCCCTGTCTCTTCCCTGCATGACCTGCTCATGCTGTCGTTCTGCACACCGAAGCCGGCTCCTGTGCCTGCGCCACAGCCACAGAAACAGAACAACAGACAACACAACAAGGGAAAGGAGCATCGCCAGCGTCCTATTGCCAGCCTTGAGTTTCCCATCATGGTAAACTCTTTCCTGTTTTTCCAATTCATATTGCCAGCAAAGCTCCGTCACCTTCGATTTCACGGTGCTTTGCGTTTCGCCAAGAGTGGCGAATTGCGCTAAAAACACAGCATACGCAGCAGCTTCCTTCTGCTTATTCTGAGACTTGCAGATTTCCACCAGCCATTCGGCGGCCTGCCGCTTGATTTCCAGGTCGGAAGTCTCCAAATATACATTATTCAAATACAGCCATGCCGAATCAAACAAACCCTCCTTATAATAGATTCCGCCTACGCTTAAACAGCGGGCCATTAGCTCCTCATCGCTTTCGGCATGTGAAAGGAGTGCCGTCATCGCTTCCAAAACCTTGCCGGCATCTTCTCTTTTTTGATAAGACAGGCAAGCACGGTGTCCTGCTATGTCCCTATATATTTGGCAAACGGTGTCGGGTAGGGCTTGAAAAGCCTTGCAATAATAGGCATCGGCACTGTCCAACTGTCCTGACATCTGGTAGTGCATCCCGATAAGATCCAACATGAATGACCAATGTCTTGGGTCCGCGGCATACTTATGAAAATAAACCATAGACTGCTGACCATAATGAATAGCCTGTTTATCAAGATAAAGATTTGAAAACAAATCTGTTATACGGGTATAAGCCAACGCCATGAACCTTGCCCTTTCCCCTGTCAATTCCTTTTCCTCGAAACGCCCCTCCATGACCTCCAAGGCTTGCAGGTACTCGCGGCAGGCCTCCACCACGCCGTCTTTTTCGTAGCTGCCCACTCCTTTCATGTAATGGGCGCGGGCGGAGAGCAGGGTCAGGATGGGGTCCTTAGGGAAGGCCTCCGACAGGCTGTCGAAGTAAGGCCGGGCTTTCAATACCGCATCGCGGTTGCTCTGCCTGCAGTCATTCTTGTAAAGGGCTTCCGACAAAAACAGATGGAAACGGTGGCGGTCGTAGGGTGCAAGCCGCTCCGTATCATGGGCTTGCGAAAAAGCAAGCAGGAGCGAGAGGGCGCTGTCGGGCTGTTGTCCCATCAGGCTATCGATGGCGGCAAGGGTGCTGCCGGCGGATGTGGCGGGCGGACAAAAGCCGGGCTTCGCCCTGCCGCACGACAAGAACACCGCCAAAAGCATCACACCCCATAAAACCCTGCCTGTTTTCATGCCTGCAAAAATAAGAAACTGTTTCGAAATGCTGTGTATTCAGCGCAGCTAATCCTTACAACAACTTCTATTCAATTTTCCTTTGTTTTCAGTTGATTTGATGCGCTGCATTGGCTTATTTTGCCCATGGTCCCGTCTTATCAGGATCCAGTCATACTGAACAATGTCCTTCTAGACCTGATCCAGAACTGATCCGGCATCTATTCAGCATCCCTTCATTAACGGTAATAACCTAATAGAAGCATCTCCTCGTAAGGAGATCCCGCATCAGGTGCGGGATGACATAAGAGGAGAAACGTTATGGGTCTGATTGAGCTGTACCGTCCCGCTTCATCAGGACATAGCACGGAATGATCTCAACCCTATACCATTCGAAACAGATTCTTACATACCTCCCCAAAAGAAGCTGTGTCAAAAAAAATTTGACACAGCTTCTGAAAGGAGGAAAACCTTGGGGGACAACCTCCTAAAATGACGGTAAATGCTCCGTATTACCCCTTTACCTCTTCTTCCACACGAACCGGTTTCGGATCAGACTTGCGGATGTCGAGTTCATCGATGATGTTTGTGGCACCGGCATACTTGTCGATGACAAACAGCACGTAACGGATATCGACATTGATGGTGCGTTGCAGTTTCGGTTCAAAGTTCACATCGCCGCTCATGGCTTCCCAGTTGCCGTCGAAAGCAAGACCGATCAATTCGCCCTTGCCATTCATGATGGGGCTTCCCGAATTGCCGCCTGTGATGTCGTTTGTCGAAAGGAAGCAAACAATCAGTTCGCCGTTTTCGTCGGCATAAGCACCGTAGTCCTTGCGTTCAATGAGGTTGATCAGACGTTTAGGCGCATCGAATTCATAGTCGCCGGGAACATATTTCTCAAGAATGCCCTTGGCGGTGCACACATAGTCATATTGTACAGCATCGGCAGGATTGTAATCCTGTACCGAACCGTAGCTCATGCGCAAGGTGGAGTTGGCATCAGGATAGAGGCTCTTCTCGGGCTGTGTAGCGGCATAATATTCGCGCAGTCCTTTGACAAACACATGGTCGTTTTCACGTGTAGCACTTATTGCCTTGTGGTAGGAAGGAATAACGGTCGTGATCTTTTCCATCATGGAGTTGTTCATGATATAGGCGTAATCCTTGCCAATGGTCTTGGCTTTGGGTTTAGCAATAAAGGCCTTCACGCTTTCGGGTGTGGCAAACACTGACTTGGTATAAACATATTCTGTGAAAGCATCGATATCGCCTCTGAATTTTCTATTGATAATCGAATAAATCTCAGGCAGTTCATTAGCATCAAAAGCGTTCTTGTACAACTTCAGCATTTCGGCAAAATTCTTTTTCTCAACTTGAGGATCGGTGTCTTTGAAAAGGGCATCCACATCCATTTGTTGCAATGCTTCGAGGGCGACGGCTTCCGCCTCCTTGTCCTTGTTCTTCACGGCTTCATAATAGGAAGCAAACTGAGCGGCGATACCGGCAGCACCGGCATGGGCAATGAAGTTGGGATAAAAAACGTGTTTCGTCACCTTGCCAAGATCGTCATAAGCATCTTTTAAGTTTGTCAAGGCGTTGCCGTATTCGGCGTTGCGCTTCGGATCGGCCTTCACCCATTTCATAAAGTCCTTTTCCAATGCCACTTTGCCTTCAGAGACCTTGTTCTTACGCAGCATGGTGCATTGTCCGATAAAGTTCTTCCAAGTGTTGGCGAGACCTGCGTGGTTGTCGGCATACATCAGGTTGATGGCATCATCCTTCTGCATGAACTCATCCATCACCTCAAGCTGTTTGCCGAAGATGTCGATAATAATCGGATAGAAAGTTCCTACATTGTAGTCAATACCGAAGGACGACATGTAGCGTTCCGTCGATCCGGGGAAGCCCCAAATCATGGTGAAATCGTCTTTCTGAACACCGTCGAGGCTGATGGGCAGATAATGTTTGGGAGTCAACGGCACATTGTCCTTGGAATAAGCGGCAGGATTGCCGTTCTTGTCGGCATAAACACGGAAAATGGAGAAGTCGCCCGTGTGACGGGGCCACATCCAGTTGTCGGTGTCACCACCGAACTTGCCAATGGAAGAGTTGGCTACACCTACAAGACGCACATCCGGGAAGACCTGATAAACAAACATATAATACTCATTGCCTGCAAAGAAACCTTTGATGACAGGGTTGTATTTTCCGTCTTCCGAAGCGGCATTTTCCATCTCCTTGATTTTCGCATTGATGGCCTGGGAACGATCGGCAAAGTCCATCGTGTCGTTGACTACACCGAGAATGTCTTTGGTCACATCTTCCATGCGGATGAGGAAAGAAGCGGTCATTTCGGGAGCAGGAAGTTCCTCTGAATAATCCTTTGCCCAAAAACCGTCTTTCAAATAATCGTGTTCAACGGAGCTGAGTTTTTGAATGGCACCGTAACCACAGTGGTGGTTGGTGAACATCAAGCCATGTTCCGAAACAATTTCACCCGTGCAGAAAAAGCCACGGGGCATGTTGTCGCCTCCCAAACCCACAATGGCATCCTTCAGGCTGCTGTGGTTGATGCTGTACAATTCTTCAGGTGTCAGCTGCAGACCCATTTTCTGCATGTCGACATAATTCAGGCGCTCGACAAACATCGGCAGCCACATGCCTTCATCGGCATACGCTTTGCCTGTAGCAATCAGCAAGGCAAAAGCAATAATTCCAAATAATCTTTTCATTATTAGTACTTTAAATATAATTGTTATGATCTAAGTTGCGATTTGCGCCTGCAAAGATAACGCATTTATGGTTTTAAGTAAGCCTTTTACAATTATTTCAACCATAAAGGGCTGTTTTACGCGCCATTAGAATCTCTCTGAAAAAAATTCCTTGTTGGGTATTGCGATAAGAGCCATCTTTCTGTCGATAAAAAACGGCTGCGAACATTTTTCACAGCCGTTTTTGATGTTTTCGAAATGGTGCGTATTATCTCAACAGCACGTCGGGACCCATTTCATAATAAATGTCAACAGGAATACCCGCTGCATTGACACGGTCGAGGTCCTTTTGTAAATCGCCTTTGATAACGCTCTCTTCTCCGATCCATTTTTTTACTCCATCATAGTCGCCATTGCCCTGATGGACGAGGATATCGCCGGCTAATTTTTCGACAGCTCCTTTCATCTTTTCAAAATCAATCGCATAAAGACCTTCTGCGTTACGCGAAAAAGCGCCTTCTTTTTCGAAATAGTTGAACGTAAGCATATTAGCCTTGCCGTGTGCACTTGAGGCTCCGAAACGCACCGAACGGAAAATGCCCGCCATAAAGGTAGTATAGTTGTCCAGCAGCGTAGTGGTGGTGTATTCGCCCATTTCCGAGAGTTTGGTCACGAGATAAAGACCCAGCACGTCGGCCTTCGCTTCTTCTAATGCCGAATACTGTTCCTTCAGTGCTTCGCGTACCGTACCCTTGCCGTCGAGGGTGTTCTTGATGCCCATGCCGTGTGCCGTTTCGTGGAACATCACATTGGCAAAGAAAGCGTCGAACTTGATGTTTTCGGCTGATTCATGGGTCATCAGTATGTTAGAAATGGGGAGCAAAATGGCATCGAATTTGGCTTTCATGGCGTTCTTCAACTGGAGCTTACGGGTTCCACGCTGCAACTGTACCTTTTCATCATTGGGCAGGTTGATGGCAATGGTTTTGCTGCCCGCATTGCAGTCACCGGCATAATACACCACGTCATAAGCGGCAAGGTCGGCATCGGCGCCGGGTTGCTCCGCCTTGTATTCTTCCGGAACTGGGAGTTGTTTTTGCAGTTCGGGGACAAAAGCGGCATAACGTGCCAACTGCCTGGTCCACTCTTGGTCTTTGATGAGGATGAAAGCCTCGTGTGAAGCTTTGGTGCCCAGCAAGGCATCCGTATAGTTTTCAATGGGTCCGATCACCATGTCAACGTTATTGTTACGCACGTCCATCCAGCGCATGTCGCTTTCAAAATAATCATCCGTGCGCAATGCGGCAGCCCTCAAATTCAAGTAGTTGGCAAACTCAGGATCGCCTGCCAACGCAGAAGCCTCTTCCAACAGGGAAGCAGCCTTTTCGATTTGTTCGGCAAAGTACTCGTGGTACCATACGCACTTCAACTGTCCGTCCTCACCACGTACGATCATGGTGTATTGGCTGTTTTTGTTAGGATCGGCAAAGGCGTTCCATTCTTCCATGGTCATGTCTTGCGGGTAAAACTGCGCTCCTGCGGGCTTTTCACCAAATCCTTCCACAAAGGAAGCCTCGTTGTTGATGCCATCCCAAGGGCCGTAGTTGATGTTGGCATAAAGCTGCAAGTCCGGATCGGAAATGCGCGCCATCAGACTGTCTTTTTCACCAAAATTCTCCACCCAGAAAATGTCGTTCATGATGTCGGCGGCTTTAAACAGCAGCGGAAGCATCTGTTTTTCATTGTCACTCAGGTGGCTGACATCGGTTGTCAGGGTCACTTTGGCATACTTGTCCGACAACTTGGCGGCAGGAGCTTCCTGTTCGGATTGTTGCGGTTGGGTTTCGCAAGCCGTCACCATCAGGGCGACGATTGCAATGATAGGTAAATGTTTGAATTTCATAGTATTATAATTGATTGTAAATGATTCTGTTTTTCATCAGCAGCCTATTGCCCTTGAAATGACAAGTCGCAATATCTCCGAGGTGCCTTCTCCTATCTGCAAGATGCGTTGATCACGGTAAAAACGCTCCATGTCGTAGGCTTTCAACAAACCATGTCCGCCCATCACCTGTACGGCATTATCGCATACTTTGGCGGCTACTTCCGAGCAGTATAATTTGGCCATGGCGGCTTCCTTGCCATAGCTGCGTCCTTGGTCTTTGAGCCAACATGCCTTGTAGAGCAATCCGCGTGCGGCATCGATGGAGACTGCCATATCAGCCAATTTGAATGCAACCGCCTGAAACTTACTCACCGGCTTGCCAAACTGCACCCGCTGTTTCGAGTACGCCAGAGCCATTTCGTATGCTCCCTGCGCACACCCCAATCCCATGGCGGCAATGGAAAGGCGTCCGGCATCTAAAGTGGCCAGCATGAGGTGCGAACCTTCGCCGACAGCGCCAAGTATGTTTTCGTCCGGCACCTTGACATGGTCAAAAATGAGCTTGCCGGTATTGGAAGCCCGCCACATCATCTTATCGTCCATGGGTGTCTGTGTAAACCCTTCCATTCCGTTTTCAACCAACAAAGCGGTAAACTCAGGTTTCCCGTCCTTCATTCCCGAAACCGCCTGAACCGTCGTGCCCAATGTGATCGGGGTTGCACTGTTGGTGATGAAGATTTTTTCGCCATGGAGCACCCAGTGCTCACCCATACGGGTGGCAGTGGTCTTGGTGCCGCGCGAATCGGAACCGGCTTCGGCCTCGGTAAGACCAAAGCCCCAAAGCCTGTTTTTACATAATTGCGGCAGATATTTCCGTTTCTGTTCCTCAGTGCCGTAATCTTTGATAGGACCGATGCCCAACGAGTTGTCGGCGGCGATGGTGGCCGCCGTTGAACCGTCAACACGGGCCAGCTCTTCAACAGCAATGATATAGGAAAGGTTGTCCAATCCCATTCCGCCATAATCCTTGGGAACCGTCATGCCCAGCAGACCGATGTCGGCCATTTTCAAGGTCAGATCGGTATCAAAATGCTGGTTTTCATCATTATGTCGCGCTACCGGCTTTACCTCTTTTTCGGCAAAATCCCTGACTTTCTCTCGCCAAGCGCATTGTTCCTTGCTCAAATCAAAATTCATAGCAGCTTCGCTTTCTACTTTAATCTCTTGTGTCTTCCGTTTCGTTCACTTTTTCCAACTCAATGAGCTGGGTTTTATTATTCACTTTTTCGCCCTCGGCCACGCAAATCCGCTTCACATTGGCATCCGCTGTCGCTATTATGTTGTTCTCCATTTTCATGGCCTCCACAACGACCAACACCGTTCCTGCTTTCACGACTTGTCCTTCCGCAACGTTGACCTTGACCACTTTTCCAGGCATGGGCGACAGCAAATTCATGCTGTGATCAAGCCCGTTCTTCCGGGAATAGTCGAAAATGTCATTCAAATGGTCGCTACGTTTGCAAGTAAAGTTCAAGCCACGTAGATTCACAATGGTTTCTCCCACATCATTGACCGAGCAATACACATTCTCTGTACGGCCATTCAGCATGATTTTCAACTGGTTGCTGTCATAACGGATCCACTCAACGGAAAAAGGCTTTTGGTTGACACGCCCTTCCAATTTTCCGGAATGGGTCTTGCAAATATGCACAGCTACTGGTTTATCATCCACCATCACCGACAAATCCATCTGGTAGCGCCAATATCCTATGGTTTCCCAAACATTTCGCGCATTGCCAATGATTTGTGTCTTACAGCAGTCAAAAAGCAGAAAAGCCGCCACTACATCATTCAGATTCACCGTTTCGCGACTTCGTGCCACGGCTTTCAACAAATCCTCGTGATGGGTCTTGCAATAAGACGTATCAATTTGATTTTCAATATAATCTCTATCTCTTAGAATCTCCCACAAATAGGCCTTGTTGGTGGTCAAACCCTGCAAAATGAAATCGTTCAACGCCCGTTCCGCACTATCAATGGCATGTTGGCGGTCTTTGGCATGACAGGTCAGTTTGGCCACCATCGGGTCATAAGCCGATGACAC
This sequence comes from Candidatus Limimorpha sp., assembly GCA_041842465.1. GTDB lineage: Bacteria > Bacteroidota > Bacteroidia > Bacteroidales > F082 > Limimorpha. The sequence continues at coordinate 8,996 of JBGYXG010000127.1, forward strand.
AAAGCATTTTCCGTCAATACTACTATCGACACGGGCACCCCTTATCTGTGGTTCATGGTAAGCCGTAACCTGTCCGGGAGCCGGTAAAAAACCGTTTTCAGGATTTTCGGCATAGATACGCAGTTCGATGGCATGTCCCACGGACTTGATGTCTTCCTGACAATACCCCATCTCCTTGCCGCGCGCAATACGGATCTGTTCCTCCACAATATCGATGCCCGTACATTGCTCCGTCACCGGATGCTCTACCTGAATGCGCGTATTCATTTCTAAAAAATAGAAATTCAGTGTTTTGTCCACCAGAAACTCAACGGTTCCGGCGTTTTTATAACCTATCGCTTTACAAAGTCTGATGGCGGCGTCATACAATTGTCCTCGTTTCTCGTCATTCAACGTTGGTGATGGCGATTCCTCGATGATTTTCTGGTAACGACGCTGTATGGTACATTCTCTCTCGTGCAAATGGATGATGTTGCCAAAATGGTCGGCAAGCACTTGCACCTCGATGTGTCGGGGGTTTTCGAGATACTGTTCCACAAAAACGGTTCCGTCGTTGAAATAGCGTTCGGCTTCGCGCGAAGCGGTACGCAAGGCAGGTTCCAGCTCATCGGGATTTGAAACGATGTGCATGCCTTTCCCGCCGCCGCCTGCCGCCGCCTTGATCAGCACGGGATAGGGCAACGAGGCCGTCTGTCCCATGATTTCTTCCACGCTTCCCGTGCAACCGAAAGCAACAGGGATGCCATTTTCGATTGCCACTTGCCGGGCGGCAATCTTATTGCCCATCAGCCGGATGGAACGCGCATCCGGACCAATGAAAATCAAATTGTTGGCCTCACACGCCGCGGCCAGCTCGGGGCTTTCCGACAGGAAACCGTAACCGGGATGCACGGCCTCTGCTCCTGTGTCTAATGCCGCATCGATGATCTTCTGCACGTTGAGGTAGGTGTCTTGCATCGTTCCGCCGCCCAAAGGACAGGCCTCGTCGGCCAGACGGCGATGCAAGGCCTTGGCGTCATCATCGGCAAACACCGCCACCGAAGCGATGTGCAGCCGCTGAAGCGTACGGATGATACGCACGGCTATTTCGCCACGGTTGGCAATCAATATCTTATTTATCTTTCTGCTATTCATATTCAATGTCTGTACAACGTAGGATTCAGCCAATTGTTATTTGTTCAACGGCTCCATTCGGGTTTTCTTTTCTCGAAGAAAGCAGCCAGCCCTTCCTGTCCTTCCTGCGAAACGCGCTGCGCAGCTATCCATTCAGATGTTGTCTGAAAAACAGGATCATAAGGATTGTCCCTTCCGCTCACCGTACGCAACAGATGTTTACATTGGGCGAATGCCGCTGGAGAGGCTTGCATGAAACAGGTGATATAATGCCGCTCGGCATCTAACAACTCCGATTCGTCAACCACCCGATTCACCAAGTCAAAACCCAAGGCTTCTTCCGCGGTAAAAGAGCGTCCGGTGAGCATCAGTTCTTTAGCGGCTTTCATGCCACAGCGTTGCCACACAAACGGGGCAATGGTAGCTGGAATAAGCCCCAGACGCACTTCCGAGAAAGCGAACTTCGTCTCCTTGGCAGCCAGCACGATGTCTGCCGCCGCCACAATGCCATTGGCACCGCCCATGCAAGCCCCGTGGACATTTACAATAACGGCTTTGTTACAGAAATAGATGGTTTGGAACAAGCGGGAAAGCCGGTTGGCGTCGGCGAGATTTTCATCATGGCTGTAGGCAATCATGGCTTTCATGTCGGCCAAGTCGGCACCGGCACAGAAAACAGGACCATTGCCCCGTAATACGACCACACGCACATCATCGCGGCTGTCCAACCATTCAAACGCCTCGGTAAGCTCGCTTATCATCCTTGCATTCAAAGCATTACGAACTTCAGACCTATCGAGACTGATCCAAGCGACACTTTCGCCAAGCTGTATTTTCAATGTACTGAATTCCATAGGAGTAATGTCATTTGCAATGCCACACCATGCCCAGCATAAGTACGGCTTCAACAATTCTGATGCAATAATCGGCAAAAATCGCGAATCTTTCAACATTATCTCCGATTTTTTGACAAAATGTCACCTCCATTCGGGAAAAAAGTCTTCTTTTGCACTTGGGAACGGATTTTGCAGTTCGTATTCTCTCGATGAGAAGGCCGTATCCTTCCCGAAAAAAAGATGAAAATGGAAGACGAAAACTTCAAAAAGGAATTGGAAGACCTGTTCAGGATGTTCAAACTGCTGCTTGAGAAAGAATCGCTCAACGATATCAAAGGCATCGACAACGAGCAACTGGAACAGTTAAAGCTATTCATGACCCAATTTGATGACATAAAAGACGACTTGAAGTTTGAAATGAACCAGGTGGATCCTTTTACACGTCAAATCATTTCAGCCATGGTGAAACAGCTTCGTCAACAGTTAGGTGAGGATGCCGATGCCAAAATCGAGCTTTCTGCCGAGGAAAAGGTTGCCCGCAAGGAAGAGGAGTTGAAGAAAATCGCCGATGTGAACGAACGCCATATCGCGCTGTTAGAAACCATTGACAAAGCTTTGAAAAACCCCGACCTCACCGATGAGGAAATTGACGCCTTGCTCGACAGAAGGATGTCCATCGAAAGTCAAAATAACGAATAAGACCCTTGGGGGAGCATTGTCCAAGAGATATTAGTTTTGCTCTTCCCGAACATCGTCATCCTTTCCACGCATTTTTTGCTGTGCCGTGTGCTTTTTTGAAATGCTCTTTCGGAACGGGCTGTTATCATCTCATACCATCCTTTGACTTCACAACATAAAACGTTACCCATAAAACGCACGAGGGCGTCCGCGGACGCCCTCGTGGTTGAGCCTTTTCTCAAACTCCGGAACAACCTTGTCGATTATTCTTTTACAAACTTTACGACGGTTGCGGGTTCGATCTCGACGGACAAGAAATACGACCCGTTGCCAAGTCTCGAAACGTCAATTTCATTGGACTGTCTCAGATCGCCCTTCAAAATGATTCTGCCTTGCATGTCAATGACGGAATAGGGAGCTTCTTGATCTCTGATTTCGGTCATGTTCACCTGGATGCGTTCCGAAGCCGGGTTGGGATAGATGGAGACATTATCCGCCAAGCCTTCGCTCAACGAGAACGCCGTTTCGGCAGGTTCATTGCCGACAAACTGCATACTGCTGGGGTTGCCAATGTTGACCGTATAGTCTTCAACCTCACCATAATAGAACGACTCGCAAGCTGTGGAATAGTTGCCGTATTTCATGCTGATACGCAAACGAGTTTCTCCCAGCAACGCCGTATTGGGAATGGTGATGGTGGCTTTCAGCAAACGTCCGGCTCTGTTGTAGCCCCTAATGACCATTTCATCATCACTGAAATCACCATCCTGATTGTAGTCAATCCACACGGTCCAATATTCATAGTAGGCATAGCCTCTGTATCCCGATTTAAAGAACACAGAAACACTTTGCCCCTTACCAACGTTGACAACCTTGTCCGTGTAATCGGCATATTGCGAGCCTGATGACGAATTGTCGATGTTCGCCATGGCAAATCTGCTGATCCATTCATAATAGCTTGTTGTTGCCGAACTTGCGCAATATTCGACAGGAGTACCGCCTCCACCGCCATTGTCATCAAATGTGGTGAAATTGTTCACACCTGAAAACTCGCCGGTAGTCGTACTGTTGACCGCTTGCACCCTCCACTCATAAACGGTGTTGGCTACCAAACCGGTGGCATTGGCAGTTGTTCCTGCAATATTATACGACGCCCAGCTATCGCCTGACTTTCTGAATTCAACATTATACGATGTGGCATTTTCAACCGCATTCCAATTCAACACGGCAGAGTTCACCGTAACATCACTTGCATAAAGGCCTGTCGGGACTTCCAAAGGTGTTGGTGTAGGAGGTGTAGGAGGAGTAGGTGGTGCGGGAGGTGTGACATTGTCGGGTTCGATACCATACACAATGGTCTGGTAGTTGTTGAAACCGCCGCTACCACCGCCCGTGCCAAGGCTACCCGGGTTCAAGGCGTTCAACAGGAAATAGCCGTCCGAAGAGCCGCCCCATCCCCAGTTAAAATGGAAATAGCCGCTTGAGTTGTAACCGTCGCAAACAAAAGAGTGTCCTCCTGCGGTACCATGACCGGCATATTGAACCGGACGACCGGCATCAAGCTCCGATTTGACCAGATTGGCCCATTGCGTGGTGGAATAGCTCGACCTGTTGGCATTACCGGCTGTGTTTTTGTATTTGAAATAATTGACCAAGGCCGCTGGAACGTCGGTTTGATAGGCGCCGCTGCCATTGGGACCAAATTCCATATCCACACTAACGGCGCAGTGATAGCTGATCTTCGCGCATTCGCTGTTAGGACCCGTTAAGGTGGCAGCAGGCATGGAAGCCCAGTCATAATTCACATTGAAGTTGACCGAAAGCGTACCATAAGAGGAATAGTAGGAATGTGAACCCTGGCCTTGTGCCGGATATTCCCAAAACTTCATGATTTGGGCCATGGCGGTAGCCACACAACCAACAGGGCAACGGCTTCCGTAGCTGTTGTAAACCGGGCAAAGGTCGTTGTAGTAAGGCGACTGGTCCCACTTGATGGCACCCAGCAAAGGAGCCACCGAAGAACGGTACTGGACCGCATTGCTCAATTGGTCTTCGCGAGCCTTAAGGATCTCGGCATCAGCCGTCAAGCCCATTTTTTGGGCATACTGCACCTCGGCCTTGTAGTCCAACAGAATGTCGGCCATGTTTACCGGAATGTTGTTCTTGTCGAATTCGTTTTCATCGGAATAACCCAAAATGGGCAAGGTGAAATCTTCGGCCGAAACAATGATGAAACCATCATTGCTCACATTAAAAACATAGTAAATCGGGCTGCCTTCAGAAGAACGCTCGGTAAAGACAAGATGGTCGGCCGACACCTCCTGCATGTCCAAGTGACTGTTCTTGATGAAACGATTTGCCAAATCAACGGCAGTGTTCGTTGAAATGGGAGATGCAAACAGCGTGCCTGCTACAAAGAGTAGCGCAAAGAAAAGTAAAAGAGGCTTTTTCATGATTTTGATTAATTTTGGTGAAACATTGTGTAATAAAAACGGCACCAAAATTATTTCATGTTTTTGATATTTCCAAACAAAAAAACAATTTTTTATTTATTTTTCTCTATTGATTATTAGATTGTTATAGCATAGTTTTTGAGATTATTATAGTTGCATTTCCAACCCTAAGACTTGCTTGTGAAAAGAATTGCCTTATCGTAAGAAACCGGCTTCAACCTATCCTGATTCAAAAAACATAGTCTTGCTATCATTCATTACGGGCAATGGGATTTCACCTTCTCACAGAAGTATTTTACACCCCAAAAGTCAAATTGGAAATATTTTCCTACTTTTGCCGTTCAATCATGAAAAGACATACTTCTATGAAAAAGAGAATAAGCCTCCTCATGCTGATACTTGTTACCGTAGCAGCAGCACATGCGCAATTGATTTCTGAAAAAACCGACAACAAACTGACGGTGAACTTCGACGTTTTCCAAGATTTCCAGCTGAAACCGAATGACAATTGGAAAGCCGGCAAGTTCAATCCCGGATTTTCAACCGCTTTGACCTACAACCTGCCGTTGGGCAATAGCGAAAAGCACACCGTGGGTGTCGGCTTGGGCATCAGCACGCACAACTATTACTCCAGCAGCGTGATCAAGAATCCTTATGCCTCTTCACTGACTTTCACGCAACATGCCGATGACGAAAACTTCAACCGCTACAAAGTGAATCCTACTTATGCCGAAGTTCCTTTGGAGCTGCGTTTCCGTTTCAATGACGCTTGGAAGGTGGGCGTAGGTTTCAAATTCGGCATCCTGCTCAGCGCAAAGACCAAAGAAGTCTATAAGGCCATTGCCGATGAAGGCTCCGACAACAAAGTGAAAATCACCGAGAAATACTGCAACATCAAGAATATTGAACGCTACTCCTACGCCGCTACTTTGCGCGTGGGGTACAAATGGGTAAGCGCCTACGCTTCGCTGCAATTTTCGCGCGTGTTTACGGCAGGCACCAATGGGCCTGAAATCATGCCGTTGACCGTAGGACTTTCCTTTGCTCCATTTTGATTTTTTTGTTTTCATAAACGTTTTTTATTAGCCTGCCCTTATGCAGGCTTTTTTTGAATCATGGCCGATACCATCCGTTCCGAATACATCATCGAAACAGCCCGAGACTTAGGCTTTGCCGACTGTGGCATTGCGGCTGCCGGCTGCTTGAGGGAGGACTCGGAACGGGTAGAACAATGGCTGGCTGAAGGCAACAGCGGCGAGATGACCTATCTGGAACGCAACAAGGAAAAACGCTACGACCCCCGAAAATTAGTGGAAGGCACCCGAAGCATCGTCACGCTTACCATTAATTATTACCCGCAACGCCTACTGCCCGCTGACGACAACTTTAAGATTGCGAAATACACCTATGGAGAAGACTACCATGATGTGGTAAAACGAAAGCTAAGACTGCTCCTCGAACGCATCGAAGAAAAAACAGGGAAACTCGCCAGCGCACGCGTGTTCGTCGATTCGGCTCCTGTGCTAGATAAGGCTTGGGCGGTGAAGTGCGGATTGGGGTTCATCGGGAGGAACACCACCTTGATCCATCCCAAAAAAGGTTCGTTTTTTTTCGTGGCGCACTTGTTTCTTCCCATCGAGCTGCCTCCTGTAGGAACGGAAATCGCCAGCCGTTGCGGACGTTGCACGCGGTGCCTCGACGCCTGCCCCACCGGAGCTTTGAAAGCACCTTTCACCATCGACGCCCGCAAATGCATCTCATACCTCACCATAGAGTACAAAGGCAGCTTTGAACATCACGACAAAGAGGCTTTCAAAGGATGGATATACGGCTGTGACATCTGTCAGGACGTTTGCCCCTACAACCGTTTCTCGGTAGGCAACATCGAACCCGCTTTTCAGCCTTCTGAAAAACTACTTTCCATGCACAAATCCGACTGGAAAAACATGGATAAAACCCTGTTCGACGAACTCTTTGCCAAGTCGGCCGTACAACGTGCCGGCTACAAAGGCCTGAAAAGAAACATTGATTTCCTCAGCGAGCCATGACCCACCTGTCAGACCTCCAAGTATTTCGCTCAATACCGGTGTGACGCCCGAATATTGTATACGAGGACTGCTTGCAACGCAATATTGTAATAGTGGCCGACGAGGAAACCCGAAGTATTGCCTTTCATGCGAATCGGGAAGAAAGAATTCATGGTTCTAAAGCCAAAGCCCCACCGCTCGGCGATGTCGAAATGAATGCCGGCATTTGCCGTGGCGGAAAAGAAACGCCAAGGTGCATTATCATTATGCGAATAGTTGGACTCGTCCCTGTATTTCACCAAAAAATCCAAGCTGACGCCCGCTTCCAACGAGAAGAAATCCAAACTCTTTCCTGCAATGGTAAACTGTTTCAAATTGTAGCGCAACATCAGGGGAACTTCGGCATAATGCAAACGCAAATTATAGTGATTCATGCCCCAACTTTCTTCCTTGATATCGGAATGCGACCCGAACAAGGAATACTTCAGTTCCATCTGCAGCGACAGGTTTTCATTAATAACAGGCCAGTTGGCAAACGCTCCTGCCGTCCATCCTAATTGGTGATAGCCTCTGTATCCAACTCCGTCCACCTGAGAAATTGTGGCACCGGCCAACAAGCCGCCACCAAAAGACTGAGAAAATGAAATTGCCGGCACAAAAAGCACCAACATACTGAATAACAATTTTTTATAAAACGATTTCATAAGACCAATTTATTGCTATTGAATCAGAACCTGATAATGTTCGTAGCGTTCCACCACGTCTTCCACAAAGTTACAGGTCTCGACACCCCTTGCATAACCGTTACAGCATACTGAATCCTTGTAATACTGCGGTTTCGACTTGTTGAGCATGAAATAATCGACATTATCGGACCACACATCAGGATCCCGTCCGTATTTTTCGGCCAGACGTCGTGCATCCAGCACATGTCCCAACCCTGAATTGTAAGAAGCCAACACGAAAAGCTTTTTCTGAACACTATCGGTGATACTCTCGGGCAAGGCGCCTTCTAAATATTGAATCAGTTTTCCACCTGCCGCAATCTGCTCTTCAACGGAAGAGGTGTAATCGATGCCATAACGCTCCATCACCACGGGCATAAGCTGCATCAAGCCATACGCTCCTTTCCCGCTTTCCAGATCGGGAATGAACTTCGACTCCTGATAAATCAGCGAGGCCAACAGCCGCCAATCCCAGCCGATTTCTGCCGCCACTTTCTTGATTTCCGCGTCCATGTCGGAGATACGGTCTTTGACTTTGCTATTGGAAGCCGCCAGCGCATTTTGCTCTCCTTTGAAGTACTTGTAAAACGTGCGCCGCATCTTCTGCTGTTGGAAACCATCCAACCATTCGTTCACCTCGATGAGCATGGATGAATCGTTGTGGTGGTTGTGCAAGGCCCAGACAATGGGACGTTCAAAACTCACAGGGAGTTTAATGTCAATATCGCTGATCGTCCGGGCTGCCGCTTTGGCAATGTGTTCTTCGGTAACCGTATAGTCGATTTTTTTGTCTGAAACCATTTGTATCAGGTCAAGTGTATTCAAAGTATCGACCTCAACGACAAAGATGGTGTCTCCGATTTCATCCGACAAATGCCTGAGCTGCGTGACAACGCTACTACTCTTTGGCACGTAAACCGTTTTTCCACCCAAATCCAGAGTGGAGCGCAACAACTGGTTTTCAACTTCATCGCCCGTTGACATGTCGTGCCATTTGCTCGGCATGCGTTGCACGAGGACACTGCGCTGCATCAAAATGGGATTGCTAAGCAGAAAACGCTGTTTGTTTCTCTTGGTACTGCTAAGACCTGTGGCCAACAGATCGACATCACCGTTTTCGAGCATCTTGTAGCAGCTGTCGATATTGTCGTTGACACGAAGTTCCAACTTCAAGTTCAGCGTATTGCACAAATCGCGCAGCAACTCGTACTGAAAGCCGGAAGGTTTCCCATCGTACATGTTGTAATTGAGAAGGCTGCAATTGGTGACGGCAATCAAAATGCCGCGGTTCCTAATATGATCCATTTCGCATAACGTGTCAAGATTCTGACCAGATCCATCGCCTCTATCGCCCAAGAAACCACATTGACACAGTAAAAAAGGAACAGTCCATAAAGCAATAAGAACTAATTTTTTGAATTTCATTCCAATAGCTGATTTGATGCCGTAAAAGTAGAAATATTTTTTCAATTACTATGATTATCGGATTAATAGAAACACATTTCAACATCCTATTGGCTATTGACGTTTCAAATGCTGTTTTTGCCGTTTGAGACAAATATTAATGGAGATGAACATGAAAATACCTATTTTTGTTCATTAATTTTGAACAAAAATGGCAAGGAAAATACAGGACAGCAACTTGCTGTACTCTATATTGCGGCCTTATGTCGATATGCACGCCCGTCATTCCTACCGTCGTTTCGAGGTACACGGGAAGGATGCGCTTCCCAAGGATGGCTCGCTCATATTCGGCATCAACCACAGCAACACGCTGATGGATGCTCTCGTTATTCTTGCGAGTAGCAACCATAAAAAGGTTTTCATGGCTCGGGGCGATATTTTCAAAAATCCCACCGTTGCAAAGATCCTGAACTTCCTGCGTATCCTTCCATTGTTCCGCATCCGCAATGGCATTGCTGCGGTCAGAAACAACTCGGAGACGATCGACAAGGCCGTAGATGTCGTTCACGACCGCGTGGGGCTATACCTGTTTCCCGAAGGACAGCACCGCACCAAACATTCCTTGCTGCGTTTGAGCAAAGGCATTTTTCACATCGCCCTCGACGCCAATGTACAGTTTGGCAAAGAAAAGAACATCTATATCGTCCCCACCGCCATTGAATACGGCGATTATTTCCGTTTCCGCACCACTGCCTTGGTGAATTACGGTGAGGCCATCAACGTGACGGACTTCATACGAAACAGCACGGAGGAAAATGAAGCCGTACTCATGAACCAGCTCAAGGAGCGGCTTTTCGACCGCATTTCCGAACTTTTCACCTACATCCCCGATAATGAAGACTACGATGCGATATGGGAGATTGTGAAGATGAAAAATGAAAAGCGTGTGGGGGGGCTTTACGGTAAAATGCTGCGCAACCGTGCCACAGTGGAGAAAGTGCTTCGGTACCGCCAAGAGCATCCCGAGGAAGCACAACAACTGTTTGAACGGGTGAACCGTTTTTCCGACCACCGCCGCAAAAACAGGATTTCCGTCACCTCGACAGCCAAAAAACGTCCATTTCTCAACGCTTTGTGGAAATCATTAGTCATGGCGATTGCTTTCCCCTATTTTGTCGCCTCGGCCCTTGCCACATCCTTAGTATGGATTCCCAACTATTTCATCAAGAGGGAATTGAAAGACCCTGCCTTCGGCAATACCGTGACCTTTGGAGTACGGCTGCTGCTTTTCCCTCCCCTTGTCATTGCCGGAACCTTGGTTTTATGCTGCACCATGCCCTGGTATTGGGCGGTGTGTGGTTCGGTTTTACTCGTTTTTTCCCACAACCTCTTCATCGACTACCGCGAACTTTCACGCCGCTGCATCTCCGATTTCAGATGGTCTTTCAAGAAGCAACTTCGCAAGGAATACGAAGATTTGCAACTGAACAAGCTGTTTTAAGGTGTCCGAGCCAAACTGCCATAAAGGGCGCCACTTTCGTGGCCAATCCCTTTTGCCGCGCTACAAACCCATGCCGTCTAAAAAATATAGTTGAACCCGATGTAGGTCTTCAGCTTGTCACCGTCGCGCTTGTCCAAGGCTTTGGCGAAATCGATGCCAAGGACAAAATTGGTGTTCATGATGATTTTCAATCCGCAACCGGTTCCGGTATGCACCCCTTCTTTCTCCCCGGAATAAACCGCCAAGGATTCGGGAGCTTTGAGCATTGCTTCCTCACGGTATTTTTGGGTGACCATGCCGGCGTCAAAAAACGGGTTCAACCCGATGATCCAGTTCTGATTGACGAACTGAAAAGCGACGACTTTCCAGCGCAACTCGATATTGGCAAAGCTAAAGCCTGCGCCCATAACGCGGTTACGGTTGATGCCGCGCACGGTGTTGCTGCCACCAAGACCTTCCGTGTACATCTTGTGGAAGAACAACATGTTCAGATTGTTCACCATGTACCAAGGCATTTCGCCCGCCAATAGATTCTGCGTTCCTAACCGGTAGGCAAAAACCAGCTTGTCACCATATAATGGCACATATTGACGCCACAGCATGGTAAAGGTCAGATTGCCATAACCCTTTCTATCGATAAGGTCGGGAGATCCCGTCAGGGTGCCTTCCGCATAGATGCCTTTTGAAGGAATGGTGTTGTGGTCGCGGCTATCGTAGGTCAAGCCGAGGCGAAACTGCGTGGTATTGCCTCCAGTAGCTTCATCGGCACGAATCAACCCTACTGCGGTATCGCAATACACATGGTAAAGCGATGGCGCATTTTCGTAGCCTTCGATGCTGACGGGAGCGGCTTGCGTGTGGTAATATGCCAAACCCGCAGTCCAATAAAGATGCTTCAAGCCCAACAAGGGTCGTTGCATGCTGGCCAGAAAACGAAACTGGCTTCTATCCAGCACATGCGGGTTATGTGCCGAGTCGGCCCAAACAAAATCGAGCGGCGACTCATAGCCGTTATAGCCGAAAAACTCAAATTTTTTCGCCTTAAAATAAGAAACATCAAGAAAAAGTTCGGTGTCTTTGACAAGATAAGGAAAGTCGCCGTAAAAACGCAGCACGCTCGACCCTCCCGTGTGACGCGAAGCCTCCACGTTCATCTTGAAGTCGTAACGCGGATAGCGGCTGCCATCGCCATAATAGAAGATGTCGCAGGTGGCACCGTATTGAAAGCCAAGGTCGGCATCGTAGCTCACCACAGGCAACGGACCAAAATTCCAGCCTTTTTTGACGATATCGCCTTTCCCTTTATCGGACTTCCCCTGAAAGGGCTTTTGAGCGTCATTCTGCGAATGGGCACTGACAATCATCAGCAAAGCGATGACGAGAAGCAGGTTCTTTTTCATGATTCAATGTTTTTCGTTCCGGCAAAAGTAATGTTTCTACGGCATCATCCCGTCATTTCATTTTTATCGCTTGTCGGGAATGCCGAATTTCGACCACCATGTGGAGTCGTATTTCGACTTGATGGTGTTTTTGACACGATAAATCTGGCTCTTCAAATCAAACAGCGCCTGGTGCGCCTCCTCACTCTTGCGACGCGCTTCATCCTGTAACTTGTCCAGCTCGGAAGAAAGCGTTTCCAAACGACGGCTCTGCGCCTCCAATTTGGCAATGTCCTTTTCATTCAGTCCGGCATCACGGCCCAAACGCATGTTCCGTTTAACGCCACTCAAGAGCATTTTCGATTTGTCTAATTGTTCTTTAAATATCTGATACATAATATTACTACGATTATTTTTACTTTTCAAAAAAACCTCTGCACGACAAGAATGCTTCCATAGCATCTCTTTTTCTGTGCAAATATAGGAATTATTTTCGCTCTTGCCTCGGGCTTTTTTCAATGGTCTTACAAAACAGTGCTACCACTCGCTCCCGTCCCACCGTCTTGCCCTTGCCCTATTTCAAGATCAATATGCAAGCATTGAGGACTGATTTTTTCCAACACTCAAATCTATAGATTTTTTCTATATTTGTGCATTCTTTTTTCATAAAACATCATGATTACTATCGTTCAATTGGAATATGTTGTTGCCGTTGACAAGTTCCGCAACTTTGCGCGTGCTTCGGAGCATTGTTTTGTCACGCAGCCTACGCTCAGCATGCAAATCAAGAAGTTGGAGCATGAATTGGGCATACAGATTTTCGACCGCAGCGTCATGCCCGTCGTGTCCACCGAAATTGGGGCAAGATTCATCGAACAGGCCAAGGTGATTCTGTCGGAATCGGAGCGCATCGAAGATTTGGTGAAATCGTTCCGCAATGATTTTTCGGGGGAGTTGCATATCGGCATTATCCCGACCTTGGGCCCCTATTTGCTGCCGTTATTTGCCGGAGATTTGAAACGGCACTACCCTGAAGTGAATCTAAGGATAGACGAAATGGTAACCGGTCAAATCATCGAAAACTTGAAAAACGGCAATTTAGATGCCGGCGTATTGGTAACGCCTTATGGTGACAAGAAAATCGTCGAGCATCCGGTTTTTTTTGAAGAAATGTTCGTCTATGCCCACAAGGACCATCCTTATCTGAGAAATAAAGCCGTCAAATCGACGGAAATCGTCACGGACGACATCTGGCTCTTGGGCGACAGCCATTGTTTCAGGACCCAGGTCGTCAATTTGTGCGGCATCGACAAAAACCGCAGCCACAACTTGCCTTTCGACCTCGAAGGCGGTTCGCTCGACACCTTGCTGCGCATCATCAACCGCGAAGGCGGCTTCACCATTATTCCTGAACTTTTTGCCAACAGCCTGATGGAAAGCGGCAATGACAGCCAAATCCGACCGTTTTCAGACAAAAAGCCTTTGCGTGAAATTTCGGTGTGCTATTCAAGCCAGTATCCCAAAAGGCGGCTGATAGACTTGCTTATCCAAGAAATACAGAATGCAGTTCCGCAGCACACGTTGGACGCGCAGCGCGGCGAGACTGTTCTATGGCGATAAGCATTTGCAAGAAGTTGTTGTGATTCGTATCCGGCAACGTCAGCGTTTGACTCCGCTCAACAAGGAACCCGGCTTGACAGGATGCGGCTTGTTGCGACGGGCATCATTGGTTCTCGTATTGTTGAGGCGTTTCAGATAAGTCCGCTCCATCTTATGGCTCTCAAATTCATTGAGATAGATAAACGTATTGGCACTCAGCTCCTCGATGTACAAGATGAACGATTCATTATCCTTATCCATGTAAAGCTCCTGTTCCCTTGCATCGTAGCGGTAGGCGAAACGCTCTACTGACGGCGATGTGCCGCTGCGGTCTTCAAGCTGTCCGGTGTTGTCGGCCCTAAATGTCATTTTAATGCCATTGGAAGCGCCCGGCGTGTAGTCGTAGGTCTCAATGGTGGACGGAATCGGGGTGCCCGTGATATCGGCCGTGTAATACTCGATGCGCGAGACGCCCCAAGACCCAACAAGCGGATTGTCGCCGGCACCTGTGCAAGCGCTAAAAGCCATTGCCATGAACATCAGAACGACGGGGAGATTTTTTTTCATAAGATCAAAGGGCTTTCAATGCAAAACTTTCGTAAAAAGGCACGGATTCCGACACGTTGTTGGTCCACCATGCCGCCATTGCAGTGTCGTTGAGGATATCGACATTGAACACGGCTTTGTTGCCCTCGGGAAGCTGCTTGCCGTAAAGCGCATACACCCAAGCATTTCCTAACACGGTGAGCGTCTGCTCCTCGGTGTCGAAGGCATACTTGCAGTTGATTTCCTTGATAAGGGCCGGACTTTCATTCAAGAACAACTTTGCGCTGCCATTGTCGTAGAAAAACACCTCGTAGCCTTTTCCCGCGCCGGCTTCAAAGTTCAAGGTGTCCCAAGCGTCGATGCCTTCGCTATCGGTACGGCAGCTCATATATTGTTCAACGCCCCAGTGCCCGACAATGGGCGATTCTATCTTTTCGTTTCCGCAAGAAACAAGCAACAGCAGCATAAAAGCCGCCATTGCCCATGTAAAGCCTTTTGTTGTCATCGTGTTGTCAACTTTTTTCTATGGAATCCCTCAAATTTCGAGCCAAAGTTGCATGACTGTTCGCCATAAGCGCATCACTGTTTCACCATTTTGCACCCGAAATGATTCCCCTCGGCATCTGTGGCGATGATGTAATACACACCCGCCGCCAGCCCGCCGGCATAGAAAGTGTTGCCTTCCACTGTCTCTTGCAGCACCATCTGCCCCTGCATGTTGAGGATTTCCACCGTCCGGTATTCGCCGCCCGAAAACCGCGCCACATCCCTGACCGGATTAGGATATACTCCAAGCGCCTTTTCGTCTATCACCATGACCTCTTTTGTGTCCACTGAGCCATTCGCATTGATTTTCAAGAGGAAAAGGTCGTAATGATCGTTTGAATGATCGTATGCGCCGCCTGCAACAAGACACCCCCCATCATTGGTTGCAAGAAGATAGGTGGCTTGCAGGAATTTTGCGGGATGGGTGTAAGTTTTCTCCCAAATGACATTTAGGTTCTCATCGGTTTTGGTTACGGTGATGTTGTATGGCGAATAAGCAGGAAAAACGTTATAGCCGAAGCAGCCGTGATAAATATGATTCTCAAAACCACCGTCTTTTGCAATAGCTATGGCATTGAATGCAGAAGGAACTTCCGTAGTATCATTATCACTACCTATCACCAAATAGTCCCTTATGTTTCCACCCATATCCGTAGAAGAAAAAAGTGAAGAATTATCTGTGTTATATGTTGTTCCTGAGGTATTCTGACACCATGCTTCAAAAACTCTGTCTGAAAACAGCAGAATGCTATCGTTGAAAGGCATTACCGTTCCATTAGCAATGGTTTGTCTTGATATACTATGGGACGTGTCATTGTTGAGTTGGTGGATTATCGGATCAAATTCGTGTATAGTGTCAAATACAAAACAATCATCAAAACCGAACAAT
The DNA here is from genome assembly GCA_041842465.1 of Candidatus Limimorpha sp. Lineage (GTDB taxonomy): Bacteria > Bacteroidota > Bacteroidia > Bacteroidales > F082 > Limimorpha. The sequence goes on from JBGYXG010000127.1 coordinate 24,692, forward strand.
CGTTGTTGCTCGGTAACAGACCCTTGAACCTTGTAAGAATTTCTATAGTCCCCAAAATAATTACCTTCGGGAAACTCAAAAATAGCATTGATCATAATACTCGATCCACAACCTTCGGTCTCCTTGTGAAACTTTATCAAAGTGCCATCCAAAGCAATTCGCATATACAGCCGATGATAACTGTTTTGTGCGTCAAGCGATGTGGCATAGATGAAATCACCGTCCTTGGTGAGTATGGAACGTGCCATGATAAAACGGCGGTATTCTTCCGGCAAATCCACTTCTTTCCTGTCCAACAGGTTCAAGTCTTCATCAAAATGCAAGATGTAAGGCTTTGTGATTTGCTTATCCCAGTGTATAATATGGCCTATGGCATAGTACAAATCCGGGTGCCAAGGGTCGTGGTATAACCCTTCAATGCCAGAAAAAACAGTTTCATCACTGATGGGCGTTTTTTTGAGCACCACGCCTTCCCTTGACATTTTTTTCAACGCACCGGCCCCAGCATAATAATCATACACTGCAACAATCAAGCAACCGTCATCGGCCTCAATGACTGCACTGGCGCAAAACGATTTTTCCGCCTGCTCGTAAATATTGAAGAAACCTTGCCTTTGCGTGAATGCCATTGTATAACAAGCCGTCAAGGCAAGGCATAAAAAAATCCTTTTCACAGTATTTAGTTTATATCAATAGGGCAAACCTTCGTCCGTGCAATTAGGTTTGGCTGTTGAATAGATGCAGCAAAATGAATAGTATCTGCCAGGATCTACGGAAAGAAGAGCTTCTAGTTCACACTTTTCAATTTCCATAATGACGTGACCATGAGGTCTCCAAGCTTCATTGCTCATTATCTGACAGAAATTGTTGTAATAATATTGCATTTCAGGATATTCGACACAATGGCTCATGACTTCACTGCCAAACCCGCACCACAGGCGGCATCCGTCATTGTAATGGATATTGGGGTTGGTTTCCAAAAAATCCGATGCATGAAAACACCTTCCTTCCTTTATATCTGTATAGTAGAGCCTCCCTTTATTGCAAGCGAGAAAAAGGCGATTTCTTCTATACACTTTCTCAATCATGGTAACATGATCATCACCGACACAAGTCCCATCACACTTGCCAAGCCGCTCCCAAACGCGCCAATTGTCAGTTTCATCAAAGCCGGTTTTCAAGGAAAAATTCGCCAATCCCCTTGATGTCAATATTAGTCGTACATCGGAAATTCCCCCGCTTTTGGCATCGCCGTTAATTAAGCAAGAAACGGAAAGAATGCTTTTTTCAGGAAGTTCAACTTGATGATAAGTTTCAAGAATGCTTGCAAAAGCAGCATTGTAAGTTTCGGCCAATTGAGCCATTGAAACCTTCTTTCCTGCGAGGTCAATAGGTACAAACAAAGTATCTCTTTGCAATTCATCGGTAGCATAGTTGGCATCGCCGAAATCAAAGTTTAGAAGGTTGCCCAAGTCGCGTTGTGCCTGTTCCACACTAATAGTCTCCTCGCTTTTCTGTGTTGAAAGCAGTTTCTTTTTGAAAGAAATCAAATACTCGTCCATGTTTTCAGGACTTTGCGAAACTAAATCTTTTGACGGATTGTCTTGACCAATCCTGTTGCTGTCCTTCTTGCAGGAAACGATGGCGAAAGCAGTTGCCGCTACTACCAGTAATGTAGCGATGATGAAAATTCGTTTTTTCATGATAATGATTATTTATTAAGAGGACTTCTAATTATACTTGTTTCTCTTGGTTTAGGGTTGTCAGCATGCCGAAATCCCGTTTGGACAATCCTTTCAACTCAGTGCAAAGGTATGTGTTTCCGTCCTATCTGACAAACTTTTGGCTCGTTTTTTTGACGGTTTGTGCGTATGTATGTATCAGCGAGTTGTCTTTGGGTTTTCTGTTAGTCTTTCAAGAGGTTGAGCCTGACGATTTGGTCGTATCGGAACATGTTGCAGGCCAGGTTGATCAGCCCTATCAACGCCGTCGCCCTCGCCAAGACTACCGTCCTGATGTACAGCCTATGCATCGCGTCTTCGACTTCTTCCGTTTCAACCTCTTCTGCTCCTCCGTCAGCAGATGGCCTCGGTAGCCATTCTCGCATATCCCGTCCCTCATCCCGTACTCCTCCAGTGTCTCCTCTTGGCCCACATACGCGCTGTCGCCGAACAGCGGATGGCCCTTGTCCGACTCCTCCAGTAGCATGTCTGTCGGCTGTAGGCCGTGCACTGAGGCCGCCGTCACCTCCTGCGTCAGTATCAGCTTGCTCTTCGTGTAGCCCTTGATGTGCTTCCCGCAAAGGGCTTCCGACAAAAACAGATGGAAACGGTGGCGGTCGTAGGGCGAAAGCCGCTCCGTATCATGGGCTTGCGAAAAAGCAAGCAGGAGCGAGAGGGCGCTGTCGGGCTGCCGTCCCATCAGGGTGTCGATGACAGCCAGCGGCACGGCGGCAGGCGTTGCGGGCGGACAAAAGCCGGGCTTCGCCCTGCCGCACGACAAGAACGCCGCCAAAAGCACCGCACCGAACAAGAGCCTGCCTGTTTTCTTGGCATAAAAATAAACATTTTTCCGGCTGCGTGGGAGGAAGGAATGGCGAAGATGTTCTGTTTAACAATTCAACAATGCTCCATCCCCAACGTCATTCCGTACCCCGATGCGGAATCTCCTGACAAACACGGCTATTCATGAAGGGCTTATTTTCCGCTGCCGCGCGATTGTATCGCGTGGTAATTGGATTTTTATTGCCACGCGATACAATCGCGCGGCAGCGAAGGTTTCCTTTAAAGGGATTCTGGATCAAGTCCAGAATGACGGGGGCTGATAAGGACGGTCGGTTAAACAATTCAACAGTCAACAACTCAACACGTTCTCTAATCATCACATTAAAAAAATTCCGAAATCAAATTAGCTCGCTTTGCGTAATCACCGGAAACTTCATTGACTATCCCACACTTCGAGCAAATGTGTATTTTTGCATCAGACTTGTTGGGTATGACACGAAAAAGCTGTTTCATATTGGCGTTTTTACTTTTTACAGGATGGTTATCGGCTCAAGACACCGTCAGGGTTATGCAATACAACCTCTTACAGTATGGCAATCCCAGCGCCTACACCGGATGCAACGAATCGAACAACGGAACAGCCGACAAAGACCGGTGTCTGCGCACCATTCTTGACTTTGTACGCCCCGACATCCTCACGGTAAACGAATTTGGCTCCGACCCGACACTTGCCGCGCATTTCGTCAACAACAACCTCAACATCAACGGAATAACATGCTGGAAGACTGACAGCCTCATCAATTTGGCCCAAAGCGACATCGTCAACCGTATTTTCTACAATGCCGACAAACTGACCCTGCAACGCCATGCCGCCATAGCCACCTCACTGCGCGACATTGACACCTACGAACTCTATTTCAACACTCCCGGGCTACAGGCAGGCGACACCGTAAAGATGGTTTGTATGGTGGCTCATTTGAAAGCCGGAAGCGGTAGCGAAAATGCAACAAAACGATTCAGAATGGCACAACAGGCCATGGACTTCATGAATGAGCACTATCCGGGAAGCAATGTGCTTATGATGGGCGATTTCAACCTGTATTCTTCCAATGAGGCAGCCTACCTTTTACTCACCCAAAACTATCCGAACCCCGACATCCGTCTGATGGATCCTGCGGGAGCTGACGGCATCGGGGCTTGGAACAACAATGCCGACTTCGCCGCTTTCCACACCCAATCGACCAATGCCGACAACACCGTTCCCTGTATGGCCAACGGCGGATTGGACGACCGTTTCGACTTCATTCTCATATCTGATGAAACGGCATTTGGCTACCATAACGTGCGCTATGTGGAGAACTCCTATAAAGCCCTTGGAAACGACGGACAGCATTTCAACCAGTCCATCAACGAAGGTGGCAACAGCGCCGTACCGCAACAGGTAGCCGATGCACTTCGCGAAAACTCCGACCACCTTCCCGTTATCCTAGACTTAGCGGTGTATGCTAAGATTGGCATCGAGGAAAAAGGTGTTCTTTCTGATTTTCACGCTTCAATATCGCCAAATCCTTGCCAAGCAACAGCAACATTATTTTTCAACCATGACAAGGCAGGAAAAGTTGGTTTCGACATCCTTACCCTTCAAGGGCAAGTCGTTTCGAGCAAAACAGAATATTACGAAAATGGTGCCCGACAACATGGGCTTGAGGTGGGAAATCTCCCCTCAGGATTCTATTTGGTACGCCTCACCGGAAACGACGGTCAGGGGCAAACCGTCAAGTTAGTGGTAAGGTAAGTAGGGGCAACGGTTCAATATGTCAATATCTCCAGCCCTTGTTCCGTCATCACAAAGGTGTGTTCCCATTGTGCCGAAGACAGTTCGTCTTCAGTGATGACCGTCCATCCGTCGGCGCAGTCGATAAAGACTTTCCATGTCCCCATATTGATCATCGGCTCAATGGTGAACACCATGCCGGGAACGAGCAACATTCCCGTGCCTTTCTTGCCATAATGCAACACTTCGGGATCGTCGTGGAACTTCAGCCCCACCCCGTGCCCGCAAAGGTCGCGCACCACGCTGAACCCGTTTTTGTGGGCATGACGCTCAATGGCGTTGCCGATGTCGCCCACAAAACCAAAGGGCTGTGCGGCTTCCATGCCTATTTCGAGACATTCCTTCGCCACACGCACTAATTTTTCCTTTTGAGGTGTCGTATTGCCGATAATGAACATGCGCGAGGCATCGGCATAGTAACCGTCAAGAATGGTGGTGCAGTCCACGTTGATGATATCGCCTTCTTTCAGGATTTCCTTCTTCGACGGAATGCCGTGGCACACCACCTCGTTGATGGAGGTGCACACGCTTTTCGGATAGCCCTCATAGCCCAGACAGGCCGGTATGGCTCCATGTTCTACGGTATAATCGTGCACAATGACATCGATTTCTTCCGTACTCATGCCCGCGTGTATCTTCTCGCCCACCAAATCGAGGATGGCCGTATTGATCACCCCGCTACGGCGAATGCCTTCTATTTCTTCAGGAGTCCGTATCAGCGAACGCCGCGGCACCAAACAACCCCTGCGCTCAAACGCCATCACTTTGTTGTCTAACTCTGTAGGTTCCTCTCCAGCAGGAACACGCCATCTTTTCCTGTTTCCAAACATGACTTATGATTTTTACTGCAAAGTAACTGATTTATTTCGAGAAAGCATGCCCATTCTACAGAAAACAAATTTCACGGGTTTACCTTTTATCATTCTTTCGAGATCTGATTATTTATTTACTTATTTGAAAAACAGCTATATATCCGGTTACAAACGATTACTTTCGACTATAAACGGATAATCACCGAGTAAGTCTTAACCGTTGCTGTTACTTTGCATCGTCAAATCATTTCATTATTAACGCTCAAAAAATTACAGCTATGAGTACCATGAGAAATTCGGTCCAACTGATTGGCCGCCCGGGTGCAGACCCCGAAATCAAGACTTTCGACAGCAACAGCAAAGTGGCACGTTTCCGCATCGCCGTGAGCGAAACCCGCCTGAACGCCAACAACGAACGCGTAAACAACACGCAATGGTTTACGGTGGTCGCGTGGAACAAGATGGCGGAACGCGTGGCCAAAGTGGTGAAAAAAGGAAAACGCATCGCCATCGAAGGCGAGCTGCACAACAACGACTGGAAAGACAACAATGGTGTGTCGCACTCCTCGACGGAAATCTGGTTGAACGACCTGCTCGTCATCGACTGGGACAGCAACGAAGAAGGCAAATGACTTCCCATAAACGCACCTGAGACCAGGCAAACAGCACCTTGAACAGGTTGCTTGAGCTTGCCAAACATGAAAAACCCCGAAAGTTTTGCTAACTTTCGGGGTTTATGTCATTTTAGGGGCTTTTAAAAAGCTGTAGCTTTTTAGGGTCTTTCCTTTTTCAACGGATCCTTTTCAAAACTCTTACGAAGCACTTCCATGCGTTTCCGGGGGTCAATGCGTTCCGCCATCTCTTTCAACACGTCAATTTCGTGCATTTCCACCATATCGATCACCTCCATGATCCCCTTAATCTTATTAACATCTAACAGATAGGCATGGTTGATCTGCTTGATCTGGCGGATGCTTTCAATGCAATCCTTCAGCTTCTCAACCGTAATCGCATTGCGGATGATCAGCAAAAAATCGGTGCGCGGCTTCACCTTCATCCAAGGAATGCCGTCTTGAATGAGAGAAACCAAGTTGTATGTGTTGCTGTTCTCCCCAGCGTTGCAATAGTAAAAGGAATACACCGACTTGATCTCCATGTCGTTTTCCATCTCGATATTGCCATGACGCACAAGATTCAGTTTCAGCCTGTCATTCAGGTGCCACGCTAACTTATAGTCCATCAGCGACGTAGAGACGCCGACAATCTGTATGTTATCGATAGGCGCAAACTGAATCTTGTTCTTTTTGACCATGGGAAAATCTTTGTTGCAAAAATAACGTTTCTATCGCTTGAAAACACAAACTGCCGAGAAAAAGTTTTTTCTTTTTCAAAACGCCAAAACAACAAAATGTAAAAGTGTGTTTTACAGTACTTTACTGCTTCTCCGTCTGATTTTTGCTTTTTCTGCTTTCGAGCATGGCCCAGGTTTTCTCGGAGGCCAATTGTTCGGCTCCCTTGATGGAATAATCGGAAGCCTGTGCATATTCCTTGCCATCGACAACAACTTCCACCGTATAGAGTTTCTCATGATTGCCGCCCGTCTTGTCAATCAGATTGAAGCTGACCGTATGTTTTTCCTTTTGCGACCATTCCAAGATTTTGCTCTTGAAATTCACCTCGTTTTGCTCCAACTGTTCGAGGTCAATATGCACTTTAATGATGCGGTTGACGATGACACGGCGGGTAAACTCATAGCCGCGGTCAAGATAGATGGCTCCGGTAAGAGCCTCAAACGCATTACCGCCTAATGAATGATACTTGGTGTTGCCGTTATGGGAACAATGTATAACTTCTTCAAAACCAAGTTTTTGCGACAACTTATTGAGCGAGCTTCGGCTGACAATCCGCGAACGCATCTCGGTAAGAAAACCTTCAGGCTGGGTCGGAAAAGTCTTGAACAGGAAATCGGCCACCACGGCACCCAGCACGGCATCGCCAAGATATTCAAGGCGCTCGTTGCTCAGCCGGTAATTTCCAACACTTTCACCCGATGCCGACTTATGGGTGAAGGCAAGTTCGTAAAGCGTGATGTTACGAGGGGTAAAACCAAAAATGTTCTTGATATAATTCGACAAGTCCTTGTCTTTTGTCCGACTTAGAAAGGGAAACATTTTCTTGAACTTGTCAGATGGAGAACTTTTTGAAAACTATGGAGGCATTGTGACCGCCAAAGCCAAACGCATTGGTGATGGCGGCATTTACTTCGCGCTTACGCGCTTTATTGAAGGTAAAATCAAAATCGCCCACAATCTGAGGATCGTCGTCAAAATGATTGATGGTTGGGGGCACAACGGCATTTTGAATGGCGAGGATCGTGGCAACGGATTCCACCACTCCGGCACCGCCCAAGAGGTGTCCTGTCATCGACTTGGTGGCGTTGATGCTGATGGAGGGAGTATGGTCGCCAAACACCGCCTTGATGGCGATAGGCTCTGCGATGTCGCCCACGGGTGTTGAAGTGGCATGCGCATTGATATGGTCGATATCTTGCGGTTCCAGTCCGGCATCGGCAAGGGCGCGTTTCATACTGAGAATAGCACCGTATCCTTCGGGATGCGGTGAAGTGATGTGGTAGGCATCGGCCGAAATACCCGTCCCAACCAACTCGGCGTAAATGTGTGCGCCACGGCGCAAGGCGTGTTCCATTTCTTCGAGCACAATGCCGCCCCCGCCTTCTCCCATGACAAAACCGTCACGGTTCAGGTCGAAAGGCCGCGATGCCGTCAAAGGATCATCATTGCGGGTGGAAAGCGCGCGCATCGAGGTGAAACCGCCAATGCCCGTTTCGGTAATGCTGGCTTCGGTGCCTCCGGCGATGATCACCGGTGCCTTGCCAAAATGGATGTAGTTGTAGGCCTCCACAATAGCATGTGAAGAGGAAGCACACGCCGACACGGTGGCAAAGTTCGGACCTCTAAAGCCGTATTTAATGGAAATCAGACCCGCCGGCATGTTCAATATCATCTTCGGGATGAAAAACGGATTGAACTGCGACGCGCCTTCGTTCTTTGCAAAATCGGAAACTTCGTTGTAGAACGAACTGATGCCCCCAATGCCTGATGTCCAGATGACCCCGGCTTCGTCCAAGTCGGTGTTTTCGGCAGTAATGCCGGCATCCGAAATGGCTTCATCAGCGGCAACAAGAGCAAACTGCGCATACAAATCGTATTTGCGCACTTCTTTCTTGTCGAAGAATTTCTCGGAATCAAACCCTTTCACCTCGCAGGCAAAATGGGTTTTGAAGGGAGAAGAATCGAAACGAGTAATGGCACCGGCTCCGTTTCTGCCGCTCACCAACCCGTCCCAGAACTCCTTGACGTTGTTCCCGATCGGTGTGATGGCACCCAAGCCAGTAACGACTACTCGTTTCAATTCCATAAAAAGAACAACTGAAAGTTAAGACTTACTTGCCAGCCTCAGCTGATTTCTGCATTTCTTCCACTAATCTCACCACATCGCCAACGGTGACGATTTTTTCCTGCTGATCGTCAGGAATGGCCAAGTTGAACTTCTTTTCAAAGTCCATCATCAGCTCAACGGTGTCCAATGAATCAGCACCCAGATCGTTCGTGAAACTTGCATCCATGGTTACTTCTTCAGGCTTGACAGCAAGCTTTTCAACAATCATCTCTTTGATTTGTTCTTGAATGTTTTCTGACATAATTTCCAATTATTGTGTTAAACAAAAGCGCAAAGTACGTCATTCTTTTTCTCATTTGCAAGACTAATTTCTCAACTATCTGAAAAACAAGTAATTAGAATGGATAAAGAACAAAACTCCCTACGCCACAAACTTTTCTCCTTTATAATTAAAAGTGGCGACAAAAGTACAACATTTTTCCATTTCAGATGAAAAAACGGCCCTAAACTGCTCCACTATTGTCACCAATTTATCATATATTTTTGATTTACTGATACTTATAAAATAACAGAATACTGATTGAACAAAACTTTCCCCTTGCTTTTATTCCCTGCAAACAAAGATTTCGTATTTTTACATCTTCAAAACCGACTGCTATGGAAGAAAACGGCAAAAAGCTTTTTTTACTCGATGCTTATGCGCTGATATACAGGGCATTCTTTGCCTTAAACAAAAATCCGAGAATCAACTCCAAAGGCATAAACACCTCTGCCATCATGGGTTTTCTCAACACCTTGTACGAGATATTGAAGAACGAGAAGCCCACGCATATCGGCGTTGCCTTTGACGTTTCGGAACCCACCCAACGCAAGCAGGAGTTCCTCGACTACAAGGCCAACCGCGAATCGATGCCGGAAGACCTGAGGGCTTCCGTACCTTATATAATAGCGCTCATCAAAGGCTTCAACATCCCGATTTTCGCCATCGAAGGCTACGAAGCCGACGATGTCATCGGCACCCTGTCGCGAAAAGCCGAACAGCAGGGCTTCGTCACCTATATGATGACACCCGACAAAGACTTCGGGCAACTTGTGACGGAAAAGATCTTCATGTACAAGCCCGCCAAGTTCGGCGAGCCGGCACAAGTGTGGGGTCCGAAGGAAGTGTGCGCCCGCTATCATATCGAGCAGCCCACACAACTGATCGACATTCTCGGACTGTGGGGCGATACCGCCGACAACATCCCCGGCATCCCCGGCATCGGTGAAAAGACCGCCGCCGCCCTCATCGAAAAATACGGCAGCGTAGAAAACCTGATTGCCCACGCCGAAGAGCTGAAAGGAAAACAGAAGGAAAACGTCATCGAATTTGCCGAACAGGGACTGCTGTCAAAACGTCTCGCCACCATCCAGACCGACGTGCCCGTTGATTTCGACCCCGAACTGTTGCAAACCCGTGAGCCTGACATCAAAAAGCTGCTCGAACTGTTTGAAGAGCTTGAGTTCAAGACCTTTGCCAAACGTTTTTTGGACGACCGGAACAAGATGCAGCAACCCGAAGCTATTCCAACGCCGGCCGAACCCTCGGCGCAACTCAACCTGTTCGACACCCCTTCGACGCAAAACGACCTGCTGCTGTTCAGCGAGAAAGACACCGCCCAAACCGTAAGCCATCATTACCGGTTGGTAGAGACAGAACAAGACCTACGGCAACTCATCGACACATTATCCGTCCAAAATCTTTTCGTTTTCGATACTGAAACCACCGGGACCGATGCCTTTGCCGCTGAATTGGTGGGACTTTCGTTCTCTATCAAGGCGCACGAGGCTTGGTACCTGCCCATGCCCGACGACCACGACGGCTGCAAACAACGGCTGCAACACCTGAAACCCCTATTTGAGAACGAAAACATACTGAAAATCGGACAAAACCTAAAGTACGACATCGAAATGCTGCACCATTACGACATCGCCGTCAAAGGTCCTTTGTTCGACACCATGATTGCACACTATCTCATCGACCCCGACCAGCGGCACAACCTCGACTACATGGCGGAAGCCTATCTGAATTACTTCACCATTCCTATTGAAGACCTGATCGGACGAGGACGACAACAGCGCAACATGCGCGACGTCGCCTTGGAAAGCGTGAAAGAATACGCTGCCGAAGATGCCGACATCACCTTTCAACTGTACCAGAAACTGCTGCCCCAGCTTAAAGAAAACGGTTTGGAGAAGCTGTTCTACGACATCGAAATGCCATTGGTGAGCGTATTAAGCGCCATGGAATGCAACGGCGTGAAAATCGACAGTGACAACCTGCACCAAATCAGCGAGACCTTTGGAAACGAAATCGCTCAAATTGAGCGCCGTATCTATGAATTGGCAGGATGTCAATTCAATATCGGATCGCCGAAACAGCTGGGGGAGATATTGTTTGAAAAGCTCAACATCAAGGCAAAAGCCAAGAAAACCAAGACCGGACAGTATGCCACGGGCGAAGAGGTGCTGCAAAAACTGTCGCACGAACACCCTATCATCGCCCCCATTCTCGAATACCGCCAGTTGACCAAGCTGAAATCGACCTATCTCGATGCGCTTCCTACCCTTGTCAATCCACGCGACGGCTTGATTCACACCTCTTTCAACCAAGCCGTGACCGCCACCGGACGGCTCAGCTCGAACAATCCCAACCTGCAAAACATCCCCGTCCGCACCGACAAGGGGCGTGAAATCCGCAGGGCTTTTGTGCCGCGCAGCAATGACTACACCCTCCTGGCAGCCGACTATTCGCAAATCGAGCTGCGCATCATCGCCCACCTCAGCGGCGACAAAACCATGATCAATGACTTCATGCTGGGTCACGACATCCACGCCGCCACCGCTGCCAAGATCTTCCATCTGCCCATGGAAGAAGTCAGCAAGGAACAACGTCGGCGTGCCAAAGCCGTCAACTTCGGCATCATCTACGGCATGTCGGCATTCGGCTTGGCAGAACGTTTGGACATCGCACGCGGCGAAGCCGCCGATATCATCAAAAAATACTTCGAGGAATACAGCGGCATCAAGGCCTACATGGAACGCAGCATCGCCTTCGCCAAAGAACACGGCTATGCCGAAACCATACTCGGACGACGGCGTTACCTGCGCGACATCAACGCGGGCAACAGCGTGGTGCGCGGCTTTGCCGAACGCAATGCCATCAACACCCCCATACAAGGCAGCTCGGCCGACATGATTAAAATCGCCATGGTCAACATCCACAATGAGATGCAACGCCTCGGTCTCCGATCGAAAATGATCCTTCAAGTTCATGATGAATTGGTGTTCGACGCACATCTCGATGAAATGGACACCTTACGCGAATTGGTGACGAAGCTCATGGTGAACGCCACGCCCCTCTCTGTCCCCATCCTTGTCGATATCAACACCGGCAGCAACTGGTTGGAAGCGCATTGAGCGAACTTCTTTCAACTCCTGAAAAAATGCTATTTTTGCATCGAAACCCTGCACGACAATGATTCCGCGCGAGACTGTAGAAACCATATTGCAAGCCGCTCACATTGAAGAAGTTGTGAGCGAGTTCGTCCCTTTGAAAAAAAGGGGGGCGAACCTGATAGGCCGTTGTCCCTTCCACGATGAAAAGACTCCTTCGTTCAACGTGAATCCGGCACGCAACATCTTTAAATGCTTTGGCTGCGGAAAAGCAGGTGACTCCGCCAAGTTCCTCATGGAACACGAGCACTACAGCTACGTGGAAGCGCTGCGTTATTTGGCAAAAAAATACAACATCCCTATCGAGGAAAGAGAGCAGACCCCCGAAGAACTTATTGAGCAGAGCGAGCGTGAGAAGATGTACAACATCAACGGGTTTGCCAATACTTTTTTCATCGAAACGCTATGGCACAGCGAGGACGGACTGTCAATAGGCTTGCCGTATTTCCGCGAACGCGGCTTCCTCGACCCCATCATCGAGAAGTTTCAGTTGGGCTACAGCCCGAACACAAAAGACGCTTTTACCACTCATGCCCGTAAAAACGGATACGACGACGATCTGCTTGTCAAGGTCGGTCTTTCCATCCATACCGACCAATGGAACTATGACCGTTTCCATGGCCGGGTGATCTTCCCCATCCACAGCATGACAGGACGTGTCATCGGCTTCGGTGGCCGTATCCTCGTCAACGACCCTGAGAAAAAACTAGCAAAATACCAAAACTCGCCCCAGTCGGAGATCTATGACAAGTCGCACACCCTCTACGGCATCTATTTCGCCAAAAACGCCATTGTGCGACAGGATTGCTGTATCCTTGTGGAAGGCTACTTCGACGTGCTGCGTATGCACCAGATCGGCATGGAAAATGTCGTGGCCAGCTCCGGCACCTCGCTCACAACGGAACAAATCCGCTTGGTGAAACGCTATACGAACAATATCACCATGCTTTACGACGGCGATGCAGCCGGACTTCATGCCGCTGTGCGAGGCACCGACATGATTTTGTCGGAAGGCATGAATGTGCGTGTCGTCGTCCTTCCACCCGAACACGACCCCGACTCGTTTGCGAAGGCCTATCCTATCGAAGAGGTGCAACGCTACTTGACCGACAACGCCAAGGACTTCATCCGTTTCAAGACCGAGCTGCTGCTGAAAGACGCCGCCAACGACCCCATCAAGCGCAGCGAGGTGATCCGCGACATCGTGCAAAGCATCTCCGTAATCCCCGACACGATCTTCCGCATCTCCTACATCAAGGAATGCAGCCGCTTGCTCGACATGCCCGAGGCAACACTCATGGCGGCCTTGAACAAGATGCTGCGCGCAAAGTTCAAGAAATCACTCGGGTCAGATGGCGATGCCCTTCCCGATGAAAACGTCGTCGCCCCCAACCAAGCGGAAGACCATCTCGACGAACAGGTGGCCCCCGGGTTCTTCCAAGAACGTGAATTGGTGAAAATGATGCTGATGTATGGAACCACCATGATCGCCATCGAGACAACCGACGAAGAAGGACAACCTGTAGAGGACTCCATTTCGGTGGCTCAGCTCATCATCGACGATTTGAAGCAAGACGATATACAGTTTCTTGACGAAACCAACAATAAGATTTTCAACATCTTCGATATCGAAATCGATAAGGGGAACATTCCCGACGACCAAGTTTTCATTTCCAACGAAGATGAAGCCATCGCCAACTTGGCTGCCGACCTGCTGACCTCGCCTTACAAACTCGACCAATGGGAAAAATACGGCATCTTCGTAAAAACAGAGCAAGACGTGCTGAAACAAGCCGTTGTGTCGGCCATCTACCGCTATAAAGACCAGATCATCGACTCAAGACTGAAAACCATTGCCGAATCCATCAAAGAAGAAACCGACCTCGACAACCAGCTCATCCTGCTCAAACAAAAGAAAGACCTCGACGGAATACGCACGAAAATCAACCGCCAGCTTGGCATTGTCATTGCAAAATAATGCCGTTTGAACGGTCTTTATCCAAGCACTTTGAAATACAAGTTCCGGATCATTCCTCCATACTTCCTTTCCGTTTTGGCGTAAACATAGCCTTCTTTCTCGAAATTGGCAATGCTATAAGTGTTGTTGGGCGCACAGGTGGTGCAAAGCAGGTTGAATCCCATTTTCATGGCGATGCGCTCCAACTCGCGAATAAGACGCCGCTGCAAGCCTTGACCGCGATACCCCTCCCTCACCAAAAACAGTTTCTGATTAGCAGCCTTGTACATGCCGCATAAATCCAAATCATGCGTGTGGTCTTCCTCTTGGGTTTGGGGAACGTACAAAATGCCGGCGGCAACCATCATGGAGCCGTCCCATATCCCCAGCGTGACATTCGGCTCGCACAGACACGAAGCCAGCATTTCTTTCGAATTGTGGCGCAACAGGGTCTTGTCGGATAAGCCCTCATAAACAGCCTCATTCAACGCCACAAGAGCCTCCCAATCGGCCATGCCACATTGTTTTTGTGTCAGCATACTGCTATGGTTTTTCAAGATTCCTGCTTGTAATACACCTTGTAGTACTTGCCCTTTTCGTCCTCGCCCTGTTCGATAAGATCGCGGTCGCCATGCACGTAAATGTGAAAGTTCTTGTCCAACTTGATGACACTCTTGAACGACCGGAACTGCTTTTTCATGGCCGATCCGTTGATTTCAAAGTTGTCGGCAATGACACAATCTTGACTCTCTTCAAAGTTGTTGCGGTACTTGTGAAAACTCTCGATGACGGCGGGCTGTTCCATCACCTCGTTGACAAAAGCGTCCATTTCAAACCTATCTTTTTCCTTGAAAAAAGCCATCGAACGGTTCAAAAGGTCGGCCTGATCTGCTTTAGTGACCTCAAACTGCTGTGGCAACTCCTTGATAACGAAGTTTTTCGTCATCGAAAGAACCGCTTGCGTATTGAAATACTGATTTTGTCTTTGAATCACACTCAGAAAATGGTCGGTCCAGTATTGCGCCTCGTTGCGGTTGGTATTGTCAACGAGGGTGACAATGTATCCGTCTTCACGTTCGAGATTGAAAATCAGGCAGCCTTTATCGAGACGCTTGGTGCTGATACCTTGCTCTTGAGTGAGGTCAAGTCCTTTTTCGGAATTCCAGACACGCAAAAACGTGTCCTTGTTTTCCGACTTGAACAAGCCTACGACATCGCAATGTTGACCGGCAAGACTGCAATCGGTAAAATGCACGACACAGAACTCGCCCGCCTTGATTTTCGGATGGTCGCTCTTGTCGTAGAGCTGCTTGGCCAGTTTCACGGAATGGATTAACAGGCTGTCAGGATCATCAAAGATGTCGGAGACTATGCCATAGACCTCATTGTATTTCAAATCGGTCTCATGCCGAAAGCGGTACTGTTCTTCATTCAAAAACAAGGGTAAAAAACATTCGTGCAGCAGGTTGCGCATGGAATCGTCGGCAGACAACAGCGTTGGAGAGCAATGGATGCCTTCATCGGCCTGCTTGTTGCCGACAAAATGCAGGGCAAGGTTATGAATTACTGACATGGATAATGCGTTTTGTACTAAAAAAGAAGGTTGAAAGACTCTTGAAATCCATCAACCTTCAAATATTGCTATGGTAGTCCTTTCAAGACCCGTACCGTTACCGGCAGGTCCTTGTGACAAACCTTCTTACTGATACTCTTTGGCTTCCACTTCATGGTTCAACACCATCAAGCCGTTAAGCGCCAGAGCCTTCATTTCGTCTTCACCGGGATAGACATAAACGGGGGCTATCTTTCCGAAATGATCTTTCAAGATGTTGCAGAACGTCTTGTCATAAGCCATGCCGCCGGTAATATAGATGGCATCGACATCCATGCTGAGTGCCGAGGCTGCCAGTCCACCCACTTCCTTGGCAATCTGATACGCCATGGCGCGATAAACGAGTTCCCATTCCTTGTTGCCGGCTTTCACGGCGTTTTCCACTTCGAGCGCGTCATTGGTGCCAAGATAGGCCACGTAACCGCCTTTGCCTTTCAGCATCAGTCCGATTTCCCTCTTGGTGTATTTACCGCTGAAACAAGCATCGACAAGCAGTCCGGCAGGCAGTGTTCCCGAACGTTCGGGTGTGAAAGGTCCTTCGCCGTTCAAGGCATTGTTGACATCGACCACACGGCCTTTTTTATGGGCACCGCAGGAGATGCCGCCGCCAAGATGCACACCGATCAGGTTGAGGTCTTCGTATTTCTTGCCAAGGTCTTTGGCCAACTGACGGGCGATGATCTTTTGGTTCAGGGCATGAAACACCGACAGGCGCGGGAAAGCGGGATGTCCCGAAAAACGGGCCACATCTTCCAGCTCATCAACGACAACAGGGTCAGCCACATAAGCCTTGACACCGATTTCTTTAGCGATGTCGCGAGCAATCAAGCCGCCAAGGTTGCAGGCATGTTCACCGACAGGGCTGTTGAACAAGTCTTTTACCATGGCATCGTTCACGCTATAAACGCCTGATACCAAGGGTTTCAGCAGGCCGCCACGACCCACAATGCAAGCCACGTCGCTGAGGTCAATGCCGGCTTCCTTCAACTCGCGCAAGATGACTTCCTTGCGGAAAGGAAACTGGTCGGCAATTTTTTCATAAGATGCCAGCTCTTCGGTGGAATGTTTCAAGGTTTTCTTAAACACTTGGGTCTCATCTTCAAAAACGGCAATCTTCGTGGAAGTCGAACCCGGATTGATGGTCAATATTTTGTGTGTCATTTTTTTTCCTTTCTTTAATGATTGATGATACTGAAAATTAGGCCAACATAGCTGCTAACGCTATGGAATAGAGTTTGGTCTTGGCCGTATCGCCACGCGATGACAGCACGCAAGGCACCTTGGCACCCATCAGCACTGCGGCAATCTCCGACTTATCGAACTTGGTGCAGCATTTGTAGAACACATTGCAGCTTTCGAGATTGGGGAACACCAAGCAGTCGGCATCACCGGCAACAGGGCTGTTAAGTTTCTTGATGGCCACCGTTTCGGCATCCAAGGCGAGGTCGAGCGAAAGCGGACCATCGACGAGGCATCCCTTAATCTGGCCACGATCGGCCATCTTAGCGATGAGAGCAGCCTCAACACAAGCGGGAATGCTGGCAATCATCTGCTCCGTGGCGCACACCAAGGCGACTTTCGGGCAGGCAATGCCAATGGCTTTTGCCGTTGTGGTAACATATTTCAATAGTGTTTGCTTCTGTTTCAAGTCGGGTAATGGAATGATAGCGCTATCACTGACAATCAACAATTTATGATAGTTTGGGTTTTCCACCACGGCCACGTGAGCCAATGTAACCTTGGGCGGGCACAAGCCGCGGTCCTTGTTAAGGATGGCATGCATGTATTTGTCGGTGGGCAGCAAGCCTTTCATCAGAATGTCGACTTCACCGGCATTGATCATGTCACAGGCTTTGGCGGCGGCTTTCACATCTTCAGATTCCTGCACAATCTTGAAATTCGCCATGTTGATGTTTTCGGCCTTACAAACAGCCGCAATCGTCGCTTCGTCACCAACCAAAGTAGCTTCGATGAGTCCGTTTTCAACGGCGGCATTCACCGCATAAATCGTGTGATCGTCGTTGGCATAAGCCGCGACAAGACGTTTCTTAGGCTTGCTGCGCAAGACCTCGAACATTTCGTCTAACTTTCTGATTTCCATTATTTTTAATATTTATTTTATGATTTTAATTTTGATTTCGCAAAAGTACAAATAAATCCGATTGGCTCGAAATTATACGCTTATAATGTGAAAAACAATTCAGCAACAGACTCTCCAAGCCGCTTAAAAAACACCCTACCTTTTTTTCGGCTCATCGCCCCAACGGAATTTTTTTCAACACTTTATAGTACGCTCCTGTGGGCTGAAGAAAACTTTGAAAATACACGATTTCATTCACGTCGGCATGTAGGTAGGTCTTTTGCTCGATGCCTTGGTAAATCTGCTGGAAAAAAGCCTTGTCGATCAGTTGCTTGATGCGGCACACCGTGATATGGGGCACAAAATTCTGCCGGTCGCGCAAGTAGCCGATGCCGTCAAAAGCCTCGAGAATATCTTCCTCAAGGTCATACAAGGCTTTCGGCTCGTTGGTCATACCCAGCCAAAGGACTCGCGGCGAATGGTTGCTGCCGAAAATGCCCGTCCGGTCAAAATCCATCGCAAACGGATGGTGGTGCTTCGCCACCTTCTGACAAGTTTCAATGATGACCGGAATATCCTGATCGGGCGTGTCGCCCACAAATTTCAAGGTGAGGTGGATCTGATCCGTCTTACACCAATTGATATTGCGTTTCTCGTGCTGCAAATTGCCTTGCAAACGTTGCGAAAGAGCGGGAAACTCCGTCCCTCCGCTGATGGGAATGGCCAAGAAGGTGCGCTTCATCTTCATACAGATTTGTGGCAAAATTACGAAAAAACTCAAGAAATATTCCTCTCTGTCCAAAATATGAAATAGTTTTATTTGAAACCATTCTATTTGAAACTATTTAATTTAAAATCATTTGATTTGAAATAGTTTTATTTGATATAAAATAATTTGAAATGATTCTATTTGAAATAAAATGATTATCTTTGTGGGGTTAACGGAAAAGAACAAGAAAATGGAACAACCTTTTATTTATGGCAAAAAAGCTGAAAATGAGTTTTTTACAGACCGAGAACAAGAGGTAAATCATCTTGTTGGCAACTTCAAGGGCTTGGTAAACACAGTGCTTGTCTCCCCACGCCGTTGGGGGAAAACCTCGTTGGTAAACAAAGCCATGTCGATCATGACCAAGGATAAACAGTATTATGTTGCCTACTTGGACATTTTCAATTGCCGAACGGAAGAACAGTTTTACAAGACCTATATCAATACGATTCTCCAAGCCACCACTTCCAAGTTAGATGATTTCCTATCGCTGGTAAGACGTTATGTGGGATCGGTGGGTCCCAAGATTTCACTTTCCGACAACGGTCGGGCTATGGAAGTGTCGCTCGGACTTGACTTCAAGGAAAAACAGTATTCCGAAGACGAGATTTTGGATTTGCCGCAACGCATCGCCCAAGAAAAAGGCAAGAAGTTCATCGTTTGCATCGATGAGTTTCAAAACGTTGGAGAATATGCGGAATCCTTGGCTTTTCAAAGGAAGTTGCGTTCACACTGGCAGTTGCACAATTCCGTTTGCTACTGTTTGTACGGCAGCAAGCGGCACATGCTGTTGGATATTTTCGGCAACTACGAGATGCCTTTTTACAAATTCGGCGACATTGTGTTTTTGGAAAAAATCGCCGAGGACAAATGGGTGCCTTTCATTACCGGCAAGTTCAAGCAAACCGGAAAACGAATCAGCAAAGAATTGGCTCTGCTGATTGTCCGCAAAGTGGAAGCCCACCCTTATTACGTCCAGCAACTCGCCCACCAGGTGTGGCTGCGCACCAATGGCGAATGCAGCGAAGAAACCGTTGTTGCGGCACACGAGAGCCTTGTCTGCCAGTTGAACCTGTTGTTCAGCAACCTGTTGGATTCGCTCACGCCCAAGCAAATCAACTTTTTACATGCCGTGGCAGACGGCGTGAGCAACTTTTCCGCCAAGGAAACATTGATAAGCTATGACCTTGGCACCTCCTCCAACATCAAAAACCTGCGTAACGCCATGCTGCAACGCGATTTGATTGATGTATTACCCAAAAGGAAAATCGAATTGCAAGACCCCTTGTTTGCCTACTGGCTCAAACAGCAGCACTGAGCCTGCCGCAAAAACGGACAATCGCCAACGTCATCCCCCCCCTCAAATCGAGTAGGAGGAAAATGAAGCAGTTTTCCTCCTACTTCATTTTCCGTCCTCTCACACCACCACACGTGCGGTTCCGCATACGGCGGTTCTTAACCCGGATGCAGTTTCACGTAATAATCCATAAGCCATGGGTAGCCGGCAAGTCTCGGCATCTCGGTGGCGGCGACACGGTGCATGAAGCTGTGAGCCGCACGGCAGTAGCCTTTGCGACTGTTCGCCCTCTGCCACGCCCGCCCGAAGGCTCTTGCGGACAAGGGACGCGACACGGCCGTCACTGACGGTGTCCGACAGAAGCCGCACCAGCCTGCTTTGCTTCACCGTGTCGGAGATCTTCTACAGGCCGAGGTCCATGCAGTACCTGTAGCCGTCATTGATGATTTCCTGCGCCCCGTGCAACGACCGGTGTGCGCTCCCGCCGGGTCGGAAACCGCAGCTCCCGTCAGAGAACTTCGGCTCGTGCACCGGGATGGCCGCCTGCGCTACGGCTTGCCGGATAACGCGGCCGACCACGGCTGGGATTACGGGGTGAC
>JBGYXG010000128.1:0-15825 GCA_041842465.1 Candidatus Limimorpha sp.
AGGAACAAGCAGTTCGCCCTTTTCCTGCATCTGATACAAACGGTGGACGCCCGTGGTGGTTTCTTCCGAAACACCTTTCCAGTGAGCGACAACGCCATGCCAGAATGTGGGATTCTCTTGATACGTAGCCTTGATGACGTTCATCAGCGCCGTTTCTTCTTCCGTTTCCATGGGCTTATCCATCAGAGAAGGGTTGTTTTCGCAAGCATATCCCTTGTGAATCAGCAATGTGGCGTCACCGCCATCATCGACAATCAAATCGGGACCACTACCGTCGGGGAAAGTGATGGCGCGTTTGGTGCACCACCAGTAATCCTGCAGGCTCTCGCCCTTCCAAGCAAAAACGGCAGTACCCGTTTCGGCAATAGCGGCGGCGGCGTTATCTTGTGTAGAGAAAATATTGCAACTGCACCAGCGCACCGTTGCGCCCAACTCGACAAGCGTTTCAATCAAACAGGCCGTCTGAATGGTCATGTGCAGCGAACCCGTGATTTTCACCCCTTTCAAAGGCTTTTCCTGCCCAAACTTCTTGCGTAAAGCCATCAGGCCGGGCATCTCATGTTCAGAGACCTCAATCTCCTTTCTTCCCCATGCCGCCAAACTCATGTCGGCAACCAAATAAGGAAGATTCTTATCTAACAGTTTGTCATTCATCAGTACGAGATTTAATAATTTAAGTCGGCAAAGATAGTTATTTTAAATGAGACATTGTTTTAATTGTCGAAAACAAGCTTTCTTTTCCGCACTGAAATCCAAGACACCTCTCTGATTCCACCGACCGATAAAAACACATATCTTTTTGTTTATGAATATATTACAATAAATATGTTGATTTTTGTAGAAATAATAACAGGTGTATTTCCCAGTCGGAAAAACGGAATGGTTGTATTTTTGCAATGTCTTGTAATCGTAACCACTACATTTTTAAGGAACAACAAAGCGTATGTTGAAACGAAGGTCTGCTTTTCCGGCAGACCTTCGTTGTTTTTCCGTCATTTCCGTTCAATCGTCAGCTTCATTAAGCACATCGGTCTGTTTGCGGATGGAGGCTTGATGTATCGATTCAAAAACCGCTGTTACCATATCGGGGTCAAGGCCTAATTTCTCCGCCATGGCAAGATGGTCGGCCAAAGACTTTTTCCAACGGTCCATTTGAACCACAGTCATATTGTGCTTTTTCTTGTATTGCCCGATTTGCGTACTCACATTCATTCTTCTTGTCAGCAGTTGCAGCAGTTCGTCGTCGATGTCGTCCAATTCCCCCCGAAGGGTCATCAAGCCCGAGATGGCAGAGGGCGTTTCCTTGGTTCGCACCACGAGGGCATCCAACAACTGGCGCAGTTGCCGCGGCGTAATCTGCTGCCGCGCATCGGTCAATGCCTGCGACGGACAATGGTGGCACTCTATCATCAGGCCGTCACACGCCAAGTCCATGGCTTTCTGCGCCGTGGGCAGCAACAGCTCGCGATTTCCGCAAATATGGCTGACATCGGTAATGACGGGCACATTGGCAAGACGCGCAAAGGCAATGGGGATCTCCCACATCGGCAAATTCCTGAAGGCTGTTTCACGATAATACTGGAATCCGCGATGAATGGCTGCAACATGTCTGACTCCTGCTTTCCGAAAACGCTCCACCGCTCCCAACCACAACTGCACATCGGGTGAGATGGGGTTTTTCACAAACAACGGGACATCAGTTCCCTTGAGCACATCGGCAAGTAGCTGTACCGAGAAGGGGTTCACCACGGTGCGTGCCCCCACCCAAAGCACATCCACGTCATATTTCAAAGCCAACTCGACATGTTGCGGCGTGGCAATTTCGGTGGCGGTGGGCAGACCCGTCTCCTCCTTGGCCATCTTAAGCCAGGCAAGTCCCGTCTCTCCCATGCCTTCAAAGGATTGTGGCCGGGTTCTCGGCTTCCAAATGCCGCCCCGAAGCACTTTCACTTCGGGCATCGCCGCCAAAGCCTTTGCCGTCTCCATCAACTGTTCCTCGCTCTCCACACTACACGGCCCGCTGATAATCAGCGGCGTATCACGATGGTCGAACCATGAAATCAAATCGAACATGTTCACCTTATATTAATATGACCCTGCAAAGGTAGCTTTTTTGAGAAAACGACGCCATCACGCACACAGCAAATAGCAGCACTTCCTCCGCACATTCATGAAGCAGGCACTATCAAAAGGATTGGCAGTGCCTTTCCGGCATTCACATCGAAATTAAACTTGCGAAAGCAGGGTGCGTTACGTTTTTTTTCCGTTACTTTGTAGATTCAAAAGAATCATAGAACAAACATTCAATATTGTGAAAAGAGTTGAGATAAAGCAAGCCTTGCAGATGCAAGCGTCTGAAAATGAAATCACCGTCATGGGATGGGTGCGTACCAAACGTGGCAGTAAGAACGTTGCTTTCATCGCCTTGAACGATGGAACCACCATCAACAACCTGCAACTTGTCATCGACCTGAATGCCATTTCCGAGGACAAGCTTGCCTTGATGCATGCCGGCGCATCGCTTTGGGCGAAAGGTCACCTTGTCGCCTCGATGGGCAGTGGTCAAGCCGTTGAACTTGCCGTGAAGGAAATCGGGCTTTTCGGTCCTGCCAATCCTGACGAGTATCCGTTGCAGCCCAAAAAACACTCGTTAGAGTTTTTGCGTGACATCGCCCACCTGCGTTTCCGCACCAACACGTTCGGTGCCATCATGCGGCTGCGCCATGCCATGGTATTCGGCATCCACAAGTTTTTCAACGACCGCGGCTTTGTCAACATGCACACGCCACTCATCACGGCTTCGGACTGTGAAGGTGCCGGCGAGATGTTCCAGGTGACCACTCTCGACATGAGCAACCCTCCTCGCAACGAAGAAGGACAAGTCGATTACACGAAGGACTTTTTCGGCAAACCGACCAACCTTACCGTTTCTGGACAACTCGAAGGCGAGCTGGCGGCAACGGCTTTGGGCAAAATTTACACCTTCGGTCCCACTTTCCGTGCCGAAAACTCGAACACCACACGCCACTTGGCGGAATTTTGGATGATTGAACCCGAGGTGGCGTTTTTCGACATCACCGACAACATGGACTTGGCAGAAGATATGCTTAAGTTCTTGATTCAATATGCGTTGGACAACTGCATGGACGACTTGCAGTTCCTCAGCAAACGCCTTCAGGAAGAAGAAAAGGGCAAAAAAGAAGAAGAAAAGTCCATGGAGCTGCTCAGCAAGCTCCATTTCGTGCTGGAACACGACTTTGCCCGCGTCACCTACACCGAAGCCATCGACATTCTGAAAAACTGCAACTATAACAAGAAAGGAAAGTTCCAATATCCCGTTTCCGGATGGGGTATCGACTTGCAGTCGGAACACGAGCGCTATTTGGTAGAGAAACACTTTAAGAAGCCTGTCATCTTGACCGACTATCCTAAGGAAATCAAGGCCTTCTACATGAAGCAGAACGACGATAACAAGACCGTCCGCGCCATGGACGTGCTGTTCCCCGGCATCGGTGAAATCATCGGTGGTTCGGAGCGCGAAACCGACCTTGAAAGATTGCTTGGCCGCATGCGCGAAGTCGGCATTCCCGAAGAATCGATGCAATGGTATCTCGACAGCCGCCGCTTCGGTTCGGTGCCTCATGCAGGCTACGGATTAGGTTTTGAACGCCTGTTGCTTTTCATCACCGGAATGACCAACATCCGCGACGTCATCCCGTTCCCGCGCACACCGAAAAACTGTCTGTACTAACCATCCTCATCCAATACCGAAAAAATGCCCAATCAACGACTGACACAAACCCAACGGCAGGAACTGAAACTCTCTCCGCAGCAGATTCAACTGCTGAAGCTTTTGCAATTGCCGTTGATTGAACTGGAGCAGCGGATCAAAGAGGAAATAGAAGCCAACCCTGCTCTTGAAGAGAATGAAAACGGAGAAGAATTTGACAATGAACTGAACGCCGAGAACGAACATGCCGACGACGGCGAAAACGACGATTACAACGACGAAGACTTCAACCGTGAAGACGAATTTGACCTGAACGACTATCTTCCCGAAGACGAAGACGATTATTCCTACAAACTCCACGCCAACAACTACAGTTCTGACGACGAACAGTTTGAATCGCCCATTGTCAATGAGGAAACGTTTCAGGATTATTTGATTCAACAGCTCGGCTACCGCGAACTCGATGAAAAGCAGATGGTCATCGGGCAATATATCATCGGCAATCTTGACGACAACGGCTATCTCAGCCGCCCCATCCCCAACCTCATCGACGACTTGCTGTTCACCACAAATATCGAAGCCAGCGAAGAGGAAGTCAAAGAGGTGCTGCTGGTCGTTCAAGAGTTAGATCCTCCCGGCATAGCCGCTTCCAATCTACAGGAATGCCTGCTCATCCAGCTCAACCGCTTGCAGGAAGACAACCCGCTGAACGATTATAGCCTGGGCATCACCATTATCAGAGACTGCTTCGAGGAGTTTACCAAAAAGCACTATGACAAAATTGCCAAAAAGACCGGCGTGAGCAACAAAACGCTGAAAGCTGCTTTGGATGAAATCCTCAAACTCAATCCGAAACCTGGCGATGCATCGAGTTCTAACGTCAAGAACAGCCATTATATCACCCCCGATTTCTTTGTTTTCATCAAAGACGGAGAATTGGAACTGTCGCTGGACGGGCGCAACACTCCGGAACTTAGGGTGAACAAGGACTACGTGCAGATGCTCAACGAGTACTCAAAGAGTCAAAAGGAACAGATGAAAGAAGCCGCCACCTTCGTGCGTCAGAAAATTGACTCCGCCAAGTGGTTTATTGAAGCCATCAACCAACGGCAGCGCACGCTCTACACGACCATGCATGCCATCATGGAAATGCAAAGGAGCTATTTTCTGAGCGGGGACGAGACACAGCTAAAACCCATGATTCTGAAAGACATAGCCGAAAAAATCGGACTTGACATCTCCACCATCTCGCGCGTTGCCAACAGCAAATACGTTCAGACGCCTTACGGCACTTTCCTGCTGAAAACCTTCTTCAGCGAAGGCATCACCAACGATGAGGGCGAAGAGGTATCGACACATGAAATCAAGAAAATCCTGAAAGACTGTATCGAAAGCGAGAACAAGCAAAAGCCGCTCACCGACGAAGAAATCATGAACATACTGAAAGACAAAGGCTATCCTATCGCACGGCGCACCGTGGCAAAATACAGGGAACAAATCGGCATCCCCGTAGCGAGAATGCGAAAAGAAGTGCCGGAGGACAATGTTTGACCTCGACACCCGTTGCAGCATGACAAAATCCCATAAGATATTATCCTTATTGTTTCATCCTCTCCTGACCTGCACCTGGGCAGCGCTTATCGTTTTATGCAGCCCGCTCGGGAAAGTCCTCTTGATGCTGCTCCATCCTTCGGCTTTCTGGATATTGCTCGCCATTGTTTTCGGAGCAACTTTTGCAGCCCCCGTCCTTGTCATTGCAGGTATTAGTGCCGTCATACGCAAAAAAGACGCCTCCGGAACCCTTCTCAACACCGTAACATTGACCTTTTCTGCAAGCATCCTTTTCATGATCATCGGATACTACATGCTGAAAGACATCGCTTTAGCCCTTCCGCTGAACCTATATCTGCTTTCGGCTATCGGCACCTGCATCATCGCGATGATAACCAAGCCTTTCTGGAACATCAGCTACTACGCCATCACATGGGGAAACCTGAGCGGGCTGCTGTTTTACCTGTGTTTGTCCATGCCACAAACCTACCTGATTCCTTTTCTTGGCATTATCCTATTGAGCGGCGTAGTGGGCTGGAACCGATTGGCAACACAATCACACCGTCATGCAGAGGTTTATGCAGGTTATGTCGTGGGATTTGCCGCCACAGCAGCACTGTTTACAACCTTATTATAAACAAGTTACGATTAAAATCAGATAAAAAAGTGAGGTTGAGCATCTTTGATTAAATGTCGAAGAGCTTGCCTTGACTGCCAGCGTGCATCTTTCCTAAGTGTTTGTATGCCAATTCCGTACATTCTCTTCCACGCGGCGTGCGCATGAGGAAGCCCTCCATGATCAAGAAAGGCTCATACACTTCCTCTACCGTGCCGGGATCTTCGCCCACCGCCGTGGCAATGGTATTCACCCCGACAGGTCCTCCTTTGAACTTATCGATAATGGTATTCAAAATCTTATTGTCCATCTCGTCGAGACCATGCTCATCGACTTTCAATGCCGCCAAACCGACACGCGCAATATCCAAAGTGATCGTTCCGTCACCCTGAATCTGTGCAAAATCACGAACCCTGCGCAAGAGCAGGTTGGCAATACGCGGTGTCCCGCGGCTGCGGCGCGCAATCTCAAATGCCGCCCTGTCATCGATTGGCACCCTAAGAATGCCTGCCGAACGTTTCACAATGCCCGAAAGCGTCTGTGCGCCGTAATACTCTAAACGCAAGTTGATGCCAAAGCGCGAACGCAACGGCGCAGTCAACAGTCCGGAACGCGTGGTGGCGCCGATCAGCGTGAAAGGGTTCAAGGCGATCTGTATGCTGCGGGCATTGGGACCCGTTTCAATCATGATGTCAATCCGATAATCTTCCATAGCCGAATAAAGATACTCCTCCACCACCGGTGTCAGGCGATGGATCTCGTCAATGAAAAGCACATCGTTTGGCTCAAGATTGGTCAGCAAGCCTGCCAGATTGCCCGGCTTGTCGAGCACCGGCCCCGAGGTCATCTTCATATTCACGCCCAACTCATTGGCGATAATATGCGACAGCGTTGTCTTGCCCAGACCGGGCGGACCATGCAGCAGCGTATGGTCGAGCGCTTCGCCACGCTGGGCAGCGGCTTGCACGAAAATACGCAGGTTGTCCACCACCTGCTTCTGACCTGCAAAACTGTCGAAAGCATCAGGGCGAAGCACGTTTTCAAGGTCTTTCTCCGCCTTTGAAAGCTGCGATCCGGTAGCATCAAGATTATCGTTCATACCATCGTAATAAGCCACAAAGATACAAAAATCGGACGATAAAAAACGCTATTTTTGCCGTCACAACAACGACAACTGCAATTGCCATGGGTCTTAGCATTTTTTCCGATGAATATTTTATGAAACAGGCCTACCTTGAAGCACAAAAAGCCATTGAAGAGGACGAAATCCCTATTGGTGCCGTGGTGACCTGCAATGGCAAAATCATTGCCCGAGCGCACAACCAGACCGAAACACTGAACGACGTGACCGCCCATGCCGAGATGCTGGCCGTTACTGCAGCCGCCAATGCAATCGGCGCAAAATATCTTGAGGAATGCACGCTTTATGTGACCCTCGAGCCATGCCCCATGTGTGCCGGCGCCCTTGCCCACGCCCATGTGGCCAAAGTGGTCTGGGCTGCCGACGACCCGAAAAACGGTTTTCAGAAATATGGCAACATGCTGCATCCCAAAACAAAAATCACCACAGGCATCATGGAAAGCGAATGTCTCTCCCTGCTCACCGATTTCTTCAAAAAGAAAAGATAAAAACGCTTCAAAAAGTTAACCGTCGGCTATCTTCAAAGCATCGCATACAACTTCCAATGCGCCATTTTGTCATTTTGTCACACACCCTGACACACAACTTCTATCTGTATGATTATTAAGTGTTTGTACAGCAAACAATCAGGCTGTACACCCTCACAATCCTCCTCTGCATCCTTTGGCACAATGATTGACTGATACATAGCATCGAAAAAAAGTATCATTTATAATAGGAGAAACAAAACATGTCAAAAATCATTGGTATCGACTTAGGAACAACCAATTCGTGCGTTGCCGTCATGGAAGGTAACGAGCCGGTCGTCATCGCCAACAGCGAAGGCCACCGCACCACTCCATCCGTCGTCGCATTCACTGATAACGGCGAGCGCAAGGTGGGCGAGCCTGCCAAGCGTCAGGCCATCACCAACCCAACCCGTACCGTATATTCCATCAAGCGTTTTATGGGCGAGACCTACGACAAGATGCAGAACGAAATGAACCGTGTGCCTTATAAAGTCATTCAAGGACCGAATAACACGCCACGCATCGACATCGACGGCAAGAACTACACGCCTCAGGAAATTTCTGCCATGGTGCTTCAGAAGATGAAGAAAACCGCCGAAGACTTCTTGGGACAGACTGTTACCGAGGCTGTTATCACTGTTCCCGCCTACTTCAGCGACTCGCAACGTCAAGCCACGAAGGAAGCCGGTGAGATTGCCGGACTGACAGTGCGCCGCATCATCAACGAGCCTACCGCCGCAGCTTTGGCGTATGGCTTGGACAAGAAAAAGAACGATGTAAAAGTCGCCGTGTATGACTTGGGCGGCGGAACTTTCGATATCTCCATCCTTGAATTGGGCGATGGCGTTTTCGAGGTGAAATCGACCAACGGCAACACCCACCTCGGTGGCGACGACTTTGACGAAACCATCATCAACTGGCTGGCTGAAGAGTTCAAGAAAGACCACAATATCGACCTTCGCAAGGATCCTATGGCTTTGCAACGTTTGAAGGAGGCTGCCGAAAAGGCAAAAATCGAATTGTCGTCATCGAGCGAAACCGAAATCAACCTGCCTTATATCATGCCTGTTGAAGGCATTCCGCAACACCTTGTCAGAACCCTTTCACGCGCCAAGTTTGAACAGCTTTCCGACAAGCTGATCCACGACACCATCGAGCCTTGCCGCAAGGCTTTACAAGATGCCAACATGACGGTTGACGACATTGACGATGTCATCTTGGTAGGTGGTTCCACCCGTATCCCTGCCATCCAGAACATCGTCCGCGACTTCTTCAAGAAGGAGCCTTCGAAAGGCGTTAACCCTGACGAAGTCGTTGCCATTGGTGCTTCCATCCAAGGCGGTGTGCTCACCGGCGAAGT
Source organism: Candidatus Limimorpha sp. (assembly GCA_041842465.1). Classification (GTDB taxonomy): domain Bacteria; phylum Bacteroidota; class Bacteroidia; order Bacteroidales; family F082; genus Limimorpha. The sequence continues at coordinate 8,908 of JBGYXG010000128.1, forward strand.
GAAAGACGTCCTTTTGCTTGACGTCACCCCGCTGAGCCTCGGCATCGAGACCCTCGGTGGCGTGATGACCAAACTGATCGACGCCAACACCACCATCCCGACCCGTAAATCGGAGGTGTTCTCGACCGCTGCCGACAACCAGCCCTCCGTTGAAATCCATGTGCTGCAAGGCGAGCGTCCTATGGCTGCCCAAAACAAGACCATCGGCCGTTTCAACCTGGATAGCATCCCTCCTGCGCCACGCGGTGTCCCGCAGATTGAAGTCACTTTTGATATCGACTCCAACGGTATCCTGAACGTTTCGGCAAAAGACAAAGCTACAGGTAAAGAGCAGAAGATCAGAATCGAAGCCTCTTCCGGACTTACCGATGCCGAAATCAAGCGCATGAAAGACGAAGCCGACGCCAACGCCGAAGCCGATAAAAAGGAACGTGAACGCATCGATAAGCTGAATGCAGCCGACGCCATGGTATTCCAGACCGAGAAGCAGCTGAAAGAATATGGCGACAAGCTGCCAGCCGACAAGAAAGCCGAAATCGAAAGCGCTTTGGGCAAGCTGAAGACCGCCCACCAATCGCAAGACATCGCCGGCATCGACGCTGCCATGGCCGAGATGAACGCCATCTGGCAAAAGGCCAGCGAAGAAATGTACAAGAACGCCGGACCGCAAGGCGGACCGCAAGGTGGCTACCAGAACCCCAATGCCGGCAACCAGCAACAAGGCGACGGCAGCAACGACACTGTCACCGATGCTGACTTTGAGGAAGTGAAATAATGTAGATAAACAACCGTTTATCAAAAATAACCAAATGGGTGTAGCACAATGTGTTATACCCATTTTTGTTGATAAATATTTTTCGTTATTTGTGCTTATATATGGGATTTTTATTGTATATTTGCAACATATTTGTAACGCGACTTAATTAGCGATAAGGTGCGACTTATCAGTACTTAATGCTACTTAATTCGACTAAAAACATACGATATATGCCTGCAAGCAAGTACAAATTAGAACGAAAATGCGAAATGTGCGGGAGTACATTTCTTGCCAAAACGGTTTACTCTAAATACTGCTCTCGCCATTGTAGTGAGGCTGCATATAGAGCAAAAAAGCGTGAAGAGAAAAAGGAGCAGCACAAGCAGGAACTTGCAGACAAAGTTCCGCAAGAACGCCCATACATTTCCATTGCCGAAGCCGTTGCCTTGTTTGGTATCTCTCGCGATACCATTTACAGGCTAATCAGAAATGGCAATCTGCCAGCCGTAAATTTGGGTGAACGACTTACACGCATCAGCCGCGCCCATATCGAAAGTATGTTTCCGTTGGTAGAGCAAAAACAGCAAGCAACGCCAACACCTCAACCTGCGAAACCATACAATTTTGATGCTTCCGACTCATACACTATTGGCGAGGTGTCAAAGAAATACGGCGTTTCCGATTCCACCGTTTACAAAACTATCCGCAAGATTGGCATCCCCACTTGTCAAAAGGGGAAATATGTATTTGTGCCGAAAGCAGAAATCGACAAAGTGTTCAACCCAAGCAAATAAGCCGCCATGAAGAAAGCCCTCGTCAATACAAAAGTTACGGTCAAACTTCGTAAGTCAGAATATCACAACGAGTGGTATCTGATAATCGAGAGTTATCCAGTGTTCAAGCCTGGTAGCACAAAGCCAAACCGTGTTATTGAGGCAATCAACCGCACCGTCACAACCCCCATTTGGGACAAGTCGCGCACAGCCCGAACCACCGAAACCAGCAAAACGTTCAAACCCAAGCGTGATGTGAACGGCATTATCCAATGCAAAAGCGAGAAAGACCAAGAATCTTGCATCTATGCCGATAATGTCCGCAAAATCCGCCAACGTGAATATGACAATGCGGCTCTCTATACCGATACAGAAGCAGAACAAGCCGAACAGAACGAGCGTTCGCAATGTAATTTCATTGAGTATTTTCAGAAAACAGCAGTGCAACGACACAAACGCAGTTCGCAGTCTATCATCGTCAATTGGAATCGGGTTTGCGAATTGCTCAAACTCTTTGCCGAGGGCGATAGCATTCTGTTTTCGCAAATCAACCTCAAACTGATTGAGGATTTCCGTCAGTTTCTTATTACTGCCCCCTGTGGCGGCAACAAGAAAGGTACGGTGTCGCAGAACACCGCCGCCACCTATTTCAGCATTTTCAAAGCCGCCCTCAAACAAGCCTTTGTCGATGGCTATCTGACAATAGACCTATCCGCCAAAGTCAAGGGCATACAGGAGCAGGAAAGTCGCCGCGAACATCTGACCGTTGATGAACTCAATACCCTTGCCGCCACTGATTGCGACCGCCCCATTCTCAAACGTGCTGCCTTGTTTTCCGCCCTCACAGGGCTTCGCCACTGCGACATTCAGAAACTTCGCTGGAGCGAAATTCAGAAAGATGGCGAGAACTACCGCCTCAACTTCACACAGCAGAAAACCAAAGGCGTTGAATATATGCCCATCAGCGAACAAGCCTATTCGCTTTGTGGCGAACCACAAGCCCCCGAAAAACTTGTTTTCGAGGATTTGCCCGACCCATCGTGGATTTCAAAACCGCTGGAACGTTGGATAAAGTCAGCCGGTATCACACGCCGCATCACGTTCCACTGCTTCCGCCATACCTACGCAACATTGCAATTGGCTGGCGGCACCGACATCTACACCGTCAGCAAGATGTTAGGTCATACCAATGTCCGCACTACACAGGTTTATGCCAAAGTGGTTGATGAGAAGAAAGAAAAAGCAACCGATGTAATCAAAATCGACAATCTCAAAATCAAAGAGGAATAATATGAGAGCAAAAGAATATATTGAACTGCATAAAGAAGAAATCAAGTATTTGGATGATATTGTCCGCATTGTAAACGAGTTGCTTCCATTGCGAAGAAGCAAAACCGATACGGATAAATATTTCAATGAAATTCTTTCTGCCGACATTCGGCGGCAAAACTATCTGTTGCAAAAAGACATGTTCGACAATAACAATTCCATGCAACAAGAAGAACCTGTTTTGGTGAATTATCCGAAAGAGATACCAATAGAGAAGTCAAACGACATCAGAGCGGAATTATTCAAAGTGATCTCTGCCGATGAATCGTTTGGATATATGTATTTCCTACTTGGTACGGAACAAAATTCAAAACTGCGTTCAGAGCCTATTGACTGCATTCCAAACAAATACAACATTGAAAAAGCAATTTCAGAAAATCGTGATGATTATCCCCAAACTTCACTTGATGAGTATCTTGATGATGATTTCAACTACCAGCAATATAATCATCTAACTACCAATGGTTTTGCAGATAATTCTTCAAAACTGCTCGACTTCTTCAATTCTGCATACACATTGTATGATAATTTGAGATGTCACAAACACAAGATTTCCGAAATTCGCAAAATATGCAACGGTTTGAAATTTGATGATGACAGAAGTAAATACTTCAAAATCTCATTTATAATAAAACTGATAGATGATTTCGGCGAGGGCGAGGAGCAGTTGATCAGATGCAAAAGTGAATTGTTGAAAATGATAGCACCAATAAAAGAACAGTTTGAGATCGAAAACGCACATAACGGAAAAATCAATCTTGCTTCTATCAAGGGAATGAGAGTGAATTTTATCCGTGTGGTTAATGTTCTGTCTGAACTTGGATTTTTTGTTGATTCACAAGGCAACAAATGTTCAAAGAAAGATGTTTTTGCCGCCTTTGGCGAATGTATCAATAAAGACTTGGCATCTTTCCAAAACGATTTATCAACAACCAAAGCAGCTTCCAATGCAGATATGAAAAGTTTGACCAAAATATTTGAAGATATGCTTGCCAAACAACAGCAAATAATCAATGAATAACAATAAAATGTTTTTGTAGTGAACGTTCACTACAAAAGCCACCTCAATAAATACTTGGACTTTTGCACCGTCATTCAAACAGAATGGCGGTTTCTTTTTTCGTGGCCACTTGAAAAGAAGCCATTGTCGAATTAAATATTTAGTACAATGTCTTTTCAAGAAGAAAAAACAATCACTTTTGAGCAGTTGCCCCAAGCGGTTTCCCTGCTTATTGACGAAGTAAAAGAGATGAAAGTTTTACTTCGTAACTCTAACAATGCGGTCGAACCTGCCGACCGTTGGTTCAACCTGCAAGAACTCTGCGAGTACTTGCCCGACCGCCCAGCCCGACAAACTGTCTATGGCTGGATTGGTCAGCACGCTATTCCCTACCATAAAAAAGGGAAGAAACTCCAATTCTTGAAATCGGAGATTGATGCGTGGCTCAGAACCGACAAACGCAAGACGACTGCCGAACTACAAGCCGAAGCTATTCAGTTTATCAACGCCAAAAGAGGAGGTGCAAAATGAGCGAACCCAAATTGCTCCGCGACATCTTGATTGAGATGGCGGAAAAACAGACAGAGCCTTTTGGCAAAATGCTTCGCTCGTGTCCTTTTGTGCAGGCGGCTTTGCTCCAAAGGCAGAAAATATCGCTTGACGACCTCAGCGACTGCGAGTTAGACCGTTTGGTGGAATATTCATTCCTCGAAGATTGGATTGACGGACAAGATGTGATGCAACGTCTGCACATCTCGCCACGCACGCTCCAAACACTGCGTACCAACGGCACACTTCCTTTCACACGCATTGGCAACAAAATCTACTATCTGCGCCAAGACATTGAGCGGATTTTGAAAGACAATTACACCATGTATAAAATTCGTGGCTATGGCAAAGATAGATAGACAGCAGATTCTCAACAAAACGCACTACGGCATTGGCATTTACGCCCATATTCTGCGTGAATACTATCCCGATGAGGTAGTAATGCGTTTGTCCAGCAGGGATTGCGGCTTATGCTGCAACCCTTTCGCCGAGGGCAGTAGCACGCTGCACGTGTGGATTCACAAGACCGAGTTGGGCACTGCCCTCAGTCCCGAATACGCTTTGCACCACGACAATTCAGGCACTATCTCCGATGGCGATGCCTTTGATTTTGCCGCATTGCATTTCAAGCAAGTGGGCAATGAATTGTTGCAAACACTCAACAAGTCGATGAATCTCCGCATTGGAGAGGATAATCGTTGGTACAGAAACAGTAGCCCTATCGAAGCCGAAACGTATTTTCCGCAGTTCTCGTTTTTTCGCTCGCCCATTACCAATGTCAAGCCTTACAAGGATATTTCGCTGCTTGATGCTTACAATTACATTGTGGGTAATTGCGCCAAAGCCAATACTGCCATGCTTCGCAATTTTGCCGACCCCAAGCGGGCACGTATGTTCAAAGCGGCAAATTTCGACTACTGTACATTCAGCGGCACTTTCGATACACGCAGCGACAAAGGCCTCATTCAGTATTCGGGTTTGCTGTGCGTTGATTTTGACCATGTGCAAGTTGATGAACTTCGTTCACAACTATTGCACGACACGTGCTTCGATACGCAACTGCTGTTCCGAAGTCCGTCTGGAGACGGCTTGAAGTGGGTTGTGGAAATCGACATTTCCACAATCTCACACGCCGATTATTTTCGGGCAGTAGCCAATTATCTGCTACAAACTTACGGTGTTGAGGCCGACAAATCGGGCAAAGACATTTCGCGTGCCTGTTTCCTGCCTCACGACCCTAATTGTTTCATCAATCCTAAATTCTTACATCAATGAGCAAGAAAAAATTTAATCCGCAAGATTGGCTAAACAAGCAGCCATCAGCACATAATACAGAAAATTATCAATCTTTTGCTGTCGTATCAACAGACACAGAACAAGAGATTGAGCAAATCACCCAACGCATCGAAGCCGCAGCCTTAGACATTGCTCCAAACTACGCCGATTGGCGTGATTTGGGCTTTGCCCTCGCTGACGCTTTGGGCGAAAATGGTCGCTCCTATTTCCAGCGTTTGAGCCATTTCTATCCCAACTATGCCGCCACCGAAACCGACAAGCAATTTTCGGCTTGCCTCAAAGCACACGGACACGGCATCACCATCAAAACGCTCTTCCACCTTGCCAAGCAAGCAGGAATAAGTGTTGCAAGTAATTCACTGCCAAGGAATTTTCAATTTTCAAATTCCAATTCTCATTTGAACACTTCCCCTAAATCCCCCATATCCCCAGCAGAGGAAATAGAGGATATGCCAACATTTTCGCAGGACATCAAAGACACGCTTCCAAGTTTGCTTGCGCAAATTGTCAGCAAAGCCAATTCGCCCGAAGATGCCGACTTGCTTTTGTTGGGTTCGCTCACTGTCTTTTCTGCCTATTTGCCAAATATCTTTGGCAACTATGGCGGTCGTGAGGTTTTTCCCAATCTCTTTCTGTTCGTTACCGCACAGGCTTCGGCTGGCAAAGGTAGGCTTACCCTCTGTCGCCATCTTGTTCAGCCTATCCACGATAGTCTGAAAAAACTCTACGCCGCCGAGATGGAAGAATACAAACGCTTGCAAAATGAGTATGCACTTGACAAGAAGAATAACGAACCGCCACAAGAACCGCCCATCAAAACATTGCTCATTCCTGCCAATAGCAGTGCCACATCGGTTTATCAGGTTTTGAACGACAACCAAGGTGTAGGTTTGATGTTTGAGACCGAAGGCGACACGCTTGCCAATACATTCAAATCCGACTATGGCAATTTTTCTGACGGTTTCCGTAAAGCATTCCACCATGAAATGATTTCCTACACTCGCCGTAAAGACCGTGAGTTTGTCGAACTTGCCCGACCTCGCCTGTCGGCTCTTTTGTCGGGTACACCTCGACAAATTCTTTCGCTCATTCCCGATGCTGAAAACGGCTTGTTCAGCCGTTTCATCTTCTACTATATGAATGTGCGTTTGGAATGGCTCAATGTCTTTGCCGACAACGAAGAAACTCTCGACCAATATTTTGAGCAATTGGGC
>JBGYXG010000129.1:0-10542 GCA_041842465.1 Candidatus Limimorpha sp.
ATCGCATTACAAGTTATTGAAAATGAGATTGATTCGATTAAGCACCTAAAATCATCAGTGGATGAAAATTTCTCAAAAGCCATTCATCTTATTCTGGAAAGCAAGGGGAATCTTGTTTTCTCCGGCATCGGGAAAAGCGCCCTTATTGCTCAAAAAATCGTTGCTACAATGAATTCCACGGGGACGCCATCGGTGTTCATGCATGCGGTGGATGCCATCCATGGTGACTTGGGCATTGTTCGCGATGAAGACATTGTCATTATTCTCTCGAAAAGCGGCGAGACTCCCGAAATCAAGGTGCTGGTGCCGCTTATTCAGCTCCGTGGTAACAAAATCATCGCCATTGTTGGCAACTGGCAATCGTTTCTTGCCCGTCAAGCCGACCTTGTGCTTGATGTCACCGTTGAAAACGAGGCAGTGCCCGACAACCTTGCTCCTACCTGCAGCACCACGGCGGAGTTGGTCATGGGCGACATGCTGGCCATGACCTTGATGAAATGCCGCGGCTTTTCCACCGAGGACTTCGCCAAGTTTCATCCAGGCGGAGCACTCGGCAAACAGTTGTATCTGCGCGTGAAAGACCTTTATTCCGATAATGAAAAACCCGAAGTAAGCCCCGACGACAGCCTCACCCAAGTCATCATCGAAATGACAAAGAAACGTTTAGGCGCCACTATCGTCACATCGAACGGCAAGTTGGTCGGCATCATCACCGACGGCGACCTGAGACGCATGTTGCTCAACCATGCCGATATCGACAAAATCAAGGCATCCGAAATCATGACCCCCAATCCCAAGACCATTGACGAGGACGCTCTTGTCGCCGATGCACTTCAAAAAATGCGCAACAGCAGCATCACACAGCTTCCGGTCATGGCGAACGGCGATTATGCCGGCGTCATTCATCTGCACGACATCTTAAAAGAAGGAATATTCTAAACCATCCTCAACCCTTATGAAACTCTGGACCCAACAACTCGTCAAGAAATACAAGCAACGCACCGTTGTCAAACAAGTCAGCACCGAGCTGAGCCAAGGAGAGATCGTTGGACTTCTCGGTCCCAACGGTGCCGGTAAGACTACCACCTTTTACATGGTGGTCGGTCTCATCAAACCCTTCTCCGGCAAAGTGTTCCTCGACGAACGCGACATCACCGAAGAGCCCATGTACAAACGCGCCCAGATGGGCATCGGCTATTTGGCTCAGGAAGCCTCCGTGTTCCGACAGATGAGTGTGGAAGACAACATCCTTTCGGTCATGCAGTTCAAAAAAGGGATGAGCAAGGCGCAACAACACGAAAAACTTGAGTCGCTGCTCGATGAGTTCGGCTTGCAGCACGTACGCAAGAGCAAAGGCATCCAGCTTTCGGGCGGCGAAAGGCGACGCACTGAAATCGCCCGCGCCTTGGCCGTCGATCCCAAATTCATTCTGTTGGACGAGCCTTTTGCCGGGGTCGATCCCATTGCCGTGGAAGACATCCAACGCATTATCGCCAAACTGAAAGTGAAAAACATCGGCATTCTCATCACCGACCACAATGTACACGAAACCCTGTCAATCACCGACCGCGCCTACCTGCTCTTCGACGGTTCCGTACTCATGTCGGGAACGCCCGAACAGCTTGCCGACGATCCGCATGTCAGAGAAGTCTATCTCGGGCACAACTTCGAGTTGAAAAGAAAGGAATTTTAGATCCGAAACGCTCCGAAAAAAACCGGCTTCCTATTCTAATTGTCATTATTCAGCTTGTTCAACCTTTGGTGGAAAGAACAGCGACATCAAAACATAAAACATCAGGATGAAGGGCAATGCTACAAGTTGAAAAACGGCAAAACCCACCACGCCAACGCCCAAGATGATCCAACGCGTTTCGTTGTCTTTCCAACGCACCGACTTCATCTTAAACGAAATAAAACGGCGGTTACAAACCATCATAAAGCTAAAAATCAGCACAATAGCGATTCCTGCATAGGGATTCAACACGCCCTCCCACAATAGCCCCAATTGCCGAAACGCCAAGGGTAACGAGGCCATAAAAACAGCCATAGCGGGTGCCGGAAGACCGAGAAAAGAGGTCTTTTGAGTGCTATCGACATTGAACTGCGCCAAACGCAAGGCGGAAAACACCGGCAGTAAAAATGCCACACAAGGCAATAAGTCAATACCAAAGAACGGCAGCACCGGTCTTTCCAACGGCAATCCGATGAGAAAGTACATGATAAATCCAGGGGCAACGCCAAACGACACCACATCGCTCAACGAATCCAAATCGGCACCTATGGGAGAATGGGCTTTCAGAAGGCGTGCCGCAAAGCCATCGAAAAAATCGAAAATCGCCGCCACAAAAACCATCAGCGCCGCTTTGACCGGCATTCCTGACAAAAGAAAAAGAATGGAAAGACATCCTGAAAGCAGATTGCAACAGGTGATTGCATTCGGAACGTGTCGTTTGATCATAGCAGACTTGTATTGATTCGCGGCACAAAAATAGCATTTTTTGAAGTCGGGCATCCTTACTTCCGTATTTCGGAAGCGATAACTACGGCACAAATTTAGACAGAGTTCCCCAACAAAAAAGGCTTCTAAAAGCATTTCAACTATCTTTGCGCAAAATTTTGACGATGATCGACATCAAACATATTGCCATCGACGACTACGACTACCCGTTACCCGAATCCCGTATTGCGAAATACCCTTTGGCGGAACGCGATGCTTCAAAGCTATTAGTACTGAAAAACAGCTATATACAGGAATCCGTCTTTCGAAATATTGGAACATTTTTACCGGAGAACTCGTTACTTGTCTTTAACGAGACCAAAGTGATCCAAGCCCGATTGCAGTTCCAAAAAGATAGCGGCTCCCACATCGAGGTGTTTTGCCTCGAGCCTTTGTCCGACTATCAAATTGCTTTTTCCAGTCCGTCTCCCGTGAGATGGAAATGCTTGGTAGGCAACTCGAAGCGATGGCATGAAGAACCGCTTGAAATGAAGTTGAGTTCGCATGAAAAAGACATCGTCCTGACCGCGAAACGCATTGAAAAAAACGACCAATACTCCATTGTGGAATTTTCTTGGACTCCCCAGGAAACACCTTTTGCCACTGTTTTAGAGATTGCCGGCGAGATTCCCCTCCCGCCCTATCTGCACCGCGATGCGGAACCCGACGACCGGACGCGCTATCAAACTGTTTTCGCACGCTACGACGGATCGGTTGCGGCTCCGACAGCAGGACTGCACTTTACAAAACCGCTCATCGAACAGCTACATGCCGGGGGTTTCGAGTTTGACGAAGTGACGCTGCATGTTGGCGCAGGCACCTTCAAACCCGTTTCAACAGTCACCATTGGGGAACACGCCATGCACTCCGAAACCATCATTGTACGCAAATCTTTGATCGAAAATCTTTTGAAACATCTCGGAAAACACATCATTCCGGTGGGCACCACCAGCACACGCACCTTGGAAAGCCTCTACTGGATTGGGATGCTTCTGCACGAAAACGAATTGGAAATCAAAAACTTACATATTCCACAATGGTTTCCATACATGGCACACGGAACCTTGACAACCGAAGAGTCATTGCATTACGTCATCCGTTATCTTGAAAACAACGGGCTGACAAGATTAGAGGCAAGCTCGGCATTGATGATTGCCCCCAGTTATACCATGCGTGTGATTAGCGGGCTTATCACCAACTTCCATCAGCCTAAAAGCACCTTGCTGCTGCTTGTGTCCGCTTTAATCGGCGACCAATGGAAAGAAGCCTACCGCTTTGCCCTCGACCACGATTTCCGCTTCCTAAGCTACGGCGACAGTTGCCTGTTTTTACCCGCATAAAAAAGGTCTCGTTTGCCGAATGCAAGACTACTTACTTGGCAATAGCACCTTAAAATTGAATTAGAAAGAAGATTTGTCATTGCCGAAAAAGCATGTTGTTTGAAAAATCCTTACTTTTGCCCCGAATTTTTGAAATACAACTATAGACAACTATGGATTTAAGTAAGATCGTATCTATTTCAGGCCGTCCGGGTCTGTTCCAAATCAAGTCGCAAGCGACAGGAAGAATCATTGTCGAATCGCTCATCGATGGCAAATGCAGCCCTGCCTTTGCACACGACCGCATGAGTTCACTCGAAGAGATTTCCATTTTTTCCGTTGATGAAGACCGTCTGCTCAAGGAAGTTTTTCAGATGATTCACGCCAAAATGGGCGATCACGTCGATTTCGACTTCAAGAAAGCCGGTGCCGACCAGCTCCGTGTTAAGTTTGAAGAGGTCATGCCCGATTACGATAAGGAAGCCGTATATCCGTCCGACATGAAAAAGGTGTTCGCTTGGTACCAGATGCTCATAGACAGAAACCTGCTCGATTTCAGCGAACCGGAAACAGAAAAGGGCGAACAAGCCGCACAGCCTGAAAAAGCAGAAAAAGCAGCCAAACCCGAAACGCCCAAAAAGCCAAGGGCAAAAAAGGCTGAATGATAATCACGAAGCTGCCACGGCAGCTTTTTTTGTGCAACACCTTGATATGGTCAACAAGTATGATGTTTTCATAACAACACACATCCATCACTTTTGCAGAAATAGCACAAAACTTTCTATCTTTACCGCGAAATAGAACAAGAATGAAACAGATTACGGATTTCGAACTGATGGAAACCGTTGATTACGGCAAATCGGTATGGCAAAGGTACTGGTCATCGGTGCCACTACCCCTTATTGAGGCTGGACAGTTCGTACAGGTTCGCGTTGACGATTCGCCCTCAACCTATCTGCGCCGTCCCATTTCCATCCACGACGTTGAGCCTTCAAAAAACGAAATTTCATTACTCGTGCAGAAAGCCGGCGAAGGAACACGACACATCGCCGCCCTACCCGTTGGCGCAACAGTCAACATGGTGCTGCCCTTGGGAAATAGTTTCACCCTACCGCAATCCGACCGTGAACAGGTCCTATTGGTGGGAGGCGGTATCGGTATTGCTCCTTTGTATTATTGGGGTAAGATGTTGAAATCCAAAGGTGTCACATTACAGTTTCTGTTGGGGGGCAAATCGAAAACCGACTTGATCCGCCGCGAGACCTATGAAAAAATCGCACCTGTTGCTTGCACTACGGAAGATGGTTCTTTGGGGAAAAAAGGCTTTGTCACACAGCATTCGATTTGGCAACAGACCCGGTTCGACAGGATTTACGTCTGCGGTCCCAAACCCATGATGAAAGCGGTTGCCGCGCTCTGCAAAGAAAAAGACCTGTGGTGTGAAGTATCGCTTGAGAATCTCATGGCTTGCGGCTTGGGTGCCTGTTTATGCTGCGTTGAAAACACAACGGAAGGGCATTTGTGTGTCTGCAAGGAAGGTCCCATTTTTAACATCAGAAGATTGCTATGGTAAACGAAATCATCCAACTTGGGAAAGGCCTCGTGCTGCGCAATCCCGTGCTAACCGCATCGGGAACGTTCGGCTATGGTGAAGAATACGCCGATTTCGTCAGCATGTCCGACCTCGGCGGCATCATTGTAAAAGGCACCACCCTTCATCCGCGCGAGGGCAACCCGTATCCGCGCATGGCCGAAACGGCAGCGGGAATGCTCAACTGCGTAGGACTGCAAAACAAAGGCATCGCCCATTTTGTCGAAACCATTTATCCGCGTATATGCGATTTCGATACCAATGTCATCCTCAACCTGTCGGGATCCAACATTGACGACTATGTGCAAGGTGCCGCGCGTATCGATGCCTTGGACAAGATTCCCGCTATCGAGCTGAACGTGTCCTGCCCCAACGTGCGGCAAGGTGGCATGGCCTTTGGCATGAGCTGTTCGGGCATATCGCAAGTGGTGTCGGAAGTCAGAAAAGCATATCATAAACACCTGATGGTTAAGCTGTCGCCCAACGTGACCGACATTGCCGAAATTGCAAAAGCCGCTGAAGCCGCCGGTGCCGATTCGGTATCGCTCATCAACACCTTGATGGGCATGTCTATCAACGCCGAAACACGTCGTCCAAGACTGTCGATGATGACAGGAGGGCTTTCGGGTGCTTGTGTGAAGCCGGTCGCCCTGCGTATGGTTTGGCAGGTGGCCAAGGCGGTAAAGATTCCCGTTGTCGGCTTGGGAGGCATCTCCAACGCTACCGATGCGGTGGAGTTCATGCTTGCCGGGGCTTCCGCCATTCAAATCGGGACGGCTAACTTCATCGATCCAGCCATCTCGGCAAAAGTGGCACGCGGCATCACTGATTATTGCGAGCGGCATGGCTACGCTTCCGTCTCCGATCTTATCGGCCAACTGATTGTAGGATAGTCAAAAACTCAGCCTACTTTGCCCACGAACGCCCCTATCGGCAATCAAAGGCTATTGCGGATGAAATTCACCTCAGGCGTGATGGTGATGTCGAATTTATCTTTTACTGATTGTCGTATCTTTTCCGATAGCGCGACAATCTCACGTCCTATTCCTCCGCCATAATGCACCAACACCAAGGCCTGTTTCTCATACACGCCCACATGGGCTTCTCGCCAGCCTTTCCACCCCGCCTTTTCGATGAGCCAACCCGCAGGCACTTTCACCCCGCCGTCAGGCTCGGGATAACTCGGCACGTCGGGATAAAGTTGTTGAAGCGCCACAAACTCTGCTTTTTCAACAACAGGATTCTTGAAAAAACTGCCCGCATTACCGATTTGCTTCACATCGGGCAGCTTGGCATCGCGGATTTCACAAATGGCATCATGCAATTGGAGCAAGGTCGGACTATCGATTCCGTTTTGTCTCAGATGGTTAATAATGTTGCCGTATTCAAGTCTCAGCGGTGCGTGTTTCTTCAATAGAAAATCTACAGAAACAATGATATAACGGTCTTTCCATTCTGTCTTGAACAGGCTGCTGCGATAGCCGAACCGGCATTCTTGGTTCTTGAACACACGCTGATGGCCATTCCCGACATCAATGGCGGTGCATTGCAACAACGCATCTTTCACCTCCATGCCGTAAGCACCGATATTTTGCACAGGTGCTGCGCCCACTTTTCCGGGAATATGCGCCAGATTTTCAATGCCATACAATCCTTTTTCCACCATCATGCGGACAAAGCCATCCCAATCCTCTCCAGCCTGTGCACGCACTACACAGGTATCCTCATCCTCGGAAAGGACCGTGACACCTTTACTATTAATATGAACGACCAAACCGTCAAAAAAGTCGTTGCAAAACAAAACGTTATTGCCACCGCTGAGAATCAGCCGTTGATGCGATTGAAAAACAGGATGATTCACCAAATCAACGAGTTGCGACATTGAATTGATTTCAACAAACAGCTTTGCCGTGACATCGAAGCCAAAACTATTATAGTCACGAAGTGAAAACGAATTCTGAAACATGAAAAATAACTTTTGTCAAAAATACGAAATCTTCCAAAAGGAGGGTTATTAAATTGTAATTTTGTAATCTCTTTAATCAACCTCCATTTTGAAACGAGTAATCGTATCGGTAATCAATGACTTGGTAACTGACCAAAGGGTCAACAAGTCGTGTATGGCTTTACAGGAAGCCGGTTTCGAGGTGTTGCTTGTCGGTCGTCGCCAACGCAAAAGCCCTCCCATGGACACACGCCCTTACGCCACCCGCCGCATGAAACTGCTGTTTGAAAAGGGTCCTTGCTTCTATGCCGAGTTCAACATCCGTTTGTTTTTCTTTTTGCTGTTTCATCGCTCCAATTTGCTATTATCCAACGATTTGGACACCATCCTACCCACCTATTTCATTGCCCGTTTGAAACGCATCCGCATGATCTTCGACAGCCATGAATATTTCACGGAAACGCCGGAATTGGTACACCGACCACGTGTACAACGGGTTTGGAAACGCATAGAGGGGTATGTTGTTCCCAAACTCGATGAGATGATTACGGTAAACGAATCCATCGCCAACCTATTTCGCGAGAAATACCATATCAACGTCCATGTAATCAGAAACATACCATTGCGCCAAGCCCTGCCTCCCAAAGGCGACCGTCAAACCTTGGGTCTGCCTGCCAAGAAACATCTGTTGGTCTTGCAAGGTTCCGGTATCAACATACAACGCGGCGCAGAAGAGTTGGTGCAGGCCATGGCAGAGCTTGACGACTGCTATCTGATGATCATCGGTGGTGGCGATGTATTGCCTATATTGAAACAAAACGTGGCAACGTTGAACCTGACAGAACGCGTGGGGTTCTTTCCGCGTATGCCTTATGTTAAAATGATGGCTTACACGCAATTAGCCGATTTCGGCTTCTGCCTTGACAAAGACACCAACCTTAACTACCGTTTCAGTCTGCCCAACAAGCTGTTCGATTTCATTCAGGCCGGCGTGCCCGTCGTTTCATCGCATCTGCCTGAAATAGAGCGCATCATCCGCCAATACGATTTGGGGCTATTCATTGAGAACCATCACCCCAAAACCATTGCCGCCACCATCAAGGACGGGTTTTCCAATCCCGAACGCATCACCCGATGGAAGCACAACCTCAGTTTGGCAGCGCAGGAACTGTGCTGGGAAAACGAAAAAAACCGGCTGCTTTCTATTTATCAACATTATGAATGACAAGCATTTACATATCATCTCGTTCGATGTCCCCTATCCGCCCAACTATGGTGGCATTATCGACGTGTTTTACAAGCAGAAATGGCTCGAAAAGAAAGGAGTCAAGGTGCATCTGCATTGTTTTGAATACGGTCGCGGCAAACCCGAGGCATTGAACGCTTGCCATGAAGTGCACTATTATCATCGCGACACCACCTTCCGGAACATCCTAACACCCACTCCTTATATTGTGGCTTCGCGCCGTTCATCCGGCTTGGTCAACAACTTGCTTCACGACGATTATCCCATATTATGCGAAGGATTGCACACCACAAGCATCATGAGGGACAAGCGATTCAAGGACAGGAAGATATTTGTTCGCGCCCATAACGTTGAACACGATTACTACCGGCTGCTCGCCGATTCGGAGCCCAAGGCATGGAAACGCCTGTTTCTTCGTCAAGAAGCCAAGAAACTGCTTCATTATGAGGCTATTTTGAAACAAGCTCAAGGTGTTTTCACCGTGACACAAAAAGACACCGACTATTTCACACAGCATTACGAAAACGTGCTGTTGGTGCCCAGTTTCAACTCTTTTGACGAAATCGCAGCAAATCCCGGAAAAGGCTCTCATGTTTTGTACCATGGCAATCTTTCGGTAGCTGAAAATGTGCAAGCTGCCGAATGGCTCATACACAACGTGTTTTCAAAATTAGACTTCCCTTGCATTATTGCAGGACTGAATCCACCCACAACGTTGAAACAATTGGTTTCCGAATACGGCAACATCCGGCTGATTGCCAATCCAAACGATGCCGAAATGCAGGAACTGTTGAAAACGGCACAGGCGAATGTTTTGGTCACTGACCAACCCACCGGACTGAAGCTAAAGCTATTGAACGCTCTTTACAACGGTCGTTTTTGCGTTGTGAACGCCAACATGGTGGCCGGAACAGGACTTGCCGATTTATGCATCGTGTCCGATACGCCGGACGGCATTATCAACGCATTGCAAAATATTAGGAATACCGAATTTACCATTGAAGAAATCGCACGCCGCGATGCTGCCATGAAACAGCTCTATGACAACAGTGCAAATGCAGATAAATTGATACGCGCCATTTTTGAATGACACCTGAAGAAACTGTTTTTAATCTTATAAGCAACTGAAAATCAGCAGTACTCCAATGATATTTCAGCAGCACCCTCCATGGTGGAGCATTCTATGGTTCCGTTATGGCAGCGCACCACCCGTGAAGGGTATTTTTGCATCAAGGTGTAGTTATGGGTTGCCATGAAGACCGACTGCCCGTTTTCGCTGATTCGGCGTAGCAGTCGCATGACGTCTATGGTCGTGTCGGGATCTAAGTTGCCGGTAGGTTCATCAGCAAGGATAATGGCCGGTTCGTTGAGCAAGGCACGCGCTATGGCGACACCTTGCTGCTCACCGCCCGAAAGCTGGTGGGGCATGCTGGAGCGCTTATCGCCCAATCCAACTTTGTCCAACACTTCGTCGATGCGGTTTTTGATGCCGCTTTTCCAGCCCGTGGCACGCAGCACAAACTCAAGATTGGCCTCTACAGAACGGTCGTAAAGCAGTTGAAAGTCCTGAAAGACAATGCCTATACGCCGCCGCAGCAAAGGAATATCCCTGCGTTTCAGCCGCGTGAGATCGAAATCCGCCACCATTACCTTGCCGTCACGTGCGGACAGCTCGCCATAAAGCACTTTCAGCAATGACGATTTCCCGCTACCAGTCTTTCCAATGAGATACACAAACTCACCCGTTCCGATGCGCAGATTCACATCGGATAAAATCAGGTTTTCACGCTGAAAAACAGAAGCACGTTCTATCTCGATAATCGGTCTATTGTCCATAACTTGAATTTGGCTCCAAAATTAAGCATTTTTGTCCGAATGATACGACACACGATCATCCTCGGCAGATGAAAAACCTAATTGCTATTGATTTTGTCCGTCACAATC